>NZ_CP089466.1:0-674351 GCF_021233415.1 Halobacterium litoreum | reverse complement strand
CACGGATTGAGGACCTGATTGCCTGGCAGGGTCGAGTCACGGATGCGTTTGTCGATAGCGTCGTCGACGAGATAGAGACGTATCTACGGTGATGGAATGTGCGCCCGCGACACTACCGGGCGAGAATCTACTAGTAGGCTCGGCGGACGTGGAGTCGGATACCTGTGGCAACCTATTCGCAGGAGGACGACTATCTGGCTTCGGAGAGAACCCGTTCGTAGAGGTCGTCGGAAATCCAGAATCCCGCTTCGCGGAGGGCGTCCAGTTCGTGTTTCAAGTCGATCGACCCAGTGTTCGCTCCGCGAAGGAGAATTCCGATTACGCCCGTGACGTCCAAGTCGTGTCTGCGGGCGACGCGTCGTCCGTCTCGCTCGTCGAGCAAAACGAAGTTAGCGTCCTCCTCGACGGCATAACAGATTGCCGCCGTTTCACCGAGGTCGAGTTCGTGGAAGAGCTCCACGAACAAGTCCGAGCGTTCCACCTCGACGAGGTGTAGAAATCCGTCGTCGCGCAACGCACGGAGCGCCTCCAGTCCATCCTCCCCGTCGGTAAGCTCGTCCCAGACCTGCTGTGGAACCGTAACTTCCGAGAACTGGGCTTCGAGGAGGCCGAGTCGGTCGATGAGTGCGAGGTTCAACAACGGGGACGTGTCCGAGACGACCAGCCGGCTATTCGGCATATTCGATGTCTTCTTCGAGTTCCCGTTCGCCGTAGTGGCGGGGAATCTCACGCTCGCCGAGCAGGCGCTGGAACTCCCGCTTCGACAGCCCGGCCAGGGCGCGCGCCTTCCCGAACGAGAGAACGTCACGGGCGTACAGCGAGACCGCCAACTCTCGCTTCATCGCAGACGACCGCTCCGCTTCCGGGAGCTGTAACGCCTCGTAGACGTCGTCGTCGATTTCGATCGTCGCCATGGCGGGAGATAGGCGCAGGTGATTCTTGAGTGTTTGGCTAATCCGAAACAGAACACAGCGGGCGCTGGAAGGCCTCAGTGTGCGCCCGCGACACTAACGACCGGCCTCATCCCGTGGCGGCGTGCCGCGTCGGCCGGGAAACCCTCGTGGCGGGCGGGGGAGTCCATCAGACTCCCCAATTGACGAGCCGGCGGTAGCCGGCGAGTCGGGCGCTCGCGAAGCGAGCACCGGATGACGAGACGGCGCGAGCCGTCTCTCAGTTCGCGGTGACGACGCGACCGCGGGCGCGGGCCGGCTGAGCCGACCGGATGTCGCACGCCGGGGTTCTCCGAGCGGTCATCGCGTCCGAGTGGACAGACTCGGTCGGGGACTAACGGCGCGCAACGTGCTGTTGGGGGCCGCGGAGAAAGAGGGTTACGCCCCGTCCTCGTCGGTGAGGGCGTACACTTCCTGCTTGGTCGGGCAGAGCCCGCAGACGCAGTCCGCGAGGCCCGCGTCGTCGAGTTCTTCGAGCGCGTCGCGGGCTTGGGCTTCCGAGAGGCGTCCCTCGTCGGCCACTTCCTCGGCGGAGAGCGGGCCGCAGTTGTCCAGCACGACGCGCGCGAGTTTCGCCGCGCACGAGAGAGGCTGGGACTGACTCATCGTTCGGTCGTACACGATACGACGGAAAAACCCCTCGGAAACCGGCGAGTAGGGCGCGTTCGGAGGAGAGGGGCGCTGTCGAGGCGATATGCGCCGGGAACGCGGCCGGGTTCGCGTCGCACAACGCTTACGACCGGCGGCGTCCACGTCGCAGGCGATGACCGACATCGTGGTGTTACGGAGGGGGACACACGGCCTGTCGATGGACGAGTACGCCGCGGAACTCCGCGAGCGCCTGCCCGACCGCGAGGTGGCGCTGGCGCGCACGCCGAGCGAGGAGCGCGAACTCGTCGCCGACGCGCGCGTCGTCACCGGCTGCAGCATCGACAGCGACCTGCTCGAGGCCGCCGGTGCCCTCGACCTGTTCGCCTGTGCGTACGCCGGCTACGGCCACCTGCCGATGGACGAACTCCGCGAGCGCGGCGTCGCCGTGACGAACGCCGCGGGCATCCACGCGCCGAGCATCGCCGAACAGGTGCTCGGCTATCTCCTGACATTCGCCCGCGACCTCCACGAGGGGTGGCGCCGTCAGCGGAATCGCGAGTACCGCCACTATCAGGCCCGCGAACTCGGCGGTTCCACCGCCACCGTCGTCGGGATGGGCGCCATCGGACACGCCGTCGTGGAGCGACTGCGAGGATTCGACGTGGACACCGTCGGAATCCGGTACACGCCCGAGAAGGGCGGGCCGACCGACGAAGTCGTCGGGTTCGACGACGAGGCGGTTCACGACGCGCTCGCTCGCACCGACTACCTCGTGCTCGCGACGCCGCTCACCGATGCCACCCGCGGCCTGATTGGCGAGGCCGAGTTCGACACGCTCCCGCCGGAGAGCGTGCTCGTGAACGTCGCGCGCGGCGGCGTCGTGGATACCGACGCGCTCGTCCACGCCGTCCGCAAGCAGTCGATTCGCGGCGCCGCACTCGACGTCACCGACCCCGAGCCGCTGCCCGAGGACCACCCGCTCTGGAACTTCGAGAACGTCCTGCTCACGCCGCACAACGCCGGCCACACGCCGGAACACTGGCCGCGCCTCGCTGAAATTCTCGCGACGAACGTCCGTAATCTGGACGCCGGCGAAAAACTGGAAAATCGAGTTGACTAGCCCTCGGTGTAGCCGAGCCACGCGAACAGCAGGCCGAAGACGCCGACGAAGAGCGCGACGTAGACGCCGATGCCGGTGGCGTCGCCGTCCGCCGTCCACGCGAAGTAGCCGAACCCGGCGGCGACCGCGAACGACCCGAGCGCGAACGCGTACAGCGTCTTCGCTATCAGCGGATTCCGGTCGCTCTCCGGCGGTTCGGCGTCGCTGGAGACGAGGGCGCGCTTGACGGCGCCGGCCCGCTCGACGGGAACCGTCAGGAGTCGCGGAGCCGACGAGCCCGTGCCGTCGTGGTAGCGGACGCGGAGAACGGCGATGTGCCCGAGGTCGTATCGCCGGACCGCGTCGACCCCGGCGAGCGTTCCGTCCCTGCCGCTGCCGCCGGTTCTGTCGACGGCGACCACGCCCTCGTCGGTGTCGACGTAGCCGTCGCTTCGGAGGAACGCGACGAGCGGGAGAGCGACGAACGCGACGAGCACGAGGGCGCCGAACGCCAGTTCCGACTGCACGCCGGCGGCCACGAGTGCGACGAGCAAAACTGCCCACGAGACGCTCGCCGCGAGCAGTTCCCGGGCCGGTAGGAGGTCGGTGACGGTCGGGGTCTCGCTGCCGAAGAGCGCGGCGTGGGTCGCGAGTCGACGCGCGCCGAGCAGCCCGAACGCGAGCAGGACGCCGAGAATCGCGAACTCGCCGGCGAGGAGGAAGTCGACGACGACGAAGCCGAGGGCGACGGCGAGGAAGACGAAGAGCGAGCCAATCGCGCCCGTGCCCGCCACCGCGAGCAGACGGAGGAATCGACTGGTCTCGACCGTGTACGTCCACTCGACGCGGGTCACGGGGATGTGTTCGCGAGGGCCGGGCTAAAACGCTCGGTCCGTTCTCAGAGCCAGCCCTCGCTGGCGAGCAGTTCGCCGTTGAGGACGCTCGCGCCGGCGGCGCCGCGGATAGTGTTGTGCGCGAGGCAGTTGTACTGGAGGCCGGTGTCGGTGGTCTGGATGCCGCCCGCGGCGACCGCCATGCCGTCGCCGGCCATGCGGTCGAGGCGCGGCTGCGGGCGGTCGGGCTCCTCGAACACGCGAATCAGGGGGTCGGGCGCGCTCGGCAGGTCGAGGGTCGGCGCGTCCGCGAGCGCGTCGGCGACGTCCGCGGGCGTCGGGTCGTCGTCGGTCTCCACGAACACGTTCTCGAGGTGGCCGTCGAGGGTCGGCACGCGGTTGCACGAGGCGGAGACGACGGCGTCGTGGTACTGGACTTCGGCGCCCGTGAACTCGCCGAGGAGTTTCCGGGACTCGGTCTCCATCTTCGCCTCCTCGCCGCCGATGTGGGGGACGACGTTGTCCAGAATCTCCATCGACGAGACGCCGGAGTAGCCCGCGCCGGAGACGGCCTGCAGGGTCGAGACGTGGACGCGTTCGAGGCCGAACTCGTCGATTGCGGCGAGCGTCGGCACCATCGTAATCGTCGAGCAGTTCGGGTTCTTCACGAGCGCGCCGTCCCAGCCGCGCTCGTCGCGCTGGACATCGATGAGGTCGAGGTGGTCGGCGTTCACCTCGGGGATCACGAGCGGCACGTCCTCGTCGGTTCGCGCGTTCGAGGAGTTCGAGGAGACGACGAAGCCGGCCTCGCAGAGTTCGGGTTCGACCGCGGCGCCCACGTCGGAGGGCAGCGCCGAAAAGAGGAGGTCGGTGTCGTCGGGAATCTCTTCGGGGTCGGTCGCGCGAACGGTGGTCTCGGCCACGTCCTCGGGAATCGGCGTGTCGAGACGCCACTTCGCCGCCTCGCGGTAGGAGTCGCCCGCGCTCGCGGGGCTCGCAGTCAGCACGGATACGTCGAATTCGGGGTGGCCGTCCAGCAGTTGAACGAAGCGCTGGCCGACCGCGCCAGTCGCTCCGAGTACGCCTACGCTAGTCATACCCGTCCCTCGGGACGGTACAGTGAAACCCCTTCGGGTCGTGGAAAATTTAGTTGCGCTTGTGCGTGATGTAGCCCGCGATGCGGTTGCGCACTTCCTTGGACTCGATGTTCGTCAGCTCGGTGACGGCTTTCTTGTTGTGGTCGAAGTCCTCGCGCGAGAACGCGTCCTCGTATCGCTCCATGAGGATGTTCCCGGTCTTCTTGACGTAGTCGGGCTTGATGGCCATGTTCGCGTGTTCACTCGCCGTGCGTTAAAAGGATTCGTTTCGGGAGCCGTGCCGAACAGACCGTACGCCCTCGTACATGGTCGACACGGCCTCGAAAGCCCCGGCCGTCTCGACTCCCGCGGCTCGCCGCGCGCCTCACTCGCTTCGCTCGCTCGGTGCTCGCGTCGCCGGGGTTCGCCGAGACGGCCGCCCCTTTCAGTCCCACCGCGCCAGTCGGTCAGCCGGTACCGGGCGGGACTGAAAGGGGCGAGGCTGTGGACGAAGGCGGGCGACGCAAGCACGCGACCGACGGGAGCGCGCGCAGCGAGCGCACCGAGTCCACAGCCTCGGAGCTTTCGAGGTGTCAAACTCCGCGAATCAGGTACAGAAGCGAACGAACGCTACGATAAAGAAACGAGACTTACTCGTCTTCGAACGCGCCCGCGACCAGCAGCGGCAACACGAGCGTGGCCTCGGCCTCGATTTGGGTGTAGTTCGGTTCGGCGTCGTCGTCCTTGATTTTCCCCCACGAGACCGCTTCCTCGGGCGGTGCACCCGACAGCGAGCCGTCGCCCTCCATGCCGGTGGAGATGTAGACAGCGTAGTCGGCGCCGCCGCGGAAGAGGTTCGTCATGATGGCGTGGTGTTTCGGGACGCCCGCGCCGACGGCGATGAGGCCCGTCTCGTCGGCGAGCAGGCCTTCCTCGATGAGGCTGTCGTAGTCGTCGAGAATCTCGATGCCGACGTCGGAGTCGTACCCCTGCCGGTAGTAGTAGAGGAAGTTCCCGATTTCGGCGTCCGTGAGCGCCGGACAGAAGATGGGCACGTCGTTGTCGGCGGCGTTCTTCAGGATGGAGTCCTCGTCGTCTAGGGTCTCGCCGAGTTCGCGCGCGAACGCGGTCGGGGTGCGGACCTTCTCCTCGGCGAAGAAGTCGTCGAAGAAGTCGTAGAGGTACTCTTCGAGCCACACGTACCGGTCCGAGGGGACGAAGATGTTGCCGAGGCGGTTGATTCCCTCCTCGCGGAGCGCGGCCTCGTCGACGTCCCACTCGCCCATCTTGAACGGTTTCGCGGTCTTGATGACGTCCTCGGTGAGAGAGCCGGAGGTGGTGATGATGACGTCGACGTAGTTCTCGCGGACCATGTGCGCGACGACCTCTCGGAGGCCCGAGGAGACGATGTTCGACGTGAGCGTCAGGTAGACGGTGGCGTCGTCCTCGCGCATCTCCTTCGTGATGTCGACGGCCTCGGCGAGGTGGCTGGCCTGGAAGCCGGTCGTCGCGTACGAGTCCAGCATCTCGAAGAAGTCGAACTCCCCGCGGAAGTCGTAGCCGCGAACGTCCGGCGTGTCCAGTTCCTCGTCGGACCCCGGCAGGACGTTCTCGCGCGTGTCGTCGTCGGTCATGGACACTGTTTGTGAGCGCGCGAATTTGAACGTCCCGACATCCGTCTGCGACCGCGACGCGCCGAGGCTACGCGTTCCGGTCGAGCCACGCGCAAAAGGCGTCGAAGTCGCGCGCTCCCGCGTCGTCAGCGATTGCGCGTAGCGTTCCCGTCCGGAGTTCGTCGTGTAGCGGGACCGTCACCCGTCTCGTGTCGTCCTCGTTGGTCGGGTGTTCGTAGGACAGTTGCGCGTGGTCGCCGGTCGTTCGACGCCACTCGAAGCCGGCGCAGTTGACGAGGACGCGAACTACTTCCTCGCCGGAGAACGTTCGGCGGGCCATCCGTCAGTCGAGTACGTCCGGCGGTTCCTCGTCGCCCGTGGCGTTGTCCTCGGTGTCGATGCCGACCGCGCGGAGTTCCGCTTCGGTCGGTTCACGTCCGGCGTCGCCGCGCTCAAGCGCCACGGCGTCGTCGAGGTTCGACAGCGCGGCCTCGCGGGACTCGCCCTGCGTCGTAACGCCCGTCTCGACGTCCTCCGCGAGCCACCAGTCGTCCTCTCGCCAGAGCCGAATCTCCGCGTCCCGACTGCCGTCGTCCCCGTCGCGGGTCGAACTCGCCATCGCGTCGAGGTTCGTCGTTCAATCGGTTAAACGTTCGCCGGCACCTACTCGCTGCTCGGTTCGGCGACGAACCGCACCGCCTGCTCGCGGCGGCCACCCGTCCAGTCGAGGGTGTATCGGCCGTCCACCTCGCCGTCGCTGACCGCGTTGCTCCCCGGCGCGACGCCGTTCTCGTGGACGAACTCCCACGACACCGTCTCGCCGCCGGGAATCCGGCGCGAGAACGCCTCGATTGGCGCGTACGCGGCGTCGATGTTCTCCGCGTTGAGCGCCGCGACGAACCGTGTGTCCCGGTCGCCGTCGTTCGTCACCGCGAACGACATCGGCGTCTCGCCGGGGGTCTGTTCGGCGTCCACGTTCCAGTCCAGCGACAGCGACGGCGCGGGTGCTCCGAGGCGCTCGCGGACGGACTCGCCGACCGGCCACTCGGTGCTCCCGACCGTGAGGGCGGCGTGCCGGGCGGCCCGCGTCGCGGGCAACTCGAAGACGAGCCACCCCTCCCCGCGCTCGGCGGTGTACCGGTCGTCAGTCCGGGATTCGCGCCAGAGTTGGCCGCCGGTGTCGATTCCCGGCGAGTAGATGTCGCCGCCGTACCGGAACCCGAAGTCGAGGCGGTCGGGCGGGTCGCCATCGGTCACGTCGACGCGGTAGTAGAGGTACTGGGAGCCGTCGCCGACAGTGGAAATCGAGTCGACGCCGAGCACCACCGCGCCCGGCTGGAGGCGTTCGACGCTCGCGGACAGCGAGACGTCGGCGTCCGTCACGGGTTCGGTATCGCTGGTCGTCGGCGTTTCCGACCGGGTCGGTGACTCGGTCGCGGTGTCGTCTCCGGACTGGCCGAGACAGCCCGCGAGCCCGGAGCCGAGGAGGGCGACACCCGACGCGAGGAGCGAGCGGCGGCGCATACTCGGGGTTGGCCGCCGTCCGGTAAATGCTTTCACCAGTCGCCGTCGGCGTGCTCGCGGACGCGCTCGATTGCCTCGCGCTCGCGGTCGCCGCCGCAGTTGCGCGCCACGTCCGCGAAGTACCGCAGGCGCTCGCGGAGCGTCTCGGTGTCGTAGCCGTCCACGCCGAGACGGGACGCCGCCACCGTCGTCTCCACGACGGCGTAGAAGCCGCGATTCACCGCGAACGGCGACTCGCGCACGACGTCGCTCTCGACGGGGCGGAGCGCCCAGTGTTCGAGGCGCGTGTCGCCGTCCGCCTCGCTTCCCGTCTGCTCGGCGTCGACGCGCGCCCACGCCGTCGCGCCCTCGACGACCGATTCCTCGGACTCCGAAATCGAGAGCGCGGCGTCCGCGAACACCACGGGGTCGTCGACGAACTGGACGTAGCCGCCGCCCTCGCGGTGGAAGTTCCGGCGCGTGCGCGTGTTCCCGAACGTCGTCGCCGTCGCCGGCCCGCCGTCTGCGGGCGCGTGGACGCCGAGCGCGGCGAGGTTCCAGCGGTCGTTCGGGCCGCGCGTGGCGACCACCGTCTCGGTGACGCCGCGCAGTTCGACCGGCCAGTCAGCCCGTTTGCCATCCGGGTCAGTCACGTCGTGACACCCCAGTCAGTCGCGTCGCGACACCCCAGTCAGTCACGCACCGACACCCCGCGTTCGAGCGCGACGAACAGCGCGGCCGCGGTCAGGTCCGCCGTCGTCCCCGGATTCACGCCGCGTTCCACGAGTTCGTCGGCGAACGCGCGGACGGCGTCGCGGTCGGCGGACTGGAGTTCGAGCGCGCGCTCGCGGACCTCTCGGGCAACCGCCTCGCCGTGGTTCGTGGCGACGAGCGTGTCCGGCGCTTCCGCGAGCAAGTGCAGGAAGGCGTCCGCGGCGCGGTCGACGAGCGGGCCGTCACTCGCCTCGATTTGGGCGGCGGTGCGGAACACGCGCGGGAATCCACGCGTCCACTCGCCGGCGTTCGCGTCGCGGTCCGCGCTCAGTTCCAGCACGTCCGCGAGCGTCAGCCCGCGGTCGCGGAGCGCCGGCACCGCGTTCGCGCCGCGTCGCACGTCCAACTCCGCGGCTCCCTCAGGCGGTTCTTGGACCGCGACGTCGGCGTGGTCGAATGCGCGGTAGAAGGCAGCGGCGTCCGCGACGGTCGTCGATTCGACCACGCCAGTCGCGCGCTCTCGGGTGAGGTCGCCGGTCGCCGCGGTTCGCACGAGCGGCGCGAGCAGGAGCAGACAGCCGAACTGCGTGTTCGTGCCGGCGGCGTCGGCCATCCCCGCGACCGCCGTCTCGAAGGCGTCGCCGAGCGGTTCCTCGGGGTCGGCGGCGCGTTCGAGGCCCGCGCGAGCGCCCACGGCGCCCGCGAGGAACTGTTCGAACCGGAGGTCGGCGAGGTCGCGCTCGCGGTCGACGTTCCCCGGCTTGGGGGCGCCCGCGACCTCCAGCAGGAGCGCGAGTTCGGCGCGCTCGGCGGGCGTCACAGGAACCACTCCTTCACCGCGGCATAGACGGAGCGCACGCGCTCGGGGTCCCGACTCGGACGCCCGACGCTCACCGCGTCCGCACCGTACGCGAAGTACTCGAAGACGTCCTCGCGGGTGCGGACGCCGTTGTTCGCGACGACGAACAGGTCGGTGGCCTCGGCCACGTCCCGAATCACGCGCCGGGAGTCCATCGCGTCGACGTGGATACCGGTCGCGCCGGCGCGCTCGACGGCCTTCGCGAGCGTCGGCAGGTGCACGTCCTCGACCTCGGATCGCACTTTCACGGTCACGTCGGCGCCCTCGTCGCTCGCCGCGCGGACCTGCTCGCAGAGGCGGTCGGTGTCCCGGAGCAGCGTCTCGCCGGCGCCGGCGTCGCACATCTCGTCCTGCCGGCAGTGCGCGTTCACCTCCAGCATCGCGTCGCGGTCGGCACAGACCGCCGCGACGTCCCGGAGCGGGTCGAGGCTGGTCGTGCGGACGTTCACGCCCGCCCGGAGGAACGCGTCGTCGAGTTCGCCGAGTTGGCCGTCCACGAACGCGACGGGGTCGTCGGGCAGGAACTCCTCGCGGTCTCGGTCGACCATCGCGCGAGCCGCCTCCCGCGTCGGTTCGTCGATGGCGATTCCACCGAGGAACGCGCCGCCCGCGGGGCGCGCGCAGGCTTCCGCCCACTCGGCGTCGGACTCGCCGCTGAGGCTGGCGAGCGCGACTCTGGGCGCGAACATCAGGCCACCTCCGCCGCGCCGACGCGGCTGAGTGCCTCGCGGCACGCGCGAGCGACGCGCTCGGCGTCCGCGTCGTCGGTCATCTCGGTGTCAGTGCGGACGACCGGTCGGTCGAGGTCGGTGCCGTCGGCGTCGTCGAGGACGAACGCGTCCGCGAACGGATAGGCGTCCGCGACGCCCGCCGTGGACGCCTCGTAGCCGGTGGCTTCCATCAGTTTCGCGGCGGGGCCGGAGAACACCTCGTCCTCCACGAACGGCGAGACGGCGACCACCGTCGCGTCGGCGAGCGCGTCCCGAATCCCGTCGAGCGCGAGCATCGGCCCGATGCTCGTCACGGGGTTCGACGGCCCGACGATTACCGGGCCGTCTCGTATCGCCTCGACCGCGGCGGGGGCGGCGGTCGCGTCGTCGGCGCCCCGGAACTCCACGTCCACGACCTCCGGGTCGCCGCCCTCCGCCACCCAGAACTCCTGGAAGTGGCGTTCCCCGTCGGGCGAGTGAACGATACTCGCGACGGGGTCGTCGCTCATCGGCACGAGGTCGACGTCGAGGTCGAAGGCCTCGGCGAGCAGGCGGGTGACCTCGGTGAGCGTCTTCCCCTCGTCGAGGAGGCCGGTGCGGAGCGTGTGGACCGCGCGGTCGCGGTCGCCGAGGTACATGAACTCCGCCGCGCCCGAGAACCGCCGCCAGCGAGCGAGGCGGCGGCCCGCGGTCTGCTGTTCGTCGTCGAGATACCGGGGTTCGGGGTCGATGCCCGCGCGCTCGGCGAGGTCCCCGAGGTAGTCGTGGGTCGTGGACTCGTCGCCAGCGATACCCCACCACGTCTCCCGGTCCAAGACGTCGCCGCCCTCGAACAGCACGGTGTCGACGTCCGGACAGACGAGCAGGCCGCCGAGCTCCACGTCGTCGCCGGTGTTGCCGACGACCGTGGTGTCGGCCGGGTCGAAGACCTCGCGGCCGCCCGCGAGCAGTTTCGGGGTGCCGGTCCCCCCGGCGAGGAACGTCGTCATACGCCGTACTCGGGGGGCGGCGCGGTAAACCCTTGTGTCACCGGACGGCGCCGGGGGAAAAGGGCGAAGTCAGGAGGAACTGGACGTGTTCGCTCGCGCGTCGTCTATCCACGCCGGCGGTTCGACGGTCGTCTCGCCGAGCGCCGAGAACCGCTGTGTCACGGCGAGGCGCTGTTCGGTCCCGCGGAACGACACCGTGATGTCGTAGCCCGCGCGCGTCACGAGTCCGTCCTCGCGGACGTGCATCGTCGCGGACGCCGACCGGAAATTCGACTCGTTGAGCCCCCGGAACGCCGTCGCGGACGCGTTCACGGCGTCAGTTCCCTCGGCCTCGTAGACGTGGACCGTCTCGCCGTTTTCCGTGGTCGTGCCCGCGTACGCGAAGTCGAACAGCGTGACGTAGGACGCGACGGTACCGCGGCCGTACTGGCTCGCCGACCCCATCCGGCCGGACGCGTCCACGTACTCCGTCTCGTTCCCGGTCTGGTAGCGCTGGTAGGCGGTGCCGTTCCCGAACGCGAACCCGTCGACGGTGCGTTGGCTCGTTGCCGTACTCGTGGCCACCGCGCCCGAGGAGAGGTCACCGCGAGCCACCGAACTGGTCTCGGTCGTCGTGTTCTGTACCGTCTGCGTCCCGTTCGACGTGACCGTGTACGACCCGGCGTCTTCGAGCGCCGCGAGGTGGGCGTCGGCCACCGCGCTCGCGTTCAGCGGCGTCTCGTACAGCGGGTCGCCGCTCTCGTCGCCGGGCGCCGTCGTCGCGCCGTCGCCGCCACCGCCGGCCGCACAGCCGGCGACGAGGACGAGCGCGACCACGGCGAGTGTGGCGAACTGTCGTCGCATACGGCGGCTTGGCACAGCGCCGGGAAAACCCCTCCGGACGTCACGCAGTCGCGTTCCGCGCGGTCGGAATCCAGGCCGGCGGCGAGAGGTCGGTCTCGCCCAGATTCGAGTACGTCCGCGTCACCGACACCGAGGTCGTGCCGCCGGTATCGTCCACCGTGAACGCGTAACTCGCGCGTTTCACGACGCCGCTCTCGCCGATTTCGAGGGTCGCTCGCGCCGACTCGACGGTCACGTCGTCTCTGGACAGCCACCCGTCCGACGGGGCGAGCGACGACGGCCCCTCGGCCTCGTAGACGTGGACCGTCTCGCCGTCCGCAGTGGTCGTGCCCACGTACGCGAAGTCGAACAGGTCGAGGGGCACTCGGACGCCCTCGCCGACCCAGTTCGACGCGCCGTCGACTGCGTTCGCGGCGTCGTCGTAGAACACCTCGCCGTCGTCCACGCGCCGCTCGTAGGCCGTGCCGTTCCCGAACCGGTACATCTGGAACGGGGAGTCGCCGCTCCGCGAGGTGACGTACACCGCGCCGGTGTCGAGGTCGCCGCGGAACACCAACACCTGCGAGGGGGACTCGCCGTAGGAGTTGTTCGTCTCGAACGTGAACGTCCCGGCGTCCCGCACGGCGTCGACGTGCGCGTCCACGACCGCGTCCGTGTCCAGGGGCGTCTCGTACAGCGGGTCCGAGTTCGCGTCGGTCGCGTCGCCGCCACCGCTGCCGCCGAGGGCGGTACAGCCGGCGACGAGGAGGAGGGCTGCCACGGCGAGCGTGGCGGACTGTCGTCGCATACCGCTTCGTGGGGCGCGAGCGACGAAATAACCCCGGGACGCGTCCGCGGGTTTTTACGCGAGAACGACGAACCGCGGCCCAATGACCACCATCAAGGACAGCGTCCACGACCACATCGAGGTCGAGGGCGTCGCGGCGGACTTACTGGACACACCACCGGTCCAGCGACTCCGCCGCATCACGCAGTTGGGGACCGTGAGCCTCGTCTACCCGTCGGCCAACCACACGCGCTTCGAGCACTCCCTGGGCGTCTACCACCTCGCCGACCGCGCGCTCGACCACCTCGACATCGGCGGAAAGCGCGCCGAGCGCGTGCGCGCCGCCGCCGTCCTCCACGACGTGGGACACTCGCCGTTCAGCCACAACGTCGAGGGCGTCGTGGAGCGCCACACCGGGAAGCGACACGACGACGTGGACGGACTGCTCGCCGAGGGCCGCGTCGCTCGCGTCCTCGACGACCACGACCTCGACCCCGCGAACATCGCGTCGCTCGTCGCCGGCGACGGCGAACTCGCGCAACTGGTGGCGGGCGAACTGGACGTCGACCGGATGGACTACCTGGTGCGGGACGCCCACCACACCGGCGTTCCCTACGGCACCATCGACCACGAGCGCCTGCTTCGCGCGCTCACGTTCATCGACGGTGAACTGGTGCTCGACGAGGGGAACGTCCAGACCGCCGAGAGCCTCCTGCTGGCGCGCGCGCTGATGAACCCCACCGTCTACAGCCACCACGTCGCGCGCATCTCGAAGTCGATGCTCCGCCGGGCGACCGAACGCCTACTGGACACCACGGAGATGACCGCCGAACAACTCCGGCGGATGGACGACCACGAACTGTCTGTGGCGCTCCGGTCCCACGACGAGACGGCCGAGACGGGGACGCGACTCGCGGAACGCGACCTGTTCAAGCGCGCCGTGTGGGCCGAGATGGGCGACGTCGACGACGACGTGGTGGGCGCCGACCACGACGCGGTCCGCGAGTTCGAGCGCGACATCGCGGCAGACGCCGGCGTCGAACCCGAGCACGTCGTCCTCGACGTGCGCGGCGAGCCGTCGATGCGGGAGTCGACGACGGGCGTGCTCGTCGGCGGCGAGGTCCGGCGGCTGGACGAGCAGTCGACGCTCGTGAACGCCCTGCAGGTCGCCCAGCGCGAGCAGTGGCGCCTCGGCGTCTACGCGCCCGCCGACGGCGTCGAGAGCGTCGGGAAGGCGACCGAGCGCGTGCTCGGCCTGGAGACGGAGGGCGCGCTCGTGACGGAAGTGAACACGCCCGGCCGGTACGCCTCACTCGACGACTTCTGAGCCGGCGCGGCCGCCGACGGAGCGGTCGGGCAAGGTTCACGGTGGCCGAGTGTCTGGCCTCGGTATGGAACTCTCCGGCACCGTCCTCTGGGGCGACGAGTACGAGCCCGTACAGGGAACGCTCGTCGTCGAGGACGGCGAAATCGTGCGGTTGGACGAGGAGTACGTGGAGTCCGAGGACATCGTGTTGCCGGCGTTCGTGAACGCGCACACCCACATCGGGGACTCGATAGCGAAGGAGGCCGGGCGCGGTCTCACGCTCGAAGAACTGGTGGCGCCGCCGGATGGTCTGAAACACCGCCTGCTCCGGGAGGCCGACCGCGAGGAATTGGTCGAGGGGATGGCGCGCTCGCTGTCGTTCATGCAGTCCACGGGCACCGCGGCGACACTCGAATTCCGAGAGGGCGGCGTGGCGGGTGTCCACGCGCTCCGAGAGGCCGCCGAGGCCGCCGACGTGGACGTGTTCGCGTTCGGCCGGGACGACCCGGACGTCGTCGACGTGGCCGACGGCTTCGGCGCGAGCGGCGCGGCCGACGGCGAGTTCGGGAAGGAGCGCAACGCCGCGCGGGAGGCCGGCAAGCCCTTCGCCATCCACGCGGGCGAGGTGGACGCCTCGGACATCAACCCCGCGCTGGACCTCGACCCGGACCTGCTCGTCCACATGGTCCACGCCGAGGAACTGCACTTGGACCGCGTCGAAGACAAGGAGATTCCGGTGGCGGTGTGCCCGCGGTCGAACCTCGTGACCGACGTCGGCCTGCCGCCGGTCCGCGACCTCCTCGACCGGACGTCGGTGGCGCTCGGGACGGACAACGTGATGACGAACAGCCCGTCGATGTTCCGGGAGATGGAGTTCGTCTCGAAGTGCTGTGACGTCGAGGCGCCCGAGGTGCTGCGGATGGCGACGCGGGCGGGCGCCGAGGTGGTCGGCGCGAACTACGGCACAATCGAGGCCGGCCGGGAGGCCCGACTGCTCGTGTTGGACGGCGACTCGGACAACCTCGCGGGCGTCCGCGACCCGGTGCGGGCGGCGGT
Organism: Halobacterium litoreum; assembly: GCF_021233415.1. NCBI lineage: Archaea > Methanobacteriati > Methanobacteriota > Halobacteria > Halobacteriales > Halobacteriaceae > Halobacterium > Halobacterium litoreum. The sequence continues at coordinate 659,443 of NZ_CP089466.1, read as the reverse complement.
GCGGCGGGCCGGCGCGAGCGACGTGAAACGCGTCGTTTCTCCCTGAACACTTAACCCACGGCCCTGCGAACGCTAGCACGACACATGGGTCGCTACGAGCACATCCTCGTGCCGACCGACGGCTCCGACGCGACGCGGGAGGCCGTCGAGCACGCCGTCGACCTGGCAGCCGAGCACGACGCCACGATTCACGCGCTGTACGTCGTGAACTCCGCGAGCTTCGCGGGGCTCCCGATGGACTCGTCGTGGGAGAGCGTCGCGTCGATGCTCAACGAGGAGGGCGCGAGCGCGCTCGACGACGTGGAGACGCTGGCCGACGAACACGGGGTGGCCGTCGAGCGCGCGCTCGTGGACGGCAACCCGAGCCGCGAAATCGTGCGGTACGCCGAGGAGGAGGGCTGTGACCTCGTCGTGATGGGGACACACGGGCGGGGCGGCATCGACCGCCTGCTGTTGGGGAGCGTCGCGGAGAAGGTGGTGCGGTCGTCGTCGGTGCCGGTGTTGACGGTGCGCGTCGACGCCTGACCGGTCGGCGGGCGAACATTCAAGCCACGTCGCGTGACAACGCTCACCATGAGCAGACTGTCGTACGGCGACCTCGACCGGGGTCGCCACTGCAACTACTGGACGTGGGACCCGACGCTCCGCCGGCACGCGCGACGCCACCGCGACGACTGGGCGTGGGTCGACGACCGGCTGACCGAGTGGGGCGAACTCGTCGGCGAGGAAATCGCGGACAACGCCGACCTCGCGAACCGGCACGCGCCCGAACGCCACACCTACGACCGTCGGGGCGACGTGCAGAACCGCGTCGAGTACCACCCCGCCCAACGAGAGAACGACCGGCTGACCTACGAGTTCGGCGTCGTCGCCGACGCCTTCGACGCACCCGAGAACCGAGACGACGCGCCGGGACTCGCGTACTCGCTGCTCGCGCAGGCCGTGCTCGCGTACACCGACATCGGATTCGCGTGCCCCGTCTCGATGACCGCGGGCGCGGCGCTCGTGCTCGACAACTACGGCGAGGACAGCGTCCACGCCGACGTGCTCGCGGACTACTTCGACCGCCTCACGGCGCGCGAGCACGACGACCACGTCGAGGGCGCGATGTTCCTCACCGAGAAGCAGGGCGGGAGCGACGTGGGGCGAAACGAGACGACGGCGGTCGAGGCCGGAGACGGCACCTACCGGGTCTCGGGCGAGAAGTGGTTCTGCTCGAACGTCGACGCCGAGGGGACGCTCGTGCTCGCCCGGCGAGCGGGCGCGCCCGAGGGCGTGGACGGCCTCTCGCTGTTCCTCGTGCCCCACACGAAACCTGACGGGAGCCTCAACGACCAGACGTACCGCCGCCTGAAGGACAAACTCGGCACGCGCTCGGTGCCCACGGGCGAGGTCGAACTGGCGGGCGCGACCGGCTACCTCGTCGGGGAACCGGAGAACGGCTTCCGGCAGATGACCACGATGCTGAACTTCGAGCGCGTCGCGAACGCCGCGGGCGCCGTCGGCGTCACGGGGCGCGCGCTCCTCGAAGCGAAGATCCACGCCGCGAACCGCGAGGCGTTCGGGCGCGCGCTCGACGAACACCCACTGATGCGACGGGACCTCGCGGAGTGGACGGTGCGCTACGAGGGGATGGTCGCCGTCACGCTCGCCGCGGCCCACGCCCTCGACGCCGCCGAATCGGGCGACGAGGACGCCTACGCGCTGATGCGCGCGCTCGTCCCCATCGCGAAGTACCGGACCGGACGGCTCTCGGTGGACGCCACCTCCTACGCGATGGAGATTCGGGGCGGCGACGGCTACGTCGCGGACTACGTCACCCACCGGTTGCTCCGGGACGCGCAAGTCCTCCCCATCTGGGAGGGGCCGTCGAACGTGCTCGCGCTCGACCTCCTGCGGGCGCTCGACCGCGAGAACGCCGCCGAACCCCTGCTCGCGCGCATTGACGAACACCTCGACTCGGCCGACGACGACCGACTCGCGGAGACGGTCGAGACGGTTCGAGAGGAGCGCGACGGCCTCCGTGACGCGCTGTTCGCGCTCGCCGGCGCGGACCGCGAGCGCGCCCAACACGAGGCGAAGGCGCTCGCGGACTACGCCTACGACGTGTTCGCGGCGAGCAGTCTGCTCGCGCTCGCGGCCGACCGGCTCGAAGCGGGCGACGCGAGAGAAGCAGTCGTCGCCGAGGCGTTCGTCGCAGACGCGTTCGGGAGCGACCGGCCCGACCCCGAGAACGCGCTGGCACTCGAACACTTCGACGCGATATCGCGGTACGCGGCCCTCGACCCTGCGGAACTCGGCGACGCGCCGACCGCCGACTAAGTCGTTCTGAGGTGCTGGCAGTCGCCGGCGTGGACGACGCGCTCGCCGTCCTCGGTGTCGACCACGAGCGCGCCGTACTCGGTCACGTCCACGGCATCCCCCTCGATGTCGCCGTCTGTCGTCTCGACGCGCACGCGCTCTCCGAGCGTCGCCGCGCGCTCCCGCCACGCGTCGACGATGCCCGCGGGGTCGCTTCTGAGTTCGTCGAACCGTTCGAGGACGCGCTGGACGAACGCGCGCCGCGGCACGTCGCCGACCTCCGCGCGCACGCTCGTCGCGTCTCCCGCCAGTTCGTCGGGGTCGACGTCGACGTTCGCGCCGATTCCCACGACCACCCACGACACCCTGCTGGCTTCGCCCTCCATCTCCGTGAGCACACCACAGAGTTTCGCGCCGCCGCGCCCGGAGTCGTCGCCCGCGTCGGGCACGATTACGTCGTTCGGCCACTTGATGGCGGCGTCCACGCCGGCCTCGCGCGCGGCGTCGGTGACGGCGACCGCCGCGGCGAGCGTGAGAAGCGGGACGCGAGCCGGCGGCACGTCGGGGCGCAACACGAGACTCATCCAGACGCCGCCCGACGGCGACGACCACTCGCGCCCGCGGCGCCCCCTCCCGCCCGTCTGTCGGTCCGCGATGACGGCCACGTCGCTGGCGCCATCGGCGGCGAGTTCGCGGGCGCGGTCGTTCGTACTCGGGAGCGCGTCGTGGTACTCCACGTCGAAGTCGGCGTCCAACTCGAAGGCCACGGCGGCGCCGCCGTAGTCGGGGACGCCGGTGAGCGTGTAGCCGTCGTCGACGCTCTGAACGTCGAAGCCGTCGTCGCGGAGCGCTTCGACGTGCTTCCAGACGGCCGCTCGGGAGACCCCGAGGCTGTCGGCGAGGTCCGGGCCGGTGACCGGGCCGTCCGCGAGCGCGGCGAGGACGGCGCGTCGCGTCTCGTTCATCGGTCGGTCGTTCCGCGCGCACCGGCAAAAGGGTCGTCATCCCGGTCGCCCCGTTGCCTTCACCGAGATTCCGGCTCAAGTTACTAGAACCTGTTATTCAATACACAATTGTTACGGATATTTTTTATCGGTTATCTTCGAATAGATTCAATATGTATGCCGAGTTACGTGTGAGTGTCGATGTCAGATAGCAAGTTCACGCAGTTCCTGTCGGACCACCCGCGAATGATCGGCGCGCTGTTCACGATGCTCGTCTTCCTGTCGACGACGGGCGCAGCGGCCGCGAGCAACACGTCGACGATTTCCGGCCCCTAGTCGAGCAGGCCTTCCAGAAGTTCGTCACTCCAGACGAGTTCGCCGTCCATCATCACCGGCACCACGCCGCGGTTGAAGAATTCTCGCAGTTCGGTCGTCGACAGTCGGAACGTATCGGCCAGCCCGGAGTTCAGGTAGCGAACCGTGTTCTCGGCGACGTTCGGCGTCAACAGCGACCCGATGGACGACCGGGACGTCGGATAGCCGTGAATCGAGAGCTCGTACTCACCGTCGACGCGCTCCAACTCGGTCGATATCGGCGTCCCCGTCGCGTGCTGGACCAACTGGAGCGTGCCGTCGCCGATGGTGATGTACTGGTTCCCGAACAGCGTCACGTTCCGCGCCACCGACAACCCCGCCTGCAGCGTGAACCCGCTGTTCAGCAGGCGGGAGAGCGCGCGCCCGATGCGCACCGCCGGGTCGTTGCTGACGTTCGCGAGCGTCACGATGCCGCCGAGGCTCCCGCGCTCGACGAGCGCCTCGCCCTGCTCGTAGGACCGACACGCGTTCAGGAGGAACGCGTCCACGTTCACCTCGGAGAGCGTGCGCGCGTCGAACATCCCGTCCGAGCACTGGAACCCGTCGTCGTCCACGTGCCCGATGTAATGCAGGAAGTCGGTGTCCGACTGCAGCACCTCTGCGAGTTCCTCGCCGGAGAGTTCGTAGTGGACGTCGATGTCGAACTCGAAGAGGTCCCGCGTCCCGTAGAACTCCGCGACGATGTCCTCCTGGCTCATCTCGGGTTCGTTGCAGACGACGTCGATGCCGATGTGTTCGCGCTCCCGCGTCGGCCGGTCGAGTCGCCGCCGGTAGGACTCGATGTCGGTCTTGCTCGCGCCGAGCGGGAACCCCGCCCCGATCCACGCGTGCTCGATTGCCGCCGTCTCCCGTGGTTTCACGACCTCGTCGCCGACCGCGTCGGCGTCCGTCGCGCTCCGCGCGAGTGACTCCGCCGACCGGTAGAACGCCGCGAGTTCGTCGGGTTCGGCGTGGACTGTCGGCTCCTCGTCCGGGCTCGGAATCCGCACCGCGCCGAGTTCGTTCGCGACGAACGGCACCGACTCGACGTGCTCGGGTTCCGGCGCGAAGTCCGCGGTGAGTTTCCAGCGCGGCCAGTGCGGTTCCGTGACCTCGTAGGGGACGTCGAGGTACGCCCGCAACTGGTCGGCAAGCGACGCGTCGTACAGCGCCGCCGGGTCGAACGTCAAGTCGTCGGCGACGGCGTCGCGCTCCGCGAGCGTCACCGGGTAGAGACCCTCGGTGCGGGTCACGCAGTCGAGGAAGAAGACGTGTTTCAGGAGCGTGTTCACCTCCGATTCGAACCCGCGGTCGGTGTCGAGGTCGTACCGGAAGTCGCCAGCGACGAGCGTGCGACCGTCCCCCGGCACGACGTCCGCGCCGAGGTAGTACGCCAGCGAACTCACGCGATAGAGGTCGCCGTAGTCGCGTGGAATCTCGATGGTCACGTCGGTCTCGGGTTTCGTGATGCCGTCGGGGACGCGGAAGGCGTCGCCGCGTTCGACGAGCGGCGGGTGGCCGCGGAGCGTCGGGAACGACCGCTCGCAGGACGTGGTCTTGAGCGCGGACCCGGCGTAGGAGACCGCGCGCATCGCGTCCTCGATGCCGTCGCCGACGGTGATGGTGCCCGCTGGCGACTCGTGGAGCGACCGCGCCCCCAGAGACACCGCCGTCGCGGACGGGAACTCGACGTGCGTCGACGTCTCGGAGCGCCGGATGGAGACCGCGCCGTCGACGACGGCCTGGAGTTTCATCGCGCCGATGTCGATGTTCAGCGAGTACCACTTCGGCGGGTACTCGACGCGCTGTTGGTTCGTCGACTCGCCGACGAGGCTGCCGTCGTCGGTGCGGAGAATGACGTCGGCCAACTGGGGCACCTCCAGTTCCGCGACGTCGACGGTGACGGCGGCGTCGACGGGGAACACGAACTGGTCGGGGTCGGCCGGCTTCGGGTCGACGACGGCGTCCGTGTACAGTTCGAACTGCGCGTTCTCGATGGGGTCGCGGATGCGGATTCCCGGCGGGTCGGCGAGCGGCGCGAACTCGACGTTCATCGCGACACCGCCTCCCGGCGCCGGTCGGTGGGCGCTGTTCGCCCGCGGCCCACGACCGCCGGACCGGATTCCGGTCGCTGGGGCGGCGTGGCGGTGAGCGGTCGCGGGCGGCGGGTGGTGGCGTGCATGGCGAGCGGGGCGGTTCCGGTTACCGTGGCGAGGTCGCCGACGTGGTTAATCCTCTCGGTGTGCCGTCCGGCGTTCTGCCGTCGGTCCGACCGGCGCGGGCCGGCGCGTCGACACGACACCCCCGTCATCGTGTCACACACGAAACCGCGTTACAATAAAAATTCGGAGACGTCAGTCGATGACGACCAGCACGTCACCCATGTCGACGCTGTCGTCCTCGCTGACAGCCACCTGGGTCACCGTGCCGCCGCGGGACGCCACCACGTCGTTTTCCATCTTCATCGCCTCCAGCACGACGAGCACGTCGCCCGCCGCGACCTCGTCGCCCTCTTCGACCTGCACGTCGAGGATGGTGCCCTGCATCTCGGATTCGACGACCTCGCCGTCGCCCTCGACGGTCGTCTCGCTCCCGCCGTCGTCGCCGCCCGCGGGCTCGGGGCGCTGGCCGCCGCTCTCGCCGCCACTCGTCGCGAGTTGGGCGGCGCCGCGCTCTTCGAGGTTGACCTCGAAGCGCTTCCCGTTGACTTCGACCGTGAAGTCCCGTTCCACGACGTCCTCGTCGCCCCCGGAGGAATCGGACGCGGTGCCCCACTTCTCCTGGGCCTCCTCGATGCGGTCGGTGTCGAGGTGCTCGTCGAGGTACTTCGTCGTGTGCGTGCCCGCGACGAAGGCGTCGTCCTCGAGCATCAGCCGGTGGAACGGGACGATGGTCGGGATGCCCTCGATGTCGTACTCGGCGAGCGCGCGCTGGGAGCGCGCGATGCACTCCTCGCGGTCGCTCCCGTGGACGATGAGTTTCGCCACCATCGAGTCGTAGTCGGTGACGAGGTCGTCGCCCTGCCGGAGCGCGTCGTCCATCCGCACGCCGATGCCGCCCGGCGGGTCGTACGTCTCCAGTTTGCCGCCCGTGGCCGGCGCGAAGTCGTCCGCGGCGTTCTCGGCGTTGATGCGGAACTCCATCGCGTGGCCTTCGAGGTCCACGTCGTCCTGCGAGAATCCGAGTTCGTCGTCGGCCGCCACTCGGAGTTGCCACTTCACGATGTCGATGCCCGTGAGTTCCTCGGTGACGGTGTGCTCGACCTGAATCCGGGTGTTCACCTCGAGGAAGTAGAAGTTCGCCTCCGGCCCGAGGAGTTCGCCGTCCTCGCGCTCGGGGTCTTCCTCGACGAGGAACTCGAAGGTGCCGGCGTTGTAGTAGCCGGCCTCGTCGGCGCCGCGGCGCGCGGCCTCACCGATTTCCTCGCGGAGTTCGTCGGTGAGCGCCGGGCTCGGCCCCTCCTCGATGACCTTCTGGTGGCGGCGCTGGAGCGAGCAGTCGCGCTCGCCGAGGTGCCGGACGTTGCCGTGGTGGTCGGCGACAATCTGGACCTCGATGTGGCGGGGGTTCTCGAGGTAGCGCTCGAGGTAGACGTTCGCGTTGTCGAAGTACGCCTCGCCCTCGCGCTGGGCGGACTCGAGTTGCTCCTCGGCCTCCTCGGGGTCGCGGACGATTTTCATCCCGCGACCGCCGCCGCCGCCCTCGGCCTTGATGGCGATGGGGTAGCCGTGCTCTTCGCCGAACTCGTGGACCTCCTCGACGGACTCGCAGGGGTCCGTGGTGCCGGGGACGATGGGGACGTCGGCCTCCCGCATCGTCTTCCGGGCCTTCGTCTTCTCGCCGAGTTGCTCCATCGAGTCCGCCGACGGGCCGACCCACTTCACGCCCTCGGCGTCTTCGACTTTCCCCGCGAACTCCGCGTTCTCGGCGAGGAAGCCGTATCCGGGGTGGATGGCGTCCGCGTCGGCCTGCTGGGCGGCGTCGATGATGGCCTCGTGGTCGAGGTAGGAGTCGGCCGCGCGCGCCGGCCCGACGTTGTACGCTTCGTCCGCGTACCGGACGTGTCCGGAGTGTTTGTCCGCGTCACTGTAGACGGCGACGGTGTCGATGCCGAGTTCCTCGCACGCTCGCATCACGCGAACGGCGATTTCGCCGCGGTTCGCGACGAGCACCTTCTCGAACATTCTTGAGGACTCATTCTTGGGTCGCCCTACTCATACCTTCGGTTCGGAGTCGTCTACCCGGGCGGGCCGTCGACGTTGACGAACTTGCGCCACAGAAACAGTTCGCGGACGGCGAACCGCGGTCGGAGACGTCGAACCGGTCGCGTCGCCTCAGAACCGCTCGCGGCGACCCGCCGCGCTCCACGCGTCCGTCGGCGCGCCGTCCGGCACGCGCGTCGGTGCGCCGCCGAGCGCCTCGACGCGCCCCGCGAACGACCACTTCTCCCCGTCCCAGGAGTCGGTCTCCGCGTCGTCGCTGGCCTCGGCTTCGAGGCGCGCGAGGTGCGCGCTCACCGCCGCGGCGATGGCGGCCGCCTCCTCGTCGGTGGCGTCGTCCGGAATCCGGAGGTCTGGGTCGGTCACGGCCATCACAGCGGGATGTTGCCGTGTTTCTTGTCGGGCGTGTCCTCGCGCTTGCTCGCCAGCATCTCCAGGTCCTCGATGAGGCGCGGACGGGTCTCGGTCGGTTCGATGACCGCGTCGACGTAGCCGCGGTCGGCCGCCGTGTACGGGTTCGCGAACTCCTCGCGGTACTCGTCGATGAGTTCCTCGCGGAGTTCGTCGGGGTCGTCGGCGTCCTCGAGTTCGTCGCGGTAGAGGACGTTCACCGCGCCCTTCGGCCCCATCACCGCGATTTCCGCGGTCGGCCACGCGTAGTTCACGTCCGCGCCGATGTGCTTGGAGGCCATCACGTCGTACGCGCCGCCGTACGCTTTCCGCGTGATGACCGTCATCAGGGGCACGCTCGCCTCGCTGAACGCGTACAGGAGTTTCGCGCCGTGGCGGATGATGCCGTTGTGCTCCTGGTCGGTGCCCGGCAGGAACCCCGGCACGTCCACGAACGTCAGAATCGGGACGTTGAACGAGTCACAGAAGCGCACGAACCGACTCGCCTTCTCCGAGGCCTCGATGTCGAGGGTGCCCGCGTTCACGCGGGGCTGGTTCGCGACGACGCCGACGGAGCGCCCGTCGAGGCGCGCGAACCCGACGACGATGTTCTTCGCGTAGTCCGCTTGGACCTCGAAGAACGAGCCCTCGTCCGCGACGCTCCCGATGACGTCGGTCATGTCGTAGGGCTTCCGGGGCTGGTCTGGGACGATGGAGGTGAGTTCCTCGTCGCGGCGCTCCGGGTCGTCCCACGGTTCGACGCGGGGCGGGTCCTCGACGTTGTTCTGCGGGAGATAAGAGAGCAGGCGCCGGATGTTGTCGAGGGCGTCCTCCTCGCTCTCGCACGCGAAGTGCGCGACGCCCGACTCGGAGGAATGAGTGGTCGCGCCGCCGAGTTCCTCGAAGCCGACCTCCTCGCCGGTGACCGTCTTGATGACGTCCGGCCCGGTGATGAACATGTGGCTGGTGTCTTTCACCATGAACACGAAGTCCGTGATGGCGGGCGAGTACACCGCGCCGCCCGCACACGGCCCCATGATGGCCGAAATCTGGGGGACGACGCCGGACGCCTTCTCGTTTCGCGTGAAGATTTCCGCGTACCCGCCCAGCGAGTCGACGCCCTCCTGAATCCGGGCGCCCGCGGAGTCGTTCAGGCCGATGACGGGCGCGCCGACCTCCATCGCCTTGTCCATGACCTTCGTGACTTTCTCCGCGAACACCTCGCCGAGGCTCCCGCCGAAGACGGTGAAGTCGTGTGCGAACACGAACGTGGTGCGGCCGTTGACCTCGCCGTAGCCGGTGACGACGCCGTCGCCGGGGAGTTGCGTTTCCTCCATCCCGAAGTTGTGGCTCCGGTGGGTGCGGAGTTGGTCGAACTCGTTGAACGTGCCGTCGTCGAGGAAGTAGTCGATGCGCTCCCGGGCCGTCATCTTGCCCTTGTCGTGTTGGGACTCGATGCGGTCCTCGCCGCCGCCGAGGAGTGCGCGCTCGGTCTTCTCGCGCAGTTCCTCGATGCGCTCTTCCATCGTCATCTGATTGGTGCTGTCTTCCCACAGCGGCGGCAAAAGGATTCCGAGACTGCTACGCTCCGGCGTCCGCTACAGCACGGAGTCCGGACGGCGGAGACCGAGGAACGCGACGACGGCGAGAGCGACGCTGACGACGGCGAACACGCGCGTCTGGTCGAGCGTGACGCCGAGGACCGAGAGCGGTTCGACGGTGACGCCGAGCGCGGCAGCGACGCCGGAGACGAACGTGAACACGAGGAACACGGGGATGACGACGCCGACGGCGTACAGCCACGGGGTGGCGAGGCTGCGGGCGAGACCGCCCGCGCCGCGCCGGTACTCGTCGAGGGCGCCGCGGCCCATCACCCACCCGGCGAACAGCAGGAAGCCGACGAGCCCGCCGGTCAGCAGGAGGTCGACGAGCGTGCCGGCGACGAACGAGAACACGTTCGGGTAGAGCGCGCAGACGGAGCCGGTGACGGCAAACACGCCGACGAACGACGCGGTCGCAGTCGGTCGGCTGACACCGTACTCGTCGACGAGGAAGGAGACGGGAATCTCCAGCATCGAAATCGAGGAGGAGAGCGCGGCGAGCGCGACGACGCCGAAGAACGCGACGCCGACGACCTGTCCGTACGGGAGCGCGGCGAACGCGCCGGCGAGCGAGACGAACAGCGCGCCCGGACCGCCGGCCCCGGCGCCCGCGCCGAGCGCGAACAGAATCGGGAAGACGACGACGCCGGCGAGCACGCCGACGACGGTGTTGAGCGTCGCGATGGCGGTGCCGTCGGCGACGAGCGAGCGGTCCTCGCCGAGGTAGGAGGCGTACGTCACCATCGTGCCGGCGCCCAGCGAGAGCGTGAACAGGGCTTGCCCGGCGGCCGCGGGGAGGATGTCGAGGAAGTTCGCGCGCAGGTAGCCGAAGTCGGGCGTGAGGAAGAAGTCGACGCCCGCGCCCGCGCCGTCGAGACTGAGGCCCCACGCCGCGAGGCCGACGAGGAGGACGAGGATGGCGGGCATCATGAGTTTGGTCGCGGACTCGATGCCGCGTCGGACGCCCCGCAGGACGATGGCGGCGGTGGCGCCGAGGAAGGCGAGGTGGAACGCGACCGCTTCGATTCCGTAGTCGATGCCGGCGAAGTACGCGCCGGGGTCGGCGAAGTACGCGCCCGTCGCGCTGGCGGCGACGTACCGGAGAATCCACCCGCCGACGACGCTGTAGAAGGAGAGCAAGACGACCGCGGTGACGACGAAGACGTGACCGAACGCCGTCCACCCCTTGGAGTCCGAGAGGTCCGAGAGCGCGCCGACCGGGTTGCGTCGGGAGCGTCGCCCGATAACGAACTCCGCCAGCAAGCCCGGGACGCCGACGGCGAGCACGATGCCGAGATAGACGAGGAGGAAGGCGGCGCCGCCGTTTTCGCTCGTCATCCACGGGAACCGCCAGAGGTTCCCGAGTCCCACGGCGGACCCGACCGCCGCGAGGATGAAGCCGATTCTGGTCTGCCACGATTCGCGTGTCATTGCCACTGCGTAGCAAGGGCGCCCATTTGAGGGTTTCGTCCGACGAACCCTCAACTGCTACAAATGTCGCCGCTAAACGCCTGAAAGACCGTTATAGAATTTTGATTCCAGGGACGAAACCGGTTTTCGGTGACGATTCTTAGAGGACCGGAATCGGCGGCGCCTCGTAGATGCCCGTGACGCCGAGGTAGAGGGTCACGAACACGCCGACGAGGACGTAGGTGCGCATCGACCAGAGCCACGCGGTGGCGAACGTCTCGCCGCCGCCGGTGCCCTTCTTGATTTCGTCGACGGCCTCGGGGCCGTACACCCACCCGACGAAGATGACGCCGAGGAGCACCGAGAGCGGGAGGAGGACGCCGTACGCGAGCGTGTCGAACCAACCGAGCCACGCAGTGTTCCACGCGGAGAGCGTGCCGACCACGAACAGGCCGCCGGCGAACCCGAACGCGACGACGGGACGGCTGGCGCCGTAGTTGTCCACGAGGTAGGACGTGACGACTTCCAGCAGGCTAATCGCCGAGGAGAGCGCGGCGACGAGCACGACGCCGAAGAACACGAAGCCGAGTGCCTTCCCTGGGAGGCCGCCGAGTTGCGCGAAGGCGTCGGCGACGGAGACGAACAGCGCGCCGGGACCGCCGCCCGCCGCGCCGCTCGGAACTTCGCCGAACTGCGCGAACAGCAGCGGAATCACGACGAGGCCGGCGAGCAGGCCGACGAACGTGTTCAGGACGACGATGAGACTGCCGTCCGCGGGGAGGCTGTCGTCGTCCCCGAGGTAGGACGCGTACGTTATCATCGCGCCCATCCCGAGCGACAGCGAGAAGAACGCTTGGCCGACGGCGAACGGCACGATGTCAGCGAGGTTGTTCGCGATGTAGCCGAAGTCCGGCGAGAGGTAGTAGTCGTAGGCGGCGGCCGCACCGTCGAGCGTGAACGCGTAGGCGGCGAGGCCGACGAGGATGACGAGGATGGACGGCACCATCAGTTTCGTCGCCTTCTCGATGCCGTCCTCGATGCCGAACGCGACGATGCTCGCGGTGAGCGCCATGAAGCCGGCGTGGAAGGCGATCGCCTCCCACCCCATGGAGACGCGGCCGAAGTACTCGGCCGGCGTGGCGAAGTACGCGCCGGTGACGCTGCCGGCCATGTACCGGATGACCCAGCCGCCGACGACGCTGTAGTAGGAGAGAATCCACAGCCCAGTCAGCAGGCCGAGCGCGCCGACGACGGTCCACGCCGGGTGTTTCAGTTTGTCGAACGCTTCGACGGCGTTGATGTTCGCGCGCCGCCCGACGACGAACTCCCCGAGGATGGCGGGGAGGCCGATGACGAGCGCGGCGACGAGGTAGACGAACACGAACGCCGAACCGCCGGTAGTCGCGGTCTTGAACGGGAACTGCCAGATGTTCCCGAGACCGACTGCGCTGCCGACCGCCGCGAGGATGAACCCGAGACGAGTCGCCCACGTTTCACGTTCTGCCATGGTGTACCACGGCGTACCCCCGTGGTGGATAAAAACCGCACGACTGCGCAGTCGTAAGTTAACACGTGACGTGGTGTCACGCTTCGCCGTAGACCGGGATGGCGCCGCCGCTCGTCGGCACCGTCGCGTCCGAACAGAGCGCCATCGCGACGCGCGCGATATCCGCGGGGTCGACCCACGAATCGTGTTCGGCGTCCGGCAGCATCTCGCGGTTCTGGGGCGTGTCGATGACCGACGGCAGCACGGCGTTCGCGCGCACCTCGCCCTTGTTCTCCTCGGCGACAGTCTCGGTGAGCAGGCGGACGCCGGCCTTCGCGGCGCGGTACGGGCCGTCGCCCTCGCCGCCCTCCAGGCTCGCGCGCGCCGACACGGAGACGACGTTCCCGCCGGACTCCCGCAGGTGTGGGAGCGCGTGCTTGGTCGCGAGGAACATCGTCTTGAGGTTCACGTCGAACACCTGCTCGAAGGTCTCCACGTCGGTCTCCTCGATGGGTGACCCGCCCTTCCACATTCCCGCGATATTGCAGAGCGCGTCGAGGCCGCCGTGGGCGTCGACGACGCCGGAGACGACGTGTTCGGCCTGCGTCTCGTCGGTCAGGTCGCCGCGGTAGAAGGAGACCTCGCCGCGGTCGAGTTCGGTGTCTTCGCTCGGTTCCACCACGTCGGTCCCGCAGACGGTGGCGCCCGCGTCGCCGAACGCCCGGCAGACCGCGCTCCCGAGCGCGCCCGACGCACCGGTCACGAGCACCACGTCGCCGTCGAAGTCGAAGTCGGCGTGCATACCGGCACGTGGGCCGCCAGCCCCGTAAACGTATCCGGCACCCAACAGAACCGAGTCCCTGCCGGGGTTTATGTCGGGGGACGACAGAGTCTCGAACGTGAACCCGAACCGACGCCTCCTGCTGGGCGGCGGCGCGCTCGTCGCCGCCTCGGCCGCGGTGAGCGCCCTCGCGTACCCGGAGATGCCCGCGCGGATGGCGACCCACTAGAACGCCGCCGGCCAAGCGGACGGCACGATGTCCCGCGAACTCGGCCTCGCGCTGTTGCCCGCAATCGCCGCTCTCGTGCTCGGCCTCTTCGCCGTCCTGCCGCGAATCGACCCTCGTGACAACTCCGCCGACTTCCGGTTCGCGTACGACGCGCTCGCGCTCGCGACCGTCGGCTTCCTCGCGTACGTGAACGCCGTGGTCGTCGCCGTCAACGCGGGCGTCGAAATCAGCGTGCTGCAGGCGATGGCGCCCGCCATCGGCGCCATCTACGTCGTCGCCGGTGTCGTCACCGAACGCACCGACCAGAACTGGTTCGTCGGCGTGCGCACGCCGTGGACCCTCGAAGACGAGGGCGTCTGGCGAGACACCAACCGCGTCGTCGCGCGCGTCTTCGAAGTCGGCGGCGTCGTCGCGGCGGCCGGCGCGCTCGCCCCCGACTACGCGCTCGCACTCGTCCTCGCACCGGCAGTTCTCGCCGCTGTCGTCTCCGTCGGCTACTCCTACTACCGCTACCGCGCGGCGTGAGCGCGAGCGGAGAATGGTGGACTTTAAGCGGGGCGCGCACGCCCTTTCGAGTGCATGAAACTGCACGAGTATCAGGCGAAGCAGGTCTTCGCCGAGGCGGGCCTCCCGACCCCGGGGTCGGCGCTCGCCACTACCGTCGACGAGGTCGTCGAGGCCGCCGAGGACCTCGGCTACCCCGTCGCGGTGAAGGCGCAGGTACACGTCGGCGGCCGCGGGAAGGCCGGCGGCATCAAGCTCGCCGAGAACGAGTCGGAAGTCCGCGAGGCCGCCGAGTCCATCCTCGGCATGGACCTCAAGGGCTACACCGTCGAGAAGGTTCTCGTCGAGGAAGCGGTGGACTTCACGAACGAACTGTACGTCGGCGTCACGATGGACCGCGGCGAGGGCGAACCCGTCGTGATGGTGTCCGAGCAGGGCGGCGTCGACATCGAGGAGGTCGCCCACGAGAACCCGGACGCCATCGTCCGCGAGCACGTCGACCCGGCGTTCGGTCTCCACCCGTACCAGGCCCGGAAGGCCGTCTACGACGCGGGCATCGACCAGGACGTCGCCGGCGACGTCGCGAAAATCGTCCAGACGGTCTACGAACTCTGGGACGACAGCGACGCCACGGAAGTCGAAATCAACCCCGTCATGATCACGAGCGACCGCGAGGCGGTCGCCGCGGACGCCGTGATGAAGATCGACGAGGACGCGCTGTTCCGACAGCCCGACTTCGCCGACATGGAGGAGGAGGCCGCCGAGGACGAACTCGAAGCCAAGGCCAACGACTACGGCTTCGACTACGTGCGCCTCGACGGCAACGTCGGCATCATCGGGAACGGCGCCGGGCTCGTCATGACCACGCTTGACCTCGTCGACTACTACGGCGGGAAGCCCGCGAACTTCCTCGACATCGGCGGCGGCGCGAAGGCCGAGCGCGTCACGAACGCGCTGGACATGGTCTTCAGCGACGAGAACGTCGACGCCGTCGTGTTCAACATCTTCGGCGGCATCACGCGCGGGGACGAGGTCGCGAAGGGCATCAACGCCGCGCTCGAACAGTTCGACGAGATTCCGAAGCCGGTGGTCGTCCGCCTCGCCGGGACGAACGCCGCCGAGGGCCGCGAGATTCTGAACGACGACCTCGTGACCGTCGAGGAGACGCTCGAAGGCGCCGTGCAGCGCACCGTCGAGTACGCCAACGAGGAGGGTGACCAATGAGCATTCTAGTCGACGACGACACCCGCGTCGTGGTGCAGGGCATCACGGGCGGAGAGGGCAAGTTCCACGCCGAACAGATGATCGAATACGGGACGAACGTCGTCGCCGGTGCGGTCCCCGGCAAGGGCGGCCAAGAGGTCGCCGGCGTCCCGGTCTACGACACCGTCGACCAGGCCGTCGACGCCGAGGACGCGGACGCCTCCGTGGTGTTCGTACCGCCGGCGTTCGCCGGTGACGCGGTCTTCGAGGGCCTCGACACGGACCTCGACCTCGTGGTCGCCATCACCGAGGGCATCCCGACCCAGGACATGGCGAAGGTGAACAAGCGCCTCTCGGAGGTCGACACGCGCCTGCTCGGCCCGAACTGTCCGGGCATCATCACGCCGGGCGAGGCCAAACTCGGCATCCTGCCGGGCAACATCTTCGAGGCCGGGAACGTCGGCCTCGTCTCCCGGTCGGGCACCCTGACCTACCAGGTCGTGGACTCGCTGACGTCCCGCGGCATCGGGCAGACCACCGCCATCGGCATCGGCGGCGACCCCATCATCGGGACGGACTTCATCGACGCCCTCGAACTGTTCGAGGCCGACGAGGACACCGACGCGGTCGTGATGTGCGGCGAAATCGGCGGCGAGGACGAGGAGGAGGCCGCCCGATTCATCGCCGAGAACATGGACACGCCGGTCGCCGGCTTCATCGCCGGTCGCACCGCGCCGCCGGGCAAGCGCATGGGCCACGCGGGCGCCATCGTCTCCGGCAGCGGCACCGGCACCGCGGAGTCCAAAATCAACGCCCTGAACGACGCGGGCGTGCCGGTCGGCGACACCCCCGAGGAGGTCGCCGACAACATCGAGGACCTGCTGTAGGTTCTCGCCGTTCTTCGCGCCTCGACAGCGACTAGCACGCACAGCCGACGGCATCGCGATACCGCCGCCGTCATGCGGTTTAATTCGATTTAATCGGGCCGAACGCGGGGCGAGCGCCGACCCGGTTTTTCTCCCTTCCCGTGTAACGTCGAGGTACCCATGGCCACCACCACCCCTGACACAGGCCGCAGCGAGTTCTGCGAGGACTGCGACTGCGACACCCCGCACTCCGTCGCCATCGAACTGCGCGCGGAGCGAGAGGGCGACGACGAGAGCGCCGCGTTCTCTCGGGAGCCCTACCGTGTCGCGACCTGTAGCGTGTGCGACGCGACGACGGCGCTCCGCATGAACGACGCCTGACGCGCCGACCGCTCACAGCGCGCGCTTCCGGGGAGCGAAACGCGTATGTGGCCGCCCCCGGTCGCGTGACTCAATGGAGACCACCCACCGCGTACACGTCGGTGACGCGCGCTCGCTCCCGCTCGCCGACGACAGCGTGGACCTCGTGGTCACGTCCCCGCCCTATCCGATGATAGAGATGTGGGACGACGCGTTCGCCGCCCTCGACCCCGAAATCGGCGACGCGCTCGACGCGAACGACGGCGAGCGCGCCCACGACTTGATGCTGAGTGTCCTCGACGACGCGTGGCGGGAAGTCGGTCGCGTCCTCCGGCCGGGCGGCATCGCCGTCGTGAACGTCGGGGACGCCACCCGGAACCTCGACCGCTTTCGCGTCTACGACAACCACGCCCGCGTAACCGAGACGTTCGCCGAACTCGGATTCGACCCGCTGCCCGGCGTGCTGTGGCGGAAGCCGACGAACTCCGCGGCGAAGTTCATGGGCAGCGGGATGGTGCCGCCGAACGCGTACGTCACGCTCGAACACGAACACGTGCTCGTGTTCCGGAACGGGAGCAGGCGGGAGTTCGACGCGGGCGCCGACCGCCGGTACGAGGCGGCGTACTTCTGGGAGGAGCGAAACCGGTGGTTCTCGGACGTCTGGGACGGCCTCGGCGGCGAGCGACAGCATCTCGCCGACCCCGACCTGCGGGAGCGCTCGGCCGCCTTCCCCCTCGAACTCCCGTACCGCCTCGTGAACATGTACTCCGTCTACGGCGACACCGTCCTCGACCCGTTCTGGGGGACGGGCACGACGAGTCTCGCGGCCTGCGTCGCTGGCCGGAGTTCCGTCGGCGTGGAGCGCGACGACGGCTTCGCCGCGGCGTTCGCCGACCGCATCCGGGACGCTCCAGCACTCTCGCGGGACCTCGCGAGCGAGCGCCTCGCCGCACACCGCGAGTTCGTCGCGGACAGCGACGACGACTTCGACTACGACGCCGAACACTACGACACGCCGGTGCGCACGAAACAGGAGCGCCGCCTCCGGTTCTACGAGGTCGAGTCCGTGACCGAGACCGAGGAAGGGTGGAGAGCCGAACACGCGCCCTTCGAGGACTGAGTCCTACAGAGGACTGAGCGCTACACCGCGTCCGGGCCGGTTTTCCCGGTGCGGACCTGGGTCGCGCTCGACACCGGGAGGACGAATATCTTGCCGTCGCCCTTCTCGCCGGTGTGGGCGGCCTCCGCGATGGCGTCGACCACGTCCTCGGCTGGCACGTCGGCGACGACGCACTCGACTTTCACCTTCTGGTGGAGGTCGACCGTGTACTCCTCGCCGCGCCACTGCTCGGTCTTCGCGGGCTGAGACCCCCGGCCCGACACCTGCGTCACGGTCAGCGACGGTGCGCCCGTGTTCGCGAGTTTCTGTTTCACGTCCGCGAGTTTGTCCGGGCGAATCACCGCGACGACCATCTCGATGGCCGACTCAGTCATCGCCGTCACCCCCGACGCGGCCGCCGTCGGCACTCACAGTCGGCGCTTCGGGGCTCGCGTCGCCTGTGAACTCGGGGTAGACGGAGACGCCGTGTTCGCTCTCGTCGAGGCCGGCTTCCTCCTCCTCGCTGGACACCCGGAGACCGAACAGGAGGTCGGCGGCGCCGAACGTGACCGCGCTCGCGACGACGGCCCAGAGCGCGACGACGCCGACGCCGACCACCTGGACGACGAACTGCGTGGTCCCGAAGCCGCCCGTGGCGAACACCGGGATGAGCGCCGTGCCGAGCGCGCCGGCCATCCCGTGGACGGCGAACACGCCACACACGTCGTCGATGCGCAGCGAGTCGACGACGAAGCGGTAGGTCGGTAGGACGAGTGCGCCGGCGAGACCACCGAGGACGACGCCGCCGACCCACGTCACGTGCGGGACCGCCCCCGTCACGGCGACGAGACCGGCGAGCAGGCCGTTTGCGGTCCAAAGCGGGTCGGGCTTGCCCTGCCGGTAACTGGACACCGCCATCGCGGCGACGGCGCCCGCACCCATCCCCATCGTGGTGTTGAGTGCGACGCGGCCGAGCGTCGCCCCGAGCAGTTCGTTCTCCGGGCCGTAGATGGCCGAGGTCCCGACGTTGAAGCCGTACCAGCCAAAGGCGAGGATGAGCGTGCCGAGCACCGCGAGCAGCATCGAGTGACCGGGAATCGCGTGGCTGTTCCCGCGGTCGTCGAACCGGCCCTCCCGTGGCCCCACCATCTTCGCGCCGACGAGCCCCGCGATGCCGCCGAGCATGTGGACGACCGTCGCGCCCGCGAAGTCGAGGTAGCCAGCGCCGAGGGCCTCGCCCACGAACCCGTCGATGGACAGCAGCCCGCCGTCCCACGTCATCCCCGTCGTCACCGGGTAGACGACGGCGGTCATCACGACGGCGACGAACACGTACGCCGGGAAGTTCATGCGCTCCGCGACGGCGCCGGAGACGATAGTCGCGGCAGTCATCGCGAACACCGCGCCGACCAGCCACGTCACCCACCCCGTGGGGTTCGAGAAGTACGCGAACGGCGTGCCGAGCGCGGCCCCGCTCGTCAGCGACGCGACGACCGACGACAGCCCGTACCCCAACACGAAGTACGCGAGCACGCCGACCGTCCAGTCGGTCATGTTCTTCATCAGGACGTTCCCGACGTTCTTCGCGCGCACCTGCCCGCTCTCCAGTAACGCGAATCCGGGCTGCATGAAGAAGATGAGGAACGCCACGACGAGCGCCCACACCGTGTTCACGCCGTTCGCGACCTCCGGGGGCACCGCCATCACCGACTACCCCCGTTCAGATTGTTAGTTTCGTTCGTGTTTAGTGCAGATACTTCGACGTTCGTCTGCTTCATTACGCGAGTAGCAAAATACGACGCAGTATAAATCGCTTCGCCTGAAAATAATAAAGATGTGTTCTGCCGTCCAATGTGGGTGGGTGTCACCCGACACCTAGTACGAGTATAAGGGCTGTCGCTACCCGGTGGTCGACGGACCGGAGTTCGGAAGACGAACCGAGGCGGATTTGAACCTCGGTCGGGCGTGCTCGCTTCGCTGCGCGCGACCTCCCTGGTTCGAATCCGCCCCGACCGCACACACCCGCGAACGACGCGAGCGACACGGCGGTCGCTCGCGGTCGTTGCTTCGGTAGAAGTGGGTCGGGGCGGATTTGAACCGCCGACCTGCTCCGTGTGAAGGAGCCGTCATAGCCTGACTAGACCACCGACCCGCGCATCGAATAGTACCCGGAGGCCGCCATTAAGGCTTGCGTTCCGGGGCGGCTAGATGCGCTGGCGGACGCCGCGAGCCTGCTCGCGGGCGCGGTCGCGGACGCCCGTCGGTTCATCGGTGTCCTCGCGGTCGACGCGTTCGCGGACACGCTCGGTGACGGGTTCGAGTTCCTCGCGGATGCCGGTGGCGACCTCTTCGGCGGTGCGTCGGGCGTAGTACTGCGCGTCTCTGAAGTGTCGGTTCATAGGCGACAGTATTCCGCGAGCGGAGATAGCGCTTTCGGCGGCTGCGCTCCGATAGTTTTTAGTTTGTTTAGGCCAACCTAAATCACGTCGGCGGGCGCGCCGGCCGCCCGTCCACGTCTGTCCCAGCACCGTCGGCACCCCCGCGGCGACTGGCATCACCGCCGCGGACCCGCCTCTTCGTCAGCGTCAGTACGTCGGCGACTCCTCGGTGACGCCCTCGCGCTGGTTCGCCAGTCGCGCGAACACGAACAGCGCGTCCGACAGCCGATTCAGGTACGCGATAGCCGTCTCGTTCACGCCGTCCTCGCGGTCCGCGAACGCCACCGCGCGTCGCTCCGCGCGCCGACACACCGCCCGCGCCTGGTGGAGTTTCGCGCCGACGTCGCTCCCACCCGGGAGGATGAACGACTCCAGTGGCTCCAGTTCCTCGTCGCAGGCGTCTATCCACGACTCCACGGCCTCGACGTGCTCCTCGCGGACCACCGGGTCGTCGTCGTCCGGTTCGGGGTTCGCGAAGTCCGCCTGCACGACGTGCAGGTGGTTCTGGACCTCGCCGAGGTAGTCGTCCAGGTCGTCGTACCCCGTCGGGCGCACCGTCCCCACCACGGCGTTGACCTCGTCGACGGTGCCGTACGCCTCGATTCGCGGGTTCGTCTTCGACACGCGGTCCATGTTCCGGAGGTCCGTCTGCCCGGCGTCCCCGCGTCGCGTGTAAATCTTCACGACAGCGTCACCTCCACGTAGTCGAGGATGTTCTCGCTCTCCGGCATCGTCACGCCGCGCTCCTCGTCCACGAGCACCGGTACGGCGCGCTGGCCGCTCACGCGCTTGACCTCGTTTCGCTCGGAGTGGAGTGCGTCGACCCACTCCGTCTCGTAGTCGATGCCGCGTTCGTCCAGCGCGTCGGAGACCGCCTCGCAGTACGGACACCCGTCCAGAGAGTACAGCATCAGGTCCATACTCGGGGTTCGGCCGGCGCGACCAAATGTGTTGGCTCCCCAAACCTCATTCTCCCCCGTCGCCTGCGAGAGGGCATGGCAGACAGTCTCTTCGAGACGACGTTCCGCGTCGGCGAAGTGCTCGCCGCCGAACCGTTCGAGGAAGCGCGCAAACCCGAACTCGCGAAACTCGAAATCGACCTCGGCGACGACGTCGTGCAGTCCGCGGCACAGACCGGCTACAACCACGACCCCGACGACCTCGTCGGCCGCCAAGTCCTGTGCGCGACGAACCTCGGCACGGTCAACATCGCGGGCTTCGAATCGGAAGTGCTCACGGTGGGCGTGCCCGACGAAGACGGAAACCCCGTGCTTGTCACTCCCGACGAGGACGTCCCGCTCGGCGGCGAACTCTACTGAGGGTCCTCCGGCGGGCGTTCGGGCGCGCGTTCCGAACCGGCGGCTGGCGACGCGGCGGTGTACGAGAGTCGCGGCGACGCGTCCGCGGGCACCACGTCGTACTCCGCGAGCAGGGACAGAATTCCCGAACGGCCGCCGAAGTCCCCGCGGTACCAGAGGAACACGCGCGGGACGCGGACGACGCCCGCGCTCGGCAGGTGTTCGGCAGTCGCATCGAGGTACGCTCGCGCGACGGCGTCCAGTTCGCCGTCGACGTTCGCGGCGGTGTACGTGACCGACAGGCCGGGCGCGTGCCGGGCAGCGAGGACCGCGAAGTGGACGCGAGCGTCGAGGTCGCGGAGGCGGTGGCGGCGCTCGAACCGGTCGGCGAACGGATGCGGGAGGTAGCCGAAGCCGTGTTTCCACCGGCCCGCACGCAAAATTCCGTGGAACGCGGTCGCCGCGTCGACGCGGACGCCGGCGACGCGACACCACTCGCGAGCGCCCGACGACCGCGCGCGCTCGACGAGCGCCCCGTGGAGGTTCAGCCAGAACGCGGTGGCCGCGTCCGGGTCGTCCCGCAGTACGTCGAGGACGCCCTCGTCGAGGTCGGCGAGCGAGTCGAACAGTTCGCTCGAATCGTGTCGGTGGTGGACGGCGTGCCGGAGACGCCGAGACCCGGCGACCAAGTCGTGCGGAGACGTGGTGTCGGCGTTGGCCACGAGCATCACGACCACCCCCGAACGCCGGACTGTGGGGCGTGATACCACATACCAAATACTGGGGCGACCGGATACAAACCTCTAACGGCGAGTTGCCCCCGACTGGCGTTCCATATCGCGCCACGTGGTTTATATCCCAACATCACTGGTTCCGACCCCCGAAAACCAGTACGTTCAACTGCTTCGCCCGTCCAGCGTCGCACATGGCTCGCGAACTCGACCACCACTGCCCCGACTGCGGCCAAGAGCGCACGTTCTACCGCGCCGCCGCGACCGAACTCCACCTCGGCCAGAAGACCAAGTGGTACTGCCCGGAGTGTGGCTTCGGCTTCGTTCGCATCGACGGCGACATCGACTCCACGGCCTCTGCGTAACGACCGTCACCGCTTCTCCACGCTCGACGAACGCCCCTGAGCGACCGCGCCGGCAGCGCGGTCTCGGTACTTCCCCAAGGTAGCAGACTCTCGCCCCGGTGATGCCAATTCAGGCACTCGCGCGTGCGAGAGCGTGAACGGACACGCCCAATCGCGCGAGCGTGCTGAGACAGCCCCGGTAGCGCTGTCCGTACGGCGTCCGACCACAGGTGTTGCCGCCGAGTCGCAGTGCTGGACTCGTTCAGCTCGAACTGCACCGACCACGCCCCGGCGTTCGTCCCGATTCCCGTTTCTGGCCGCCGAACCCCTCGCTTCGACCGCGTATCGGCGAACTAACCACAGCAGATAAACTCCATACAACAATACAAAATTGACAGTCAGGCGTGAGCGACGGCTCAAGAGGACAGGCGGCGCTGGCGGCGGACGCAGCAGTACGCAGGAAAAGTGGGGTAGTCAGGCCGTGGAGAGCGCGTCGAAGCCGTCGACGGGGATGACGGAGTAATCCACGGTCAGCGTGTCCTTGGTGGCGCGAACGCGTCCGACGAACTCCGAAATCTCGTCGAGTTGGCCTTCGAGGATGAACAGCTCCATGCAGTAGTGGTCGCCGACGTGGTTGTGGACGTTCGACGTGACGAGGTTGTCGTGCTCGTGGCGGAGGCCCATCATGCGCTCTTCGACGGTGGAGTCCTGGTAACTGAACAGGACGGTGACGACCCCGATGAGCGGGCGGTCTTCGAGTTGCTTGTCCTCGAACTCGCCGAGGAGGTTGCGCGCTGCTTCGCGGACGACTTCGCTGCGGCCGGTGTAGCCGTGGCCGTCAGCGAACTCGTCGATGCGGTCGAGCAGTTCGTCGGGCATCGAGACGGAGACGACGGTCATGTATTAACCGAGCGCCCGTCGAGTAATAAGGATTCGCTAAATCCGGGGGCGAATCGACGGTCGAGTTAGTCGAGGTCGTGCCAGGACAGTCGGGGGTTGCGCGCGGCCGTCGTCTGGTCGATGAGACGCGCCGTCGTTCGGGTCGGCGCGTTCGCGAGCGTCTCGTCGTCCTCGCCGGCGACCGCGTTGAACGCGTCCGCGAGGTCGTCGAGGTTCGACTTCGTCTCCACCTCGGTCGGTTCGGTCATCAGCGCCTCGTCGACGAGTTCCGGCCACTTCGTCGTCGGCGGGTGGACGCCGTAATCGAGCATGCGCTTGGCGACGTCGGCGGCGTCCTGGTCGCCCGCGCTCGCGACGAACTCGTGGTGGAACGGCCCGAGTGGCACGTCGTACTCCACCTGTTCGGCGAGATAGTTGGCGTTCAGGACGGCCTTCGCGGAGGCGTCCGAGAGGCCGTCGTCGCCGAGGCGGTCGATGTACGCGAACGCCTTCACGAGCACGAGCCAGTTACCCTCGAAGCCGTGGACCTTCCCGACGGACCGTTCGGGCGTGTAGCGCTCGTACTGGCCGCTTTCCGTCTTCCGGACGTGGGGGTCGGGGAGGAACTCGGCGAGGTCCTCGGTGACGCCGACCGGGCCGGCGCCCGGACCGCCGCCGCCGTGGGGCGTCGCGAACGTCTTGTGGACGTTGAAGTGCATGATGTCGAAGCCCATGTCGCCGGGGCGAGCGCGCCCGAGCAAGGCGTTCAGGTTCGCGCCGTCGTAGTAGAGCAGGCCGCCGGCGTCGTGAACCATCTCCGAAATCTGCTCGATGTTGCGCTCGAAGAGCCCGAGCGTGTTCGGGTTCGTGAGCATCAACGCGGCGGTGTTCTCGCCGAGCGCGGCTTCGAGCGCGTCGATGTCGACGCGCCCGTCGTCGCCTGAGGGGATCTCCACGACGTCGTAGCCGCCGAGCGCGGCGGACGCGAAGTTCGTGCCGTGGGCGGCGTCCGGGACGACGACCTCGTCGCGGTGGCCTTCGCCGTTGGCCTCGTGGTAGGCTTCCGCGAGCAGGATGCCCGCGAACTCGCCCGCGGCGCCGGCTGGTGGCTGGAGCGTGACGGCGTCCATGCCGCCGATGCGTCCGAGGTAGTCCTGGAGGTCGTACTGTAGTTGGAGGGTTCCCTGCACGGAGTCCCCGGAGCGGTCGGGGTGGACGCTCGCATCGTCGACGGCGGCGACGTCCTCCGTGAACCGGGGGTTGTACTTCATCGTACAGGAGCCAAGCGGGTACGGGCCGGAGTCGACGCCGTAGTTCTGCTGGCTGAGCCGGACGTAGTGGCGCGCGAGTTCGGGTTCTTCGAGGCTCGGGAGCGTCACGTCGTCGCGCGTGAGGTCGTCGGGGAGCGGCGAGTCCACGTCGACGCTGGTCTGGTCTTTCTCCGAGAGGAGCGGTTCGTAGTTGTCGGCGTCCGCGGGCTGGTAGCGGGCTTGGTCGTAGTACTCCATCAGTTGGCCACCTCCTCGAAGGCCGCGACGAGCGCGTCGGTCGCGTGTTCGTTGGCGTCGGTCACGCAAATCTGGACGTGGTGGTCGTCGACGGCGTTCACCGCGAACCCCTCGGCTTCGAGGTCCGCGGCGATGGCGGGCGCGGGCTGGTCGGTGTGCGCGAGGAACTCCCGGAAGTGGTGTCGGTCGTTGGCGGGCGCCTGCACGCCGCGCACGTCGTCGAGCCGAGCGGCGAGGTCGCGGGGAAGTTCGACCATGCGGTTCGCGAGGTCGACGAGGCCGTCGGCACCGAGCGAGGCGGCGTGGATGGCGGCGCGGAGCGCGACCCACGCCTGATTCGTGCAGATGTTGGATGTGGCGCGCTCCTTGCGGATGTGCTGTTCGCGCGTCTGGAGGGTGAGCGTGTACGCTCGGGTGCCGTCGGCGTCCTCGCTGGCGCCGACGAGGCGGCCCGGCACCTGCCGGAGGAACTCCTCCTTGCACGCGAACACGCCGAGGCCCATGCCGTAACTCGTGGGCATCCCGAGGACACTGGCGTCGCCGACGACGACGTCCGCACCCACGTCGGCGGGGCGCTGGAGGACGGACATAGCGACGGGGTCGGAGCCGAGACAGAACAGCGCGTCGTGGTCGTCGGCGAGGTCACCGACTGCGTCGAGGCTCTCCTCGATTGTGCCGACCGTAGTGGGGTTCTCGGCGTACACCAGTACAACGTCGTCGTCCGCGACGTCGGCGAGCGCGTCGAGGTCGACGTTGCCGTCGTCGGTCGGGTAGCGCTCGACGGTCACGTCGGCGCCCGCGGTGTAGTTCTCCAGGACGCTGACGTGGCCGTCGCGGACGTAGTCGGGGACGAGCACGCGGTCGCCGGAGGTCGCTCGCACGCGCTTGGCGAGCAACGCGGCTTCGGCGAGCGCGGTCGCCTCGTCGTACATCGAGCAGTTCGCGACGCCGAGGCCCGTCAGTTCCACGAGCAGGGACTGGTACTCGAAGAGCACCTGCAGGAACCCCTGCGTGACTTCGGGCTGGTACTGCGTGTAGGAGGTGATGAACTCGGAGCGCTGGGAGAGGTGGTCGACGAGCGACGGGACGTAGTGCTCGTAGTGCCCGCGCCCGAGGAACTCCGCGAGGTCGTCGTTCTTCGCGAGTCGGCGCTCGGTCTCGGCGACGGCGGCCTGCTCGGACTTCGCGTCGATGCCGAACTCGCCGTCGAAGCGCACCGAGTCGGGGATGTCGAACAGTTCCTCGACGCTGTCGACGCCCACCGCGTCGAGCATCGCGTCGGTCTCCGCCTCGGTGTGTGGCGCGTACGGGCTCCCGCTCATGGTCGTCCCCGCGCGCATCGGGCAGTTCCGAGTGCAGTCATGCGCGAGGCTTACGGCGCGGCGATTAAGATACTCCCGGTTTCGGAACCCCGAGTGTACACGTTCGTGGTGTCGACACCCGCAGAATAGGCGAGAGTGGTCACGAACGCGGTGTTTCTCGCCGGTGTCACGTGCGGGCGTCCCACACGCCGAGTCGCCGCCCCGGCGTCAGGCGATCTGGTCGCGGTACTCCTCGGCCGTGAGGAGGTCGTCGAGGTCGGCGTCGTCGAAGTCGAGTTCGACGAGCCAGCCGTCGCCGAACGGGTCGTCGTTGACGAGTTCGGGTTCGTCTTCGAGCGTCTCGTTGACGTCAGTGACCTCCCCGGAGACCGGCGCGTAGATGTCCGAGACGGCTTTGATGGACTCCACGACGCCGAACTCGCTGTCCGCGTCGAGTTCGTCGCCGACGCCGGGCAGTTCGACGAACACCACGTCGCCGAGTTCGTCCTGTGCGAAGTCGGAGATGCCGACGCGGCCGGTGTCGGGGTCGATCCACTCGTGCGATTCGAGGTAGTACAGATTGTCGGGTACGTCGAAACTCATTGGTCGATGAACGGGGGGGTGGTGATGGTCGCTTTCTTTCCTGTGCCGCGCACGACAACGCGGACGGACTCGCCGTCCTCGGCGTGCGCTTCGTCCACGTAGCCGAGTCCGATTGGTTCGTCGAGCGTCGGACTCATCGTGCCGCTCGTGACTTCGCCGACGGTGTCGCCGTCGGGCGTGGTGATTTCGTAGCCGTGCCGGGGGACGCCGCGCTCGCGGAGCGTGACGCCGACGAACTGCTGGTCGACGCCCTGCTCGTACTGGGCTTCGAGCGCGTCGCGGCCGACGAACTCGGTGTCGAGTTTGACGGCGAACCCGATGCCCGCCTCGTAGGGCGTACGCGGGTTCTCCTCGGGGTCGAAGTCCTGCCCGGAGAGCAGGAAGCCGTACTCCATGCGGAGGGTGTCCCGCGCGCCGAGTCCGCATGGCTGGCAGTCCGACGCGAAGGCGTCCCAGACCGCGCCCGCGCCGTCCGACGGGAACACGAGTTCGAAGCCGCGCTCGCCCGTGTAGCCCGTGTTCGCGACGAGGCAGTCGACGCCCGCGACGCTCGCGTCGGTCGCCTCGAACTTCGAGAGGTCGAGGACGTCGCCGTCGGCGCGCGCCGAGACGAGGTCCGGGGCCTCGGGCCCCTGGACCGCGACCATGCCGTAGTCGGCGGTGACGTTGTCGACGGTCGCGGCGAAATCCTGTTCGTCCCGGTACGTCGTCCAGCGGTCGTAGGCCTCCTCGTCGTGGCCGGCGTTCGGCACGAACAGGAACTCCGCGTCCCGGCTCTCGGGGAGGCGGTAGACGACGGTGTCGTCGAGCATCACGCCGTCCTCGTCCGTGATGGCCGAGTACTGGGCGTCCCCCGGGTCGAGGGCGGTCACGTCGTTGGTCGTGAGTCGCTGCATCAGGCGCTCGGCGTCCGGTCCGGACACCTCTATCTCCCCCATGTGGGAGACGTCGAAGATGCCAGCGGCGTCGCGGACGGCGGCGTGCTCCGTCGAGATGGAGTCGAACTCGACGGGCATCTGCCACCCGCCGAACTCCGTGAACTTCGCGCCGCGGTCCTCGTGGCGGCCGTACAGCGGCGGCCTGCGTTGGGCCATACGCGAGGCGTCGGCGTCCGACAAGAAATGCTTTCGTATCCCGGACGCGCTTCAGGCGAGGTCGTCCGCGTGGCAGACGGCACACGCCATCGACGTCGTCCACGTCGGCGGGCGTGCGGTCCCCGCGTCGAGGACGACGCTACACTCGACGGACAACACGAACCGGTCGTCGTTACCGCAGTGCTGGCAGGCTGGCACGGTATCAGCCGGCGGAGTGCCGGTGGGCCGACGTGGCCCCGTCACCGCCCTTGAAACTTCGCCGGGTTGCGGTCACACGTCGTGTTCCGGGATGCCCGTGAGGTAGTGGGTGGTGACGCCGAGGACGAGGCCGTACACCCAGTGCCCGAGGAGCGTGGCGACGACGAAGACGGCGTTCGTGAACGCGGAGCCGCCCGGCCAGAACAACAACAGGAACGTCACCCAGAACAGCGTGCTCATCGTGACGCCGCGCAGGTACCGGGGGTTCCGGGGCGGGAGGAACGACCCGGTGACGACGAAGAACAGCGGGAGGACGAACGCGCCGCCGGCGGCGAACACGGCGGCGCCGACGAGCGGACCGCCGTCGCCGGCAATCAGCGTGCCGATGTCGGCGAGCGGGGCGAGTTGGAAGACGCCGAGCGCGACGGGGATGCCGACGACGAACGGGAGCATCGCGGCGAGGCCGAGCGTGCCGCCGGCGATTGCGGCGAGGACGACGCGGAGCGTGATGGGTTCGGTGACGTCGCCGAACCGGGCTTCCTCGGGTGACGGGAAGGCTGTCGAGCGAGCCATACCGAGTACGTGGTCGTGTCGGACGTTAACAGTTCTATCACGGTAGTGGCCAGTCCGCGACGGTCCGGCACGCTCTTGTCTCGTGGCCTCGGAGACGGCGTATGGAGCGACTCCGGGAGGTGCTCGGCGACGACGCCGACGACGCTGGCGACGTCGCGCTGTTCGTGGACGGACCGAACGTCTTACGCGAGGAGTTCGACGTGGACTTAGACGACGTGCGAGAGACGGCTTCGGATGCCGGCGCGCTGGCGGTGACGCGCCTCTACCTCGACGAACACGCCACCCCGGAACTGATTCAGGCGGCGGAGGCGCGGGGCTACGACGTGCGCGTGACGAGCGGCGACGTGGACGTGAAACTCGCGGTAGACGCCACCGAGCTAGTGCTGTCGGACGCCGTCGACGTGCTCGCGGTGGCCTCCCGGGACACCGACTTCAAGCCCGTCCTGGAGAAGGCCGAGCGCCTCGGCGTTCGCACGCTCGCCATCGCGCCCGGCGAACACGGGCGGTCGGACGCCCTCCGGAACGCGGCGACGGACGCCGTCGTGCTGGACGAATAGCGCTTTTCACGCTCGCGCACCGACCCACGCCCATGACCGAACTGGGGACGCCGGTGCTCGACGACCACATGCACCTCGACGCCGCGAACCGCGGCGTCGAGGCGGCGAAGGAGTTCGCGCGGGCGGGCGGCACGCACCTCTTGATTTGCAACAAGCCGTCGTGGCACCTCGGCGTGGAAGCCGACGACGGCGCGGACTTCGCCGAGGTGTTCGAGGAGACGATTCGGCTCGTAAACGAGGCGACCCAGGAACTGCCGGGCGCGGCGTGGCCCGTGCTCGGCGTCCACCCCGGCCTGATTTCCCGCCTCGTGGACGACCGCGGATTCTCGCCCGAGGACGCGCGAGACCTGATGTGCGCGGGCATCGACACCGCCGCCGAGTACGCGAGCGACGGGCGCGCCGTCGCGCTGAAGTCCGGGCGCCCGCACTACGAGGTGAGCGACGCCGTCTGGGAGGCGTCGAACGCGGTGCTTCGGCACGCCTGCGAGCGCGCCGCCGAGACGGGCGTGGCGCTCCAGTTGCACACCGAGGCGACGAAGGACCTGACCGACGTGGCCGCGTGGGCCGAGGACGCGGGCCTGCCGCCCGAGCGCGTCGTGAAACACTACGCGAGCGGGCGCCTCGACGGCGTGACGCCGAGCGTGATGTGCGAGAAGGACTACCTCGAGGAGGCCGTCGAGGAGGGCGCGCCGTTCCTGATGGAGACGGACTTCGTGGACGACGCCGACCGTCCGGGCGCGGTGATGGGGCCGAAGACGGTGCCGCGGCGCGTGCGCTGGCTCCAAGAGCGCGGCCACGACGACGCGATCGAACTCGCGCACGTCGAGACGCCGAACGCCGTCTACGGAATCGACACGCGCGGCACGCTCGCGGACTGACGCGGCCGACGCCGGGTGTGCGAACGGTTGTGTCGGCTGTCGGCTGAAGGAAAGGCCTTTGTCTCGGGCGGCCGGCGTTCGTGGTATGAGCGCCCCCGAGGAGGAGTTCTACTCCGAAGAACGCTGGCAGAACTGGCTCGACCGGCTCAGGGACGAGGACATCGACCCCGAGGACGAGGATTCCGCGCGACTCCTGTTGAACCTCCAGGACGACGTCGCCATCGCCGTCGCGAAGATTCTCACCGCGCACGACGACGGCGACATCGACGCCGAGGAGGCGACGGAGGAACTCGCGGACATCCGCGAGGTCGTGCTCTCGGAGCCCGAGTTCGACGACGAGGACAAACTGATGCTCGTCGACGGCGTGCAGACGAGTCTCGTCTGCGTGTTCTACAGCGCCGAGCAGTACATCGGCGACGGCGTCGCCGACGAGACGACCGTCGAGGAGTACGTCCTCGCAGCCGTCGACGCCGAATCCGAGGAGGACCTCGACCGCGCGCTCGGCCTCACGGCCTGCGCCGGCACCCGGGTCATCGACGGCGAGGAACTCGACATGAGCGTCATCGAGGACGTCGAGTACGGCCTCGTCACCGAGTGGGTGAACGGTCTGGACAGCCTCCAGAGCGCGCTTTCGGACCCGGAAGTCATCGAAGACGACGACTGACCGGATACCCGCCGCGTTTATACGGTTCGGTTCCCGATTACACCCAACCGTGCGATTCAGGGACGACACTCGGGGGGTGACGGTCCAGGTCGGCGCCGTCTTACTCTTCGCGACTATCATCATCGCCCTCGCACTCTACCAAGCGACGGTCGTCCCGACGCAGAACGCCGACGTCGAGTACAAACACAGCCAGGCCGTCGAAGGCGACCTGACCCAACTGCGGAACTCGCTGCTGTCGACGGCGGCCGCCGGGAGCACGCGCCCCACGTCGGTCCGGCTCGGCACGACGTACCCGTCTCGCGTCTTCCTCGTGAATCCGCCGCCACCCTCGGGGACGCTGAGAACCGGGTCGTACGACAACGACACCATACAGGTGTCGAACGTCGAGGCGACGAACCCGGAGACGCAGGAGTTCCTCGACGGCACGTGGTCGGCGTCCACGAAGTACGTGGAGTACGTCCCGGACTACAGCGAGTACCAGAGCGCGCCGACGCGCCGATACACCGCGAGCGTGCTGTCGAATTACTTCCCCGACCGGAACGTCTCCGTGCCGCTGACCGACCAACTGCTGGTGCGCGGGGACACCATCACGCTCGTCTCCATCAACGGCTCGCTCGCCACGTCGCGGAGCGGCCCGGTGACC
Organism: Halobacterium litoreum; assembly: GCF_021233415.1. Lineage (NCBI taxonomy): Archaea > Methanobacteriati > Methanobacteriota > Halobacteria > Halobacteriales > Halobacteriaceae > Halobacterium > Halobacterium litoreum. The sequence continues at coordinate 627,986 of NZ_CP089466.1, read as the reverse complement.
GTGAGCCCGGAGGCGCTGAGCGCGCCCCACCAGCGCGTGCAGGTCGAACCACAGAACCCCGGAAGCCCGGTGACGGTGACGGTGCCGACGAGCGTCTCGGCGGCCGCGTTCCGGAATCAGACCGCGCTCGGCGACCAGCCGAACGTGAGCGTCGTCGACGCGGGCGAGAACCGCGTCGAGATTCAGTTGACGGGACGCGACACGTACACGCTCCAGACGGCGCGCGTCGGCGTCGGGAGCGACACCGCCGACCCCGGCCCGCATTACCTCACGGTCGTCGAGAACGACAGCGACAGCGTCACCGTCGAAGCGCGGGACCGCTTCAACAATCCGGTGGCTGGCGTCACCGTCTCCGTCCCAGGGGCGAGTCCGTTCCAGACGTCGAACCGAGTGACCGACGAGAACGGACAAGCGACGTTCCGCGCGAGCGACAGCGAGTCGGGGACGGCGACGCTCCAGATTCTCGGCGGCGGCCCGGACCGCACCGAAGTCGAGGCGTCGGTGGACACGACTACCGCAACCGTCGGTAACGGGAGCGGTGGCGGGTCACTCGTGTACACAGGGAATGCGACGGCGTTCGACGGCGCCGACCCCGACTCGGTGCCCGGCGGGCTGAACGTCACCGTCGAGAATCAGTACGGTTCGAACGTCACAATCACCGACGTGACGGTAATCCCGGAGAACGCGGACATCACCGGGCTGTCGGACAAGGCTACCGGGGAGGGACCGGGCCAGAGCGAACTCGCTGTCGATAGCCTCGCGGACCAACAGTCGGCCACGGCAGACGTGTTGATACTTGACGACCAGTACGTCTACGTGGGCGACCGCGGCCTGACGCTCTCGGCGGAGACGAGTCGGACGGAGCGCGTCTACGACACGAGCGCGGGCGTGTTCACGGACGTATCCACGACAGTCGGCGGGTCACCAGTAGAACTCGCGCCGGACGACAGCGCGGAAATCACGTTCAGTGAGTTCTATGCGGTGACGGGCGGCGGCGCAACAGCGGTGAACGTCTCGAACGAGGACTTCCGCGTGGTCGTGTCCTACCGCCACGACGATGGGACGGAGAGCAGCGAGTTCGTGGCGTACGCACGGCCGCCGAGTGCCGACGACGGTGGTGGCGGCGGTGGCGGTTCGACGCCGCAGGTGGCGTTCCGCCTTGACGACCTGACCCACCAAGACCAGAGCAGCGTCGAGTACGTCGGGTCGTACAGCGTCTCGAACACGAACAGTTCCTTCGAGCGCGTGGAAATCGAGTACGCGAACCAGAACGACGGGTCGGCCACTCAGACGTTACAGAACGCCGGCGTTCGGGGCGGGCTCCGGTACAGTTCGAGTTACGGCGCGGGCGCCACGTACGACGTGACCGTCCGCGTCATCTACTCGGACAGCGGCGGCGAGTACGTCGCCGCGTCCGAGACGGTCAGCGACGTGGCGGACGCCGCGAATCCGGCGGGCAACGACGACCTGTCGACGGGAACGACCGCAGTCCTATCGAGTTCGACCATCGATGACAAATCTAGCAACGGACAGGGCCCGCGATATTGGTTCGACTACACTGTCTCCAGTGGCGACTACGCGGAGACGGAACTGGTCGCCGTATCCACGGGAACCGGCGACAAGGCGAGCACGACGAGCGCGACACGGAGTACAAGCAAGGTCAAGTTGAGTCCGGGGTACGGCTACGGAGAACCGTTCAAGATAGCGATTCTCGTCTACGGACCGGACGGCGCCGTGGTGGACAGCCGAATCGTCTCGGACACCGCCGACGGCACTGACCCATAATTTCGACTTTTGTCGAACCGCCTATCGACAAAACAATAAGCCGCGTTCGTCAAAGGGCGTGTATGACCGCCGTCGGCATCGACGCCATGGAAGTGTGGACGGGGAAGCTGAAACTGGACCTCGCGGAGACGTTCGCCCCGCAGAAGGGCGACGACCCGGGGAAGTACACGAAGGGGCTGGGCCTGCACGCCTCGTCGTTCCCGGACGCGTACGAGGACATCGTGACGATGGGCGCGAACGCCGCCCACCGCCTGATGGACCGGAAGGGTCTCGAACCCGAGGACATCGGCCGCATCGACGTAGCGACCGAGTCCGCGTTCGACAACTCCAAGCCCGTCTCGACGTACATCGCGGGCTGTCTCGAACAGGTGTACGACGGTGACTTCCACCACGCGAACAAGGGCGAGCGGAAGTTCGCCTGCATCGCCGGAACGCAGAGCCTCGACGACGCGGTGAACTGGATTCTCGCGGGGCGGAACCGCGGCCGCGGCGCGCTCGTCGTGGCGACCGACACCGCGCTGTACGCGCGAGACGACGCGGGCGAGGCGACGCAGGGCGCGGGCGCCGTCGCGATGTACATCACCGAGGACCCGGACCTCGTCGAACTCTCGACCGAGCAGGGGTACGGCTCCGCCGACGAGACGGACTTCCTGAAGCCGAACCAGCAGTTCCCGAGCGTCGACGGGAAGCGCTCGATTCAGGTGTACCTCGCGCGGATGCGCGAAGCCCTCGAGGACTTCGAGAGCGTGTCGGGAAAGTCCCACCCCGACGACTACGAGTACATCCCGTTCCACACGCCCTACCCGGGGATGGTTCGGAAGGCCGCGGTGCTCGGCTACCGGCACATGATTCGGGACACCGAAATCGAGGCGGAACTCGCCGACCAAATCGGCACCCAACCGCGCCGCGAGGACTTCGACTCGGCCGAGGCCTTCGAGCAGGCAATCCGGGACTACATGGACGAACTGAAGAACACCGAGGCGTACCGCGAGTGGTACGCAGACACCATCGAGCCGACCCTCGACATCTCCAGTCACGTCGGGAACTGGTACACGGGCTCGGTCCACATCGCGCGGATGAGCGCGCTCCGGCACGCCGTCGAGAACGACGTCGACCTCGCGGGCAAGCGCATGCTCGTCGCGTCCTACGGCTCCGGTGCGCAGGCCGAGATTCACGCAGAGACCGTCCAGCCCGGCTTCGAGGAGGAGGTGCTGGCGTCGAACATCGACGAGCAGATCGACGCGCGCTACGACCTCTCGTGGAGCGAGTACGAGCAGGTCCACGACCGCCACAACCACGAGAAGTCCGTGGAACTGGAGCCGTTCACGCAGCCCGACTCGGAGTTCGTCTTCGACGGCTGGGGCCCGATGAACGAGCGCAAGTACACGTACGTCGAGTAACGCGGCGCGTCAGGAGCGCGGTTTTTCTTCGAGTCTGTATGCCGTGCCGACGGCGGCGAGCGCGCCGGCGAGGACGCCGAGTGGCACGCCGACGAAGACGGACGGCCAGAACACGTCTTCGAGCAGCGCGGTGGCGGCGACGGCGACGACGAGGAAGGTGACGGCGCCGGCGGCGAGCGACCAGAGCGCGACCGACCCGCGGGCGTCCCGGCGTAGCGTCCGCTGTGTCATGGGCGTGGGTTCGCGCCGGGGGCACGTAACGGTCACGTCGTCAGTCGCCGCCAGCGTCCCGCCTGAGGCGGTCGGTCCACGGGCTGCCCTGCTGGTAGATCTGTGCGGCGAGCGAGACGAGGAGGACGAGGAGCGCGCCGGCGGCGAACGTGACCGGCGTGAGGTAGACGAACGCGGGGACTGCGAGGAGGCTGGCGAGCGTGGCGAGCAGGCCGACGAGGACGACGCCGACGTAGTACTCGCTCCACGAGAGGTGGCCGCGTTCGACGACTTCGAGGTAGACGTCGATGTCGTCAGCGCGGTCGCCGAGCGCGACGGTCTTGGAGACGTCGTCGTACCGGACGATGTCCAGCGAGTCGAGTTTCGGCAGGTGGTTCTGGTGGAGCGTGACGTAGACGCTCTGCCGGACCTGTCTGGGCGCGGGCGACTCCCCGGCTTCGACGGCGGCGATTTGGTCGGCGAGCGTCCGGAGCGTCCGCGGACTCTCGTCCGCGAGCAGTTCGAGGACCTGCCAGCGGCGGTCGTTGCTCAGTACGTCGTGAATTTCGGCTCTCTCTAGTTGTTGGCGTTGTTCGAGCATCGGACTCCCCCTGTGCGGTCCGCGTTTCCCACACGTGGTACCGCGTTACACGTTACCAATCACGACGGTGGTGGCCGTATAGTTACCTCTCGAGAGCGTCTCACCGGCAGAAAATTCCCCACGTTTTGGGACTGTACTGACACGAAGGATTATCACAAATCACCGATATTTGATATCGATGAACGAATCGGACAGTCCGTCGACCGTGCTGTGCGCGGCGGCCGAGCGGTACGGCCTGTTCGAGGCGCTCCGAGACGGCGCGATGGCGCGGGCCGACGTGGAGCAGGCACTCGACGTCTCCCGGTCGACTGCCCACCGCGTGCTGCGCGAGTTCGAGGTGCAGGGCGTCGTCGAGCGCCGCGACGGCGCGTACCGCTTGACCGCGTTCGGCGACGTCGTCGCCGCGGAGGCGGGCCGCGCCGTCGACACCATCGGCGCCGCCCAGCGCCTGTCGCCGCTGCTGGAGGCGCTGACCCGCGCGGACGGCGCCTTCGACCTGTCGAAGTTCCGTTCGGCGTCGGTCACCACGCCGACGGCGGACGACCCGTACCGCCCGGTGCGGCAGTTCCTCGCGCCCGCGTCGGACGCCGACCGCATCCGCGAGTTCGACCCGACCGTGCCGGAGCCGGCCTACCAGCGCGCGCTCGCGGAGCGCGCCGGCAGCGACCTGACGGCCTCGATTCTCTACCCGCCGTCGGTCGTGGAGTACCTCGAGGCGGACGGCGAGACGATGCTGGAGTACGCGCGCGCCGGCGACTGTTTCGACGTGCGCGTCGCGGAGGTGCCGGCGTTCCGACTCGTCCTCGGCGACGAACGCGCCTACGTCGGCGGCTACGACGACGAGGGGACACACATGCGGTTGGTGGTCGACACGGACGACCGGGGCGCCGTCGAGTGGGCGAGTGAGTTCTTCGACGCGAAGTGGGCCGACGCGACGCCCTACGGCGAGTACCGGGACGGCTGACCGGCCGCGGGCGCGCTCGCGTCGCTGGCGCGCTCGTCGTCACTCGTGGCGCCGGTCGGGCCTCCGTCGGTGTTTCCGGTCGTCGCGTTCTCACTGTCGGTCGGGTCGCCGCCGGGCGGTTCGGCGACCGTCTCGTTCTCGGTCGAGTCGGTTCCCGTCGCGTCGGTGCTCGTCCCGCTGTCGCCGCCATCCACGGTCACGTTGCCGTCCGTGAGGCGGTCGGCGGACCCGTTCTGAATCGGCACCCCGACGGTCTCGTTGTCGCCCGTCTCGTTGTCGGTGACGGTATCGTTGCCGGCGGCGGTCTCGTTGTCGGTCGTCCCGTTGTCGGTGACGGGTGCCCCGAGAACGGTATCGTTGCCGTCCCCGCCGACAGTCTCGTTCTCGACTGCCGTCTCGTTGCCAGTCGCGGTTCCGTTCTCGGTTCCGCTTTCGAGCGTCTCGTTCGCCGCGCCGAACGCCGAGACGCGCCGGTCCTCCGGCAGGTTGTCGACGCTCACGGCGACGCCGATGCCCTCGCTGTCGGTCAGTTCGGCGGCCGTGAAGCCGGTCGCGGCGGCGGCGAGGAACACGACGGCGACGAGCGCGACGGCGGTCGCGTCACGAGCCATCGGCGTCACCTCGTTCGCTGTCGCCGCCGTCGGTGCGCGCGCTGGTCGGGCGCGAATCGGGTGCGTCGCCGAGGACGAACACGACCGCGACGAACGCGAGCGACACCGCTGTCGCGGCGACCACCGCGACGGCGACCGGAGACGGGTCGGTGTAGGCGACGTACGCGCTGTACGCGGCGAACGCGCCGAGCACGAACGAACTCAGCCGGAGGTCGGTCGTGGAGAGGGCGACGCCGCCTGCATCCGCCGAGGACTCGGGTGCGGGACCGACCGACACCGGAGTCGGGTCGCCGGCGTCCTCGTCGCCGTCGTCGGCCGTCGCGTACGCGTACAGTTCCGAGGCGCCGAACGCGAGCAGGGGGACGACGACGAACAGCACGCGACCGAGGAGCGTGTTCGCGAACAGGACGACGTGGCCGACGAGCGGCATCGCGAACCACACTTCGCCGACGAGCGCGTCGGCGGGAACGAGCGTCGGGTCGGGGTCCTCGTTGGCGTCGCCCTGCGTGCGGAACGCGAGGCCGCCGTCGCGTTCGACCACCTCGACGACGCGGTGTGTGACGGGTGTCGACTCGCCGGCGCGCTGGAACGTTATCACGTCGCCGGCGCCGACGTTCTCGGGGGCGACGTGGCGCACGACCACGGCGTCGCCGGGCGAGATTGCGGGCTCCATGCTCCCCGAGAGCACGACGTAACTCTCCTCGGCGCCGACGGCGCCGGGTGCGGCCTGCACGACGAACGCCGCGACGACGACCACGGCGAGCAGCGTGACCGCGACGCTGGCGGCGCGGCGCGCCCACGTGCGAGCGTTCACGCCGACCACCTCGTGGCGGACCGGCGGCCGCCGACCGCCCGAGCGAGTGTCAGCGCCATGGGTTCCTCGCGTCGCTGTGCCGGCACTGCCGCGCGAACAGTTCGAAGTCGAGAGTCAGCGACTCGCCCGCGACCTCGCGCGGGTTCCGGAGCGTCCAGTCGAGTTCGAGACACGCCGGCTCGCAGCCGACGCAGTCGCCGTCCGCGCAGGCGTACACGTCGAAGTGGCTGAGGCCGCTCGGCCTGCCGCCGGGGTTCGTGCCGGCGAGCAGGTCGGTGGCGCCGTCCGCGCAGTCCAAGCGGTACGTCTCGACGCCGTCCCGGCTTCCCGTCTGTTTCCCGCCGCCTTTCACGTCGACGCGACAGAGGGCGGCGTCTGGGGAGGCGAGGTCGACGCCCCGGAGTTCGCCGTCGTCCTTGAAGTGGCCCGCAGTCACCTCGATTTCGACCGGGCCGTCCGGGCCGTCGAAGGTGAGTGCGCCGGGCACGTCGTCGACGGCTAGGGAGTCGTTCGGGCCGACGAGCGCGCCGCCTTCCAGTTCGACGCGCCCGAGACGCACGCAGCCGGCGCCGAGTTGCACGCCGTCGCCGAGCGCGTCGAACAGGCCGGACAGCGACCCCTCGTAGAGGGTCGCGCCGGGGTCGCCGCAGGTCGCGGCGTGCGAGAGTTCGACGTGGAGTTCGTCGGCGAGACCGGAGGCGGAGCCGACCGGCCGGAACCACACCCGGCCCGGATTCCCGCAAACGCGGAACGCGAGCGTTGCGTGCCCGGACTCGCGGCCGCGCTCCGGGTCGACCGTGCCGAAGTCGACTGTCGCCGTCGGTTCGCTCGCGAACGACGACGGGAACGGGCCGTCCTGAGTCGGGAACTCCGTCACGTCGCCGTCGGCGACCGACCGGGTCGCGAGGTCGAGGTCGAGCGTGCCGGATTCGGCGGCGAGCGTGCCGAACGGCTCGCCGTCCCGGAGCGTCGCGTGCGTGGCGACGCCGGTGGCCGCGCCGACCGACGCCGCGCCGGCGGCACCCAGCCCGCGCAGGAGCGTTCGCCGAGACACGTCAACCACCGCCGCCCACCCCCGAGCCCGGTGCTGTCATGGCCGTCGCTACGCCGAACGACCGGATATTTATTGACCGTCTTAGGGATTCAGCGACGGGTTTAACGGACTGTTCGGTCGTCACGACGAGTCGCCTCCGCAGGCCTCGACGGCGAACGCCAGGTCGGTCTCGACGCTGTCGGTCTGGATTCGGCTGCCGACGGACGCGGGGAGCGACCACGACAGCCCGACGCAGACCTGCTGGTCGGAGCCGAGGCAGTCGCCGCCGAGGCGCACGCCGTCCGCGAGCGCCGCGTCCGCGTCCCGGAGCGTGCCGTCGACGAGTGTCGTCTCGCCGACGCCGCGCTCGCCGTCGCAGCCGCCGAGTCGGGAGACGCCGAACGCGCCGGTGTCGTACCACGCCGCGATTTCGAGGGCGTCCGCGAGTTCGCCCGTCGGCGTGTCGTCGCCGGCCTCGCGCTCGGGTTCGATGCGTCCGTTTTCCTCGTTCGCGGTGAGCGCGAGCGAGAACGCCACCCGCACCGGGTCGGTGCCGTCGCCCGCGACCCGGAACGCGAGCGCGCCGCTGTCGCCGGGCTGGGCGTTCCCGACGTCGAGGACCGGCCCGTCGCCGGCGGCGCCGTCGTCGACCACCGCGCCGTTGTACGTCTCCCGCCAGTCCACGCGGACCGCGGGGCCGTCGCCGACCGTCGCGGCGTCCGTGTACGCGACGGCGTCCTCGGAGAGCGCGCCGACGCCCGCGAACGACGCCGCGCCCGTGGCGGCGACGCTGGCGAGCAGGCGGCGGCGCGTCACGTCGATTGGTGGAGTCATGGTGTTCCCCGTGGGGAGGACTCGCCGGCGGAGTCGAACCGCCGGTGGGCCACCGGGCGCGAGTCGGAGATGGTTACGTCGGCACCGTCAGCGAGGCGTTGCGGTACAGCGTCCCCTCGTCGGGGTCGTCGACGGCGAGCAGTATCGGGCGCTCGGCCGGGTCGGCGTCGGCGTCACAGGACGTGTACGAGACGGTGTACGTGGTGGACAGCAGGCCCGCCACCTCGTCGGTGAGCAGGTCGGAGAACTCGTCGGCGTCGGACTCCGGGAGTTCGAACCACGACCCGTCGACCATGTCGGCGAGCACTTCCTTGTCGCCGTCCGCGTAGCCGGGGTCGTCGAAGAAACTGGACTCCGAGAGGTCCTCGGAGACGGCGATGTACGTGAACCCGTCGAGGAGCGTTGCGACCTCGGACATCACGTAGTCGGTGCGGGACTCGTCGTTGTCGTAGGCGTCCGGGTCGTCGACCTGCGCCGGCGCGTCGGTGATGTCGATGACGACCTTCTGGGCGCCCGGGCGGTACGCCGACAGCATCCCGCCGGAGTCCGCGGCGATGTCGCGGGTGGCGACGCCGAGCGCGTCGAAGTTGTCCTCGCGGCCGTCGCTCCCGCCGCTCGCGGAGAGGTCGTCGATGGCGGCCTCGATGGTGGCCTGGTCGTCGGTGAAGTCCTGGTCGAGTTCGACGGTGTCCTTGTAGGAGACGAGCGCGAACCGCGAGTCGATGCCGGCGTCGTTCGTGAGCGCGTCCACGAAGTTCGTGATGGCGGCCTGCGCGCCCGCGATTTCCTCGCCCATGCTCCCGGTGTCGTCGAACACGAACACCACGTCCGCGAGCGACCCGGAGGTGAACGAGACGGACTCGGACTGCGCGAGGCCGTTCTCGCAGACCTCGAAGTCGCCGGCGGTGAGGTCGCCGGCGTTCCCGGCGGGCGTGTCCACGCGGACGAACAGCGACACGTCGGGGAACGAGGCGGCGTCCACGCTGTTGACGGAGACGAGTTCTGAGTCGGCGACGTCGCCGGGGAGTTCGCAGGGGTCGCAGTCGGGGCCGGCGTCGTCCGCGCAGGGGTTCCGGGTGCCGTCGTTGTTCCGGCACTGCTCGGCGTGGAACTCCAGGTCGAAGGAAAGCGAGTCGCTTTGAATCTCGTTGCCGACGGAGACCGGGACCTCCCAGTCGATGCAGAGGCAGTAGTTGTCCGCCTCCGCGCCGCCCGCGAAACACGCCTGTTCGCCGGGCGCGAGGAAGGCGCCGTCGCCGGTGTTCGCGTCGCCGTCGAGGGGGACGCCGTTTTGAATCGCGGCGAGGAAGTCGGCGAGGGTGCCCTCCCACACGTCGGCGACTTTCGACACGTCGCCGGGGCCGAACTCGTCTTCGGGCGCGGACGCCGCGACGTCGACCGTGCAGTAGTCCACGTCGACGACGACGCTGTCGGCGAGTTCGCCCATCCCGGCGCCGGGGTCGCCGCCGGTGTCGTCGTCGGAGTGGTTCGCCTCGGGTTCGGTCTGGCCGTTCTCGTCGTTCGACGTGAGTTCGCCACAGAGCCAGAGGTACGCGGGGTTGTCAACGATGCGCGGACAGAACGCGAGCAGGCCGCTGTCTCCGGGCTTCACGTCGGTGAGCGTGCCGCTGACGGTGCCGCTCCCGTCTTTCGTCCCGGTGACCTGGCCGGAGCCGGCCCGGCCCTGGTCCCAGTAGGAGTGGTAGTCAACGAGCAGGTCGAGGGTGCCCGCGGTGAGGACGGCGTCTTCGAACGATTCGCGGTCGTTGAGGAACGCGCTCGTCCCGAGGCCGGCGCCGGCGGACGCGAGGCCGATGGCCCCGAGCCCCCCGAGCACGCGGCGTCGGGAGAGGCGGTGTAGTTGGTCGTCTTTCATGGTGAACCCCCGAGGGGGAAACCCACTGGCGGAGTCGAACCGCCGTCGAGCGCGACGCTCCCGGGGTGGGCGTGGCGGCGGTCAGGCCGCCGGACCGCTGCCGTCGTTGTTCCGGCACTGCTCGGCGTAGAACCCGAAGTCGAAGCCGACGCCGTCGCTTTGCACCTCGTTCCCGACGTCCGCGGGGAGCCACCACGCGAACCCGACGAAGTAGTTCACGCCCGCCTGGAAGCACTGGCGGGCAGGGTCGTCGGGGGCGTCCGCGAGTTCGTCGAAGGCGGTCGAGCGCCCGGCGTCCAGCGGGATGCCGTTGCCCGAGGAGAGCGCGGCGAGGTCGTCGGCGAGCGTGCCGCGGCGGAACACCTCTTCGGGGGTGGCGATGACGTCCAGAATCGCGTCGAGGACGTTCGTCACGGCCGCGGGGTCGGTGGTGCTGAAGTAGTTCGCCATCGTCCCCGCAATCTGGTCGCGGAGGTACGTCGACAGCAGGGGGACGCCCGGTTCGCCCTCGCGCCCGGTCGGTGCGCGGTTGTCGTTGATGCCGACCGCGAGAATGTGGTGGTCCTCGCGGATGTCGGCCGCGATGGCGGCCGTCTCGTCCATCTCGCTGTCGTCGATTTCGGAGTCGCCGGGGTCGCCGCCGGTGTAGTCGCCGCCGACGGTGAACCCGCCCGCGGCGTACGTCTTGTTCGCGTAGTTCGGGCCGCCGTCCGTGAGCAACACGACGAACGTCTCCGCGTCGGGGCGGGCGTTCGCGTCGAGTTCCGCCGCGGCGATTTCGAGCGCCGCCGGCATCGGCGTGTTGCCGCCCGCCGACAGACCGCTGAACGTCACGGGGCTGTCCGCGAGCGCGGTGAAGTTGCCCACGTCGTCGCCGCCGAACGTCAGGCCGCCGACGCGGGCGTCCGCGTCGGCCACGAGGTCGCTCGCGAGCGTGTTCGCGGCGTCCGCGAGTTCGCCGACCTGGTCGTCGGACAGCGACCCGGAGGTGTCGACGGCTATCATCACGTCGACTTCGCCGACCGACTCGTCGATGACGTTGTTGCCGTCGATATCGTACCACCACGCGGTCTGAATCTGCTCGGCGAGTTCGGGGGTCTCCGGCGTCTCGTCGACCTCGCTCTCGGGTTCGGTGAGGCCGTTCTCGGATTCGGTGACGTTCGCGGCCTGCAGCCACACGTAGCCGGGGTTGTCACAGAGGTGGAAACTCAGCGTGAACTCCCCGAAGTCGCCGGGTTTCACGTCCTCCAGCGAGACGAGCGGCTTCACTTCGCCGTCGGCGTAGGTGCCCGCGTTCCGGGTGCGGAGCGCGCCCTCGACGGACGGGTCGAAGTGAACGCCGGTGTCCGCGCCGTCCTCGCAGGGGACGTACTCGAAGTCCTCGGTGGACATCTCCTGTGCGCCGTCCCCGTCCGGGTCCGGGAACGACTCGATGGCGGTGGCGTCCATGTACGCCGCGAGGTCGTCCTCGCGGACCCACACCATCGGGTTCTCGGGGTCCGGGAGGCCGACGTACGCCGACGGTTCGGTCGGTTCGGTGCGCGTCACGTCGAGGCCGACGGTCGGGTCGTCGAACCCGTACAGTTGGGGGAACGAGTAGTGTTCCTCCCAGTCGACCTTGAGGTCGAGTCGCCCCGCGGTGACGGTGTTCGCGTCGAACGATTCGGTGTCGTTGAGGTAGGCCGACGTGCCGAGTCCCGCACCGGCAGAGGCCAGCCCGACGCCCCCGAGCGCGGCGAGCATCTGCCGCCGCGAGAGCGTGGTGTAGTCGTCGTTCATCGTGGTGTCACCCCGTGAGGGTGAAACCCACCGGCGGAGTCGAACCGCCGCCAGCACACCGGCGTGGGTCGAGTCGAGGGGTCACGCGCCGCCGAACGGCGCGTCGTTGTTCCGCACCTGCTCGGCGTCGAAGCGCAGCGAGAACGTCACCGAGTCGCCCTGCACGTCGTTGCCGACGCCGGGCGGCAGTTCGAACAACTGGTAGAACGTCCCGGAGTCGCCGTTGTTCCCGACGACGAGGGGCGCGCCGCCGGCGTCCCGCATCAACACGCCCGTCTGGTAGACGGCGTGGGCTTCGTCGAGTGTGGTGTAGTGCGCGCCACTCGGCGTGACGCCGTCGAGGTCCGGCGTCTCGTAGGCCGACAGCCCGGTCGAACTGACGTCGGTCGTGGGGTCGAGGTCGACGAGGTACTGGCGGACGTCGGTGCTCCCGAGCGTCTGGAAGTCCGCCCAGATCGAGGTGAGGAGCGTGCGCCCGAGGTCGCCGGGCGCCGCGGTGTCGGTCTCCGGTTCGGGGTTCGCGCCCTCCGCGTTCGCGTAGTCCTCGTCGACGGACGTGACCTGCACGTAGCCGGGGTTGCCGTACACCTCGGCGTCCCACTCCAGTAGGAACCAGTCGCCGGGTTTCAGGTCCGAGACGGTTATCGTGACGACGTTCCCGTCGGCGGTGTCGTCGGTGCCCGTCTCCGAGGCCACCTCGGGGTCGGGGAGGTCGGGGCTCTTCGCGCGCACGTCCACGCTCACGGCGAGGTTCAGCGCGCCCGCGGTGATGCTGTTGTCCGTGAACGACTCGGTGTCGTTGAGGTACGCGCTCGTGCCGAGTCCCGCGCCGGCGCTCGCGGCGCCGACGCCGGCGATGCCGGCGAGCAGTTTCCGTCGCGTGAGTTCGAGTTTCTCGGTCATGGTGGGTCCCCCGTTCGGGGAGACTCGCCGGCGGAGTCGAACCGCCGCCGCGGCGCGGGTCCCGGACGCGAGTCGACCCGTTCAGGCGCTGAACGGGTCGTCGTTGTTGCGGACCTGTTCGGCGTGGAACACGAGGTCGAAGGCCACGGAGTCGCCCTGAATCTCGTTCCCGACCTCGGCGGGAATCCAGAGCAGGAGGCAGAACGTCGCCATCGACTCGCCGGAGCCGACGACCGCCGGCTCCTCGCTGCCGCCGAGCGTGACGCCCGTGCTGTACGTCTCGTACGCCTCGGCGAGCGTCGTGCCCTCGGGGGTCGTGGCGTCCAGCCCGGAGAGGTGGCTGCGCGGCGGGTCGCTGTCCGCGCCCGCGTCGAAACCGGAGTAGACCTCCGCAATCATGGCCTCCTCCAGTTCGCCCTCGCCGTTCTCGTCGACGGGTTCGGGTTCGGTGTAGCCGTTCTCCGCGCTCGCGAGGTTCTCCGTCATCACCTGCACGTAGCCGGGGTTCTCGCCGATGTCGATGTCGAAGCAGATGATGCCCCAGTCGCCGGGCTTCACGTCGTCGACCTGGAAGGAGGTGACCGGGTCGCCGTCCGCGGTCGCGCTCAGTTCGACGGCGTCGCTCCAGTAGTCGCTGGCCGCCTCCACGGTCGCGGTGACGGACATGTCAAGCGTCCCCGCGGTGATGGTGTTCTCCTCGAAGGATTCGGTGTCGTTCAGGTACGCGGACGTGCCGAGGCCGGCGCCGACGGACGCGACGCCGATGGTGCCGATACCGCCGAGCACGCGGCGACGGGTGAGTTCGAATTCTTTGGGCATGGTTGGGTGTTGTGGCCCGACCGTCGGGGGCCGGGCGCTACCGATACCCACGGACTGCCACCCCCATATCTAATCGCTCGATTCACCCACAAACGACCGATTCGACGCTCCTAAGCCGCGTATTGAAATTTTTAACGGAGCGCTGTCGGCGCGCTAAGCGACCCGCTTCGAGCGCGCGAGAATAGTAAACGAACCGATAAATAAGCGGTCGGGCGCCCATCCCGGTTCCATGCCGGTGACTCGGAGTTCGATGTTGGCGGAGACACAGATTCACGACATCCTCCGGAACGACCGCCGGCGGCGCGTCATCGAGTACCTCCAGGAGAGCGTCGGTACCGTCACGCTCCGCGAACTCGCGGAGTCCATCGCGTGCCACGAGTGCGACGCGGACCCCGCGCCCCGGCCGCTCCGCGAGAGCGTCTACAACTCACTCCACCAGACTCACCTCCCGAAACTCGACCGGGAGGGAGTCGTCGCGTACGACGAACACCGGAAGACCGTCGCGCTCCAGCCGACCGCCCGCGAGGTCGACCGCTACATGGGCGTCGTCACGCGCTACGGCGTCACGTGGGCCGACTACTACCGGACGTTCGGCACGCTCGCGCTCACGCTCGTCGTCGCCAGCGAACTCGGCGCGCCCGTCGCGTCGGCGCTCCCCGCGCTCGCGTGGGCGAGCGTCGCGCTGTTCGTACTCGCCGCGTCGACGGCCTACCAACTGTGGGCGCGGCGCTGGGCGTACCTCCGGTCGCTCGTCGACTAAGCCTCGGGCTTGGGCGCCTCGAAGATGCGCGCGCCACACGACGTACAGGACGCCGCGACGACGGGCACCGACCGGCAGCAGGACTCCACGGTGTCCTCGCCGAGTTCGACCGAACCGTCACAGAGCGGGCACTCGTCGAGCCACAACCGGAGACCGGCGAGCAGGCGCGTGCGGTCGTCGAAGCCGCGCTCTCCCCAGTGCTTGTCGGCGTCCGCGAGCGCGCTCGCGCCGGCCGCGTCCGCGACGAACGCCGCCCGCGACGGCCACTCCGCCACGCGGGTGTCCGCGACGGTGCCGACGACCGCCTCGCCGCGCCGCGAGATTTCGGCGGGCGCGTCCACGTTCTCGGGGAGCATCGCGCGGAACGACGCATCGAGGTCGGCGGCCGCCGGGCGCATCCCCGCCCGCCACGACGCCCGGAACAGCGAGTCCAGACAGAGGTCGTCGCCGCCCGCACACGGTTCGAGAGCGCGCGCCGCGACGAGCGCGGCCTCCGGTTCCACGCCGGGGGATGCCTTGGTTCGCGGTTCGGGCGCGTGGTCGAACTGCGCGAGGACGCGCTCCGGGAGGTAGCGCTTCGTGAGCGTCGGCGTGCCGGGGACGACGTACCCGCGGAGCGCGAC
Source organism: Halobacterium litoreum (assembly GCF_021233415.1). Lineage (NCBI taxonomy): Archaea > Methanobacteriati > Methanobacteriota > Halobacteria > Halobacteriales > Halobacteriaceae > Halobacterium > Halobacterium litoreum. The sequence goes on along the minus strand of NZ_CP089466.1, from coordinate 612,974 downwards.
GAGCGCGACGCCGACGGCGGCGACGGCGGCGGCCGCGACGGGTTCGGCGAACGCGAGGCCGACGGCCGCCACCGCGACGACTGCGAGATTCACGACGGTACAGGGGAGACAGCGGTTCGCGCCGGTGTACTCCGGGCGTCGAACGGCGGCGACGGCTCGACGGACGAACATACGTCCACTCGGTCGCCAACCGAATTAGGTATCGGGTGGCTAATCGGCCTGAGAACGGCCTTAAACGCCGTTCTCAGGCGTGCTCTCGGAGCGCGGCCTGCATCTCCGCTAACTCCATCTCGGTGACGGCGAGCGAGAATCCCTCGCGTTGGGCGAGCGCGGCGGCGTGCTCCCAGAGGTCGTCCTCGGAGATGCCGTGGAGCAGGACGGCGTTCGGTGTGGGGTTGACGACGCGCAGCGCGACCAGCGGGCTCTCGCCGCGGGAGACGTTCGTGAACCCGAGCACGCGACTCGTGGACTGGCCGTAGAGCCGATAGAAGGAGTCGCCGCTGAGTTTCGTGATGACTTCGATGGAGTCGATGACGGTGTGGCCGTTGACGCGGGTGCGGTCCCCGGAGACGATTTCGGTGGCGTCGACGGCGTCGTAGAGGCGGTCGAGTTCGACCGCGGCGGGGTACTCACGCAGGTCGAGGACGGCGTCGCTGTCGAGGCCGGCCGAGAGCACGCGGGCGTACTGGCGGATGTGGTCGCCGCCGCGTCGCTCGTCGATGTCCAGCAGGGCGGTGACGAGGCGGTTGACGAGCGCGATGCCGGGGCTCTCGCGGCGCCCGCTCTCGTAGTCGGAGACGACAGACGACGAAACGTCGAGTTCGGTCGCGAGTTCGGTCTGGGAGACGTCGAAGTCGGTGCGCCACTTCCGGAGCGTGGCGCCGGGGTCGTCGCTGAGCGTGATTTCGCCGGCGATTCGCTCGGCGAGCCCGTCGCGCGGGTCGGCGTCCATGCCACCGTCTCGGAAAGCGGGCTGGAAAAACCTACCGGAGGAGTTCGTCACCTGTCGAAGGACAAAGCCCATTGGAAAGTGGTACCGAGTCGCGTGCATGCCTTCGACGGTCGTCCACGTCGCCTTCGGCGCGCTCGTCGCCGCGGCGCTCCTCCGCGAGTTCGACGCGCCCGCGCTCGCCGCGGTCTGCGGGTTCGCCGCGCTCCCCGACCTCGACACGTTCCTCGGCATCTGGGTGGCCGGCGGCCACCGCGCCATCCTCCACACCGCGCTCCTCCCGTTCCTGCTCGGCGCGGTCGTCGTCTGGGACGCCCGGCGGGCGGACTCGTGGCTCCGCGGGCGATTCGGCAACCGGGGGCCGCAGGTCGCCGGCGTCGGCGTCGTGGCGCTCGCGCTCGGCGGCATCGGCCCGGACCTGATGACCAACGGCGTGAACCTCCTCTACCCCGTCCACGACACGTTCTACGCGTTCGACGGCCAACTCAAACTCTCCTCCACGGAGGGCGTCGTGCAGACGTTCGTGGAGTTCGGCGAGGACACCGACACGGTCGTCGGGACCACCGAGACCGTCCACTACCGGACTGGCGTCGACGCCGCGAAGGGACAGGACCCCAAGAACGTCGAGCGCGTGTTCCCGGTCGTGATGTCCGGCATGCAACTGCTCGTCGTCGTTACGTCGGCGGTCGCCGTCGTCGGTCGGTTCCGGGAGGCCAACCGCTAAGCCGCCCCGCGTCCGACTCGCGGTATGGTCAGCGTCTACGACGCCGGCGACGCCGACGCCCTCTGGGAACTCAAGCGCGGGTTCGAGACGGGGCTCGGCGCGGGCACCGGCGGCGACGAGAAAGCGGCGGTCTACGAGGCGAAACTGGACGACGACTACCGCGAGGAGTGGCTGGAGTGGGTCAATAGGTGCGTCGACGAAGACGAGCGCTGCGTGCAGGTCGCGCGCCGGGACGGCGACCTCGCGGGCTACGTCTTCGTGCTCCCCGAGTCGATGGCGTTCGTCTGGGACGCCGCCGTCCTGAACGAAATCTACGTCCGGCCCGAGTACCGCGGCACCGGCGTCGCCGACGACCTGATGGACATCGCCGTCGACTTCGCGCGCGACCAGACGCTCCCGCTCGAGCGCCTCGTCTTGGACGTGGACCGCGAGAACGACCGCGCGCGAGCGTTCTACGAGCGACACGGCTTCGCGCACTGGGGCGAGATGGTCGCCCGCGACCTCTAACTGGTCGCGCCCGCGAGCGCGCCGCCCGCCGCACCGAACGCCAGCGGGTAGAGGAGCCCGGCGAGCACGACGCCGAGCACGTAATCGACGTGAATCGAGGAGCCGCCGGAGCTGTACTGGAACGCGAACAGACCGACGACCGCCAGCACGAAGTAGCCGCTCGCGAGTTGGACGCCGGCGCGAGCGCCGGTCTGTCCGTCGGGCGCGTTCGCGGCGCGAGCGAGCACGAACCCGGTCAGGACGAGCACCAGCGGCGGGAGCAAGTAGAGCAGTTGGGGCGCGTTCCCGTCCGCGATGAAGTTCCGGGCGACCCGCCCGCCCCCGAGGCCGGGGTGCGTGAACGCGACGGCGTGGGCGTTGTAGAACAGCCAGCCGACGCCCTGCCACGTCGGAATCGGGTCGCCGCCGAACAGCGACGCGACGAAGTTGTAGCCGTCCAGCGCGTTCTCGACCGACGACGACTGCCAGAGGTACGTCACGACGTACCCGAGGGCGTACGCGAGCACGCCGGCGACGGCGCCTGTACCGAGCGCGTTCCTGTCGAGCGTTCGCGTCGACATACCCCCGGATTCGCCGCGCCCACAAGAGGGTTTTTTGGCCGGTTTCCTGTCACGCGCGGTCGTTCGCGTCGCGCCACTCCGAGGCCGAAATCGTGTACCTGACCTCGTCTACCGGGCCGTCGGGGCTGTCGCCGTGGTGGCGGAGCAGGCCCTCGCGGCGGCCGCCGTTCGCCGCGACGTACTTCTCGATGGCCGCCTCGGACTTCGCGTTGTCCGCGTGGTGGGTGACCGCCACCACGCCGAAGTCGAGGCCGTCGAACGCGAGTTCGAGGAGGGCGTCCGCGCGCTCCCCGGAGTAGCCGTTCCCCCAGTACGCCTCCCGGAGCCACACGCCGAGTACCGCGCAGTCCTGTTCCCAGTGACACGTGAGCCCGCAGGTGCCCGCGAGCGCGTCCGGGTTCTCGCCGAGTCGCTCGGCCTCGTCCTCGCGCAGGCGAATCGCGTACGTCGCCACGTCGCCCTCGTCCCACTGTTCCTCGAAGTGAATCAGGGTGTCCCGCGACTCCTTCGGTGACTCGTGGGGACTCCACGTCAGGTGTTCGGTCACGTCCTCGATGTTCGGGCTGTTCCGGGAGGCGGCGCGGTAGAACTCGCGGACGGTGACGTTGTCGCGGCTGCAGCGCTCCAGTCTGAGCCGAGGCGTCGTGAGCGTCTCGGGGAACACGTCCGCAGCGTCGTCGTCGCCGAGCATAACAGTTGCCGGGGCGTGCGAACGCGAGTCAGGAACGCGACTCCTTCCGCCCGTCCACGTCGTCCGGGCGCAGACGGAAGAATCTAAAGGAGAGTTCGCGGGGTTCGCGCTCGAAGACGTCCACGAGCGGGATGTCGACGCGCTGGAGCCCCGACAGCGCCTCCGTCGAGATGCCGTTCTCGTCGGTCGGTTCGAGGCTGCCGTGTGCCACGACGCTCCGCCAGCCGTCATCGGTCTCGCGGTGCGTGACGAACGTCACCGGGCCGTCGACCGGGTCGGGCTTCTCGGAGTCCACGTCGTACGCCAGCCGGAAGTAGAAATCCCCGGACTCGCCGTCGTACCCGTACGAGACGGGGACCGAGTGTGGTGGGTCGCCGCCCGAGGTCCCGAACGAGATGACGCCGGTGCCGCCGCTCCCGAGGAACGCGTTCCGTTCCTCGTCGTCCATGTGGACCGACCGAGTGTCTTCCATGCGTGTTGGTATCACGCGAAACACGAAAACTGTGGCGGGGCGGCCACTCCCCGCCCGGTGGTGTTAGAACTCTAAGTATTCCGAGGCCGTACCGACTCTCATGGCCCGACACGCGCACGGCGACGCGAACGGAGCGTCCCGACTCGACCGGGCGCGCCTGACAGTCGACGTCTGGCGCGCGAAGTGGGCGGACGCCGACGCTATCGCCGCCCGACGGCGCCGCCGACTTCGCGACCTGCTGTCGTTCGCGCGCCGCCAGTCCCGGTTCTACCGGCGACACTACGCCGACGTACCCGAGGGAACCACCGACCTCGAACGGTTCCCGCCGGTGACGAAACCGACGCTGATGGCGAACTTCGACGACGTGGTGACGGACACCGCCGTCACCAGAGAGCGCGTCGACGCGTTCCTCGCCGACGACGCGAACGTCGGGCGCCGACTCCTCGGGCGCTACCCCGTGTGGACGACGTCCGGCACGACCGGCGAACCCGGCGTCTTCCTCCAAGACGACGCGGCGCTCCACCTCGTCCAAGTGGTGCCCGACCGCTGGATAGCCGACGCCGTCCTCGGTCTGACCCCGTTGTACCGCATCCTCGCCAACGACGCCCGCGGCGCGGAAGTCGCCGTCGCGGGCGGCCACTTCGCCGGCGCGTCCGGCGTCGCCCTGCTCGCGCGCGAATCCCGATTCCTCCGGGACCGACTCCGGCTGTTCTCCCCGACCCGACCGCTAGACGAACTCGTCGCCGCCGTCGACGAGTTCCAGCCCGCGTTCCTCGTCGGCTACGCGACGGTGCTCCTCGAACTCGCGCGCGCTCAGCGCGACGGCCGCCTCGACGTCTCGCCCGCGCTCGTCAGCCCGACGGCCGAACCCATCACCGACGCCGGCAAGCGCGAACTCGCGGCCGCCTTCGACTGCGCCGTCCGCGAGGTGTACGCGGCCACCGAGTGCGGATTCGTCGCCGTCGAGTGCGCGCGCGGGAACCGCCACGTCAACACCGACTGGGCGATTCTCGAACCCGTCGACGAGCAGTACGAGCGCGTCCCCGCGGGCGAATCCTCGCACACCGTCCTCCTCACGAACCTCGCGAACCGCATCCAGCCGATTATCCGGTACGACCTCGGGGACAGCGTCACCGTCCACCCCGACCCCTGTCCCTGCGGGAGCGCGTTCCCCGCCATCGACGTCGAGGGGCGCGCGGGCGACGTGCTCCGGTTCCAGACCGCGGACGGCGACGTGCCGGTGTTCCCGCTCGCGCTCTCCACCGTCGTCGAGGAGGTCCCGGGCGTCCGTCGCGCCCAAATCGTCCGCACCGCTGCGGACGCGCTCCGCGTCCACATCGAGACCGCTGGCGACCGAACCGGCGACGACGTCTGGACGCAGGTCGAATCCGACCTCCAGTCGTTCCTCGCGGCCCGCGGCGTCACCGACGTCCGCGTCGAACGCGCCGCCACGCCGCCACAACGCGACGAACGCAGCGGGAAGTTCCGGCACGTCCGGTCCGAAATCGACTGACTCGCGGGCGCGCTCTCGCTGGTCGCCTCGGTCGGGCACGCGGCTCGCGGGTCGTTCCTCCCCGCTCGCTGTAACGTGAACTCGCTTCGCCCGAGAACGCGGCTCGCGGGTCGTTCCTCCCCGCTCGCTGTAACGTCGTCCTCACTGCGTTCGGACGACGCTCTCCGCAACCACTAAACGCGGTTCGCGCCTACCACGCACCAATGGATTGGACGGAGAAGTACCGGCCGTCGTCGCTGTCGGAGGTCCGCGGGAACGACTCCGCGCGCGACGACTTCCGGGACTGGGCGCGGTCGTGGGGCGACCACGGGGAGGCGGTGATTCTCCACGGCAGTCCGGGCGTCGGGAAGACGTCCGCGGCGCACGCGCTCGCGAACGACGTCGGCTGGGACGTGGTGGAGTTGAACGCCTCCGACCAGCGCACCGCGGACGTGGTCGAGCGCGTCGCCGGCGAAGCCGCGAAGTCCGGCACGCTCACCGGCGGGTCGAGCGGGCGGAAACTCGTGGTGATGGACGAGGCCGACAACCTCCACGGGAACGTGGACCGCGGCGGCTCCGCGGCCATCACGCGCCTCGTGAAGGAGGCGACACAGCCCATCGTTCTCATCGCCAACGAGTTCTACGACATGAGCAACTCGCTGCGGTCGGCGTGCCGGGACATCGAGTTCCGGGACGTGTCCAAGCGCTCTATCGTACCCGTGTTGCGGGACATCTGCCGGCGGGAGGGCGTGGAGTACGACGACGCCGCGCTCGACGCCATCGCCGAGCAGAACTCCGGGGACCTGCGGTCGGCGGTCAACGACCTGCAGGCGCTCGCCGAGGAGACCGAACGCCTCACCGAGGACGACGTGGTGATGGGCGAGCGCGACCGCTCGGAGGGCGTCTTCGATTTCCTCGACGACCTCATCAAGGTCCACGACGCGCAGTCGGCGCTCGAAGCCGCCTACGACGTGGACGAGACGCCCGACGACCTCGTGAACTGGGTGGAGGACAACGTCCCGAAGGACTACTCGGGCGCGGAGTTGGCGACCGCTTACGAGTTCCTGTCGAACGCGGACGTGTGGCTCGGTCGGGTGCGCGCGACGCAGAACTACTCGTACTGGCGGTACGCGACGGACAACATCGCGGCGGGCGTGGCGGCCGCCCGCGAGCGCGACCACGGCGGGTGGACGCGCTACGGCCCGCCGTCCTACTGGCGGAAACTCGGAAGCAGTAGAGGGACTCGCGAGAAACGCGACTACGTCGCGCGCCACATCGCCGACGAGGCGGGGTGTAGCATGGCGACGGCGCGCAACGAGATTCTGCCGTTCCTCGAAGCGATGACCCACCACTGCAAGAACCGCGAACTGACGGTGGCGATGACGGCGGCCTACGACCTCAGCGAGGAACACGTCTCGTTCGTCACTGGTTCGGGGAAGACGACGAACAAGGTCGAGTCCATCGTCGAGGACGCCGCGGAACTCAAAGCGGAGGAAGCAGTCGAGCACTCGGGCGGCGCGTTCGAGGGCGCGACGCGCACCGACGACGAAACGGACGAGACGAGCGAAAGCGAGGACGACGTGCTGGTGGACGACGGCGACGAGGCGGCCGAGGACACCGCGAGCGACGACGCCGGTGACGACGACCAGCAGAAGGGGTTAGACGAGTTCTTCTGATTACTTCACGCTGGGACCGCGGCCGTCGCCGCTCCCGCCGACGCCCGGGATGGCGACCTGCTTGCGCACCCACTCCATCGTCGTGGTGGCGGAGAGCACGAGCAGGAGGTAGACGACCGCCGCCAGCAGGAACATATCGAGGAAGCGGAAGTTCTCGAAGGCGACGGCGCGCGCCGCCCGGTACAGTTCGGTGACGGTGATGAAGGACGCCAGCGACGAGTACTTCACGAGGTAGACGAGTTCGTTCGTCCAACTCGGGATGGCGTACCGGAGCGCCTGCGGCAGCACGACGAACCGGATGCCCTCGATTTTCGAGAGGCCGATGCCGCGGGCCGCCGTGAGTTGGCCGGGGTCGACGCTCTCGATGGACCCGCGGATGTACTCGGCCTGGTACGCCGCGCTGTTGACGATGAAGCCGACGACGGCGACCCAGAACGCTTGGGCCGGGACGATTCCCGACCCGACGAACGGCACCTCCGCGAACCACCGCGACAGCGGGAGCGCGTAGTACAACACGAACAACTGGGCGAGCAGCGGCGTTCCCCGAATGAGTTCGATGAACGCGAGTGAGACCCAGCGCGTGACGCGACCGTAGACGCGCGCCGCGGCGAGTGGCACCGCGAGCAGAACGCCCAGCGAGATGCCGAGCACCGTCAACACGACGGTCGCCCACGCGCCCGCAGCGAGGTCCGGGAGGTACGTCATCCCGAACGCGATGGAGTCGAGGAGATCCGCGACGAGGCCGGCCCACGCGAAAATCACACCGCCGTCTGCGACGTCTGCGAACGCGTTCGCGGCCGCCTCCACGGGCGCAGGCCGGAAGAACGGCTCGCCGCGGTCGACGACGAGGCCGCCGAGCCAGTCGTTCAGCAACCGGAGGGAGAGCCACGTCCAGAAGACGGCGAGCATCCCGTTCCGGACGGCGCGCTGCGTCAGCCGGCTCATTGGCCGCCGTGGAGTTCGGTGAGGCGACCGAGGAACGACGCCGTGCGCTCGTTCTCCGGGTCCTCGAACAGTTGTTCGGGCGGCCCGTGTTCGACGATGCGGCCGTCTTCGAGGAACATGATGTCGGTCGCGACCTGTCGCGCGAACCGCATCTCGTGGGTGACGACGAGCATCGTCATCCCCTCGTCGGCGAGTTCCCGCATCACCGCGAGCACTTCACCGATGAGTTCCGGGTCGAGCGCGGACGTGGGTTCGTCGAACAGCATCAGTTTCGGGTCCATCGCGAGCGCGCGAGCGATGCCGACGCGCTGTTTCTGCCCGCCGGAGAGTTCCGCCGGGTAGGAGTTCGCCTGCTCGCGCAGGCCGACCTGTTCGAGTTCCCACGCCGCCTTCTCGGTGGCCTTCTTGTCGCCCATATCGCGGACGCGCTTCAGGCCGAGTTTGACGTTCTCGATGGCGGTGAGGTGCGCGAAGAGGTTGCCGTCCTGGAACACCATCCCCACGTCGCGGCGCAGGTCGTTCTCGTCGATGTCGAAGATGGAGGTGCCGTCGAGCGCGATGTCGCCGTCGTCGATGTCCGTGAGGCGGTTGATGCATCGGAGCATCGTCGACTTCCCGGAGCCAGAGGGTCCGACGAGGACTTGCACGTCCTGTCGGTCCATCTCGAAGGAGATGCCGTCGAGGACGCGCTCCTCGCCGTAGCTCTTGTAGACGTCGTCGACGTCCACGAGCGGGTCGGTCACTGCGTCTCACCTCCGGGGATGGCGACGTGGCGGTGGACGGCTTCGATGCCGCGGTTCACGGTGAACGTCAACACGAAGTATATCGCAGACGCCGCGAGGAACACTTCGAGCGCGGCGGAGGTGCGAATCGAGTAGAGGTCACTGGAGCGTTTCAGTAGTTCCGCGACGCCGATGGCGTACGCGATGCTGGTGTCTTTGAGCACGATAGTGAACTCGTTCTGGAAGCCCGGGACGGACCGGCGGAGCGCCTGCGGGAGGACGACGTGGCGGATGGCTTCGAGTTTCGAGAGGCCGACCGCTCGCGCGGCCTCCATCTGTCCGCCGCTGACGCTCTCGATGGCGCCCCGGAAGATTTGGCTCTGGTAGGCGGCGCTCCGCAGGCCGAGTGCGACGGTCGCCGCGAGGAAGACGGGGGAGACGCCGACCGCGAAGTACGTGATGGCGATGATGACGAGAATCGGCGTGCCGCGGAGCGCGACGCCCACCGGGCGGACGACGCCCTTGCTGTACCGACCGCCGTACGCCTCGGCGACGCCGGCGGGCAGGCCGAGGAGGAAGCCGAGCACGATGCTGAAGAAGGTGAGTTGGACGGCTATCCACGTCCCCTCGACGAAGAACTGGCGCTGTCGCCAGACGAACGCCCAGTCGGTCTCGGCCTGCAGGGGGAGTAGCGTCGCGTCCATCCCTTACTCGCTAGCGAACCACTTGCGCGTGAGTTCCTCGTAGGTGCCGTCGTCCATCACGGCTTGCAGGCCCTCGTTGAGCGCTTGCTGGCGGTCGTCGTCGTTCGTGCGGACGCCGAAGCCGTACTGTTCGCCGGTCTCGATGGTGAACGCGGAGACCACGGGGCGGTCCGCGACGAACGTCTCCGCGACCGGGGTGTCGACGATGACGGCGTCGACGTTCCCGTTCACGAGGTCCTGCACGGCGAGCACGTAGTTCTCGTAGGCCGTCGTCTGGGACTCGGAGACGACGCCCTCTTCGACGAGCGCCTGCATCTCGCTCTCGCCGGTGGTGCCGGACTGCGCGCCGATGGGGCGGTCCGCGAGGTCGCCGGTGCCGGACGGGCGGAAGTCGCTGTTCTCCCGGACGAGGACGGCCTGGTTGGCGTCGTAGTAGGGGTCCGTGAAGTCGATGGTCTCGTCGCGGCCCTCGGTGATGGTCATCGCCGCGGCGATGGTGTCGATCTGGTCGTTCTGGAGCGCGGTGATGAGCGTGTCGAAGTTGAGGTCCGACCACTCGCCGAGTTCGTAGTCGGTCTCGTCGACGACCGCCGTCAGCAGGTCGACGTCGAAGCCGACGAGTTCGCCCTGTTCGTTGACGAACTCGAACGGCGGGAACCCGGACGCGGTGCCGGGGACGATGGTGCCGGCGCTGCCGCCGCCGAGGATGCTAGAACAGCCCGCGACCGAGAGCGCGACGCCCGTCCCGCCGACGCTCTTGAGATACGTCCGCCTGCTGATATCTGTCATGGTGTGTCGACCGTAGCACGCCCGTGGACTTAAACACACCAGACGACGCAAGCGTTCGCGCGCCGTCAGGTCGTCGCCGCGGCCGGCCCGTCGCGGGCGGCCGTGCGGACGGCGGCGACCAGCAACGCACCGACGGCGGCGGCGAGCGCGTAGTACGCCAGTTGGACCGCGGCGGAGAACTGGAACAGGCCGACGCCGAGCAGAATCTGAGCGGTGACGAGCCCCGCGGCGAGCGCGGTGGCACGCTCGGCGGTGCGGTCGCCGCGGCGGCGCGCCCACACGAACCCGGCGAGCGCGGCGGTGAACACGAGCAACTCGAAGAAGTGGTGGGCCATCTGGACGCGCGTGCCGTACACCGCGAACAGCGTGTTCCGGGAGAACGCGAGTTCGAACGGGAGGACGGCGAGGCCGGCGAGCGCGGCGGTGCGGACGCGGCCGACGCCGACGCCCGCGAGTTCGCGCATGCGGAGCGTCGTGTAGACGAGCGCGGTGAATATGGCGAGCGCGGCGAGGTGGTGAATCGCCTGCGTGAGCGGCATGTACCCCCACGGGACGAGGCCGCTGAACGTCACGGTGGTGCCGCCGAGAATCACCTGCAGGGGCAGGAGGACGACGGCGAGGACGCCGCCGAGGCGGACGTCCCGCTGGTCGTAGTTCCGCCACGCGACGGCGCCGGTGCCGAGGATGAAGAAGCCGACGATCATCGCCACGAAGCGGTGGAACCACTCGATGAAGTCGTGGAGCGGCAGGCCGAACGGGAGCAGTTGTCCGTTGCAGTACGGCCACTCCAGTCCGCACGTCGCACCCGACGCGGAGACGGCGGTGAACTCCCCGAGCAGGATGAGCACGAACGTGAGCGCGGTCGTCGCGGCCGCGAGGTAGTACGAGCGGCGAGCCATCGTTTCGACTTTCGGCGCTCGGTACGTATGCGTGTCGTCTTCCGCGCGCCCGCGAGAACCGACTTCGACGAACGACGAACCACAGATTCGACGCGTTGGGACAGGCTTTTGCCGGATGCCGCGGCAGGACTGAGTATGGGAACCGACGACGACGCGCTGGACGACGACGCGCTGGAGTACCACGCCAGCGACCCGCCCGGAAAACTCGAAATCGCGACGACGAAGCCGACGAACACGCAACGCGACCTCTCGCTCGCGTACTCGCCCGGCGTCGCCGCGCCCTGCCGGAAGATAGCCGACGACCCCGACGACGCGTTCACGTACACGACGAAGGGCAACATGGTCGGCGTCGTCTCCAACGGGTCGGCAGTTCTCGGCCTCGGCGACATCGGCGCGCAGGCCTCCAAGCCCGTGATGGAGGGGAAGGGCGTGCTGTTCAAGCGATTCGCCGACATCGACGTCTTCGACATCGAGCTCGACCAGACCGACGCCGACGACGTCGTCGAGAGCGTCGCCGCGATGGAACCGACGTTCGGCGGCATCAACCTAGAGGACATCAAGGCGCCGGAGTGCTTCGAGATAGAGACCCGCCTCCGCGAGGAGATGGACATCCCGGTGTTCCACGACGACCAACACGGCACCGCCATCATCTCGGGCGCCGCGCTCCTGAACGCCGCCGAAATCGCGGGCAAGGACCTCTCCGAACTGGAAGTCGTTTTCTCCGGCGCCGGCGCGTCCGCCATCGCCTCGGCGCGTTTCTACGTCAGCCTCGGCGTGAAACGGGAGAACGTCACGATGTGTGACTCCTCGGGCGTCATCACCGAGGACCGCGACGTCAACGAGTTCAAGGCCGAGTTCGCCCAGCCGGGAGACGGCGGCGACCTCGCGGACGCGATGGACGGCGCGGACGTGTTCGTCGGCCTCTCGGTCGGCGGCATCGTCAGCGAGGAGATGGTGCAGTCGATGGCCGACGACCCCATCGTGTTCGCGATGGCGAACCCAGACCCCGAAATCGCCTACGAGGACGCGAAGAACGCCCGCGACGACACCGTCATCATGGCGACCGGGCGCTCGGACTATCCGAACCAGGTGAACAACGTCCTCGGGTTCCCCTTCATCTTCCGGGGCGCACTCGACGTGCGCGCGACGGACATCAACGAGGACATGAAAGTCGCGTGCGCCGAGGCGCTCGCCGACCTCGCGAAACAGGACGTGCCCGACGAGGTCGTGAAGGCCTACGGCGACCAGCCCCTCCAGTTCGGCTCCGAGTACATCATCCCGAAACCGCTCGACCCGCGCGTGCTGTTCGAGGTGGCGCCCGCCGTCGCGAAAGCCGCCCAGGAGTCCGGCGTCGCCCGGACGAGCCTCGACCTCGAGGAGTACCGCGAGGAACTCGAAGCGCGCCTCGGGAAGAGCCGCGAGATGATGCGCATCGTCCTCAACAAGGCCAAGAGCGACCCCAAGCGCGTCGCGCTCGGCGAGGGCGACGACGAGAAGATGATTCGCGCGGCCTACCAGATGGCCGAGGAGGGCATCGCCCACCCCGTCCTGCTCGGTGACCGCGACACCATCCACGGCGTCGTCGACGGCCTCGGCCTCGACTTCGACCCCGAAATCGTCGACCCCGACGAGGGCGACCACGCGGCGTACGCCGACCGCCTCTACGAACTCCGCAAGCGCAAGGGCATCACCGAGAGCGAGGCCAAGAGCCTCGTGGAGCGCGACCCGAACTACCTCGGGTCGACGATGGTCGAAGCCGGCGACGCCGACGCGTTCCTCACCGGCCTCACCCACCACTACCCGAGCGCGCTCCGTCCGCCCCTGCAGGTCGTCGGCACCGCGCCCGACGCCGACTACGTCGCCGGCGTCTACATGCTGACGTTCAAGAACCGCGTCATCTTCTGCGCGGACGCCACCGTCAATCAGGACCCGGAGGCCGACGTGCTCGCTGAGGTCGCGCGTCACACCGCGGACCTCGCGCGCCGCTTCAACGTCGACCCCCGGGTCGCGATGCTGTCGTACTCGAACTTCGGGAGCGTCGACAACGAGGGCACGCGGAAACCCCGCGAGGCCGCCGCGATGCTGCGCGACGACGAGGCCATCGACTTCCCCGTCGACGGCGAGATGCAGGCCGACACCGCCGTCGTCGAGGACATCCTGCAGGGCACGTACGGCTTCTCGGACCTCGAAGAGCCCGCGAACGTCCTCATCTTCCCGAACCTCGAAGCCGGCAACATCGGCTACAAGCTCCTGCAGCGCCTCGGCGGCGCGGACGCCATCGGCCCGATGCTGGTCGGGATGGGTGAACCGGTCCACGTCCTCCAGCGCGGCGACGAAGTCAAGGACATCGTGAACCTCGCCGCCGTCGCCGTCGTCGACGCGCAGGAAGAGTAGGCCGCCGACTCGCTTTTCTCTCGGCCGTCACGCGACGCCGACTTCGGCGCTCGCGTTTACGTCTGCGCGAGTTTCGATGGTTCCGTCGGCTTCGACGTACTTGATGACGCCATCCTCAACGAGTGTCACCTGCGGGTCGGGGTTGCCGTCGTCCGTCCAGTCGAACCCGGCGACCGGCCCGGTGTCGTTGGCGCCGTCGGTCGTGAGTTGGGTCTCCACGCCCGTCGCGTCGTACAGCGAGACGTTCCCGGTGTCGTCCATGACCGGAACGCGGGACGGCGGCGCGCTGTCGAACTCGCGGGGCTGGCCGACGCCGACGCCCTCGGCCAGTCCGACGGTCGTGATTCGCGCGGCGCTGTCGCCGTCCACGAAGAACAGGTCCTGCGTGGCGTTCGCGAACACGAGGTCGGTGTCGCCGTCGCCGTTCACGTCCGCGACGCCCGCCACGGCGCCCGCCGACTGGCTACTCCCGCCCACGAGAATCTGGGTGGGCGAAGCGCCCGGCCGCACCCGGTAGAGCGTGTCGCCGTCGGACTCGTTCACGTAGTAGACGCTCGTCTCGCCGCGCCACGCCCCCACCGCGAGCAGGGTCCGGTTCGTCTCGACGCCGGACGCGACGAGCGTCGTCTCCTCGCCTGTCGCGTCGACGAGGCGGAGCGCGCCGGCGTCGGTCACGAACGGGATTTCGAGGCGCTCGTCGTCGTCGAAGTCCACCTGCTTCGGTCCAATTGCGGTTGCGTTCACGCCGTACTGGGTTATCGACCCGCCCGCGTCGATGGTGCGGAGCGCGCCCGACGACGCGTTCACGAACACCAATTCGGACCGGTCGGGCGCGAAGTCCGGCGTCGTGAACTCGAGGAGGTCTCGGGAGCCGGTCGGCGCGACGACGACGCGCGTCTCCGACTGCTCGGGGAGCGAGACGTTCGCTCGCACGCGGAGCAAGTCACCCGGCCGCCAGTCGTCGCCCGTGAGGACGGTCGTGCGCACGTCGGACTGGTAGGTGCCGTTCACCAGCACGACCACGTCCTCGGGCGCCGCGGACAACACCTCGTCGCCCGTGTTCTTCACCACCACCGTCAGCGTCTCCGTCGTCGGGTCGTAGATGGTTTCGGCGTTGCTCGGGTCGCTGACGACGCGAATCTCGGCGTCCACCTGTTCGGCCTCGACGCTGCTGTCCTCCGCAATCGCGTTCCCGAGTCTGGACGCGCTACTCGTGAACGTGCCCGCGACGGCCGCCGCCACGAGGACGGCGGCGATGAACAACACGAGGTGCGCGGAGGAGACGGACGCCACTCACGCACCACCGGCCGCGGGACTGCCGCTCATGGACTCCTCTCGGCACCGCCCCCGATTCAACCTTGTGGCTCGCGCGACACGCGAAGAGACATTTTTCGCGACACCGCCATCGGTCAGTCGCCTCCTGCGACACCGCCACCGGTCAGTCGCCTCCCGCGACACCGCCATCGGCCAGTCGCTCGCCGGAGCGAGCGACACCGCTGTCAGTCGCTGGCGTGTCGGTCGGCGCGGGATGGCGGCGGAATCTGTGGGTCCGAGTCGTCGCTGCCGGGGAGGACACAGCGCGCCGGTTCGTCGTTGACGTGCGCGTACTGGTCGGGCTGGTTCGCGAGGACGTGGGCGGGGTTGTGGCTGCTGTCGACCTGCGCCGCGCGGAGTTCGCTGAACCCGACGACGCGAGCGCGGATGCCCCGCCAGTGGTGGCGCGCGGCGTCCGGCACGGAGAACTCACCGATGGGCCGATAGTCCCGCGTCCGGGACGCGAGCGCCGCCGTGTTGACGTTCGCGGCGAGGTCGTTGTGGTCGACGAGCACGCCGACGCTCGCCGTCGGCGGCGTGCGCGCGGCGAGGATGTCGAGACCGAGGTGGAGCGCTCGGTACTCGGCGACGTTGTTGTCGGGCGCCTCGTCGGGCACCGAGAGGCGCGCCACGCGCTCGCCGTCCCGCGTCTCGATGAGCGCGCCGAGGCCGCTGCCGTCGCTGGCGTACGAGCCGTCGGTGGCGACGTAGAAGTCTCGGTGGTGGGTCTGGGGCGGGTGCGCGATGTGCGGCGTCGGAGAGTCGTCGAACAGGTCCCGAAGGTCGGACCGGCCCACGATGGCCATACCAGTGGTTCAGCGCGACACCACTTAAGCAGTACGCCGGTACGAATACCAACCCCGCCCGCGACGGTTCACGCATGCAGGCACGCGACCTGATGACCGCCGACGTGGAGACCGTCGAACAGTCCGAGGAAGTCAGCGAAGTCCTCCAGAAACTCGCGAAGCGGAAGTTCACAGGCTTCCCGGTGGTGGACGACGAGAACCGACTCGTCGGCGTCGTCACCCAGCGAGACATGGTTGAGCTGTTCCAGCCGAAGAGCCGGACGGTTTGGATTCCCATCGGCCTGCCGCCGTTCCTCGAATCCCTGGAGTACGGCTTCGAGCTGTCGTGGGACGAACTGGAGACGGAACTCGACCTCGCGCGGAACGCCGGCAAGCCCGTGAAGAAGATTATGACGACCGACGTGTTGACCGTCGCGCCGGACGCGAGTGTCGACGACATCCTCGAAATCCTCGCGAACGACGACCGCGACGTGAACCGCGTGCCGGTCGTCGAGGGCGAGGAGTTGGTGGGCATCGTCACCCGCGAGGACGTGTTGCGCGCGCTCCACGCCGAACGCTCGGGGGACGCGTAGCCGGCGGTTCAGCGGCGGTCGCGTAGCCGGCAAAATCCCGCCGGGTTCGAAACCGTAAACGTCCCCGCGAGTGGAGTAGTGACGTGACCAACTACCGGAACGCAGTTCTGTTTCTCGCGCTCGCGGCGGTCTGGGGGTCGGCGTTCGTCGCCATCAAGGCCGGCCTCCGCGCGGGCTTCGAACCGGTGCTGTTCGCGGCGGTGCGCTACGACGTCGCGGGCGTCATCATGCTCGCGTACGCGGCGCGCGTCACCGACCAGTGGCGGCCGCGCTCCCGCGCCGACTGGACCACGGTCGGCATCGCCGCCGTCCTGATTATCGCGGCGTACCACGCCTTCCTGTTCGTCGGCGAGACGAGTCCCGGCGTCTCCAGCGCCGCGGCCGCCGTCCTCGTCGGCCTCGGTCCCGTGTTCACGACGGGGTTCGCGCGCGCCTTCCTCCCCTCCGAGCGCCTGTCCGTCGTCGGCGTGGCGGGCATCCTCCTCGGCCTCGTCGGCGTCGTCGTGCTGTCGGACCCGAACTTCGCGAACCTCCTCGGGGAGAGCACCGTCGGCGAACTGCTCGTCGCGCTCGCCGCCGCGAGTTTCGCGCTCGGGAGCGTGCTCACCCAGCGCGTCGACGACGACCTCGCCATCGAGACCCTGGAGGCGTGGGCGATGCTCATCGGCGCCGTCCTGATGCACCTGCTCAGCCTCGGCATGGGCGAGACGCAGGCGATTCCCGACTCCAGCGACGCGCTCTGGGCGCTCGCGTACCTCTCGCTCGCCGCGAGCGCCGCCGGCTTCCTCGTCTACTTCGAACTCCTCGACCGCCTCGGCCCCATCGAAATCAACATGGTGAGTTACGTCGCGCCCGTGTTCGCGGCGGCCGGCGGCGTCGTTGTCACGAACGAACCCGTCACGTCGAACGTCGTCCTCGGGTTCCTCGTCATCTTCGCCGGCTTCTGCTTGCTGAAACGGCGCGCGCTCGCCGACGAAATCGAGAAAGTGCGGACGTCGTGGGCGTAGGCCCTATTTCGCGTCGGCGATGCGCTGGAACTGCTCGGTGGTGAGTTCGATGTCCGCGGCGTCGAGGTTCTCGCGGAGTTGCTCGGGCGTCCGGGCGCCCGTGATGGGCGCGACGACTTGGTCGTGGTGGGTGAGCCACGCGAGCGACACCTGCGCGGGCGTCGCGCCCACGTCCCGCGCGACCGCCTCTATCTCTTCGAGGGCGTCGAAGTTCTCCGGCGTGAGGTAGGAGTCGACGAACTGCTGGTCGGTCGCGCCACGCGTGCCCTCCGGGGGTTCCTCGCCGCGCGTGTATTTCCCGGTGAGGAAGCCGCCCGCGAGCGGCGACCACGGCACGACGCCGACGTCGTAATCCCGGCACATGTCGAGGTAGTTCCCCTCGATTTCGCGGTTCACGGCGTTGTACCGCGGCTGGGCGACGGTGAACGGCTCGTACCCCTCGCGGCGCGCGATCTCGTTGGCCTTCGCGACCTTCCACGCGTTCGGCTCGAACGTCGACGCGCCGAGGTAGTTGACCTTGCCGTCGCGCACGAACCCGTCGAGCGTGCGCATGAACTCGCGAGCGGGCGTCTCGTCGTCCCAACGGTGGACGTACAGCAGGTCGACGTAGTCCGTGCCGAGGCGCTCCAGAATCTCGTCGACGTTGTGCCGGAGGTGCTTGCGGTTCAGACCGCGGCCGTTCGGGTCGTCGCGGGTCGGCCAGTAAATCTTGGAGGCGACGACGAAGTCCTCGCGGTCGCGCTCGGCGAGCCACTCGCCGATGTAGCGCTCGGCGCGGCCCGCGCCGTACATGTCCGCGGTGTCGATGAAGCGACCGCCGGCGTCGGCGTACGCGTCGAGCAGGGCGTGCGCTCGCTCGCGGCCGACCTCCACGTCGCCCTCGTCGTTCTCGCGGCCGAACCGCCACGTGCCGAACGCGACTTCCGAGACTCGGAGGCCGGTGCGGCCGAGCGGCACGGAGTCCAAGGCCATGGAAGGAGAGAGAAGGAGGGCGGTGTTAAGCGGTCCGTCTTCGGGCGACTCGTCGGTGTGGTGTCACTCCGCGCGGTGTCGGTGGCCGAGCAGCAGGGAGAGCACGTGCGCGCCGACCAGCGCGACCAGCGCGGTCTGCTCGGCGGACGTCGCGGGGCCGGAGACCACGAGGGGCAGGTAGAGGAACGGCAGCGCGACGGCCGCCCAGAAACCCGCGACCTCGAAGGGCTTCAGGAGGGTCGCGGACGCTGGCGTCTTGACGGCGTCCGATGCGGCGTCGGCGAGCGCGGAGCGGGAGGGGGTTGACATCTTGTTCTCACCTCGTCATCCATCCGTACAACCGGGGACCCCATATAGGGGGTCGACCGTTGGCCGGTTTTCACCACGATTTAGCCGGTGATACACCGACTAAACGACTGTTCACGACGTATTTAGGGACGGTTAGAAAGTTTATCCACCTCTCTGAAAGCGTAACTCGGATTCGGAGGGTCTGACGGTCGGCAGTCGGTGGCAATCCTCTCGTCAGTCCGCGAGAACGACCCGCGTCGGAACGCGGCGTACGGCCACCCTACCGAGCGCGCCGCCAGCCGATACACCGGACAGGCGGGGCCGGAGAACGTCGCGGGAACACCGGTCGCACACACTCGGTCGAAAACCGAGTCACTAGATCGACTGAATCAGTTCCATCTGCATCTCCATCTTCCGCTCTTTGTAGTTGACGTCGACCGTGTCGACGTCGTCGACGTCTTCGGGCGTGAAGAGAAACGCAATGTCTTCGGTGTAGAGGTCGCCGATGAACGCGTCCCCCTCCTGAACGAGACGAGAGCGCTTGCTGTCGTCCGCGAAGACGCCGTAGGAGACGACCCCGATAGCGTCCTGCTGGCCGAGCAAGTAGAACTCCGCCGGGTTCGGGAGTTCGTCTTTCTCGTTTGTCCCCAGGCTGTTGTGCAACCGCGGGTTCGGGTCGCGCTCGTCCTTGCGGACGTTCGTGAACAGCATGTCCGACTCGTACTTGAACTCGACGTCACACCCGTACTTGGTGTCGACGAAGTCCCGGCCCTCGTCGTCGACCCACTCCAGACGCCCGTCGGTGTAGACCTCCAGACACCGTTCGATGATGTCAGACTTGTCGAACCGGTCCTTTCGACCGTTCAGTTGGTTCCCGACGGATTGCACGAGCGTCGCGTACCGGTCGACGTCGATCGACGCCACGAGGTCGCTAGCGTACTCCTCGTCACTAATCATACTCTGTTCAGAAGCTTCGGTGTCCGGATTTGAAGATTGCGTTCCGACACGTCTCCGCCTCCCGCGGAGCACACGGACCGCGGGAGACCGCGAGTTCGACACGGGTCGTCAGTGCTCCGAACAGTCGCCTGCGCTACTGCTCTCCCGGCGCAACAACAGATTTAAGCTCCGCTGCTGAGTAACCCAGAGCAATGGCTACCGGCGATGTCTATGGGGACCTCAACTACGAGTTACACGACATGCGTGATTGGAGCGGCGTGGATGCGGACATCGCGATTTGTGACCCGCCGTTCGGCCTGAACTTCGACGGCAAAGCCGGGAACTACAACCGCGACGAATCCCGCGTCGTCGACGGATACGTCGAGTGGGACGTCGACCAGTACGACGACAGAATCGAACAGCTGTTCGACTGCCTCGCAGCGAACACGGTCGACGACGGGCAAGCCATCGTCTTCTCCGGCATGGACAACAGCCACCGCCTCCACCAGGCCGCCCTCGACCACGACACGTGGCGACTGGAGGGGAAGCTGTACTGGACGTACAACTTCGCGCCCTACTGCAAGAAGCGTCCCGCGCACAACGTGTACGAGCTGTTCTGGCTCGTGAAAGGCGACGACTGGTACTACACGAACGAGTGCTCGTTCGACCACTGTGAAGAGGGCGAAGCGAACCTCTCGGTGCTGGACGTCAAACGCAACTACCTGAAGGAGATGCCGAAGTACCCGACCCGGCTACCGGTGAAGGTCGTCGGCATCCTCCTGGAGCACTTCACGCAACCGGGAGACACCGTGTTCGACCCGCTCGCGGGGTCCGGGAGCGTCGGCATCGCGGCCAGTTCCCTCGGAAGGGACGCGGTACTCGGTGACTTGAACGAGAACGCGAAGGACGTGTTCGAGTCGACCGTCGACTCGCTGGCCGACGCGGGAGACGTGTTCTCGGAGGAGCAAGCGGAGTCGACTTCGCTGAGCGAGTTCAGTTCGTAATTTCGAGCGTGTAGCGGAGCGTACGGCACCCCGTGGCGTGTAGCGGCTCACCCCGAATCCCCCGATTCCGGGGGGAAGCTCCGATTCGCTAGCGAACTCGGTATCCCCTCCCAGTCGTCGTCGAGAAGGCGTACCTCGAACGGCTGTGTGTCGTCGTCGATTTCGACGACGCCCTTCTCCTCCAGCTTCCGGAGTCGGTCCGAGGCGTACAGGTGCAACTTCGAGTCGGGGTACTCGTCCTCGAGATACGTCCGGAGTTCGCTAGTCGTCGTCCGCTCTCCGAGGTGCATCAGCGCCCGGTAAACCTTGTTCTGACTCATGACACCACGTACCAAGAATTGGTCAATAAAGCTTTGCCGCGGTGGCTCTGGCGACCCGTCGGGCCGCCGTCGACCGCTCCCGAAACCCACGCAGGAGGACAGCCGACGGCACACCCGGCGACTCGCACGAACCAAGAGTGAGATTGAGAGCGTAGGTTCTCCGATAGACTCCTCGCTAGCGTTCGTCGTTGCGTCGAGAGAAGTGCCCGGGGAGGGTTTTGAACCCTCGATCTCCGCATGTCCCAGGTTCGAGGCTCGGCGGGCCTCGCGGACATGCTGAGCATCCACGTGGCAGTGGGATGCCGCACCGAAGCTCGGAACCCTATGAGTGCGGCGCTATGACCAGCTAAGCCACCCGGGCTCAATTCCGGGTAGGGGGAGGCCGTTCTTTAACGTTCTCATCTGCGTCGACGCACCCGCCGGGTTTAAGCCGAGGCGGTGGCATCCAACGTGCATGAACGCACCCGCGCTCGTCCAGTCGTCACTCGAGGACGAGGACGTCGCCGCGCACGTCCCCCTGAAGGGGGAGGACGCGCTGTTCGTCACGCCGACGCGCACCGTCGTCTACAAGGCAGACGGCCTGCTGAGCGACGAGGGCGTCGACGAGTACCCCCACGACGCGGAACGCATCGAGGTCAGCGAGGGCCGCCGGAAGGCGAAGGTGACGATGGACTACGGACTGGACGGCGACGACACGTTCTCCGTCCCGTCGAAGAAACTCGACGACGTGCTCCACCCCGTGCTCGCGGGCGTGCTGAACGCGGCGGGCGTCACGGGGCCGGGCGAGACGGTCAAGCGCACGTTCCGGTTCAGCGAACTCACGCTCGTCGTGACCAGCGACCGCGTCGTGAAACACGTCGGCGCGGCGATGTGGGGGCCAGACCACGAGGAGATAGATTTCGAGACGGTGACCGGCATCGACGTCGAGGAGGGGAGCGTCGCGAGCCAACTCGTCCTCGAAACCACGGGCCGCACCGAGCGCATCAAGGCGCCCAGCGAGGAGTTCCGGGACGTCCGCGAGACCGTCGAGGAGGCGGTGTTCGCGTTCCACGACGCGGCGAACGCCGCGGAGTTCGAGCGCATGAACGTCGACGAGTCGCCCGAAGAGGAAGTCGATGAGGTGTCGTTCGGCGGCGGCGTCGACCCCATCGACACGAGCGGCGTCGGCGAGGACGACGAGGAGAGCGCGGCGGAACCCGAACCCGACCGAGCGTCGGAGCCGACGACCGGCGAGCCGGCGTCGGACGACGGTGCGAGCGACGAGTTCGCGTCCAGCGGCTTCCAGACGGCGGCGGAGAAAGTCGAGCCGCCGGTCGACCCCGATGAACTCGACGCGGAGTTAGACCAACTGGAGGCCGCTATCGCGGACCTCGCGGAGACCGTCGACAGCCAACAGGAGGTCATCGACCAACAGCAGGCCGTCATCGACGCCCAGCAGACCGTGCTCGCGGAGCAACGCGAGCGCCTCGACGCGCTCCGCGAACTCAGTCGCGACCAGTGACCTTCCGGATGCACGAGGAGCCGAAGGGCCCGAGTTCGCCCGAATCGAGTCGAACGAAGTGCCCCGTCGACAGCGACGACCCGCAGCGCCGACACGAGAAGTCGCCCTCTTTCGTGAACACGTCGGACTGGAAGGAGACGTAGCCGCCGCCCTGCGGGTAGACGCGGCCGCTGTCGCGCTCCACGACGCCGCGTGCCTCGGCCTCGTCGAGAATCCGGCGCGTGGTCCGGGGGTGAGTCGTGACCGTCTCGATGCGGTCGATGGCTTCGGCGACCGACAGCGACTCGAACTCCAGTTTCGAGAGCAGTTCCACGCCGACCTCGACGGGGTCGTCGTCTCGTTCGCGTCCCGACGCGTCGCCGTCGCCCATGTCTCGACGTGCGTGGAGCGCGCACTTGACGCTTGCGCGGATGGCAGACGTTAAACGCCTCCCCCGGATAGCGGGGCGCGATGAAGCGATACGCGGCCGGCGTCGCCGTCGCGGCGCTCGTCCTCGCCGCCGTCGTCGTCCGGCCGAGTCGCGCGCTCGGCGTCCTGCGCGCGGCGGTCGCCAGCCCGTGGTTCCCCGTCTTCCTCGTCGGCATCTACGCGGTGCGGCCGTTCCTCGGGTGGCCAATCAGCGTCGTGTCCGCGCTCGTCGGCTTCAAGTACGGCCTGCTAGTGGGCGTGCCGATAGCACTCGTCGGCGCCGTCGCGACGAGCGTCCCGCCGTTCGTCGCGGGACGGCGCGCGCCCGACGACGGACGGTTCTTCGGTCGGCTGTCGGACGGGAGTCGGCGGTTCTTCGGCGCGACCGGCGGTCTCCGCGGTGTCGTCGCGGCGCGCCTCGCGCCGACGCCGCCAGAGGCGGTCTCCGCCGCGGCTGGCTCGGGCGGCGTCTCCGGGCGGCAGTTCGCGGCGGGCACGCTCGTCGGCGAACTCCCGTGGGTGGTCGCCGCGGTCGCGCTCGGGAGCGGGCTGGAGGACTTCCGGCTGCGCGCGGCGCACGTCGACCCGGCGTTCGTCGCGGGCGGCGTGCTCGCCGCCGCGCTGTTGCTCGGGCCGGTCGCCTACCGCCGGCTGCGCGCGTAGTCAGAACGTGAACGGGTCCGAGCAGTCGACGACGACGCCGTGCGTCGGGCAGACGTACTTGCAGTGGCGCTTGAACAGCGGCTCGTCGCACATCGGGCACGACGGCGCGGTGCGGTCTGCTCCCACGCCCGGAACGACGGCTTCCGCCGACAAAACAGTTCTCACGTGCCGCGATTAACGGGATGATAAGCCCGGAGCGACCGACTGTTGGCGCGTTTATCGGTCTGGTAGTGAAAGCCGTGGACGCCCGACGAGGGGGTGTGACAGACGACACGACGCGCCGACGACTGCTCGGCCTCTCCGCCGCGCTCGCGAGTTCCCTTGCCGGCTGTAGCGGCGTTTTGGACGACCAGACAGCGGACGAGAGCGGGAACGCGACGCGAACGACGCCGGCGAACGAGTCGGTGACACCGACCACCGCGACCGATTCGACCGCGCAGTCCACGACTGACACGACGGCCCAGTCCACGACGAACGACGGGAACGCGTCGGGGGACGGCGAGGAGGAGACGGGCTACCAGATTCGCGCGGCGAGTGAGCTCGATGCGCCGCCGGCGTCGTTCGCCGACCTGCCGATTCCGAACGACCCGGAAGCGTACCAGTACGCGACGATGGGGACCGGGGAGGCGTCGGCGACGGCGACCGTCTACGGGAACTGGAAGTGCCCGTACACGCAGGCGTTCGTCCTCACCGACTTCCAGGCCGTCGTCGCGCAGTACGTCGTTCCCGGCGACCTCGACGTGGAGTTCCGGGCGGTCGCCCACCAGAACGGCGACCCGTTCCTCGGTCCGGACGCGCCGCGGGCCGCGCGCGCCGGCCTCGCGGTCTGGGAGCGCGACCCCGAATCGTACTGGGAGTACTTCGCCACCGCGTTCGAGAACCAACCCCAGGAGCGCTACGAGTGGGCGACGACGCCCCAACTCGTGGAGTTCGGGAAGGTGGCCGGCGTCGACGGCCTCGACGACGTGGCGCTCGCGGTGAGCGGCGGCGAGTACGCCGAGCGGGTGACGGCGACCGCCGAGGCGGCGGTCGACGCGGGCGTGACGACGGTTCCGCGGGTCGTCGTGGACGGCGAGGTGACGGCGCCGACCGTCGACTTCACGGCGACACTCGAGTCGCTCGACGACGCCACCGCGTAGTCACGTCGGCGGAGAGAAAACGTAGAGAGCGGAGCGCGCTACGTCAGCACTCGCTCCAGCCACAGGACTCGCAGGTCTTGCAGCCTTCGCTGAAGTACAGCGTCATCGAACCGCAGTCGGGACACTCCGGACTCTCGCCGGCCTCGATGAGCGACTGCGTGGCGTCCTTCGTCGCGTCGTCGCCGGAGCCGGACGGGCCCTGCGGGCCGCCGAGGCTCGCCGACTCGCCGGTCGAGGCGCCGCCGTCGGTCTCGTGGGCGCTCGCCTCCTCCTCGTCGCCGATTTCGGTGAGGTGTTGTTGCTGGGGGTACGCCGCGCGGTCGACGTCGCCGTCGAGGTAGCGACGGAGCGCGGTGCCGAAGGCGTCCGGGATGGAGTTCACCTGCTCGCCCTTGTCCCACGCGACCTTCGGGCTGCGGATGCCCTGGAGTTTGTCCGCGATTTCGTCCGGGTCGACGCCGGAGCGCAGCGCGACCGAGATGGTCTTCGCGAGCGCCTCGGTGAACGAACCCGTGAAGCCACCGGAGTTCCCGGTGTTCGCGAACAGCTCGAAGGGGCGCTCGCGCTCGGGGTCCTCGTTGATGGTGACGTAGAGTTTCCCGTAGCCGGTGTCGATGCGCTGAGTGACGCCGTGCAGGAGGTCGGGACGGGACTGCTTCTCCGCGAAGTCGTCCTCGTCGAAGGCGTCCTCGTCGCCGGCGAGCAGTTCGCGGAGGTCGTCGCCGAACGCGGCGCGGACCTCGTCGTTGTCGAGGAAGCCCTCGATGCCGCCGAACGTCTCCTCGATGGTGTCGACCATCGCCTCGGCGGCCTCGTCCTCGTCCATCTCAGAGAAGTCGGTGTTGTCGGCGCGCGTCGTGAGCACCTGCTTGCTGCGGGTGCCGTCGCGGTAGACGGTGACCCCTTTCCCGCCGTTCTCGTAGATGTAGCGGTACACCTCGTCCATGTCCTCGACCGAGGCGTCGTTCGGGAAGTTACACGTCTTCGAGATGGCGGAGTCGACGCCCTCCTGGCACGCGCACTGCACGGCGGCGTGTTCCTTGCCGGAGAGGTCGGCGGTCACGACGAACAGTTCGCCGATGGCGTCCGGGACCGTTTCGAGGCCTTCGACGCCGTCGAACTCGTTGTTCGACATCTGCTCCTGGGCTTCCTGCTTGACCGCGTCGACGTCGATGTCGTTGTCCTCCAGGGTGCGGAGGAAGTAGTCGTCGAACTCCACGAGCATCTCGTCGCCCTGCACGTCGTCGGAGACGTTCTTGTAGTAGGCGACGTTGTAGATGGGTTCACAGCCGCCCGTGGTGTTCCCGACCATCGACGTGGTGCCGGTCGGCGCGATGGTCGTCGTGTTGTGGTTCCGAATCGGGTAGCCGTCCGCCCAGTCGTCGGCGTCCTCGCCGGTGTGGTGCTCGAACCAGTCGGCGTAGTCGGTCGGGTTCGCGTACTTGGAGTTGTCCCACTCGTCGAAGCTCCCGCGCTCCAAGGCGAGTTCGTGGCTCGCAGCCTTCGACCCGTGGTTGATGGTGCGCATCACCTGGCGCGCGATTTCGTTCGCCACGTCGTCGCCGTACTTCACGCCGAGTTGGATGTAGAGTTGCGCGAGGCCCATGACGCCGAGGCCGATTTTCCGCATCTCGGCGACCTTCTCCTCGATCTTCTCGACCGGGAAGTCCGACATCGTGACGACGTTCTCGAGGAAGCGCGTTCCCGCCTCGATGCGGTGGTCGAACTCCTCGGTGGCGAGCGCCTCGTCGAGGAACCGACTGACGCCCTCCTCGAGCGTGTCGAACTCGTGTTCCTCGCTCCAGACGCGCCAGTCCGGCGCGTCGTCGGCGGCGAGCGTCGAGAGGTTGATGTGCCCGAGGTTGCAGGCCTCGTACTCCTCTAAGGGCTGTTCGCCACAGGGGTTCGTCGCGAGGATGCGGTGGTCCGGGTTCTCCTCGACGTCGAAGGAGTGTTGCTTGTTGACGCGTTCGAGGTAGATGACGCCGGGTTCGCCGTTCTCGTGGGCGCCCTCGACGACGCGCTCCCAGAGCGCCTCGGCGGGAATCGACAGTTCCTCGCCGGGCGTGACGTGGTGGCCGAGGCCGTACCGCGAGTACATCTCTTTCGTCTCCTCGGTGGCGATGTGCGGTTCCTCGGTGCGCGGGTTCGTGAACGTGTACTCCTCGCCCGCTTCCAGCGCCTCCATGAAGCCGTCCGTGACGCCGACCGAGATGTTGAAATTAGAGAGGTGGCCCTCGACGGCGTTCCGGAGGTGTTCGGGCACGCGACCGTCGTCGTCGATGAGGTCGCGGGCCTCCTCCAGGGCCTCGGAGAACTCGGTGTACGTGTAGTCGTCCGGGTCGTTGAGTTTGAGCGTGTGAGCGAGGCTCACGTCCTTGTTCTTCGCGTGGATGAACTCGATGACGTCCGGGTGGCTGACGCGCATCACGGCCATCTGTGCGCCGCGTCGCGCGCCGCCCTGCGCGATGGTCTCGCACATCTGGTCGTAGGTCTCCATGAACGTCACCGGGCCGGAGGCGATGCCGCCCGTGGACCCGACGGCGTCGCCGAACGGCCGGAGCTTCCAGAACGCGTACCCCATGCCGCCGCCGGACTGGAACACCTCGGCGGCCTCCTTGGCCGTCTGGTGGATGTCCGTGAGGTCGTCGCCCGGCGAGTCGACGAAACACGCCGAGAGCTGCTGGAGCTCGTCGCCCGCGTTCATCAGCGTCGGCGAGTTCGGCATGAACGACAGGCCCTCCATGAGGTCCTGGAAGTCGGCGCGCACGCCCTCGACGTGCTCGCGGACCTCGGGGTCGTCGAGTTCCGGGACGACCGTGTCGTAGGCGAACTTGTTGACGTTGTCCTCGGTGAGTTCGACCGTCTCGTCGTCGCTGTCGGGGTCGACGTCGGCACCGAACACCTCGCTCGCGAGTTCGTCGCGGCGCGGGTGGTCGGGCTTGAGTTGGCTCGGGGAAACCTCGACGGCGTCGTCGGCCTCGTAGACGACCTCGGCGAGCGCGATGTTCTTCGCGACGCGCACGAAGAGGTCCTCCTGCTGTTCGACGAGTTCGCCGTCGGCGTCCTTGCGCAGGTAGCGTGCCGGCAGGATGTTCTGGTAGGCGTTTGCGGTGAGGCGGTCTTCGAGCGTGTCGCCGTCGACGCGCTTCACCGGGAGCGTCAAGTCGTCCGCGGAGACGTCGGGGGAACTCATTGGCGATACCTCCGCGATACAGTCCGTGAGGTGGGTGGTTGCAGCATCATGGATTGGTGGAACGTCGGCACTCGATGACGACGAACGCATAGCCGGCACGGGAGGTTAGTAGTTGTGTTCTCGGTCCCCCAGTACCGGTCGCCGTCAGACGGCCGATTCTGCGTGCCTCGTAGGTAGACTCGGAACCAATATGAAGGTCTCCAAAGCGGGGTGAAAGTGATAGCCGGATAGCGGGAGAATCTAGGTACTGCGGCGGCGTGATAGTTTCACCTTCCACCCGAACGCAGGGGGTGGGGCGGCGTTCGGACCGCGGGACGTCGGCGGCCCGCGGCGACAGACTGCGGCCCCCAGACTTACCACCGTCGTCTGCGTGGCTCCGGGCATGCTCTCGCCCGCACTGCTCTCGCCCGCACTGCTCGCGCTCGGCGGCCTCACGTCGTCGCCGCTCGGGACGCTGTTGCTCGCGCTGGTCGCCATCGCCGTCGTTGTGCTCGTCGGTCGCGTCCTCCTGAGCATCGCGTGGAAACTCGTCGTCGTCGCGACAATGCTCGTCGGCGCGGCGTGGGTCGTGACGACGCTGGTCGGTTAGACGCCGGCGAGGAAGTTCTCGACCACGTCGTGTCCCGCGCCGGTGAGGACGGACTCGGGGTGGAACTGCACGCACTCGATGGGGTGTTCGCGGTGCCGGACGCCCATCGGCAGGTCGCCCTCGGTGGTCGCCGAAACCTCGAAACAGTCCGGAATCTCGGTGCAGGCCAGCGAGTGGTAGCGCGCCGCCGGGAACCCCTGTTCGAGGCCGGCGAACACGCCGCGGTCGTCGTGGCTGACGGGACTCGTCTTGCCGTGCATCGGCTCGGGCGCGCGCCCGACGGCGCCGCCGTACTCGTGGACGGCGGCCTCCATGCCGAGACAAACGCCGAGCGTCGGCACGCCGGGGCTGACTTCCCGGAGCACGTCGCTGGTCACGCCCACGTCCCGGTCGTTCTCTGGGTGGCCGGGCCCCGGCGAAATCACGACTGCGTCCGGGTCGGAAGCGCGCACGTCGGCGAGCGACGCGGTGTTCTTCACGACTTCCGTGTCGGGACGCTCGCCCCCGACTTCCTGCTCGGAGACGTACTCAACGAGGTTGTACGTGAACGAGTCGAAGTTGTCCACGAACAACACCTTCATCGCGACACCTCCACCGCGACGTCGGCTTCCTCGGTTCCCTCGGTCGGTTCCTCCCGGATGCGCTCGACGGCGGCGAGCACGCCGTCCATCTTCGCTTCGGTCTCCTCGAACTCCGCGCTCGGGTCGCTGTCCGCGACGACGCCCGCTCCGGCGCGCACGCGGAGGGTGTCCTCGTCGCCGTCCGACGTGATGGTCGCCGACCGGATGGCGATGGCGAACTCCGCGTCGCCCGTCCACGAGAAGTAGCCGACGCCGCCGCCGTAGATTCCCCGCGGACTCGATTCGAGCGCGTCGATGTGCTCCATCGCGCGGACCTTCGGCGCGCCCGAGAGTGTGCCCGCCGGGAACGACGCCCGCGTCGCGTCGAAGCAGTCGGCGTCCCCGGCGAGCGTGCCGGTCACGGTGGACTCGATGTGCTGGACGTGGCTGTACTTCAGCACGCGCATGAACTCGGGGACGGCGACGCTCCCCGGTTCGCTGACGCGGCGCACGTCGTTGCGCGCGAGGTCGACGAGCATCGTGTGCTCGGCGCGCTCCTTCTCGTCGGCGAGCATCTCGCCGGCCAGCCGGCGGTCCTCGACGGGGCTCGACCCCCGCGGACAGGTGCCCGCGATGGGGTTGTTCAACACGGTGTCGTCGTGGACCGCGACCAATGTCTCGGGGCTCGCGCCGACCACGGTGCGGTCGCCGTGCGCGAGCAGGAACATGTACGGCGAGGGGTTCACGTCCCGGAGCGCCGCGTACAGGCCGCGGGGGTCGACGTCGCCGTCGAGTTCTCGCGTGCGCGAGACGACCGCCTGGTACACTTCGCCGTCGAGAACGGCCTCCTTCGCGGTCGCGACGCTCTCCTCGTAGGACTCGCGGTCGCCGGCGCGCTCGTCGGTGACGCGGAAGCCGCCGAAGTCGGGGTCGTCGGCGTTCGCAAGCACCTCCCGGACGCGCTCGGCCTCGGCGCGCAGGTCGTCGTACACCGCGGCCGCGTCGTCCTCATCGCCGACCACGGGCGTGAACACGAGCGAGACGGAGCCGGTCGCGCGGTCGAAGACGAGCGTGCGCGTCGACAGCGCGAACTCGGCGTCGGGGAGCGGCGTCTCCGGGCGCTCCACGCCCACCTCGTCGAGCCAGAGGTCGTAGACCGCGTCGTACGCGAGGAAGCCGACGAGGCCGCCGTCGAGCAGTTGCCGGTCCTCGTCGGGGAAGCCGCGGCGGGGCAGGTCCGGGAGTGCGCCCCGGAGCCGGTCGAGCACGTCGCCGTCGCCCTCGCCGAGGAAGTCGACGGCGCGCTCGTCGCGCAGGACGTTGATGTCAGTGTTCTCGGGACTCACGGAGACGACCGCGGCGGGGTCGTAGCCGACGAACGAGTACCGGGCGTGCCGGCTCTCGGAGGCCCCGGAAGGCTGGAACGCGCCGTCAGGGTCGCTCGCGGACGTTTTCTCCGCGCTCTCCAGCAGGAAGCCGTACTGGTCGTCCCGTCCGTCGGCCGCGTCGCTCTCGTCGCCGCCGGTGAGCGCGTCGTAGGCGGTCAGCGGCGTCACGTCGGTGTCGACGGTCGCCGCGACGCGAACGACCGCGGGGCCGTCGCTCGCGAGGTCGACGAACTCGTCGCGGGTAGCGTCCATCACGACTCGACCACCGCCGGGTCGCGGCGCGCGCTCGCGACGAACTCGCGGACTGCGTCGTGGTCTTTCGTGCCGTCGTCGGCCTCGACGCCGGAGGCCACGTCGACGGCGAACGGGTCGACGGTCGCGGCGGCCTCGGCGACGTTCGCCGGAGTGAGGCCGCCAGCGAGCACGACCGGCGAGTCGACTGAGTCGGCGAACTCGCGGGTGGCGTCCCAGTCGTGAGTCTCGCCCGTGCCGCCTGCGCCCTCGGCGTCCACGGAGTCTACGAGGAGCGCGTCCACCACGTCGTCGTAGCGCGCGCCGTCCGGGTCGCCCGCGTCCACGGTCTTGAGGACGCGACAGTCGGTGTTCGACGCGACGTACGCCACGTCGCCGACGGGGAGGTCGCCGTGAATCTGGAGGACGTCGGGCGCCACGCGTTCGGCGATGCGGACGGCGCCCTCCGGCGTTTCGGGCATCGTCACGAGCACGGTGGTGACGAACGGCGGCGCGCCCGCGAGCAGTTCCTCGGCGCGTGTCGCGCTCACCTCTCGGTGCGTGTCCACGGGCACGTCCGAAATGACCCCGACCGCGTCGGCGCCCGCGTCGACAGCCGCGTCGCGGTCGCGCTCGGTCGTCAATCCACAGACTTTCGCGCGCGTCATCGCGCCGCCACGGGGGGCTCGCGGAGCGCGCGCAGCGTCTCGGCGGCCGCGCCGGAGTCGATGGCTTCGCGGGCGCGCTCGGCGCCCTCGCGCAGGGAGTCGGCCTCGCCGCCGACGTAGACGGCGGCGCCCGCGTTCGCGAGGATGATGTCTCGCTTCGCGCCGGTCACGTCGCCGGTGACGATGCCCCGGAGGTCCTGTGCGTTCTCCGCGGGCGTGCCGCCGGCGACCGCTTCGATGGGCGCCTCGTCGAGACCGAAGTCGTCGGGCGTGACGGTGTACTCCTCGACCGAGTCGCCGTCCACTTCGGCGACGACGGACTCGCCGTGGAGCGCGAACTCGTCGAGACCGTCGCCGTGGACGACCACCGCGCGGTCCACGTCCATGTGGGAGAGCGCGGACGCGAGCACGGGCACGAGGTCGGGGTCGTAGACGCCGACGACCTGCGCGTCGGCGCCGGCCGGGTTCGTGAGCGGACCGAGGACGTTGAAGATGGTGCGCACGCCGAGGTCGCGGCGCGCGCCGATGACGGCCTTCATCGCGGGGTGGAACGCGGGCGCGTGCATGTAACCGATGCCGTCGGCCTCGATGCGCTCTTCGACCGCCTCCGGGTCGGCGTCGAGGTCGACGCCCACCTCGTCGAGAACGTCGGAACTGCCCGACGACGAGGAGACGGAGTAGTTGCCGTGCTTGGCGACCGGGACGCCGGCGCCGCTGGCGACCATCGTGGACGTCGTGGAGACGTTGATGGTGTCGTAGTCGTCGCCGCCCGTGCCGCAGGTGTCGACGAGGGGCGCGCGGTCCGGGTCGATGGTGTGTGCGGCGTCCCGCATTCCCTGCGCGAACCCCGCGATTTCGGTCTCGGTCTCGCCTTTCGCGCGGAGCGCCGCGAGCAGCGCACCGATTTCGGCGTCGGTCGCGTCCTCGAGCAGTCGCGTGACGGCGTCGCGGGCCTCGTCGAGTGTGAGGTCCTCGCCCGCCGTGGCGCGTTCGATGTATTCCTGCATAGTAGACACCAATGTACTGTTTCGGGTTGTAGTGTACAACATTGTACGAAAACTTAAACCTGTCGTGCGACGCGGTGACACCCCCGACGCACTCCCCGATTCGAAACCTTCAACTATACCCCCGGACAACGATTGGATGCGTTCGAAGTCCGCGAGGGTTGGTGGTCTAGTCAGGCTATGACACCTCCTTGACATGGAGGAGGTCGGCGGTTCAAATCCGCCCCAACCCACTTCTCAACTAACTCACGCCGACCAGCGACGGTTCTGTCGCTGGTCGCGTGATACCCGCGTGAATGGTCCGCCAGATTTGAATCAGGGAGGTCGCGCACAGCGAAGCGAGCACGTCCGACCGAGGTTCGAATCCGCTCGGCCCGTGTTCTGAAACTCGAACCGACGAGCGCCGCGGCCGACTTACGAGACGACGTCGACGTCTGAGAACTCGAAGCGTGCACCGCCGGACTCGCTGTCGCGCACGTCGACTTGCCAGCCGTGGGCGTCGGCGATGCGTTCGACGATGGCGAGGCCGAAGCCGGTGCCGTCGGCGACGGACGTGTGGCCGGCGTCGAACACCTGGTTTCGCTGGTCGTCGGGGATGCCGGGGCCGTCGTCTTCGACGTAGAAGCCGGCGTCGGTGGCGCGGCCGACGCGAACGGTCGCGGTGTCGCCGGCGTGTTCGACGGCGTTCCGGAAGAGGTTCTCCAGCGCCTGGCCGAGTCGACTGGGGTCGCCGTCGACGGTGACGTCGTCGACGACGTCGACGGTCGCGGCGCGCGTGTCGACCATGCGCCAGTATCGGTGGACGAGCGACCGGAGTTCGACGGGTTCGGTGTCGGCGACGGTCCGTCCCTGGCGGGCGAGTGTGAGGGTGTCCTGCACGATGGCGTCCATGCGTTCGAGCGCGGCGAGAATCTGCTCGACGTCGCCGGCGTCGCTGTCGTCGGCGAGCAGCGCGGAGTGGCCCTGCGCGATGCTGAGGGGGTTCCGGAGGTCGTGAGAGATGACCGCCGCGAACTCGTCTAAGCGCTCGTTCCGGCGTTCGAGGGACGCTTCGCGTTCGACGCGAGTGGTCGTGTCGCGCGTGATACCGACGATTCGGGTGACGTCGCCGTCGACGACGACGGGCGCGAGTTTCGTCTGGAGGGTCATCGACCCCTCGGGGAGGGAGAACGTCTCCTCGAACGTGATCGGTTCGCGAGCGTCGACACAGCGCCGGTAGTTCTCGCGGAGTGTCGACGCGATGTCGGCGCCGAGCGCCTCGCGGAGCGTCTTCCCGCGGACGTCGTCGTTGTGCAGGCCGGTCATCGACTCGGTGGAGGGGCTCAGGCGCTCGAATCGGAAGGTCGTCTCGTCGCCCGCGGTGTCGACGTTGACGACGAAGATGCCGTCCTGGGCGTTCTCGCAGAGCGCGTCGTACTGTTCGGTGAGTTCCTCGAGGCGCTGTTCGCGGTGGTTCCGGTCGGTGATGTCGCGGCTGATGCCCATGACGCCGACGACGTTGCCGTCGTCGTCCCGGTAGGGGTACTTGTTCGTCAGGAAGACGTGGCGCTCGCCGTCGATGTAGAGGGCGGATTCGCGCGTCCGGGGTTCGCCGTGTTCGACGACCGCTTCGTCGACGGCGCGGATGCCCGCCGTCGACTCCGCGTCGAAGAGTTCTTCGTCGTGTTTCCCGAGGACCGCCTCGGAGTCGAGGCCGAAGAGGTTGGCTGCGGCCTCGTTCATCAGTCGGTAGTGGCCGTCGCGGTCCTTGACGTAGATGGCCTCGGTGGTGTTCCGAATCAGTTCCGTCAGTTGGCGGTTCGCGTCGAACTCGTACTCGAACTCCTCGCGCTCCGATATCGTCGTGAAGTAGAGCGTGACGCCGTCTTCGTCGGGGTAGACGCGCGTGTTGTACCACTGGTCGGTCTGGTCGTTGTACCGCTCGTAGGAGGTCTGTCGTCGGGTGTCGAGGGCTTCGCGAATCTTCTCTTGGGCGGTCGTGCCGGTGGCGTCCGGGAACACCTCCCAGAGGTGCGTGCCGAGCAGTTCCTCGCGGGACACGCCGAGGAAGTCCGCGGCGGTGTCGTTGACGAACGTGTACCGGAGGTCGGCGTCGAGTCCGACGACGCCGTCGGATATCCGGTCGAGGACGCGGGCCTTCAGCGGCGCGTCCCGACCCTCCCCGCAGTCGCTCATAGCCGATACCGGCGCGCCTGACACAAAAGTTCGACGGTGCCGAGAGCCATTCTACTGCCAGTTCGCGGCCTGCAAATTGGGAGCAGTCATTCGTAGGCGTGCGGACGTGTCGGATATCGACACGTCTCGGGCGCGAGCGCCGTCAGCGCTCGCAGGCGTCGCCGCCACGGCGGAGACGGAGCGCGCCGGCGACGAGCGCCAGCGTGAGCGCGGTCACGGCCACCTGCACGAGTCCGCTCGTCGCCGTGGCGACGACGCCGGTCGCCGCACCGCCGGCAGCGGCGCCCGTCGCACCGATACAACAGAGGCTCGCGGCGCCGCCGAAGCCGAGCAGCGTCCAGCGGGACCGCGTCGTTTCGTCGGTCACGCGTCGTGGTTGGTCGAGGCGACGTTTTTACTTTCGGGTCGTCGCGGCGCAGGCTCGCCTCGCAGTCACTCGTCGGGCAGCGACGTCCCGCACGCCGGACACTCGTCGTCTGCGACGGTCGCTCGCGCGTCGCACTCGGGACAGTAGGACAGCCAGCACGCGCGGTCGCCCATGTACGGGGCTATTCGGGCTACGCACTTAGTTCTCGCCGTGGAGCGTCTCGTGGAACGCGACGACGAGCGCCGGCACGACCACCATGAAGATGTGTTCCTCGATTGGGATGCCGAGGAGGTCGACGCCGGTCCGTAGTTCGATTGCGAACACGCCGATAGTGAGCGTGTACCAGTCCCAGACGTACGCGACGGGGTAGAGAACCGCGACGGTCGTCGCCGCGCGACGGAGCGCGTCGGCGCGGTAGAGCAAGGCGACGGCGAGCGAGCCGAACGCGACCTCCGTCGCGAGGTACGTGTAATCGCCGAACGCCGCGCCGACGTCTGGGAGCACGACAGCGCCTACGCACCCCACCGGTAAAACTCTACGACGGCGCTCCGAGTCCGCGAGAGCCGCAATAAAGTTCAAGACGCTGGTCCGTGTCGTTCCGGGTGTAGGACCATGGATATCTCTGACATCGCGACGAACGACTACGCCGAGGTCGAAGCCGAGGAACGGTTGGGCAAGGTCCGCTCTATCTTCGAGGAGGAGAACCCGAAGGGCATCATCGTCACTGAAGCCGGACAGTACGAGGGCGTCATCACGCAGCGACAGCTCATCCAGTCCCACATCGAGGACGACACGAAGGTCGCCGCGCTCGTCGCCGACGCGCCGAAAATCTCCCGCACCGAGGACGTGCGGGAGACCGCACGCATGCTCGTCGAGGGCGGCACGAAAATCGCGCCCGTCTTCGAGGCGGACAACCTCTGGGGCGTCGTCACCGAGGACGCCATCCTCGAAGCGGTGCTGGAGAACCTCGACGCGCTCACCGTCGGCGACATCTTCACGGAGAACGTCGTCACCGTCGCCGAGGACGACACCATGGGGAAGGTCATCAATCTCCTGCGCGAACACGGCATCTCCCGCCTTCCCGTGGTCGACGATAGCGGCTTCCTGACCGGCATCGTCACCCGACACGACATCGTCGACTTCGTCGTCCGCGACAACCAGAAGACCACCCGCGGCGACCGACGCGGCGAAATCGAGCGCCTGCTCGACCTCCCCGTCTACGACGAGATGTCCAGCCCCGTCGAGACGGTCACCGTCGAAGACAGCGTCAAGGACGCCGTCGGCGAGATGCTCGACAACGACTACTCCGGCGTCGTCGTCACGCCCGCCGACGACGACCGCGTTGTCGGCGGCATCCTCACGAAGACGGACGTGCTGCGCGCGCTCTCCTACACCGAAGAAGAGCACCTCGACGTCCAGATTACGAACATCGAACTGCTCGACGCGCTCTCCCGACAGGAAGTCCAAGAGCGCATCGAACAGGTCGCCGCGAAGTACGGCGAGATGAACGTCCACCACGCCCACGTCCGCCTCCACAAGCACAAGGAGAAGCTCCGCGGCACCCCCCTGATTCAGGCCCAGATTCGCCTCCGCACCAACAAGGGCCAGGTCGCCGGCTCCGGCGAAGGCTACGGCGCAGACAACGCGTTCCACGTCGCCCTCGACAAACTCGAACGCAACGTCCTCGAACTCAAGGGCATCGAACACGACGAAGAGTACGAAGGCCAACTGCTGCGGAAACTGAACGAACTGTAACCCACTTTTTGCGCTGCGGGGGTACGCGCAGAGCGCGCACCCCCTCGGCAAAAACTTGGGGAAAAAGCACTCCTCATTCGCTCCACTTCGTTCCGCTCAGTCGTCGGCCCGAGCGCTCGCGGTGCTCGCGCTCGGCGAACCGCTCGCTACGCTCGCGGATGCTGTTGGTCTCTATCGGTCGTCGAATTCCGTGCTCCCAGTCACGCGTTCGCGGTCGTGCCAGAACCCGAGCGCCTCGCACGTTCGGGAACCTATTTTGTGGGGCGCTCCCTACCCGGCGGTATGGAGTTCGACTTCGTTCGGTCCGTGGGCGTGCTCGTCGCCATCGTGGTCGTGGGCATCGCCGGCCTCGCCGCGATGGACGTGATGCAGACGGACACCCTGTTCATGATGGTGTTGCCGTCGATGATAGCGTTCGCCGTCGTCTCCTTCTTCCTCGGGATGAAACACGGCGAGTTCCGGGCGTCGCCGTAGTCAGTAGGCGTCGCTCTCGACGCCCTCGACGCCCGAGTCGGTAATCTCGAAGCGCGCCTGCTCGCCCTCCGGGCGGGCGCGGTGTTTCTCCAGCGTGGCGCGGCGGTTGCCGCCGCGGAACCGGTCGATGCGCACGACCGCGCCGGTCCAGTGTGAGAGCGTGTGGCCGCCGAGCGGGCGGACGCGGTCGCTGTCGCTCTCGACGTCCGTGAACACCTGGTTCGTGACGACGACGGCGAGGTCGTGTTTGCGCGCGAGCGAGAGGAGGTGCGTGACCTGGTCGGCGACTCTGCGGAGCGCGTCGCCGGCGTCCTCGTCGTCCCCCCGGCGCAGGCGGTAGAAGCCGGTCGCAGAGTCGAGGACGACGAGGTCCGCGCGGTCGGCGAAGTCCTCGGTGTCGCGGACGGCTTCGGCCTGCTCCTCGAAGTCGTGGGCCTCGGAGACGACGATGCGCGAGGCGGCGGCGTCGGGGTCGTCGGTGCGCGCGGAGAGCAGTTGGTCGAATCGCTCGACGGAGATGCCTTCGGTGTCGACGTACACCGCGGTGCCGCCGTCGGTGGCGACCTCGACGGCCGCCGAGAGCGCGACGTTCGTCTTCCCGGCGCCCGGCGGCCCGTACAGTTGCGTGACGGTGCCGCGCTCGACGCCGCCCCCCAGCAGGTCGTCGAGCGCGCCACAGCCGGTCGAGATGTGGGTGTCGTCGGTCACTACCCGGAGTTGGCGCTTCCCCCGCAAAATACTCCCGGTCGGTGCACTCCCTGCGGTCGTTTACCGACCGAAGTTCGTAGTCCTGCGGACTACTCACTCCCGGGTCGGCGCGGCGCGCGGGCAAGCGTTTTGCCGCCGCGGCGCGGACCTCCGGCAGTGATTGTCGTCGCGACGGAGGACTTCGAAGTGTACCACGAGGTGGTCGCGGAGCTGCGGGACCGCGACGTGGAGTTCACGACCGTCGAAGCCGACGAACCGGTCCCGGAGACCGCTGACGTGGTAATCACGGCGGGCGAGGGCGTGGACGCCGAGGCGCCGGTCGTCGTCGCCGAAGCGGGGGCCGCGCGGCGCGCGGTGGAGGCCGCGCTCGTGTCGATGCGGGGCGGCGACGGCCGCACCGTGGTCGGCGTGGACCCGGGGACGCGTCCCGGCATCGCCGTTCTGCGCGGCGGGATGGTCGTCGCGGCGTTTCAGGTGCCGGTCGAGGACGTGCCCGAGGTCGTCGCCGAGGAGGTCGCGGGCGAGTCCGACGCCGTGGTTCGAATCGGCGACGGCGCGCGGTTGCAGGGCGCGCGCATCGTGGACGCGCTCGACGACGTGCGCGTCGAACTCGTGGACGAAACGGGGACGACGCCGTTCCTCGGGCCGGGCGCTCGCGGGATGGGTGACGTGCTCGCCGCAGTGAACATCGCGTCGATGGCCGGCGAGGAGATAGAGGGCCGGCGCATCGACCCGACGGAGGGCGAGATTCAGGTCATCAAGAGCCGGTCTCGGGAGCGAAGCGACGAGAACCGAGCCATCACGGAGGCGCTCGCGCGGAAGGTCGCGGCGGGCGAACTCACGCTCGACGAGGCGCTCGACGAACACCGCGAGGAGGACTAGGGCGCGTCTTCGCGTGGTCGGATTCTCGGCCCCAGTCCGGCGTCGGACCGTGGGGCCGCGAGCGCGCCGAACTCTGGTGCCGGCAGAACGGGCCAGAGGCGCCACGTCTATCAGTGCGTGCGTGGTAGTATTTGGCACGCGCGGGGCCGGCGGCGGTCGGCGGAAAGTACTTCCGTGGTCACGCCGGATTCGCACACATCCCCGCAGTCTCCAATCATGAACGAAGTTCAACTTGAGGTCGCGAAAGCCTACCCGAACGACTCGGGCCGAGGCATCGCGCGCCTCGACCCCGACACCCTGTTGCACCTGAAGCTCAGTCCGGGTGACATCATCGAAATCGAGGGGGCCGAAACCACGGCGGCCAAAGTGTGGCGCGCCGACCGGCAGGACTGGAACACGGACACCATCCGCATCGACGGATTCACGCGCCAGAACGCCGACGTCGGCATCGGCGAACGCGTGAAGATTCGGAAGGCGGAGGCCGAGAAGGCCGACCGCCTCGTCCTCGCACCCCCCGAGGAGGCCAGCGTCCAGTTCGGCTCGGACGCGGCCGGCATGGTGAAACGCCAGATTCTGAAGCGCCCGGTCGTCTCGCGGGACATCGTGCCCGTCATGTCGAGCACGAACCACCCGTTCATGCGCTCGCCCGGGCAGGCCATCCCGCTCATCGCCGTCGAGACGGAGCCGGAGGGCGTCTGTCTGGTCACCGAGGACACCGAAGTCGAGTTGCGCGAGGAGCCGATTAGCGGCTTCGAGCGCACCGGCGGCGGCATCACCTACGAGGACATCGGCGGCTTAGAGAACGAGATTCAGCGCGTCCGGGAGATGGTCGAACTCCCGATGAAACACCCCCAGATCTTCCAGAAGCTCGGCATCGAGCCGCCACAGGGGGTGTTGCTCCACGGGCCGCCCGGCACCGGGAAGACGCTGCTCGCGAAAGCCGTCGCCAACGAGACCTCCGCGTCGTTCTTCTCGATTGCGGGCCCGGAAATCATCTCGAAGTACTACGGCGAGTCCGAACAGCAACTCCGCGAAATCTTCGAGGACGCGAAAGACGAGTCGCCGGCCATCATCTTCATCGACGAACTCGACTCCATCGCGCCCAAGCGCGAGGACGTCACCGGCGAGGTCGAGCGCCGCGTCGTCGCGCAACTCCTGACGATGATGGACGGCCTCGAGGGCCGCGGCCAGGTCATCGTCATCGCGGCGACGAACCGCGTGGACGCCGTCGACCCCGCGCTCCGGCGTCCGGGCCGCTTCGACCGCGAAATCGAAATCGGCGTCCCCGACGAGGTCGGCCGCGAGGAGATTCTGAAGATTCACACCCGCGGCATGCCCCTCTCGGACGACGTGAACCTCGGGTCGCTCGCCGACGACACCCACGGCTTCGTCGGCGCCGACATCGAGAGCCTGACGAAGGAGGCTGCGATGCGCGCGCTCCGGCGCTACCTCCCCGAGATAGATTTAGACGAGGAGGACATCCCGCCGAGCCTCATCGACCGCATGATCGTCAAGCGCCAGGACTTCAAGGGCGCGCTCAACGAGGTCGAACCCTCCGCGATGCGGGAGGTCCTCGTCGAACTCCCGAAGATTACGTGGGACGACGTCGGCGGCCTCACGGACGCGAAGGACAACGTCAAGGAGTCCGTCGAGTGGCCGCTGAACGAACCCGAGAAGTTCGGGCGCATGGGCATCGACCCGCCGGCCGGCGTCCTGCTGTACGGGCCGCCGGGCACCGGGAAGACGCTGATGGCGAAAGCCGTCGCCAACGAGACGAACGCGAACTTCATCTCGGTCCGCGGCCCCCAACTCCTCTCGAAGTGGGTCGGCGAGTCGGAGAAGGCCATCCGACAGACCTTCCGGAAGGCCCGGCAGGTCTCCCCGACGGTCATCTTCTTCGACGAACTCGACAGCCTCGCGCCCGGCCGCGGACAGGAAGTCGGGAACAACGTCAGCGAGCGCGTCGTCAACCAACTCCTCACCGAACTGGACGGCCTCGAGGAGATGGAGGACGTGATGGTCATCGGCGCCACCAACCGCCCGGACATCATCGACCCCGCGCTCATCCGGAGCGGGCGGTTCGACCGCCTCGTCATGGTCGGCCAGCCGGACGTCGAAGGCCGCGAGCAGATTCTGAAGATTCACTCCGGAGACATCCCCCTCGCGCCCGACGTCTCCCTCCGCGAACTCGCGGAAATCACGGACGGCTACGTGGGTAGTGACCTCGCGAACATCGCCCGCGAGGGCGCCATCGAGGCGCTCCGCGAGGACGACGACGCCGACGTCGTCGAGATGCGCCACTTCCGGAAGGCCCTGGAGAACGTCCGCCCCACCATCACGGACGACCTCATGGACTACTACGACCAAGTCGAAGAGCAGTTCAAGGGCAGCCAAGCACCCGACAGCGGCCGCCGCGGCGGCGAACACATCGGATTCCAGTAGTCCCTTCTTCCGTCGGGGTTTTCGGTCTCACAATGCTCGCGACGTAAATACCTTCAGGCGAGTCGCTGGCGCGGAAACGCGCTCGGGGTACTGAAGTCCCGAGAGACGGAAGGGGACGGTAATGGTCTCCGACCTTTCGCGACGAGAGGCATTGAGCGCGCTCGCGGCCGCCGGCGTCGCCGGCGTCGCTGGCTGCACCGGTACGTCGAACGGCGACGACGAGACGACGGCGTCGACCACCGAGCCGACGACCGAGGAACCGACGACGACCGAACAAACGACCGAGCAGACGACGCCGGACGAGCGAGCACCCGAACCGGCCGACAGTCCGACGGCGGCCGTCGAGACGTTCGCGAACGCAGCGGACGCGGCGGCGTTCCAAGGGCCGTTCCATCCCCTCCACCCGTTCAGCGTCGAGAAACTCTCCCGGGAGGACGCCGAGAACCTCTACGAGAACTCGACGTTCCCCGAGAGCGTGGCCCTCGAACAGGTCGACCGCGAGGTCACCGTCGACCTCGTGGCGTCGGCGACGTTGCCCGGTCCCGACACCGAGCAGAACGCAATCGAGGACGCGCTCGCCGGCCGGGACGCCGTGGTCGTCGAAGCCACGTTCGAGTCCGAATCCGGCACCGAGACCGCCCAGTTCGTCACCGTCGAACGGGACGGCGGGTGGCTGATTCTCGCGCAGGGGTTGGGCTCTGGGAAGTCCGCCGACGAGGCGCTGCCTGCGCGCGTCGTCTCGGGCGTGGCGTTCGAACCGGACCAGAACGCGGCGCGCGTGCAGTTCGTCTCCGACGTGGTCGCGGACAGCGTGACCGTCGAGGCGGTGCAGTCCGGCGATTCGACGTCGACGAGCACGCCGGGGAGTGTGAACTACCTCGAAGTCGGCCTCGACTCGGGCGGCGACGAGGTCGTGGTGTCGGCGACCGTCGACGGCGAGTCCCGTGTCGTCCACCGCGAGCGCTACCCCGAGAGCGACCGCCTCGTTGACAGCATCGAGTTCGTCGTCGACCCCGAGACGGACGACCGCGACGCGATTGCGCGCGTGAACTTCAACGACACCGACGAGGAGGGCCGCGTGCGCGTGGTCTCCACCGTGCAGGGCGGCGAGGGCGAAGCCGAACCGGTGGGGTCGCTGAACTACCTCAACGTCGGCGTCGACCCCGAGGGCGACGAGGTGGTCGTCAGTTACCCGGTCGGCGGCGACACCGAGGAGATTCACCGCGAGCGCTTCCACCCGTAGCGGGCGCTGGCGGTCGTCGGAGCGAGAGTCGAGAGGAGGGAACCGCTTATTCGTCGACGAGCGTCGCGTTCACCTGCCCGTTCTGGCCGGGGCGGGAGGTGACGCGGGCGGCGCCGGCGTCCGTCTCGATGACGGCGCCCTTCGTGATGATGTTACGGCGGGCGTAGTTCGGGTTCGCCTTGTTCTCGCTGACGTCCTCGATGGTGGCGCGGACGGTGCCGTCGTCGGTGGCGACGTTGGCGACGTTCGTGGAGAGCGCGCGGACCTTCTCGACGTTGCCGCGGGCGTCGACGGTGCGGAAGCG
The DNA here is from genome assembly GCF_021233415.1 of Halobacterium litoreum. Taxonomy (NCBI): domain Archaea; kingdom Methanobacteriati; phylum Methanobacteriota; class Halobacteria; order Halobacteriales; family Halobacteriaceae; genus Halobacterium; species Halobacterium litoreum. The sequence continues at coordinate 570,534 of NZ_CP089466.1, read as the reverse complement.
CGGTTCGCCGACCGTCGTCTCGGTGGGCGCGCGACCGAGCTCGGACTTGTCCTTCTTGGAGCGCGGTCGGAGTCGAGCGCCCGTCTTGGAGCGTTTGGAACGGCCTTGGTGTTGCATACCCGGGAAGTGGCGCAGGACGCACTTGAAAGGCTCGGTTAGGCGGGAACGCAGGCTTTAGGCGCGTGCCGGCGCTGTACTCGGGTATGAGTCTCCGGGTAGCGGTCGCCGCGCCGTTCAAGCAGAAGGGGAAACAGCGAATCGCCGAGCAGGCGTTCGTGGTGACGCTGTCGCTGGACCGCGACTGGATGAGTCCGGACCAGGCGAAACGACTGCTGGACGTGGCGACCGGCGAGGGCCTCGTCGCCCGCGAGGACGGCGAACTGGTCGCCGAGTTCGACCCGGACGGCGTGGAGACTCCCGAGGAGTTCACGCCGGACGCCTCGCTCTTTCAGGAGCGCTCGGCGTTCGAGCGCGCGCTGGACGCGCTCGTCTCGGACGGCCACGACCGACAGGAGACGGTGGCGGCGGTGAACGAACTGCAGTCCGAGTTGGGCGTGACGGCGGACGCGGCGGCGGTGGTGTACGCGCGCCGCCGCGGCGTGGACGTGGACGACGCGGCCGAGAAGGCGAGAGCCGAACTGGAGGGCTAAGATGGTCGAGAAAAGCGAAACCGACGGGAAGCGAATCGCGGAACTGCTGTCGAGCGAACTGACCGGTCACGAGAACGCGCCGTTCGACCGACTGGCGGTGGCGAACGCCGACCCGGACGTGGAGCCGACGACAGACGGCGCGCGCGCCTACGACGTGGAAGCGGACGGCGAGCGACTCGCGTCGGTGTACGTCCAGCCGGACCGCGCGCGAGTGGAACTGGTCTCGGGACTCGATGCGGCGCGGGAGGCGGCCGAATCGGGCGGGCTGCGGACGCGCCCGGTGGGGGGCGAGCCGCCGCGGCTCGTGGTGTTCGTGGAGAGCGGCGTGGACGCGAAGCGAGCGCTCGACGCGGTCGGCGCGGCGACGATGGCGTGAACTCACAGTCGGCGAGAGGTGACTGCCAGCGGGGGCCGAGAAAGCGAACCGCTTTTCTCCGGGCGCGGGGAGGCCGAGGTATGGGATTCTTCGACGACCTCGCGGCGCGAATCGACGCAGCGGACACCGTCGTGAGCGTCGGCCTCGACCCCGACACGGACCGGCTCCCGGAGGAGGTCCGGGACGCGGACCTGCCGCGGTGGGCGTTCAACCGCCGCGTCATCGACGCGACCCACGAGCACGCCGCGGTGTTCAAGCCGAACGCGGCGTTCTACGAGGACAGCGACGGCTGGCGCGCGCTCCGTGAGACGGTGGCGTACGCCCACGGGAAGGGCGTGCCCGTCCTGTTGGACGCGAAGCGCGCGGACATCGGGAACACGGCCCGCCAGTACGCCGAGATTCTGGACTACGTGGACGCCATCACCGTCAATCCGTACCTCGGCGAGGACGCGCTCCAGCCGTTCCTCTCGCGGGAGGACGCGGGCGTGTTCGTGCTGTGCCGGACGTCGAACCCGGGCGGGATGGACTTCCAGCACCTCGAACTCGCGGCGTACGACCGGCGGCTCTACGAGCACGTCGCGGAGCGCGCCTCGGGGTGGAACGACGAGTACGGGAACGTCGGTCTCGTCGTCGGCGCGACGGCGCCCGAGGAACTCGAAGCCATCCGGGAGCGCGTGCCCGAACTTCCCTTCCTCGTGCCGGGCGTCGGCGCGCAGGGCGGTGACGCCGAGGCCGCCGTCGAGTACGGCCTGAACAGCGAGGGCGTCGGCGTCGTGAACTCGACGCGGGGCATCATCTTCGCCGGCGAGGAGTCGCCGGAGTGGGCGAGCGCCGCGGGCGACGCGGCCCGGCGCCTGAAAGAGCGACTGAATCAGTTCCGCTAGCGCGGGCCGTCGGTCTCGCCGCGGCCGCGCCGGACTTCGGCGGCGCACTCGGTGCAAAAGCCGGTCGCGGCGTCGTAGTGTTCCTGGCAGACGACCGCGCCACAGCGGTCGCAGGTGAACTGTGCCTGTGCGTTCCCACAGACCGAACAGAGGCCGGAGACGCTCATGTTTCCGTGTAGGGTCTCGGGGGGCTTGAGGGTGAGGCCAACACCCTTACTCTTCGACGCCGTACGTCGAGGCGTGGAGCCGGATTCGACCATCGTCTGGGGGTTGACCGCGGTGTTCGGCGCAGTTAGCGTCGTGTTCGGCGTTCTGGGCGTGGTGTACAGTCCCGTGGCGCTGGGCATCGCGGTGCCCTTCGGTCTCGCGGCGGGCATCTTCTACTACCACGCGTCGGGCGGGGCGTTCGAGCGCGGCTACCGTCGGCGTCGCGTCTCCCGCGAGCAGTTCGAGCGCGAGCAACGCCGGCGCGCGGCGGACGGCGGCGCAGCGAGCCGCGGGCCGCGGGGCGGGCAGAGTCGCCGCGCCCGCGAGAGTCGGCGCGACGCGGGCGAGCGTCGCGGCGGTGGCCGGCGGCGAGACCGGACGCAGGCGGACGGCGCGGCGGCGGACCGGCCGCGTCGCGAGGACTACCGCGTGCTCGGCGTCGAACCGGATGCGAGCGCGGAGGAGGTGAAGGCGGCGTACCGGGAGAAGGCCCGCGACCTGCACCCGGACCGCGGCGGGGACAGCGAGCAGTTCTCTCGCGTGAACGAGGCCTACGAGCGCCTGAAACGCGAGGCGTAACGGCTACGGTCCCCTCCGCCAATTCCGGGGTGTGCGAGCCATCTACTTCGACCTCGACGGGACGCTCCTCCAGTTCGACGAGGGCGACGTCGTGGACGCGATGACGGCGGCGTTCGAGGCGGTCGCGGGAGAGGCGCGGGACGAGTGGCTGGAGGCGTACAACGCGGGCTTTCTGGAGCGCTTCGAGGCCTGCGAGCCGGCGCCGTACCGGGGCGGCGTGGAGCGCGCTCGTGCGGAGGCGGGCTTCGACGGCGGCGTCGAGGAGACGGCCGCGGCGCTGCTGGACGCGGAAATCGAACTGTTGGAGCCGTCGCCGGGCGCGGGCGAGACGCTCGCAGAACTCGGCGAGGCGTACCGCGTTGGCGTGCTGACGAACGGCGCGCCGGAGTTCCAGCGCGCGAAACTCGCGGCCCACGGCCTCCACGAGCACGTCGACTGCGTGGTCGCGAGTTACGAGGCGGGCGCACACAAGCCCGATTTGGCGCCCTTCGAGTTGGCCGAGCGCCGCCTGCCGGCGGACGCGTACGCGCTGGTCGGTGACGCCGACGCGGACGTGGACGGCGCAGCGAACGCGGGGTGGGACGCCCTGCGCTACGGAGGCGGCGAACTGGGCGACGTGCCGGGCGACCTCGGCTGGGCGTAGTTCGGGAACGGCAATCTCGGGACGGCTACGTACCGCTATCCGGGGAAGGCTTTTGTCTGGTAGTCCCTAACGCGGTCCCATGGGACGCGACCGTGCCCGACTGGTGACCGCGCTCGAACGCGGCGAACGGGAGGGCGGGAGCGTGGAGTTCAAGGAGCGATTCAGCCGCGACGTCCACCTCGCCGACGGGCGAATGGAGAGTCTCGCGGCGCAACTCCGGCACCGCGTGCTCTCCGGGGACGGGGAGGCCGAGTACGTGCTCGGCGTGACCGACGACGGCGGCGTCGCCGGCGTCTCCCCGGAGACGTTCTCGGAGACGATGGACGTGTTGAGCCTGCTCGCCGAGGAGGCGGGCGCGCACATCGAGGACGTGCAGACGTGGGGCACCGAGGACGGCGACGGCGGCATCGTGGGCGTCGCGACGATTCGGGACGGCGCGGCGCTGTCCACCGACGACGACCACATCATCGTCGGGACGGCGGGTCACGTCGACCACGGGAAGTCGACGCTCGTCGGCAGTCTCGTCACGGGCGACCCGGACGACGGCGACGGCAGTACCCGGGGCTTCCTCGACGTCCAGCCCCACGAGGTCGAGCGCGGCCTGTCGGCGGACCTCTCCTACGGCGTCTACGGCTTCGACGGCGACGGCCCGATGCGCGTGCGGAACCCCGACCGGAAGGACGAGCGCGCGGCGGTCGTGGAGAACGCAGACCGCGTCGTGAGTTTCGTCGACACCGTCGGCCACGAACCGTGGCTGTCGACCACCATCAGGGGGCTCGTCGGACAGAAACTCGACTACGGCCTGCTGACGGTGGCGGCCGACGACGGCCCGACGAAGACGACCCGCGAGCACGCGGGCGTCCTGCTGGCGACCGAACTGCCGACCATCGTCGCTATCACGAAGACCGACCTCGTGGACGAGGAGCGCGTGACCGAGGTCGAACGCGAGGTCGAGCGCCTGCTCCGGCAGACCGGGCGCACGCCGCTCCCGGTGGCGCGCCACGGCGTCGACGCGGCCGTCGAGGAGGTCGGCGAGAACGTCGTCCCCATCGTGCGAACGAGCGCGGTGACGACCGAGGGGCTGGAGGTGCTCGACGAGATGTTCGAGCGCCTCCCGAAGACGACGGCGGCCAGCGGAGCGTTCCGGATGTACGTCGACCGCACGTACAACGTCACGGGCGTCGGCGCGGTGGCCTCCGGCACCGTGAAATCCGGCACCGTCGAGGCGGGCGACGAACTCCTGCTCGGGCCGTTCCCGAGCGGGGAGTTCCGGCGCGTGGAGGTGCGCTCGATCGAGATGCACTACCACCGCGTCGACCGCGCGCAGGCCGGCCGCATCGTCGGCATCGCGCTGAAGGGCGTCCGCGAGGAGGACGTGGAGCGCGGGATGGTGTTGCTGCCGTCGGACGCCGACCCGACGCCAGTCCGGGAGTTCGAGGCCGAGGTGATGGTGTTGAACCACCCGACGCGAATCGACGCGGGCTACGAGCCGGTCGTCCACCTCGAAACCATCGGCGAGGCCGCGAAGTTCGACCCGTCGGGCGGCCAACTGCTCCCCGGGGACACCGGCGAGACGAGCGTTCGCTTCAAGTTCCGACCGTACCTCGTGGAGGAGGGCCAGCGGTTCGTGTTCCGCGAGGGGTCGAGCAAGGGCGTCGGCACGGTCACGAGCGTCTCCGACTGACAACAGTTTTCTCGCGAACCCCGCAATCCCCGGTATGGTCAGTCGCCCCACGCTGGAGTTCGTCGCCGGAATCGTCGCCGCGGGCGTGGTCGCGGGCGGCCTGTCGCTGCACGTGGCGACGCCGTACGCGCTCGCAGTCGGACTGGCGGCGGGCACGCCCGCTCTCGTCCGGACCAGCACGCGCCTCGACCGGGACGCGTACGACGCCGCGAAGTCGGAGACCGAGCAGGTCGTCGACGGCGCCGTCGCTGCCGGCGCGACGCTCGTCCTCGGCCTCGCTGCGGGATACGTTGCGGTGTCGGGTGGCTACGAGGGCGCCATCGCGGCGGCCGCCGCCGCGGCGTTCGGCGTGCTCGGCGGCCAGTTCGCGTTCTACGCGCGAAACCGAGACTACGTGGACTGAAGCCACGCGCGGACGCCGTGAAGGTCGGAGAACGCGCGGTGTGGCTCCGGGTCGGGCGTCCGGTCGGCGTCGCCGTGTATCCAGACCGAGCGGAGGCCCGCCGCGTGCGCCCCGGCCACGTCCGAGGAGACGGAGTCCCCGACGTGGACGGCGTTCTCCGGGGTCGCGTCGAGGCCGGCGAGCGCGCGGCGGAACGGCTCGGGGTCTGGCTTCGACGGGGCGTCGTAGCCGGCGAACACGACGACGTCGAAGGCGCCGGTGAGGCCCGCGCCGCGGAGTTTCTGTCGCTGCATCTCGGGCGCGCCGTTCGTGACGAGCGCGAGCGGGACATCGAGCACGTCGAGGAGGTCGCGGGCGCCCGGCAGGCACTCGACGCGGGTCTGGTCGCGCGTCTCGGCGAACGCGTCGGCGACGGCGCGGCCCGTCTCGGGGCCGTGACCGGCGTCGGCGGCGAGGTCCGCGAAGCACGCGCGCCGGAGTTCGTTCACGGTGTCGGCGTCGTCCGCGTAGTCGCCGTACGCCGCTCGGTAGTCGCTCGCCGCGAAACAGGGGTCGACGCCCGCGCGCTCGAACGCGAGCGCGAGCACCTCGCCGACCGAACGCTCGTAGGTGACGAGCGTGTCGTCGAGGTCGAGGCAGACGGCGTCGACGGTCACGCGTCGGCCCTCACGTAGCCGCCCTCGGTTTCGGCGGCGAGGCCGAACAGCACCGCCCAGTCGAGGCGGCGCTCCACGCGTTCGGTCCAGAACGCCGGCCAGTTCTCGCGCTTCGCGCGCTCCCAGCGCGGCACGCGCTCGCGGACGGCCTCGAACACGTCCTCTGAAGTTCGGGGCCCCTCGGCGTCGAGCGCGTCGAGGGTCTCGGCGACGAGGAAGACGTTCTCGCGGAACGCCGCCGCGAGCGCGTCGGTGTCGGGGTCTGACTGGGTGCGCGCGTAACTCCCGCCCTCCTCGGTGGCGAGGCCGAGCGCCGACAGGAAGACGAGATACGAGGACGCGGTGCCGCGGTCGGGGACGTCGGTGCGGTCGACGACGCGGCGACAGCAGTCGTCCTCGGGTTTCGGGACGAGCGGGACGGCGTCCCGGACCCGCCAGAGCGCGTCGAGCGACGCGGGAGCGGGGGGCACGGGCTTTCGCTGCATGCGAGACGGTCGGCGCTGCGGGGCCTTGAGTCGTTTGGAGGCGAGGCCCGTCGCGGCCACCGTGTTTTTTCTTGTCTCGCTCCGTATAGATGGTACAGCAACGCCGGGGCACCCGCGTTGGGGTCGCAGTGCCGCGAGGAAGCCGTCCATCAACAATGGTTGACAAGACACAAATTTCGACGAGTAAGACGATACAACAGCGAACGGGGAAGACGTTCCACCTCGCGACGAGACTCCTGCCGAAGCGCGTGCGCAACTCGACGTACGTGCTGTACGCGTTCTTCCGCGTCGCCGACGACGTGGTGGATACGACCGAGGACCGCGACCCGGAGCGCCAGCGCGAGGAGTTAGAACGCATCCGCGAGGTCGCGTTGGGGGAACGCGAGAGCGACGACAAGGTGTTGACCGCGTTCCGGGAACTCGCGGTGCGCTACGACATCAGCGACGAGGACGTGAACACGTTCGTCGACGCGATGCTGGCGGACCTCGAGACGACCCGGTACGACACCCACGAGGAACTGGAGACGTACATGCGGGGGTCGGCGGTCGCCGTCGGGAACATGATGATGGACGTGATGCAGGTCGAGGACCCGGAGACGGCGGCGCCCCACGCGGCGGCGCTCGCAGAGGCGTTCCAGTTGTCGAACTTCCTCCGGGACGTCGCCGAGGACATCCACGAGTACGACCGCGTCTACCTCCCGGCGGAGACCCGCGAGGAGTACGGCGTCACCGTAGAGCAGTTGCGCGACCGCGAGGTGACCGCGGGATTCCGGGAGGCGATGCGCACGGAGTTGGCGTACACGGAGACGAAGTACCGCGAGGGCGTCGCCGGCATCCAGTACCTCCCCGAGGACTGCCAGTTCGCGGTGTTGCTGTCGGCGGTGCTGTACGCCGACCACCACCGCGAGATTCGGGCGCGGGACTGCGACGTGCTCACGGAGACGCCGGGGCTGAGCACGACGCGGAAACTCTGGTTGCTCGCGAAGACGCGGGCGCTGTGGGCGCTCAACAAGGACCCGGAACACGTCTTCTACCGCGTGACGGAACTCACCCAGCAGGTCGACCACCGGCAGCGCCACGGCGACCCACACCCGACGCCCTAGAGGCGGGCGGGCGACCGGTCGAACACGCCGAAGTCGAAGCGGTCCGTGGCGAGCAGGGCGGCCCCGAGCACGCCCGCGGCGAGCGCGGGCACGAACTGGCCGAACGCGGCGTTCACGACGCCCCAGAGGATGACGAAGCTCACGAGGTCGTCGAGCAGGAACGCACACGACGCGAGTCGGTCGCGGAGCCCGGTCCGCGAGAACCCCCAGTCGAGGACGGCGACGGAGACGCTCGCCGACAGCACCCAGCCGAGGTAGTTCGACAGCGGGACGCCGTAGTAGACGCCGCCGGCGTCGTAGGTCCAGAACCCGAGCGCGACGGCGGCGGGGTCCAACACCACGTCCATCCAGAGGACGAGCGCGGCGACGGCGGGCAGGCGGACCACGGGGGAGTCGGCGCGCGGCCCGAGCAGGAGGAGCGCGAGCAGGTAACTGTTCACGACCAGCGGGAAGAAGAACACCGGCAGACCGGCCGGGACCGCCCCGAGGAGCATCGGTCCGAGTTCGACGAGGTACTCGAAGTGGCCGTACGGCCAGCCGGTAGCGACGCCGACGAGTTCGATGCCGTACGCGTACGCGGTGAGCGCGAGCAGCGCGGCCGCCGCCTTCCGGTCGACGAGCGGCGCGAGCCCCGCAATCAGCGGGAGGCGCATCACGAGCGTCCCGAACAGGATGAGGTAGGGGTTGAAGGAGAACGGCGCGGGCAGGAGGTCCCACGCGGACGCGAGCAGGAGGACGGCACCGACCGCGGGGAACACCACCGCTATCTCGAAGCGGTTGTCGGCGACGAGCGCGTCGAGGCGGCGTTCGAGGGCGGCGCGGTCACGCATTGGTGAGCCTCCAGAGGCCGCCGAGGGTGAACGCCATCCCGACGAGCGTGTTCACGTAGGGGTACCACCAGTACGCGCGGTCCACGTCGATGCTGCTCCGGACGATACCGAAGACGAGGACGGGGTACGCGAGCAGCAGCGCGCCGAGTCGCCAGTCCACGAGCGCGAACACGCCGGCGGCGGCGAGCCAGCACGCCGCACAGTACGCGTACGTCCGGCGCTCCCCGAGCGCCGTCGCAGTCGTGCGGATGCCGGCGTCGCGGTCGGGCTCGATGTCGGGAATCGCGGAGAACGTGTGCATCCCCATCGCCCACAGCCACCCGCCGGCGACCGCGAGCAGGGGCGGATGCTGGCCGGCGACGGCAGCGTACGCGGCGGCGCCCGGGAGAACGTAGAGGCCGTTCGAGAGCGAGTCGAGGAACGGCGTCGTCTTGAACCGGAACGGGGGCGCGCTGTACTCTGTCGCGAGCAGGAACCACCCGGCGAGCCACGGGTACGCGACTGCCGGAACGACGGGAGCGAGCGCGAGCAGGAGCGCGCCCGAGACGGCGACGACTGCAGTCACCGCGCGCCCACCGCGGAAGCGCGCCTCCCGGCCCTCTTTCTTCGGGTTCGCCTCGTCCACGTCCCGGTCGAACACGTCGTTGACACCGTAGAGGTAGACGTTCGCGGGGACGAGGAAGTACGCGAACAGCGCGACGGCGGGCGCGCTGAACAACTCGGGCACGTCGGCGGCGGCGTACGACACCCCGACCAGCACGGGGCCGGCGAGGTAGAGCCAGAACCGCGGGCGGGACAGCGTCACCAGATACCGGAGCATCTCAGCGCTCGTCGTCCACGACGTAGTCCGCGGTTATCTCGCCGCTGATGAGACACATCGGCACGCCGATGCCGGGCGTCGTGAACGACCCCGTGAAGTAGAGGCCGTCGAGGGCCTTCGAGCGGTGTGGCGGCCGGAACAAGGCGGTCTGTCGGAGCGTGTGCGCGAGGCCGAGTGCGGTCCCCTGGTAGGAGTTGTACCGGTCCGCGAACTCCGAGACCGAGAACGTCTCCTCCACGACGATGCGGTCCCGGAGGTCGACGCCCGTGTTCTCGGCGATGTCCTCCAAGACGAGGTCGCGGTACTCCGCGCGCACCTCGTCGGTGTCGTCGAGGCCGGCGGCGATGGGGACGAGCGCGAAGAGGTTGCTGTGTCCCTCGGGCGCCACGTCGTCGTCCGTCTTCGACGGCACACAGAGGTAGTACGCGGGGTCCTCGGGCCACTCGGGGTCGTCGAAAATCTGGTCGAAGTGGCCCTGCCAGTCGGATGGCAGAACGAGCGTGTGGTGGGCGAGCGGCTCCACGTCGCCCTCCACGCCGAGGTAGAGCAGGAACGCCGACGGCGCGTACGTCCGGGACTCCCAGTAGTCCGCGTCGTACTGGCGCTTCTCCGGCGGGAGGAGTTCCTGTTCGGTGTGCGCGTAGTCCGCGTCCGAGACGACCACGTCCGCGAGCACGTCGCCGATTGCGCCGTCCGTCTCGACCTTGAAGCCGCCCCGACGCCCCTTGATGGCGGTGACGGGGTGGTCGGTGAGAAACTCCACGCCCAACTCCTCGGCGAGGTCGGCCATCCCGAGGGCGACGGCGTTCATCCCGCCGTCCGGGTAGTAGACGCCGAGGTTGAAGTCGACGTGACTCATCAGGTTGTAGAGCGCCGGCGTCGTGTCCGGCGACCCCCCGAGGAACACGAGCGTGTACTGCATCACCTGCTGGAGTTTCGGGTGGTCGAAGTACTTCTCGACGTGGTCCTGCATCGACCCGAGGAGGGTGAGACCGCGCGCGTACTCCGCGAGACTCGGGTCCAGCCAGTCCCGGACTCGGGGCCGGTCCTCGTAGACGAAGTGCTCCATCCCCACCTCGTAGTTCTCCCTCGATTGGGCGAGGTAGTCGTCGAGCACGTCGCCCGCGCCCGGTTCGTACGCGTCGAAGACGGCCTTCACCTGCTCGCGGTCGGGCGTCACGTCGATGGTGTCGCCGTCCGCGTCCACGTCGAGGCCGGGCGGCGCGCGCCCCGGACGCCGCCCCTCGTTATCCTTGAAGAAGATGCGGTAGTGCGGGTCGAGGTGAGTGAGGCCGTAGTAGTCCGTCGGCTCCCGGTCGAACTCGGCGAAGAAGCGCTCGAAGACGTCCGGCATCAGGTACCACGACGGCCCCATGTCGAACGTGAAGCCGTCGCGCTCCAGCGAACTCGCGCGCCCGCCGACCTGCTCGTTTTTCTCCACGACGGTCACGTCCGCGCCCGCGTCCGCGAGGTGACACGCAGTGGAGAGCCCGCCGAAGCCAGACCCGACGACGGCGACCGACCGACCCGAGAGCGGTTGCATGCCCGAAACGTGGGACGGACGGTAGATAAAACGCCACCTTCCGGCGGGCTGAAACGACGACCCGCGGTCGGCGCCCGACAGCGGTTACGCCACGTCGAAGCCCTCGGCGAGCAGGTCCTCGTGGACCTCGCCGAGCGAGTACGTCGGCCCGCCGACGACGTTCACGGTGACCTGCGCCGGCCCGAACACGCCCTCGTCCACGTCGCCGACGTCCCAGTCGGCGTCCCCGAAGATTTCGGCGAACGGCGCGTCGTAGCGCTCGGCCGCCGACGACGGCACCGCCGCGAACCCGTCGAAGTCCTCCTCGACGGTGAGGTGGACGCGCCCGCCGTACGCGAGCGCGTCGTTCGTCCGCCCGATGGCCGTCTCCTCGTCGCCGGCGACGGGCGCGACCGGTGCGCTCCCGCTGGCCGTGAGGACGTTCGTCGGGTCGTAGCCGAGTTCGTACAGGCGGAACATCGCGAGTTCCGCCGCGCGAGCCGCCGCCGTGACGCTCCCCGCGACGCTCGCCGTGCGGTACGTCGGCAGGAAGACGCTCTCGGTGTTCACGTCCGAGAGGTCGGCGACCTGCCCGGCCGCGGCCTCCGTCGGGAGCGCGTCACTCTCCAGTGCGAGCACCGCGAACTCGAAGGCGTCCACGTAGTCGATGGCCTGAAACTCGCCCTCGCGAGCGACGAGCGCGCGAGCCGGCCCGCTCCCGAGCCCCTCGTAGTCGTCGACCGAGAGCTCCCAGCCGGCCTTCTGCGCGCCGAGCAGGGAGACCGCGGGGCGGTCACAGGCGAGTTCGACGTGCGGGAACGTCGCCCCGGCCACCTCGTCGACGCGCGTCTGTACGGTCGCGAGCCCCGCCGTCTGCAGTTCGGCGAGCAACAGGCCGGCCTCGAGACCGCCGCGGTGCTCCACGCCGAAGTCGATGACCGTCGCGCCGTTCTCCAACTCGAACGCGCCGACGTCCAGTTCCTCGGTGAACTCCAACGCCTCGTCGGCGAGCTCCAGCGCCATCCGGTTGAGACTGTCCATGCTCGTCGGATTCGGCGCCCCCACACAAGAGGTTTCTCAGTACCGGCGCGCGCCGGCCGTGAATCCACCGATCGTCGCGTGGACCACGCCCGCGAACCCGAGCACCGCCGTCATCGCACCCCCGAACGTCACCACGAACCACTGCCTGTCGCCCCGACAGCCCTCGTCGTACACCGTGAGCGCGTACCGGGTGCCGTTCACTCGCACGTCGCCCGGCAGGTCGCCGATGTGCGAGGGCTCCAGTGTCGCGCGCCCAGACGTCGCTGCGGCCTCGACAGTCGGACGGACGTTCGCGGAGACGTTCTCCAACGCGGTGACGGAACCGCCGGTCGAGTCGGTCGAGTCCGCGAGCAGCGAAGTCGTGTCCTGACAGGACGGCGCGCCGACGACGCCGACGGCGGCGACTGCGACGCCGATGACGACCAGCAGTCCGAACCGGTGAGCGCGTTTCACGCCACAGTATTCCTACTTCTCTGTGTGAAAAATAGTTCGGTCGACGGTCGCGTCAGTCCTCCGCGGCGCCCGATTCCGGCGCCGACTTGGTGGTCGACGAGGGCTCGTAATCGCGTTCCACGGGCGAGCGGAACGTCCACAGCAGGAACGACGCCACGAGGAAGACGGCCCCGAGGATGGCGACGGCGTCGATAGTCGAGTACGCGTCGGCGAGGACGCCACTCCCCAGACGGAACGGGATGCCGGCCACTTGCCGGAGCATCGCGACCGACGACAGCAGCGTCGCGCGCCCGACCGACTGGACGTGGTCGTTGAGGTACTGGTTCTGAATCGGGCCGAGCATCGCACCCCCGCCCTTCATCGCGAACAGCATCACGAACACCATCAGCGGCTCGAACGCGGCGACCACGTACGTGACCGCGATTATTCCGGGGACCAGCATGATGGCTTTCCGGACGCCGAGCAGGTCCCGGAGGTTGCTCGAGTAGTCGCTCGCGACCGCCGACAGCAACCGGAACGCGCCGTACAGTAGCCCGATGAAGAGTATCTCGGGGCGCTCGATGGGCAGGCGCTTCAGCGTCGGGAGGAACGTCTCCTCGATGGCGCTGCGCGCTATCGGCTGAATCCACATGTCCATCGTCCAGAGCGCGCCGCTGAACAGCGCGAGGTAGACGACGAACCACCGGAGCTGAGGGGTCTTTATCTGGTCGAAGACCACGGGAAGCGCCTCTCGCATCCCGATGCGCTCTTGCTCGTGGTCGCTGTCCTCGTCGTAGGCCTCGTTCTGCGGGAGTCGCAGGACGAACGCGAGCGACAGCACCGCCACGGCGATACCCGCGTAGAACGGGTAGAGTCGGTTGACCGTGTAGAGGACCGCGCCGAGCAGACAGCCCGCCGCGCCGACGTAGAGACCGATGGCGCGCCCGCGACCGCTCACGCGAGTGAACTCGTCCTCGATGCCGTGCTCCTGGAGCGTGTCGTAGAGCCACGCGCTGCCGCTCCCGGAGATGAACGTGCCGCCGAAGGACAGCGAGATGAACGTGAACGCGAACCCGGCGAAGTCGGTCGCGACGAGGTAACTTGCGTTCGAGATGAGCATGATGAACGCGCCGACCGCGAGGCTGTTCCGCCGCCCGATGCGGTCGCCGACGTACCCCGTGGGCACCTCGGAGGTGACGATGACGACGGACTGAATCGAGGCGATGAGGCCGATTTGGGTGTAACTCAGGCCGTTGAACAGCAGGAAGAACGTGTAGATTGGGTAGTGGAATCCGGGCCGCGCTGTCGCGCGGTAGAGGTAGTACCGCCGGATGACCGCAGACTTCGAGAGACGGCTCATGGGGACACGAGACAATTATCGGCATCCGACAAATAACCACCGAGAGAGTGCGACACAATACCACGCTGATGTCTGCAGAACCGCCCCTCTGTCCCTCTCGTGAGTGTTCTGCCACGCCATCCGACCCGGAGTTAGTGAAAATTGTTACAGTACAGAAAGTGATATGTCCGGGAAGTCGCATCGCGTGCGAGTGACTACAACACTTTACCCGCTGGTCGACGGACGTACAGCCATGCCCGGCAAATCCGGACAGCTCCCGCGCGTCGGTATCGCGTTCGCCCTCGTCGCCGTCGTCGGCTACGTCGCCCTCGGCTGGCGGTTCGGCGGCGACACCGACCCCGCCGCGGTCGCCATCGCCCTCGTCGCCGTCGCACTCGCCGTCGGCAGTACACTCCGAGACAGGCTGTAGACCGCACGCGCGAGAGCGCGAGCGGTCACTACCAGGACGAGAAGGACGCGACAGAACCGTCGCTGACCGGTGAGAGTATCGAGAGAAGTGCGTTGGCTGGGATTTGAACCCAGGTTGTGACCATGGCAAGGTCACGTGATACCACTACACTACCAACGCGTGCTTCGCATTCGATTCAACGGCACGGTTGTATATAAATCCGTTCTTTGCGACCGAGTGTGCGAACTCACCGCAGGCCGCGTCTCCGCGACGCCGTATCCCGGTTTCCACGGGCCGCGACGGTCGCAAGTAGGCGATTCGCCCACTCGCCGCGTCGGCTGACAACTAGTCGCACACGAATCGGCCGATATCCGGCGTGCGAGGGCGCCACAGGCCCGCATCCGAAACGCCACCCTTTTTACGGAGAGGTCTGTATCTACCCTACAGTCTCGTGACGAGACACGGACGCGACACGGCATGACACGGACCGTACTCGTGCCGTCGTCCCTCGTCCGGGAAGCCGAGGACAAACGCGAGGCAACTCGCAAACTCGGTTACGTCGCCCGCGCGGCGGCGGTGTTCCGGATGGACCGACTCGGCGTCTTCCCCGACGAAGACGGCGAGCGGAAGTGGGGCGGCGGGTTCGTCGAAACGGTGTTGCGGTACGCCGCAACGCCACCGTACCTCCGAAAGGAGGCCTTCGAAACCCGCGACGAACTGGAGTACGTGGGTGTCCTGCCGCCGCTCCGTCTCTCGTCATGGACCGGCTCAGACTCGAGCGGGTCTGGGTCGATACGACAGGGAATCGTGACCCAGGTCGGATCTGAAGGGCGCGTTCGGGTCAATTGCGGAATGCAACACCCGATCTCCCTCCACACGCCTCCCGGTATGGAGGTCGAGGAGGGGGAGCGCGTGACCATCAGGGTCTCTTCGCGACGACCGGTCCGCGCAAAGCTGGTCGACGAACCCCTCCCGGGGTTCTCGGTCGAACGCGTGGACCTCGGTGACGCTCTCGACCGCCCCGACGCGGGCGTTCGCATCGCCACCTCCCGCCACGGGACGCCGCTTTCCGCGGCCTCCCTCGGGGGGTACGTCGAACGCACCGCCCGGGACGGACTGACCGTCGCCTTCGGCTCGCCGGGGCGTGGGCTCCCGCCCATGCTCGGAGTGAGCGAAGACGACGTCAGGGAGAGTGCCACCACTTCATCCGACGCTCCCGCGGGATTCGACGCCTGGCTCAACACCATCCCGTCGCAAGGCAGCGAGGTCGTTCGAACGGAGGAAGCTCTGTTCGCGACGCTCGGCTGCCTAACGCTCACGGAGTGATACGATGCCACAGCCAAACCGACCACGAAAAGGCTCGATGGGGTTCAGTCCCCGCAAGCGCGCGGAGAGTGAAGTGCCGCGCTTCAACTCGTGGCCCGCCGACGACGGGCAAGTCGGTCTGCAGGGCTTCGCCGGCTACAAGGCCGGGATGTCCCACGTCGTCCTCGTCGACGACCAGGCCAACTCGCCCACGGAGGGCATGGAGACGACGGTCCCCGTGACCGTCGTCGAGACGCCGCCCATGCGGGCGGCGGCCGTCCGCCTCTACGAAGACACGCCGTACGGCAAGAAGCCGCTCACGGAAGTCTGGGCAGACGACGTCCACGAGGAACTCGACCGCACGCTCTCCGTCCCCGAAGCGGGCGGAGACACAGACGAACTGACCGAGGCGCTCGAATCCGAGGACATCGCCGACATCCGCGTCATCACGCACACGGTGCCCGGCGACGTCGCGAGCGTCCCGAAGAAGAAACCCGACGTGATGGAGACGCGCGTCGGCGGCGGTTCCCTCCGGGACCGCGCCGACTTCGCGGCCGAACTCATCGAGGACGGCGGCGTCCACGAGTTCGGCGACGTCTTCCGAGCCGGCGAGTTCACCGACGTCGCCGGCGTCACGAAGGGCAAGGGTACCCAGGGTCCCGTCAAGCGCTGGGGCGTGCAAAAGCGGAAAGGCAAGCACGCCCGCCAGGGCTGGCGGCGCCGAATCGGTAACCTCGGCCCGTGGAACCCGAGCCGTGTGCGCTCGACGGTCCCCCAGCTGGGGCAGACCGGCTACCACCAGCGCACCGAACTCAACAAGCGCCTCATCGACTTCGGTGAGGGCGACGACGTGAACGCGGACGGCGGCTTCCCGAACTACGGCGAAGTCGACGGCCCGTACACGCTCGTGAAGGGCTCGGTTCCCGGTCCGGAGCAACGACTGGTGCGGTTCCGCCCGGCCGTCCGGCCGAGCGAGTCGCCGCGCCTCGACCCCGAGGTGCGCTACGTGAGTACCGCATCTAACCAAGGATAACCATGCAGGCAACCGTACGCGACCTGAACGGCGACGAATCCGGGACGCTGGACCTGCCAGACGTGTTCTCAGAACCCGTCCGGCCGGACCTCATCAAGCGTGCCGTCCTCGCCGCTCAGGCCAATCGAACACAGGAGTACGGCTCCGACGAGTACGCGGGCCTGCGCACCTCCGCCGAATCCCAAGGCAGCGGCCGCGGTATGGCTCACGTCCCGAAGACGAACGGGCGTGGGGCTCGCGTCCCGCAGACGGTCGGCGGCCGGAAAGCGCACCCGCCGAAAGCCGAGAAAGACCACGGTCTCGACCTCAACGACAAGGAGCGGAAGGCCGCCACCCGGAGCGCCGTCGCGGCGACGACGGACGGCGACCTCGTGGCCGACCGCGGCCACCAGTTCGAGGACGACATCGAACTCCCGCTCGTCGTCGACGACGAGTTCGAGGGCCTCGTGAAGACCAAGGAGGTCGTCGCGTTCCTCGAAGCGCTCGGCGTCCACGCTGACGTCGAGCGCGCGGACGACGGCAAGACCGTCCGTGCCGGCCAAGGGAAACTCCGCGGCCGGAAGTACAAGGAACCGACCTCGATTCTGTTCGTCACCTCCAGCGAGAGCGGGCCGTCGAAGGCCGCGCGCAACCTCGCGGGCGTCGACGTGGCGACCGGGCGAGAGGTGAACACCGAAGACCTCGCACCGGGCACGGAGCCGGGCCGACTGACGGTCTGGACCGAGAGCGCAGTCGAGGAGGTGGCACAGCGATGAGCGGTATCATCGACTACCCCCTCGTGACGGAGAAGGCGATGGACGAGATGGACTTCGACAACAAGCTCCAGTTCATCGTCGACCTCGACGCCGCGAAGCCCGAGATTCGCGAGAGCATCGAGAACGAGTACGACGTGACCATCACCAACGTGAACACGCAGGTGACGCCGGGCGGCGAGAAGAAGGCGACGGTCACGCTCTCCGAGGAGGACGACGCACAGGACGTCGCCTCCCGCATCGGGGTGTTCTGACCATGGGACGCAGAATCCAAGGCCAGCGACGCGGGCGCGGGACGTCGACGTTCCGAGCGCCGTCGCACCGATACAAAGCAGAACTGTCACACCGGAAGACCGAGGACACGGACGTGCTCGCGGGCGAGGTCGTCGACATCGAACACGACCCCGCGCGCAGCGCGCCCGTCGCGAACGTCAAGTTCGAGGACGGCGACCAGCGTCTCGTCCTCGCCAGCGAGGGCACCGGCGTCGGCGACACCGTCGAAGTCGGCATCTCGGCGAGCATCGAGGAGGGCAACACCCTCCCGCTCGCGGAGATTCCCGAGGGCGTCCCGGTCTGTAACGTCGAGAGCCAGCCCGGCGACGGCGGCAAGTTCGCTCGCGCGAGCGGGGTCAACGCGGACCTCGTGACCCACGAGCGCGACGCCGCGGTCGTCCAGCTGCCGAGCGGCGAGATGAAGCGGCTCTCCCCGGATTGTCGCGCCACCATCGGCGTGGTCGCCGGCGGCGGCCGCACCGAGAAACCCCACGTCAAAGCCGGGAACAAACACCACAAGATGAAGGCGCGAGGCACGAAGTGGCCGCGCGTGCGTGGTGTCGCGATGAACGCCGTCGACCACCCCTTCGGTGGCGGTGGCCGCCAGCACCCCGGTCGCCCGAAGAGCGTGTCCAAGAACGCGCCGCCGGGCCGCAAGGTCGGTGACATCGCGTCGAAGCGAACCGGCCGCGGAGGGAACAAGTAACCATGAGTACGGAATACCGAACCGGCCGCGAAGGTGAGTTCACCTACCGCGGCTACGACCTCGACGAACTGCAGGACATGAGCCTGGAGGACGTCGCGGAACTGCTTCCCGCCCGCGCGCGGCGAACCATCACCCGTGGCCTGTCCGACGAGCACCACAAGGTGCTCGAGGAGGCCCGCGACGCGACCGCCGAAGAGACGGCCAACAACCCGATTCGGACGCACCTGCGCGACATGCCGGTGCTGCCGGAGTTCGTCGGTCTGACGTTCGCGGTCTACAGCGGACAGGAGTTCGAGCGCGTCGAGGTCCAGCCCGAGATGATCGGGCACTACCTCGGCGAGTTCCAGCTCACCCGAACGTCGGTCGAACACGGGCAGGCGGGTATCGGCGCGACCCGCTCCTCGAAGTTCGTGCCGCTCAAGTAAACCATGGGAATCAGCTACAGCGTGGACGTCGACCCGGACACCTCCGCGAAAGCGATGCTCCGGGAGCGACCCATCAGCCTGAAGCACAGCAAAGCCATCGCTCGCCAGATCAAGGGCGAGACCGTCGCCGACGCCAAGGAGTACCTCCAGGCCGTCGTCGACGAGGAGCAGTCGGTGCCGTTCAAGCAGCACAACAGCGGCGTCGGCCACCGGAACGACATCGAGGGCTGGGACGCCGGGCGCTACCCGGAGAAGGCCTCGAAGGACTTCCTGAAGCTCCTCTCGAACGTGTCGAACAACGCGAGCCAGCAGGGCTTCGACGCGGACGAGATGGTCATCGAACACGTCGCACCCCACAAGGTGGACGAGAGCCGCGGCCGCAAGCCCCGCGCGATGGGGAAGGCGGACCCGTGGAACACCACGCTCTGTGACGTGGAACTCGTCGTGACGGAGACCGAGGAGGTGAGCGCCTAATGGCCGACGAACTCGAATTCATCGAGCAGGGCCTCCAGCGCTCCCAGATCGACGAGTTCTTCGCCGAGGAACTGGCGCGAGCCGGCTACGGCGGCATGGAACTCGCTCCCACCCCGATGGGCATGCAGATCGTCCTGAAGGCCGAGAAGCCCGGGATGGTCATCGGGAAGGGCGGGAAGAACATCCGGAAGATCACGACCCAGCTCGAGGAGCGATTCGACCTCGAGGACCCGCAGATCGACGTGCAGGAGGTCGACGAACCCGACCTGAACGCACAGATCGTCGCGGACCGCCTCGCGAACGCGCTCGAGCGCGGCTGGTACTTCCGGAAGGCCGGTCACACGACCATCGACCGCATCATGGAAGCCGGCGCACTGGGCGCCGAAATCGTCCTGAGCGGGAAGGTCACCGGCAACCGCGGCCGCGTCGAGAAGTTCAACCGCGGCTACATCAAGCACAACGGCGAACCCGCAGAGGAGATCGTCGACCACGGCAAGGGCGTCGCCGTGATGAAACTCGGCACCATCGGCGTGAACGTGAAGATCATCCCGCCGAACGCCGAACTCCCCGACGACTTCGAGATTCAGGAGGAAGCCGACATCGAGGACCTCGTCGTGGACGAAGAGGAGTCCGCGGAGGAACTCGAAGAGCTCCTCGAGGGCGAGGGCGACGACGAGGAAGTCGCCGACGCCGACGAGGAGACCGAGACGTCCGAGGCGTCCGACGCGGCCGCCGAGGAACTCGTCGAGGAAGCCGTCGAGGCCGAGGAGGCCGAAGTGGCGACCGACGAGGACGTCGAGGAGGAACTCGACGAACTCGCTGCGGAAGTCGAGGACGAGGAGTTCGAGGACGTCGACTCGGAAGCCGAGGAGACCGCCGAGGAACTCCTCGAAGAGATGGAAGACGACGAATCCGAGGAGGGTGAGGAGTAATGGCGATTCTCCACACGCAAGAGATTCGCGACATGACCCCCGCCGAGCGAGAGGCGGAACTCGAGGACATCCGCACTGAGCTGCTGAACGCGAAGGCAGTGAAGGCCGCCGGTGGCGCCCCGGAGAATCCGGGCCGCATCGGCGAGCTTCGCCGCACCGTCGCGCGAATCAAGACGATTCAGCGCGAGGAAGGCGACCTCGAAGACGAGAGCTAAACAGATGACACTGACACCCGAGACGCTACCGCGACACGAACTCGTCGGCCTGCACGTGCGGGTCGTCGAGTCGACCGACCAGTCGCGGGTAGGCATCGAAGGTCGCGTCGTCGACGAGACGATGCAGACCCTGCTGGTCGAGTCACACTCGACCGACTCGGGTGTCACGCAGATACCCAAGCGAGGAGCGAGATTCGAGTTCGAACTCACAGATGAAGCTGCGGTCTTCCGTCAGACGCAGTCTGGCGGCGTGTCGGCTTCCAACCGACACCCCGCGAAGGAGACCGGGACCGCGTCCAAACCTGCAGGTGGCTCCGGCCAAACCACTGGCGAGGGCGTGGCCTACGTTACGGTGGATGGGGTCGCGTTGCTCTCACGACCCGCTCTTCGCTCCGAAACAGGAGTTGATTCGAAATGGCGCTAGGACTGAACGTAACAGAACCGGAGGGTACGTGCTCCGACGAGAACTGTCCGTTCCACGGGAGTCTTTCCGTGCGCGGCCAGGTTCTCGAGGGTGAAGTTGCCTCCACCGACATGGACAAAACCATCGTCGTCGAGCGCGAATACGACGTATTCGTGCCGAAGTACGACCGCTACATGAAACGGCGGTCCCGAGTGCCGGCCCACGCGCCGGAGTGCTTCGACATCGAAGTCGGCGACACGGTTAGTATCGCAGAGACCCGACCGCTCTCGAAGACCAAGAACCACGCCGTCGTGGAAGTCACCGACGGAGGTGACGCCTGATGGAAGCCATCAAGGCCGACGTCACGCAGGGCTTGGAGAAGGGTTCGCTCGTCACGTGTGCCGACAACACGGGCGCTCGCGAACTCAAAATCACGAGCGTTCACGGGTACCAGGGAACGAAGAACCGCCACCCGAAGGCCGGGCTGGGCGACATGGTCACCGTCTCGGTGACCAAGGGCACGCCGGAGATGCGCCGCCAGGTACTGGAGGCTGTCATCGTCCGCCAGCGTAAGTCCATCCGTCGCCCGGACGGCACGCGCGTGAAGTTCGAGGACAACGCCGCCGTCATCATCGACGACCTCGGCGAGCCTCGCGGGACCGAGATCAAGGGCCCGATTTCGCGCGAAGTGGCCGAACGGTACGGTACCATCGCGAGTACCGCGACGATGATCGTATAGACAATGACTGAGCAACCACACAAACAGCGAAATCGCACGGAGAACGCGTCGCTGCACGAGCGCCACGACCAGGTGCAAGCGCACCTCTCGGAAGACCTCCACGAGGAGTACGGCAAGCGGAGCGTCCGCGTGAACGCCGGCGACACCGTGGAAGTCATGCGCGGCGACTACGCCGGCGAGGAAGGCGAAGTCGCGGAGGTCGACCTCCGCGACGCGTCGGTGTTCGTCGAGGACGTAGTCGTCGAGAAGTCGGACGGCGAGGAAGTGCTGCGTCCGCTGGACGCGAGCAACCTCCGCGTCACCGACCTCGACCTCGAAGACGACGTGCGAGCCGAGCGATTGGAGGCTGACAACGAATGACGCGACACCAGAAGCGACTCTCGGTACCGAAGTCCTGGCCGGTCGAGCGGAAGACGGAGACGTTCACCGCGAAGGCCGGGGCCGGTCCGCACGGCGAGTCGGGCGTTCCGCTCGTCGTCGTGCTCCGGGACGTGCTGGGCTACGTCGACGACTCGAGCGAGGCGCAGTACGCCATCAACACTGACGGCGTGCTCGTCAACGGCGGCTCGGTCGGCGACGTCAACCGCCCCATCGGGATGTTCGACATCCTGGCGTTCCCGGACCGCGACGAGTACTACCGGGTCTTCCCGGACGAGGGCGGCCGCCTCGGACTCACGCAGATCGACGCGGACTCGGCGGGTAGCAAGCTGAACAAAGTCACCGACAAGACCACCGTCTCCGGTGGGCGCACGCAGCTCAACTTCCACGACGGGTCGAACCTCATCGTGGAAGACGACGAGTACGCGGGGAACGACTCCGTCGTCGTCGACAACGAGACCAACGAGGTCGTCGCTCACTTCGAGTACGGCGAGGGCGCGCTCGTCACCGCGGTCGCCGGCCAGCACGCCGGCGACATCGGCGAAATCGCGGAGATTTCCGTCCAGCCGGGCAGCGCGGACAACACCGTCCGCGTGGAGACCGAGGACGGCGAGTTCGAGACCGTCGAGGACTACGTGGTCGTCATCGACGAGAACTTCGTCGGAGGTGACGACGAATGAGTGAGGCGGACTTCCACGAGATGCGCGAACCGCGCATCGAGAAGGTCGTCGTCCACATGGGCGTCGGTCGCGGTGGGGTCGACCTCCAGAACGCCGAGGAGATTCTCGGCGAGATTACGGGTCAGGACACCGTCCGCACGCAGGCGACGCAGACCGACCCCGAGTTCGGCATCCGCGAGGGCGACCCGATCGGTGCGAAGGTCACCCTGCGGGCCGACGACGCGGAGGACTTCCTCGACCGCGCGCTCCCGCTCGCGGACCTCGCGGAGCGCCAGTTCGACAAGACCGGGAACGTGAGCTTCGGCGTCGAAGAACACACGGACTTCCCGAGTCAGGAGTACGACCCGAACGTCGGGATCTACGGGCTCGACGTGACCGTCAACCTCGTGCGCCCGGGCTACCGGGTCGCGAAGCGCGACCAGGTCACGCGACAGATTCCGTCGAACCACCGACTCAACACCGAGGACGCGGTGGCGTTCCTCGAAGCCAACTTCGACGTGGAGGTCAACGAATGAGCGAGACGGAACAGGAACACGAGACAGAGACCGGCCAGACACACGAGTGTCGGCGCTGTGGCCGCAGTCAGGGCCTCGTCGGCAAGTACGACATCTGGCTGTGTCGACAGTGCTTCCGAGAGATCGCCCGTTCGATGGGCTTCAAGAAGTACAGCTAAACATGACTGCGAACGACCCCCTGTCCGACGCACTCTCCGGCCTCGACAACGCCGAGAGCGTCGGGCATCTCACGCACACGGTATCGCCCGCCTCCAACATGGTCGGCTCCGTGCTCGAGGTCTTCTACGACCGCGGGTACATCGACGGCTTCGAGTTCGTCGACGACGGGAAAGCCGGCGAGTTCGAGGTCGAACTGAAAGGTGCCATCAACGAGTGTGGCCCCGTGAACCCACGGTACTCCGTGGGCGCCGACGACTTCGAGCAGTGGGAGAAACGCTACCTCCCGGCTCGAGACTACGGCGCGCTCGTCGTCACGACGAGTCACGGAATCATGAGCCACTACGAGGCCCGCGAAGAGGGCGTCGGTGGCCAAGTCATCGCCTACGTATACTGACCATGCAACGAATCGAAATCGAGATTCCGGACGACGTGACGGCCGAGGTCGACCACCTCGACCTCACCGTCGACGGCCCCGAGGGCTCCGTGACGCGACGCCTCTGGTTCCCCGACGTGAAAGTCACCGTCGAGGACGGCGTCGTCGCCATCGAGAGCGAAGCCGAGGACGCGAAGACGAACGCGACCGTCGGGACCTTCGAGAGCCACGTGAACAACATGCTTCACGGGGTCACCGAGGGCTGGGAGTACCGACTGCAGGTCCACTACTCTCACTTCCCGATGCAGGTCGACCTGGAGGGCGACGAAGTCGTCATCCAGAACTTCCTCGGCGAGAAGGCGCCGCGTCGCACGCCCGTTCGCGGCGACACGGACGTCAGCATCGAAGAGGAAGAGGTCGTCCTCAGCGGCCCGAGTATCGAGGACGTCGGCCAGACGGCGGCCGACATCGAACAGCTCACGCGCGTCACTGACAAGGACACTCGCGTGTTCCAGGACGGCGTGTACATCGTCGAGAAACCGACGAAGGGAGGTGCCTGATAGATGGCAGACGAAGAACCCCAGGAACTCGAGGACATCTCGGGCGTCGGCCCGTCGAAGGCGGAAGCGCTCCGCGACGCCGGCTACGAATCCGTCGAGGACGTGAAGGCAGCGAGCCAGAGCGAACTCGCGGACGTCGACGGCATCGGGAACGCGCTCGCGGCCCGCGTGAAGGCCGACGTCGGCGGTCTCGAAGTCGAAGACGAGACCGAGGCGGAGGTCGAGGAGGCCGAACCCGAGGAGACCGAGGACGAAGAAGCCGAGGAGGACGTGGAGACGGAGCTCCGTCCCCGCGGCCTCACCGAGAAGACGCCCGACCTGAGCGACGAGGAGGAGCGGCTCCTCCAGAAGCGTCGCCGCGTCGGCAAACCTCAGTTCAATCGGCAGGACTACCACAAGAAAAAGCGCACCCCGAAGTCGTGGCGACGCCCGAAGGGCACGCTGTCGAAGCAGCGCCGCGGCATCAAGGGGAAGGGCGACACGGTCGAGGCCGGCTTCCGAACGCCGAAGGCGGTTCGGGGCAAGCACCCGAGCGGCTTCGAGGAGGTCCGCGTACACAACGCGGACGACCTCGACGACATCGACCCGGACACGGAGGCGGCCCGCATCGCCTCGAAGGTTGGCGCACGCAAGCGCGAGCGAATCGAGGAGCAGGCCGAGTCCGACGGCATCCGTGTTCTGAACCCGACGTACGTCGAAGTGGAGGTCGAAGACAATGAGTGACTTGAGCGCACAGAAGCGGCTCGCGGCCGACGTCCTCGACGTCGGCGAGAACCGCGTCTGGTTCGACCCCGAGGCCCAGGGCGACATCGCGGAAGCGATTACCCGAGAGGACATCCGCGAGCTCGTCGACGAGGGCACGATTCAGGCAGAGGACGCGCGCGGTAACTCCCGCGGTCGCGCACGAGAGCGCGACCAGAAGCGGTCGTACGGCCACCAGAAGGGTGCCGGCAACCGCAAGGGGAAGGCGGGCGCCCGGCAGGACGACAAGGAGTCCTACCAGGCCCGCATCCGAGCGCAGCGACGGACGCTCCGCGAACTCCGCGACGAGGGCGAGCTCTCGCCCAGCGAGTACCGCGAGCTGTACAACATGGCCAACGGTGGCGAGTTCGACAGCGTCCGACGCCTCAAGAACTACATCGCGGAAAACTACGGTGACAGCTAATGGCGACAGGACCACGATACAAGGTTCCGATGCGGCGACGCCGCGAGGTCCGGACTGACTACCATCAGAGGTTGCGCCTCCTGAAGTCAGGGAAACCTCGGCTCGTTGCCCGGAAGAGCAACAAGCACGTCACGGCGCAGCTGGTCGCGACCGGAGCCGACGGCGACGAGACTATCGCGAGCGCACACTCCAGTGACTTGGCCGAGTACGGCTGGGACGCCCCGACGGGCAACCTCCCGAGCGCGTACCTCACCGGCCTGCTCGCTGGACAGCGCGCAGTCGAAGCGGGCGCGGAGGAGGCCGTCCTCGACATCGGCCTCAACACCGCGACGCCCGGTTCGAAGGTGTTCGCAGTGCAGGAGGGGGCCATCGACGCCGGCCTCGACATCCCGCACAACGACTCGGTCCTCGCGGACTGGTCGCGCACGCGCGGCGAACACATCGCGGAGTACGCAGAGCAACTCGACGACCCGCTGTACAGCGGCGAGTTCGACGCAACGGAGCTTCCCGAGCACTTCGACGAGACGCGGGAAGCCATCATGGAGGACTAACACATGAGCTACGACGACACCTGGCAACCGAAGACGCGCCTGGGTCGCCTCGTTCAGGACGGCGAGATCGAAGACATGTCCGCCGCCCTCGAGAGCGGACTCCCGCTGAAGGAGCCGGAGATCGTCGACCACCTCATTCCGGGGATGGAAGACGAGGTTCTGGACATCAACATGGTCCAGCGCATGACCGACTCCGGTCGACGCGTGAAGTTCCGCTGCGTCGTCGCCATCGGCAACCGCGACGGCTACGTGGGGTACGCCGAAGGTCGCGACGACCAGGTCGGCGGCGCCATCCAGAAGGCGATCGAGGTAGCGAAACTGAACATCATCGACGTGTCCCGCGGCTGTGGGTCGTGGGAGTGTGGCTGTGGGCGACCCCACACCGTCGCGCTCCGTTCGACCGGCAAGGCGGGCAGCGTCGAGGTAGAACTGATTCCCGCGCCGCGCGGCCTCGGCCTCGCGGGCGGCGAGACGGTCCGGAACGTGCTCGAACTCGCGGGCATCGACGACATCTGGACGCGCTCCTCGGGGAAGACCCGGACGACCGTGAACTTCGCGAAGGCGACGTTCAACGCGCTCCGGAACACCGCGGAGGCCCGCGTCCCCCAGCACGCTCGGGAAGAGCGTGAGGTGATCGAGTGATGAAGGCGGTCGTTCAGGTTCGCGGCGAAGTGAACATGAGCGAGGACGTCTCGGACACGCTGGAGATGCTGAACATCCACAGCGTGAACCACTGCGCGCTCGTCCCGGAGACGGACACGTACTCCGGGATGGTCGCGAAGGTCAACGACTACGTCGCGTTCGGCGAGCCGAGCGAGGACGTGTTGACCGAACTCGTCGAGCGTCGCGCCGAACCCCTCGAGGGGTCCGCGGACGTCGACGATGAGTGGGTCGCCGAGAACACCGAGTACAGCGACGTCGCCGACCTCGTCGGCGCGCTGCTCGACGACGAGACGACGCTCCGCGACGCGGGCCTCGCGCCCGTGCTCCGCCTGCACCCGCCGCGTGGCGGTCACGACGGCATCAAGCAGCCGGTCAGCGAGAAGGGCGAACTCGGCAAACACACCACCGAGGAGATCGACAGTCTCCTCACCGACATGCGCTAACCATGACGAGCAAGAAACGACGACAGCGCGGTTCGCGCACGCACGGCGGCGGTTCCCACAAGAACCGTCGCGGCGCCGGTCACCGCGGCGGTCGCGGACGCGCCGGTCGCAAGAAGCACGAACAGCACAACTACGAGGACGTCGGCAAGTCCGGGTTCAAGCG
The DNA here is from genome assembly GCF_021233415.1 of Halobacterium litoreum. NCBI lineage: Archaea > Methanobacteriati > Methanobacteriota > Halobacteria > Halobacteriales > Halobacteriaceae > Halobacterium > Halobacterium litoreum. The sequence goes on along the minus strand of NZ_CP089466.1, from coordinate 543,564 downwards.
CCCGGAGAAGACCGAGGAGGACGTCCGCGAGGTGTCCGTCCAGAAGCTCGACGAGGACATCGCGCTCCTCGTCGCGGACGGCGTCGCGGAGGAGACCGACTTCGGGTACCGCGTCGACGCCCGTGACGTCGCCGAGGACGGCTGGGACGCCGACGTGGTGAAGGTGCTCGGTGGCGGACAGGTGTACGAACAACTCGAAGTCACGGCGGACGCGTTCTCCGCGGGCGCCGTGGAGCTCATCGAGGGCGAGGGCGGGGACGCCGTCGTCTCCGAGCGAGCCGAAGAGGACAGCGAGGAGTAACTCATGGGATGGAAGGAGGCTGCTGCGCCGGTCCTCACGCGGATGCCCGCAGTGCAGCGTCCGGAGGGGCACGTGCCGTTCCGTCGGAAGATGTACTGGACGGCCGGCGTCCTGATTCTGTACTTCTTCCTGACGAACGTCACGCTCTGGGGGCTGGCCGGGGGCGACGACTTCTTCGGACAGTTCCGGAGTCTGCTCGCCGGCGGTCAGGGGACGGTACTCCAGTTGGGTATCGGTCCGATCGTCACGGCGAGCATCGTGTTGCAGTTGCTCGGCGGCGCGAACCTGCTGGGGCTGGACACCAACGACCCGCGTGATCAGGCCATCTACCAGGGTCTCCAGAAGTTCCTGGTGTTGGTGATGATCGTGCTGACCGGGCTGCCGATGGTGTTCCTCGGCAACTTCCTCCAGCCGAGTTCGGCGCTCGCGTCGAGTCTGGGCGTCGGCCTGTTCGGCGTCCGGGTGCTGTTGTTCGCCCAGATAGCCGCCGGTGGCCTCCTCCTGTTGTTCATGGACGAGGTCATCTCGAAGTGGGGCGTCGGCTCCGGTATCGGCCTCTTCATCGTGGCCGGCGTGAGCCAGCGGCTCGTCGGTGGCCTGTTCTACTGGGAGGGCGGCGTCGGCAATCAGGGCTTGATTCCGACGTGGTTCGACATCGCCATCGGGAACGTCACGAACATCCCGCCGCTGCTGTCGGGCGACGGCGTGAGTTATCTGTTGATGCAGGCCGGAATCCTCGGGCTCATCACGACCGTGTTCATCTACGTCGTGGTCGTGTACGCAGAGAGCGTACGCGTCGAGATTCCGCTGTCTCACGCTCGCGTGAAGGGCGCTCGGGGCCGCTTCCCGGTGAAGCTCATCTACGCGAGTGTGTTGCCCATGATTCTCGTTCGCGCGCTGCAGGCGAACATCCAGTTCCTCGGGCAGATTCTGAACAACACCATCAACATGCCGGCGTGGCTCGGCGTGTACGCGAACGGCCAACCCGTCAGCGGGTTCTTCTACTACCTCGCGCCGATCTACAATCGGCAGGCGTGGATGTGGTGGACGGCCGGGACGTCGGCCGAGCCGTGGCAGGTGTTGATTCGGGTGGCCGTCGACCTGACGTTCATGATCATCGGCGGTGCCATCTTCGCGATCTTCTGGGTCGAGACTGCGGACATGGGCCCGGAGGCGACCGCGAAACAGATTCAGAATTCGGGGATGCAGATTCCCGGGTTCCGGAAGAACCTCGGCGTCATCGAGAAGGTGATGGAGCGGTACATCCCGCAGGTCACCGTAATCGGTGGCGCGCTGGTCGGCTTGCTCGCCGTGATGGCGAACATGCTCGGCACCATCGGTGACGTCACCGGAACGGGTCTGTTGCTCACGATCTCAATCACGTACAAACTGTACGAGGAGATCGCCGAGGAGCAGATGATGGAGATGCACCCGATGATGCGGGACATGTTCGGCGGCGGCGACTGACGCCACCACCCGCTTTCTGCGGTTCGCGAGTCCTGGAGTGCCGACAGTGCCGTCAGCGGTTTCGCGTCGGCGACTCCGGCGGCTCGGTCTCGAACTCGAAGCGCGCGCCGCCGTCCTCGCTCTCGGTGAGTTCGACGCGCCAGCCGTGGTTCTCGGCGACGTTCTCGACGATGGCGAGGCCGAACCCGGTGCCGTCCTCGGTGCTGGTGTGTCCCATCTCGAAGACGTCCTCGCGTTCGCACTCCGGGATGCCGGTGCCGTCGTCGGCGACGAAAAAGCCCTCGCGGTCGGTCAGCGGACAGACGCGTATCTGGAGTTCCGACCCGGTGTCCGCGACGGCGCTGTCCGGGCGGGTGCGTGCGGCCCTCGCGGGGGCGTGTTCGACGGCGTTCCGGAAGAGGTTCTCGAGTAACTCCTGGAGGCGTCCGCGGACCGCGTCGACGGTGACGCCCTCCAGGTCGAGGCCGAGGACCGCTTCGCCGGTGTCGACGGAGTCCCACGCCGAGATGGCGGCGACTTGGAGCGGGACTTCCGTCGTCTCACGGGCGGTCGTCCCGCTTCGCGCGAGCGTGAGGAGTTCCTCCAGAATCTCGTCCATCCGGTAGAGTGAGTCCTCGACGCGGTCGAGCGCGTCGTCGTCGCGGGTCTCGCGGTACTGTTCGAGCCACCCGGTGGCGACGTTCAGCGGGCTGCGGAGGTCGTGGCTCGCGACGCTCGCGAACTCGTCTAAGCGCTCGTTCTGGGCTTCGAGTTCGCGCTCGCGGCGCTTGCGTTCGGTGACGTCCCGGAGGACGCCGATGCTCCCGCGGAACTCGCCGTCGTGCGGGCGGAGCGCGAGGTGGCACTCGAAGACGCGTTCGTCGTCGCCGTCCCGCGGGTAGACGTGGAACTCGAATTTCCCCTTGGCGTCGTCAGCCCGCGAGGACAACAGGGTCGCGACGGTGTCCTCGTACCGGGGGACGACTTCGGGGTCGAAGACGCCCTCGGCGACGAGGTCGGTGACGCTCATCTCGGCGAGTTCGGCCTGCGAGTAGCCCGTGAGTCGCGCTATCTGTTCGTTGCCGCTGACGTAGTTGGCGTTCTCGTCGACGATGAACACGCCGTCGGGCGCCGTCTCGACGATTGTCTCGTACTGGCGGCGCTCCCGGTCGCGCCGCCGCCGGTCGCTGACGTCCCGGCAGATGGCGAGGACGGCGGGGTCGCCGCGGTACGTGATGGTGGACGCGCTGAACTCGATGGGGACGCGGTCGCCGTCGACGGTCTGGGCGGTGAACTCGTAGCGGCGTTCGGGGGCGTCCCCGTCGAGGCGCCGGCGGAGCCGTGAGACGACAGTGTCCCGGTCCTCGGGCGCAATCACGTCCGCGACGGGCGTCCCTTCGATGTCGCCGGGGTCGGCGTCGAGGATGCTGGCGGCTTGCTGGTTGGCGAACTTCAGGCGGTCGTCTTGGGCGACGAGGACGGCGTCGCTGGCCTCCTCAACGACGGTGGCGTACTTCTCCTCGCTCTCACGGAGTTTCCGCTGGCGTCGCTCGCGTTCGGTGACGTCCCTGACGACGCCCGCGGTGCCGTTGAACTGGACGTCGTAGGGGAGCAACGCGATGTGGGCTTCGACGTGTTCGACGTCGTCGGCCCAGTCGTCGGCATCGATTTCGAGGACCGCGGTCTCGTCGTCGCCGCTCACGAGGCCGGCAATCAGGCGTTCGCCCTCGTCGATGTCGTCCTCGGTGAGTACGACCGAGCAGTGTTCGCCTTCGAGGTTTTTGCGGCCCGTCAGTTCCTCGAAGGCGTCGTTGACGAACGTGAACACGCCGTCCTCGTCGAGCGTGTAGACGGCGTCGCCGACGGCCTGCACGACGGTCTGCACGCGCTCTATCTCGTGTTCGTGTTCGACGCGGTCGGTGACGTCCGTGAACGACGCGACGACGCGGTCGACGTCGCCGGCTTCGTCGAACAGCGGCGCGCAGTGCATCACGAGGTACTTCTCCCAGCCGTCCGGCCACACGACCGCGAGGCGTTCGCCGTGCAGCGACTGGCCGGTGCGCGCGACCTTCCTCGCGGGGTGGTCTTCCGGCGGGAGCGGGTCGCCGTCGAGGGTCGCGAACGCCCAGTCGGGGTCGACGGGGAGCGTTTCGCCCGCGAGGCCGAGCGTCGCTTTCGCGCGGTCCGTGGCCGACGCGACGCGGCCGTCCGCGTCGAAGACGACCGACCCCGGAGTGGTCGCCAGCACCTGTTCGAGGAGGTGTTTCTCCTCGCGGAGCGCCTGCTGGGAGCGTCGCTTCTCGACGGCGTTTCGCACGCGGTTCGCGAGCACCGTGTACTGGTCAGTGCCGGTTCCCTTCTGGAGGTAGTCGGTGACGCCGGCGGAGATGGCGTCGCTGGCTATCTCCTCGCTTCCCTTCCCGGTGAACAACACGAACGGGAGCTCCGGGTGGGTGTCCCGGACCTCGCCGAGGAACTCCAGGCCGTTCATCCCCGGCATGTCGTGGTCGGAGACGACGCAGTCGACGGCGGCGTCGTCGAGGCGGTCGAGCGCCGATTCGGCCGCGTCGCGCGTCTCAACCTCGAATGCGTCGTCCTCGCGTTCGAGGAACTCGACTGTGAGGTCGGCGAGCGCGTCGTCGTCCTCGACGAGCAACACGCGAATCGAGGACCCTCCTCCCATCGTCATTTGCGCTCAATGTGTAATCATAGACAATAAACGTTGCAGTCGCATCCGAAGGGCTATTGACCGGGGAGCGAGAGGGCCCGGACATGCAAATTGGGGGCACGAACTGAATGCGCATCCTCATCGTCGGCGCCGGCGAGGTCGGGTCGAGCATCGCAGCGAGCCTCGCGGACGCCCACGAAATCGTCGTCTTGGACATCGACGGCGAGCGCGTGGAGTCCCTCCAGTACGCCCACGACGTCCTCGCGTTGACCGGCGACGGCACCGACCTCGACGACCTGATCGACGCCGAGGTCGAGCGCGCGGACGTCGTCATCGCGAGCACGGACGACGACGAGACGAACCTCGCGACGTGTGGCACGGTGAAGACGGTGAGCGACGCGTTCACCATCGCGCGCGTGAAGAACACCACCTACCTGGAGACGTGGCGGCGTCACCGCGGGGCGTTCGGCGCGGACTTCCTCGTCTGCACGGACTTGCTCGCGGCCCAAGCCATCGTGCGCGTCATCGACCTGCCGACCGCCCGCGACGTCGACCCGTTCGCGGACGGGAGCGTGCAGATGGCGGAGTTCGAGGTGCCGGCCGACAGCCCGATTGCGGGCCAGACCGTCGCCGAAGCCGACCGGTTCGACGAACTGACCTTCGTCGCGGTCATCCCGGACGGCGCCGACTGCGCGGAAGTACCGCGTGGCGACACCCTCATCGAGGGTTCGTCCCGGGTCGTCGTCGTCGGTCAGCCACCGAGCGTCCGCGAGTTCGCGCGCGCCATCGACCCCGACCACGCCGTCGACGAGGTGGAGGACGCGGTCATCGTCGGCGGGTCGACCACCGGCGCGCTCACCGCCGAGTTGCTCGCCGAACGCGGCATCACGCCGCGCATCGTCGAACTCGACGACGGGCGTGCGCGGGACCTCGCCGAGCGCGTGCCGGCGGCGACCGTCCTCTCTCACGACGCGACCGACCCCGAGTTCCTCGCGCGCGAACACGTAGCGGACGCCGACGTGGTGGTGGCGACACTCGGGAGCGACGAGCGCTCGCTTTTGGTGGCGCTGCTCGCCAAGCGCGCCGGCGCGACGCGCGCCATCGCCGTCGTCGAACAGCCGCGGTACGTCGACCTCTTCGAGACGGTCGGCGTCGACGTCGCGGTGAACCCCCGAGAGGTCACCGCCGAGGAGATTACGCGGTTCACGCGCGAGCGCCGCGCGGAGAACGTCGCCATCATCGAGCCGGGCGGCGCGGAGGTGCTGGAGGTGGAGGTCGACGACGAGAGCGTCCTCGCCGGGCGCCCGATTCGGGACGTCGTCGAGGACCTCCCGGAAGGCGTCGTCGTCGGCGCCATCACGCGGAACGGCGAGTACGTCACGCCGCGCGGCGATACGGTCGTCGAGGTCGGCGACCACGTCGTCGCGTTCGTTCGCGCGAACGCCCTCGACGAAGTCACGTCGAAACTATGACCCTGCGCGTGGACTACCGCGCGAGTTTCGCGCTCGTCGGCACCGTCGTGAAGTGGCTGTCCGTGCCACTGGTCGCACCGCTCCTCGTGGCGGTCTACTACGGGGACGGCGGCATCGCGGCGTTCGCGGCGACCATCGTCGTGGCGTACGCCGCCGGTGCGGCCCTGGAATCCGTCGGGGACGTCGAGGACATGGGCGCCCGCGAGGGGTTCCTGATGGTGGCGGCGACGTGGTTCGCGGTGAGTCTCGTGGGCGCGCTCCCGTACCTGTTCGCGGCCCACGGCGTTCCGGGCGTCGTCGAAGCGAGCGCGCCGTCGTCGGCGCTCGGCCACCCCGTGGACGCGCTGTTCGAGACGATGAGCGGGTTCACGACGACCGGCGCGACGGTGATGGAGTCTATCTCCTTCGACACGCACTCCCACGCCATCCTGCTGTGGCGGCAACTCACGCAGTGGCTCGGCGGCATGGGTATCGTGGTGCTGGCCGTCGCCATCCTCCCCGAGTTGTCCGTGGGTGGCGCGCAACTGATGGACGCCGAGGCGCCGGGGCCGGGCATCCAGAAACTCACGCCGCGCATCGCGGAGACGGCGCGCGCGCTCTGGCTGGCGTACGCGGGCATTACCGCGCTCGAAATCGTGTTGCTGTACGGCCTCCACGTCGGCGGTCTCGCGCCGAACATGGGGCTGTACAACGCCGTCGCCCACGGCCTGACGACGCTGTCGACGGGCGGTTTCAGCCCCGAAGCGCGCTCCATCGAGGCGTTCTCCGCGGCGGTGCAGTGGCTCATCATCCCGTTCATGGTGGCGGCGGGGACGAACTTCGCGCTGTTCTGGCACGTCCTCCAGGGGGAGCACGACCACCTCTTCGAGGACGGCGAGTTCCGGGCGTACGTCGGCGCCGTCGGCGTCGTCACCGCGGCGCTCGCGGCGCTGCTGTTCACCGGCCCCGAACTCGGCCTCGGCGAGGCGCTCGCACCGATTTCGGGGCACCTCGAACCGGCGCTCCGGCACGCGGCGTTCCAGGCCGCGGCCATCGTGACGACCACGGGGTACGCGAGCCTCGATTTCACCGCGTGGGGCGTCGACGCCCAGTTCGTGTTGTTCGTCGCGATGTTCATCGGCGGGAGCGCGGGGAGCACCGGCGGCGCAGTGAAAATCGTGCGCTGGGTGGTCATCGCGAAGGCGCTGAAACGCGAGTTGTTCACGACCGTCCACCCGGACGCCGTCGAGCCGGTGCGCCTCGGCGGGAATCCGGTCGACGAGCAGGCGATTCGCGGCATCTACGCGTTCACCGCCGTCTACTTCGCGTGTTTCGTCTTCGGCACCGCGTTCGTCGTCCTCGACTCGACGCACATCCAGAACTTCAGCATCCTCGAAGGGATGAGCGCCGTCGCGGCGACCGTCGGGAACGTCGGGCCGGGGTTCGGCGTCGTCGGCCCGATGAACAACTACCAGCCGTTCACGGACGCGTCGAAACTCCTGATGGTCGGCTTGATGTGGATCGGACGTCTCGAAATCCTGCCCGTACTCGTGTTACTGACGGACGCCTACTGGCGGTCGTAGCCCGCCGGCAACAGGTTTTAACGGTTCGTCCGGAAAACAGGAGCGTCGATGGTAGAGCACACCCGTTCGCTTGGGTTCACGGTCGCGTACGCGATGGGGCTGGGGACGATGATTGCAGCGGGCATCTTCTCGCTGTCGGGGCTGGCGGTCGCGCGCATCGGGTCGAGCGCCGTCGTCGCGTTCGTCCTCGCCGCAGTCGTGGCGTCCATCACCGCGGCGTCGTACTCCGAGTTCGCCTCTATCTACTCGGAGAACGGCGGCGGTTACCTGTTCTCCTCACGGACGTTCGACCACGACCTCCTGACGTACTTCGTCGGCGCGACGCTCTTCTTGGGGTACACGGGCACGACGGCGTTCTACCTCGCGACGATGGACGAGTGGTTCTTCGCGTTCATCATCCCGGAGACGCTGCGGGTCGCGGGGACGACGCTCCACCTGCACTCGGCGCTCCCGCACGGGAGCGTCGGCGTGCTCGCAGCCGTCCTGCTCGGTGCGCTGAACGCGCAGGGAACCGAGGAGAGCGGGAGTTTCCAGGTCATCGTGACGGGCGCGAAGGTCGCCGTGTTGTTCGCGTTCGTCGGCGGCGCGTTCGCGTACACCGGCCCGACGGCGGCGGCCGGCGAGTTCGCGACCCAGTTCTCGACGGACGTCGCGGGCATCGTCTCCGTGGCGGCGCTCGCGTTCATCACGTTCTTCGGATTCTCCGCAATCGCGGCGAGCGCGGGCGAAATCATCGAACCGCGGAAGACGGTGCCCAAGGCAATCGCGGCGAGCATCCTCACCGTCACCGTCCTCTACACGTTCGTCATCGTCGCGATGGTGAACGCGCCGGTCGGCGAGTCGGTGCTGCGCGCCGGCGAGACGGCGATGGGGACGGTCGCCGCCTCCTTCCTCGGGTCGTGGGGGCAGGCGCTCATCGTCGCCGGCGCGGTGTTCTCGATGGTGTCAGCGTCGAACGCCTCGGTGCTCGCGGCGTCGGGCATCGGTTCGCTGATGGGCGACCGCGGGCAGGCGCCGCGGCCGTTCTCGCGCATCCACCCCGACTACGGCACGCCGTTCTGGAGCGTCGTGGCGGTGACGGGCACCATCGTTGCGCTCGTCGTCGGGTTCGTCGGCGTGTTCTCCCAGCACGGCCTGCTCGCCGGCGTCAGCGTCGCGTCGACGGAAGTGTTCGGCGTCACGCTGTCGCTCACCCCGAACCTCGGGTTGGACGCGCTCACCGGGTTCGCGACGTTCAATCTGCTCCTCCCGCTGTCGGTGGTGAACGTCGCGCTCGTCTACTCGCGGCGCACGAAACCCGACCTCGACCGCCCGCTGACGGTGCCCCTCGTGCCGCTAGTGCCGGCGCTCGGCGTCGTCGCGAATCTCGCGCTCATCACGAATCTGCCGCCGTCGGGCGTCGCAGTCGGCGTCCTCGTGGCGGTGCTCGCGGTCGCCGTCTACGAGTCGTGGGGCGGCGCGCCCGAGAGCGAGGAACTCCGCGAGGCGGTCGTCGAACCGACGGCTACGGAGGCCAACGAGGAGCGCCACACCGTCCTCGTGCCCATCGCGCACCCGGACAACGCCGTCGGCCACGTCTCGGTCGCGGCGCGGCTCGCCGACGCGACCGACGGCGACGCGGTGGTCCGCGTCCTCACCATCACGCAACTCCCCGACCAGACGCCGAACGAGGTCGCGCGCGACGCCGCCGAGGGCCGCGTCGACGCCATCGAGTCGGCACTCGCGGACGCCGACCTCCCAGTCGACTACGAGGTCGCGGGCCACCTCTGTCGGGACGTCACCTTCGACATCGTGGAGACGGCGCGCGCCTGCGACGCCGACCGCGTGCTGATGGGGTACCCGCAGGAGAGCGCGGACGTCGCCGAGGGCGTGCAGTTCGGCGCGCCCTGCGACGTGGTGTTCGCCGACGGCTTCGAGGACGCGGACGCACTCGACACGCTGTGTGTCGGCGCGGGCGGCGGCCCGCACCACCGCGCGCTCCTCCCGCTCGTGAACGGGCTCGGGCGACAGGGGTCGACCGTCCACGTCGTTCGCGTGACGCCGACCGGCGAGCACGGCACGCGGGAAGCAATCGAGGACACGCTCGCCGCGCTCGACGACTCGGTGTCGGTCGAAATCCACGAGGAGGAGTCCGAGCAAATCGCCGACACGCTGGTCGCGCGAGCCGCCGACGAGGACGCCACACTGCTCGTCGGCGCGACGCGGACGCGCGCGCTCCGCCGGTGGCTGTTCGGGAGCACGACCGACCGCGCCGCGCAGGCGGCGCGGCGCCGCGACGTTCCCGTCCTCGTGTACGCGGAGGAGACGGGCGTCGTCGGGCGCGCCACGGAGTTCCTGTTCCCGGCGTACCGGTACCTGCGGAAACTCGGCGAGTAGCCGCTACCCGAACAGGCGCTCTCGAAGCGACTTGGAGCGCTGTTTCTCCGCGAGGACGACCGAGCAGTCCACGTCGTCCACGACGTCGAGGACGAGCGACCCGGTGACGAGGCGACCGAGCAGGCCGCGTTCGGTCGCGCCGACGACGAGCATCGACGCGTCCGCCGCGGCGGCCTCGATGGCGGCCTCCACGTCGCCGGTCTCGACGCGGCGCTCGGCGTCCGGCAGGCCCTGGGCGCTCGCCCACTCGTCGAGGAACGCCTCGCCCTCCTCGACGTCGTCGGCGACGTGCAGGAGGGTGACCTCGCTGTCGTACTGGTCGCGGAGGTAGCGCGCGACGGCGGCGCCGAGTTCGGTGTCCGGGCCGCCCGCGGTCGGCAACACGACGTGCGAGGGGTCGAACCCGCGGTCTTTCATCACGAGCACGTCGTATGGCAGGTCGCCGGACAGTTCCTCGATGGCGGACTCGGCGCGTCCGGGCGACCCGTGGGCGTCCTCGCCCCACCCCATCACGAGCATGTCGGCGTCGTGGGACTCGGCGGCGTCGAACACCTCCTCGAAGGAGCGATGCGAGAGGATGGTGTGGGTCTCGACGGGGACGCCGAAGTCCTCGGCGTCCGCCTTCGCTCGCGCGAGCAGTCCCTCGCTCTCGGCGTCGATTTCGTCGACGTGTTCGGCGCCGTACTCCAGGCTCGTCTGGTCGGGCACCTGCACGACGTGGACCGCGACGACGCGGCCGTCGTTGGCCTTCGCGGCGGCCGCCGCCAGCGAGATGAGGTCTTTCTCGGTCTCGGGGTTCGCGAGCGGGACGACGACGCGGTACTCGCCGCCGTCCGGCTGGACGCCGCTCGCCGCGGAGACGGCGGCGTCGGGCATCTCCTCGGAGCGCGAGAGGACGTACTCACCGAGGATGCCCTGTTTGGTGGTGCGTTCGCGGGCGTAGACGAAGTACCAGAGGATGGCGCCGACGACGAGCGCGAAACTCAACGCGATGATGACTCCGTCGATGAACGCGATGAGCGCGAACGACGTGAGCATCCCGAGAATCGGCGTGACGGGGTAGAACGGCACCTCGTAGTCCGGGTCGTAGCCCGCGGGGTCGGCTTCGCGCATCACGACGAGCGCGACGTTCAACAGCCCGTAGATGACGAGGTGGAGCACGCTCCCCATCGTCGCGAGCGCCTCGACGGTGCCGGCGGCGATGAACGCGAGGATGAGGGCGCCGGTCACCGCAATGGAGCGGTACGGCGTGGAGAACCGGGGGTGAATCTCGTTCAGGTCGGGCGTGACGATGTTGTCCCGGCCCATCGCGAAGTTGATGCGCGAGGACGCGAGAATCGACGCGTTCGCCGACGACGCCGTCGCGAGCAGGCCGCCGAACAGGAGGGCGGCGCCGCCTATCGGCCCGATGAGGAGTTTCGCCACCTCCACGACCGCGATTTGGTCGGTGGTCAGCCCCCCGATGAAGCCGGGTTCGACCGCGGCGCTCATCGCCACGAGGACGAGCGCGTAGATGACGGTGACGAGGAGGACGCTCCCGATGACCGCACGCGGGAGGTTCCGGCCGGGGTTCTTGATTTCCTCTGCGACGCTCGTAATCTGGACGAACCCGAGATACGAGACGAAGATGATGCCGGTGGTGGTGAGCATCGGTCCGAAGCCCTTGCTGTCGGGGAGGTTCGCGGTCTCGGCGTTCATCGCGCCGAACGCCGTGAACACCGCGAGGATGGCGACGAGGACGACCACGATGACGTTCTGGAGGCGGCCGGTCTCCTTCGCGCCGACGTAGTTCACCGCGATGAACAGCGCGGCGCCGAGCAACGCGACGACCTTGACCGACGGCAGCGTCACGCCAGCGACGACGTACGCGTCCGGGAGGCCGACGATGTTCTGGATGTACTTCCCGAAGCCGACCATGTAGAACGCGGACGCGAACGCGAGGCCGAGCCAGTTCGACCAGCCGGCGATGGAACCGAACAGCGGCCCGAGCGCGTGGTTGACGTAGTAGTACGCGCCGCCGGATTTGGGCATCGCGGTGCCGAGTTCGCTCGCGGACAGCGCCGTGAGCAACGCGATGCCGCCCCCGAGCAGGAACGAGAGGATGGCGAACGACCCGGCGTCCGTGATGGCTTGCCGCGGCAACACGAAGATGCCGGCGCCGATCATCGTCCCGACGCCGATTGTCAGCGCGGCGAGCGGTCCGAGGTCCTTCGCGAGTTCCTCGTCACTCATCGTCGTCCTCCGCCGGGAACACGACGACCGGGATGTCGGCCTGCTTCACGATGTCGCGTGCGTGGTCACCGGTGAGGAGGTCGAACCACCGACTGCCCCCGCGGGGCGTGAACGCGACGGCGGTGGCGTCGTGGTCTCGGGCGGCGTCGAAGATGGCGTCCTCGACGTCGGTGTCGAATCGGAGGTCGGTCTCGACGGGGACGCCAGCGTCGGCGCAGGCGTCCTCGACGATGGCGAAGACGTCGTCGGCGAACTCCTCGCGCTGTTCGACGCCCGCTTTGTCGATGCCGCCGCCGGCCTTCTCGATGACGTGGACGGCGATTACCTCGCCGCCGGCCTCGGCGACGTGCGGGAGCGCGGCGCGGCAGGTCGCGCGAGCGTCCCCCTCGCTCGCGACCGGGAGGACGACACGGGAGAGGAGGTCACCCATGTGGCCCACCTCCGGGTTCGAGCGTGGCTGTCGGGACACCGGTGGCTGACTGGGTTCTGCGTACAGGAATCATACCCGACCGTCCGGCCCGGAGGGACTTATAACTTCGACTCGTCGTATCCGCGTTCGGGCAGTCGGCCCGCGGGACGACTCCGGGGCCGGCGGGCGCCGGGCGGCGTGCCCCGGTTCAGATTTCGACCGCCCACAGCCGGAAGTCCTCGGAGAGACCGTACGCGTCCCGGAAGGCGGCTTCGACGAACTGCGCGACGCGGTCGTCGTCGGTCTGCGCCTCGACGCGGACGTTCGTCCCGGGGTCCTCGTCGGCCATCTCCGCCGGAATCGTCTCTCGTTCGACGATCGTGAACGCGCCGAACCGACTCACCACGTCGCTGAGCGCGTCGAGTTCGTCGTCCGTGCAGTCCAGATTCAGCGTGCCGTCCGCGAACTGCACCCACGGCGGCAGGAACTCGGGGTCGCCACTCGGGTCCTCGTCGGCCTCCAGCGTGCAGAACGCGCTGTCGCGCTCGCGGTGGGCGGCGATGGCGTCCGCGACGAGGTCGATGCGGTCGGCTTCCGTGTCGGCGTCGAAGCGAGTCATACCCGGCCTTCGCGGCCCGCGCACTAATCAGGCGGGGTGTGCGAGCGACGAGCGGGAACGAGGATTCGGCCGGGAACGACACGCCCTTAATAGCGGCCGCTGAATCAATTCGTATGTCCAGTCCGAACGTGTTGCTGCTCGGCGCGCCGGGTGCCGGGAAGGGCACGCAGAGCCGACGACTCACCGAGGAGTTCGGCATCGAACACGTCACGACCGGCGACGCGCTCCGAGGGAACAAGGAGATGGACATCAGCCATCTCGACCTGGAGTACGACACCCCCGGCGAGTACATGGACGCCGGCGAACTCGTCCCGGACCCCGTCGTGAACGAGATCGTGAAAAAGGCCCTCAACGACGCCGACGGCTACGTCCTCGACGGCTACCCGCGCAACGAGAGCCAGACGGAGTACCTCGACTCCATCACCGACCTCGACGTCGTCCTCTACCTCGACGTGGCCGACGACGAACTCGTGGGTCGGCTCACGGGCCGCCGCGTCTGCGAGGACTGCGGCGCCACCTACCACGTCGACTTCGACCCGCCGGCGGAAGCCGGCGTCTGCGACGACTGTGGCGGCGACCTCTACCAGCGCGAGGACGACACCGAGGAGACCGCCCGCGAGCGCATCAACGTCTACGAGGAGAACACCCAGCCGGTCGTCGACTACTTCCGCGAGAAGGGCGTGCTCGTCGAAATCGACGGCGAACAGACCCCCGACGAGGTCTGGGACGACGTCCGCGACGCCGTCGCCGAGCGCGCGTAACGACTCGCGACGTCGCTTCTCTCAGTTCCCGAGTACGCGCCAGCAGCGCCGCCAGCACCGCGACCGGCCGAACGCACGCGCCCGACTTCCGGGGTTCCGCGTTCCGTAAGAGGTTCAAGCGGTCACTGCAAACAGTCACGCAATGGCACGAACCGCGGAGAAGGTCCGCTCGCTGGTCCGCGAGGACCCCGAGATGGCCACCATACTCGACGACCTCCTCGCTCACGACGGCGAGATCCGCTGGCGGGACGTCAAAGACGACGTCTCCAGCGGCCAGTGGGGTCGCCTCCTAGAGAAAGACATCCTCGTCGAGGCCGACGAGGGGTTCGAGTTCGCCGACCCCGAGGGCGTCGAGCAGGGACTCGAACCGGACGAGGAGCGCGGCGACGACGAGGACGCGCCCGAATCGACCTCGTGGTCGACGTGGGACAAACTCGCCGGCGTCGGCGCGGTCGGCGCGATGATCGGGTACAGCGTCCAACCCATCAAGGAAGCCGTCGGTGGCGCCGTCGAGTTGCTCGTCGGCCCGCTCGACGCGATGCTGCCGTTCTACGCCGTCGTGATGGTCCTCGCCGTCCTCACCGGCCTCTACTCCACGCTCCTGCAAGCGAACCTCACGGACATGGAGAAGATGTCGAAGTACCAGGAGCGCGCGAAAGACCTCCAAGACCGCATGCAGGACGCGAAAGACCGCGGCGACGAAGCCGAAATCGAGCGCCTGCGCGAGGAACAGATGGAGGCGTTCGGCGACCAGGCCGGCATGCTCAAAGAGCAGTTCCGGCCGATGGTGTGGATCATGCTCCTCACCATCCCGGTGTTCCTCTGGATGTACTGGAAGCTCGGGTCCGGCCAGGTCCCGGACGAGGAACTCAACATGGTCCTCCCGCTCATGGGCGACGTGAACCTCAAGAGCGGCCGCGCGCTCGTCTTCCCGACGTGGGTCATCTGGTACATGCTCTGCTCCTTTAGCTTCTCGAACATCATCCGCAAAGCGCTGAACATCCAGACGACGCCCACATAGACGCACTTTTTGCGCTGCGTGATGGGCGCGCTCCGCGCGCCCCTCACTCGGCAAAAACTTGCGGAAAAAGCACTCCTCCTTCACTTCGCGCCTGCGGCGCTCCGTTCAGTCGTCGGCCTCCGCTCACTACGTTCGCGGAGTGAATCGCGCTCGCTTCGCTCGCGCGAACGCTGTGCGGCCGCCGCTACCGAACGCGAACGCGAGCGCTTCAAAACCTCTTTGTCGTCGCCGGCCCCAGCACGGATATGTTAGTCACCATCTCCGGGCCGCCGGGCAGCGGGAAGAGCACCGTCGCCTCGGCGCTCGCCGACCACCTCGAATACGACCACATCTCGGGCGGTGACATCTTCCGCGGGCTCGCCGACGAGCGCGGGCTCTCCCTCGAAGAGTTCAACGAGCTCGCCGAGGAGGACCCCCAGATAGACAAGGACCTCGACCGACAACTCCGGGAGACGGCCCGCGACCGCGACGACGTCGTGCTCGAATCGCGGCTCGCCGGCTGGATGGCGGGCGAGTACGCCGACATCAAGATTTGGCTCGACGCCCCGCTCGGCGTTCGCGCGCGCCGCATCGCCGAGCGCGAGGACAAGACGCCTGCGGCGGCACGCGCGGAGACCGAGAAACGCGAGGAGTCCGAGACGGCGCGCTACGCCGAATACTACGGCATCGACTTCGACGACCTCACCATCTACGACCTCTCCGTGAACACCGCGCGGTGGGGGCCGGACGCCGTCACCGACATCGTGTTGTACGCCGTGGACTCCTACGAGCCGTCCAGCGACGAGGGACCGGCGCCAATCGAGGACGTCCGGTACCAGTTCTGAGGATGCTCCGCGACGCGCCCGAGGACCGCGACCCGGACGCCCTCTTCGAGTTCGGCGTGGTGAACCTCGACAAGCCGCCCGGCCCCTCCGCCCACCAGGTGTCGGCGTGGGTGCGGGACATGGTCGGCGTCGAGAAAGCCGCGCACGCCGGCACGCTCGACCCCAAAGTGACGGGCTGTCTCCCCGTCCTCACGGGCGCAGCGACCCGCCTCGCGCCCGCGCTCCTCGAAGGCCCGAAGGAGTACGTCTCCGTCCTCGAACTCCACGCTGACCCGCCCGCGAATCTCGAATCCGTAGTCGAGGAGTTCGAGGGCCCGACCTACCAGAAGCCGCCGCGGAAGTCCGCGGTGTCCCGCCGCCTGCGCGTCCGCGAAATCTACGCCCTCGACGTGCTCGAAGTACGGGACCGGCAAGCACTCCTGCGCATCACCTGCGAGTCCGGCACCTACATCCGGAAACTCTGTCACGACCTCGGTCGCGCGCTCGGCACCGGCGCCCACATGGGCCACCTCCGCCGGACGGCTACCACGCCGTTCGACGACACCGACCTCGTCACCCTCCACGACCTCTCGGACGCCCTCGCGTGGTACCGCGACGAGGACGACACCGAACCCCCGGAAGGCGACCCCGAGGCCGCGCTCCGCGACGCGATTCAGCCCGCCGAGCGCGCGCTCGAACACCTCCCGAGCGTCACCGTCGCGCGCTCCGCCGCCCGCGAAATCGCCGACGGCGCACCCGTCTACGCCCCCGGCGTCCTCGAAGCCGACGACGCCGACCGCGACGCCCTCGTCGCGTGCTACACCCCCGACGGCGCCGCGGTCTGCCTCGGCCGCCTCGTCGGCGACCCCGACGCCGACTCCGGCACGGTCGTCGACCTCGAACGCGTCCTCGTCTAGGCCGTCTGCGAAACGAAGGCCTTAATGCCGGAACCCGTGTCTGTCCGAGTGCGGGACCGTGGGGTAGCGGTATCCTCGGCGCATGGGGTGCGTCGGACTCGAGTTCGAATCTCGACGGTCCCACTTCTCGCGACGCGAAAGTGGACCACGAGGGCGGCCAGCGGGCGACCTCGACGGCCCCACTCACTTTCGTACTGCTTCTACACACTTAGCGGTAGCAGCGCCATCAATCCAAATTACTTCTTTCCAGAACTGGAAGGAAGTCAGTTTTCCAGGGTGGTCGGCGTGAGTCTCGCCACGGCCGGCGAAGTCACCGAGTACGTGCTTGACCGCGCCACTACGTTCGTACTGCGAGTAGCGGCGGTACTGTAACTTTTTCAAGGGCCGGGGGCGTTTGGTCGGGTCATGCGCTGGAAGGGCTCGGGTACCGGGCCGGTTTCGGGTGGCCGGTCCGCTTGGGTGGCGGTCGGGCAGTTCGGCGAGTGCGAGCGAGCGCGAGATCGAGAGGTGCGTGCGTCCGCACGCGGGGGGCGTCAGTGACGGACGGAGAGGGCGTGTCGGTCTGTTGCGTGGGCGGTGAGCGCGTCGCCGACGCGGCCGCGACGTTGGAGGCGGGCGTCGACCGAGTGACGACGACGGTGGTCGAAAGTGTGGACGAGGCGGTGGCGGCGCCGGATTGCGTCCTCGTCGACGAGGCCGCGCTGGACGACGTCGCCGGAGCAGTGGGCCGGCTACGGGACGCTCGGGCGTGCGGCCCCGTCGTGGTGTACGGCGACGGCGGCGGGTTCGAAGCGGCGTTGGAGGCGGGTGCGGCGGCGGTGGTTCGCCGGGACGCGGCCGCGGCGGTGCTGTGCCACCGCGTCGAGAGCGCCGTCGAGGAGACTGGGTCGACGCCGGTGGCGACGGGCCGCGACCGCGCCCTGCAGTCGTTGATGGCGTACTCGACGGACCGCTTGAGCGTCCTCGACGAGGACGGCCGGTACGTGTTCGCGAGTCCGGCGGTGGAGCGGACGATGGGGTACGCGCCGTCGGAACTGGTGGGGACGGCGAGTTTCGAGTACATCCACCCGGAGGACCGCGCGGCGGTGCGGGAGACGTTCGAGGCGATTCTGTCGGACCCCGAGGCCACGTACGAGACGGAGTACCGATTCCGGAGCGCGGACGGGGAGTGGCGGTGGGTCGAGGCCCGGGGGCAGAACTGCCTCGACGACCCCGCCATCGAAGGCGTGGTGGTGAACTCGTGGGACGTGACCGAGCGGAAGGAACGCGAGGAGGCGCTCGCGGCGGAGCGGGCGTTGACCGAGAGCGTGTTCGCGGCGCTGCCGGACGTGTTCTACGCGTTCGACCGGAACGGGAACTTCCTCCGGTGGAACGACCGCTTGCTCGAGGTGACGGGGTACGGCGACGACGAAATCACGGATATGCATCCCGCGGACTTCGTCGCGCCGGAGGACCGCGAGGCGGTGTTTGAGGCCATCACGACGGTCGTCGAAGAGGGGACGGCGGTCACGGTGGAAGCGGATTTCGTGACGAAAGACGGGGAACGCGTGCCCTACGAGTTCACGGGCGCGGAGATGACCGACAGCGACGGCGAGACGCTCGGACTGGTGGGTATCGGGCGGGACGTCTCGGAGCGCAAGGAGCGCCAGCGGCGCTTCGAGGCGGTGTTCGACAACACCTACCAGTTCACGGGGTTGATGGAGCCGGACGGGACGCTCGTGGAGGCCAACGAGTCGGCAATCGAGTTCGCTGGCGTCGACCGGGAGGACGTCCTCGGGCAGAAGCTCTGGGAGACGTTCTGGTTCCGGGTCGACGAGGAGAGCCGGGAGACGGCGCGGGAGGCGGTGTCGGTGGCACGGGAGGGCGAGTTGTACCGCGAAGAGACGACGGTCCGAGGGAACGAGGACACGGAAATCATCGACTTCTCGGTGCGACCGGTGGTGGACGAACAGGGCGACGTGACGTTGCTCATCCCGGAGGGACGGCTCATCTCAGAGTTGAAGCAACGCGAGCGCCACCTGAAGGTCCTCCACCGGTTCCTGCGGCACAACCTCCGGAACAAGCTGACGGTCATCGACGGGAACGCGGATTACGTGCGCAGCCAGTTGGCCGACGAGGCGCTGGCGAGCCAACTGGACGAGATTCTCGGGGCGTCCCGGAGCCTCATCGAGTTGAGCGAGACGGCACACGAACTGTCGAAGGTGGTCATCGAGGCGGAGGGCGACCGGCGTCCCGTCGCCCTCGATTCGGCGCTGTCGTCGGCGGCGGCGGACGTGCGCGAGGAGTACCCGTCGGCGTCGATTCGGTTGCCCGAGGACGCGAGTTACGCCGTGCGCGCGGACTGGCGGCTGACCGTGGTGTTCCGACACTTACTGGAGAACGCGGTGGCGCACGCGGACTGCGAGGAGCCGACGGTGGCGGTGTTCGCAGCGGAGACGGACGACGGCGTCGCCGTCCGGGTGGCCGACGAGGGGCCGGGCGTTCCGAAGTCGGAGCTGGCCGGCATCACGACCGGCGAGGAGCGCACGCAGTTGACCCACGGCACCGGCTTCGGTCTGTGGCTGGTGCGGTCGGTCGTGGACGACTACGGCGGCGACCTGGACCACGAGTCGCCCGAGGAGTGGGGGAGCGTCTTCGTGGTTCGGCTCCACGCCGCGGACGGCGAGACGAACGAAAGCGACGAGTGAGAGTCGAGGGCGTCAGTCGTCGAGGTCGGCGAGCATCTGTTCGGCTTCCGAGACCGTCTCGGCCTTCGCGACCTGGTACCCTTCGGCGCCGCCGACGCGGTCGAACTGCATGTCGCCGAGCGCGGAGTCGCCGGTGACGCGGACGAGCGCGCCGGCGCCTTCGCTGGCGAGAATCTCCTTGCCGTCGGCGATAGTGTCGGCGACGTCCTGCGAGAGCGGTTTGAACTCCGAGATGTCGTTTATGACGCCGAATCCGGGGGAGAGTTTCGCGGCCTCGCTCTCCACGCGGTCGACGGCGGCGCTCGCTTGGGATTCGTCGAGTGACCCGGCGAGTTTCATGTGAAGTCGATTCTGTGAACTGTCGGCTTCGATATCGAAGTCTGCCATGGCCCGGACACACGACGGGAATCGGTCTTGTTAATGTTTGTGACACGCGAGGCCACTCGCGTCGCGTTCACTCGGTCACGCGACGTTCTGCTCGACGAGGTCGTCGCCGTCCTCGAAGCGGTCGCTGGCGAGCGCGGAGACGTCGACGAGCGAGAAGTCGCCGTCGAGGACGCGCTCGGCGACGAGTTTGCCGGTGGCGGGCGCGTGCTGGAAGCCGTGCCCGGAGAAGCCGGCGGCGGTGACGAGGCCCGGCGTCGTCTCCTCGATAATCGGGTGGTGGTCGGGCGTGACGGCGTAGAGGCCGGCCCACCCGCGCTTGATGCGGGAGTCGCCGTCGAAGTACGTGGTGTAGTCGGCGGCGCGCTCGACGGCGGTGGCCGCCCAGTCGATGTCCATGGACTCGGAGTACCGGTCGGGGTCGACCGCGGGGTCGTCGCCACCGAAGTGTCCGCCGACGAGCGCGGCGCCGTCGCGTTCGGGCCGGAAGTACGACCCCGTGTCGAGGTCGATGGTGAGCGGGACCGACTCGGGGAGCGACTGGCTGGGGTCGACGACGGCGACCTGTCGGCGGCGGGGCTCGATTGGGAGCGAGACGCCCGCGAGGTCGGCGAGGCGCCCCGCCCACGCGCCGGCGGCGTTCACGACGAAGTCGGCGTCCAGACTGGCGTCCTCCGTCTCGACGCCGACGACCGCGCCGTCCTCGGTTCGCACGTCCGTCACCGCGGTCTTGGTTCGGATGTCCGCGCCGGCCTCGCGGGCGGCGGCGCTGTACCCCTGCACGGCGAGGTTCGGGTCGGCGAAGCCGTCCTCGGCGTTGTACGTCGCGGCGACGAACTTCTCGTGGCGGAGGCCGGGACAGAATTCGGTGGCGTCGCCGGGGTCGAGGAACTGGCTGGGGACGCCGCGGTCGTTCTGCATCGCGACGTTCTCCCGGAACTGGGCGGCCGTCTCGTCGTCGCGCGCGAGGAAGAGGTAGCCGGGTTTGCGGTACGCGATGTCGACGCCGAAGTCGGCCTCGAAGTCGTCCCAGACCTCGCGGCTGGCGACCGAGAGGTCGACGTTGACGGCGGTGGAGAACTGACTGCGGATGCCGCCCGCGGACCGCGCGGTGCTCTGGTTGCCGAGCGTTCCCTGCTCGCAGAGCGTGACGTCCGCGCCGCGGTCCGCGAGGTAGTAGGCCGAGGAGAGGCCGACGATGCCGCCCCCGACGACGACCACGTTCATGGTAGTGAAACACACGCCCGAGGGGAGATAAGTCTACGGTCCCGGCAACCGTGACGGCCCGGCGAACACCTAACACGGTGGAGCGACACCCCCGAGTATGGTCCTGGTACTGAGTGACGCGGACGTGCGCGAAGTCGTCGACCTCGCGGAACTGGCGCCGGTCGTGGAGCGCGCGCTCGTCAAGCAGGGCGCGGGCGACGTCGAGCGCCCGGAGCGCCCGCACTACCCGGTCGGTGAGGGCATCGAGGGCGAGGACCCGCTCGGGACGGGGCTGGCGATGCCAGCGTACGTTCACGGCGACGACTACTTCGCGACGAAACTGGTCGGCGTCCACGACGGCAACGCCGAGCGCGGCCTCCCGACGATTCACGCGCAAATCGTGCTCGCGGACGCGAGAACGGGCCAGCCCGTCTCCTTCCTCGACGGCTCTCGAATCACGAACGCGCGAACGGGCTGTGTCGGCGGGCTGGCGGCCCGCGACCTCGCCGCCGGCGACTCGGTGACGCTGGGCGTGCTCGGGTCGGGCGCGCAGGCGCGCTGGCAGACGCGGGCAATCGACGCGCTCGCCGACCTCGATTCGGTTCGGGTCTACTCGCCCAGCGACTCGAGGGAGGACTGCGCGAGCGACCTCCGCGACCACGGCATCGATGCGACCGCCGTGGACTCGCCCGAGGAAGCGGTGTCGGGCGCGAACGTCGTGGTCACCGCGACCACCAGCACCGAACCGGTGTTCTCCGTCGACGCGCTCGCCGAGGGCGCGCTCGTGGTCGCGGTGGGCGCGTACACGGCGGAGATGCAGGAACTCGAACCAGCGGTGTTCGACCGCGCCGCGCGCGTGTTCGCGGACGTCCCCGAGGAGGTCGCGGCGGTCGGCGACCTCACCGCGACCGACCTCGACGAGGACGACTTACTCGACTTCTCGACGGCGTTCACGGGCGAGGAGGGGCGCGAGAGCGACGACGAGATTCTCGTCGTGAAGAGCGTCGGGTCGGCCGTGATGGACGTGGCCGCCGCCACTCACGTGTACGAGAAGGCAACAGAGAGAGAACTGGGAAGCGACCAGTCGTTCTAGCCGCCGAGGAACTGCTGGCGGACCTCCTCGTCGTCGAGGAGTTCGTCGCCCGCGCCCTCGTAGCGGTTCTCGCCCTGCGAGAGGACGTAGCCGCGGTCGCACCGGCGGAGCGCCTCTTTCGCGTTCTGTTCGACCATCAGAATCGACGTGCCGGCGTCGTTCACGTCGTCGACGCGGTCGAACATCTCGTCGACGAGGTCGGGCGCGAGGCCCGCCGAGGGCTCGTCCAACAACAGCAGGTCGGGGTCGAGCATCAGCGCACACCCCATCGCGAGCATCTGCTGTTGGCCGCCCGAGAGCGTGCCGGCGTTCTCGTCGAGTCGGTCGGCGAGCACCGGGAAGCGGTCGAACACCGCCTGCTTGCGCTCCTCGGGCACGTCGTCGAGGATGTACGCGCCGAGTCGGAGGTTCTCCTCGACGGTCAGCGACGGGAAGACGTTCTCCGTCTGCGGGACGTAACTCATCCCCTCGTGGATGACCTCCTCGGGCTGGAGGTCCGTGATGTCGTCGCCCGCGAACGAGATGGTGCCGTCGAAGCGGTCGGCGAGCCCGAACACCGACTTCATCGCGGTGGACTTCCCGGCGCCGTTCGGCCCGACGATGGTGACGTACTCGCCGTCGTCGACGTGCAGGTCCACGTCCGTGAGAACCCGCAGGTCGCCGTAGCCGGCGTCCAACTGGGAGACGTCGAGGAGCGTCACCGCTCCACCTCCGCGACCATCGGGTCGCTGTCCGTCGGCTCGTCGCGCGTCGCGGTGTCGTCGTAGCGTAGTGTTTCCTGCATCGTCACTCACCGAGGTAGGCTTCGATGACGCGTTCGTCGTTCAGTACGGTCTCCGGGTCGTCGTCCACGAGCACGCTGCCCTGCTGGAGCACCACGAGGCGGTCGACCAACTCGGTGAGCGTCTCCAGTTCGTGCTCGATGACGACGACGGTCATGCCGTCGTCGTTCAAGTCCCGAATGCGGTCGGCGATGTCGTTCGTGAGCGTCGGATTGACGCCCGCGAACGGCTCGTCCAACAGCAGCATGTCGGGGTCGAGCATCAGCACGCGCGCCATCTCCAGGAGTTTGCGCTGGCCACCGGAGAGGTTGCTCGCGTACTCGTCGGCGAGGTGGTCGAGTTCGAACGCCTCGATGAGTTCGTCCGCGCGCTCGGCCACGTCGCGCTCGACGGACTGCATGCCGTCCGAGCGAACGAGCGCTGGAATCGTGCGCTCGCCGGGCTGGTCGGGCGCGGCGAGCCGGACGTTCTCGCGGACGGTCATCGTGTCGAGTTGGCGGGTGTGCTGGAACGTCCGCACGAGCCCGCGGCGCGCGAGCGTCTCCGGCTGCTCGCCGGTGACGTCGTCGCCGTCGAACGTGACGGTGCCGGCGTCCGGCTTCACGACGCCGCTGACGCAGTTGAAGAACGTCGACTTCCCGGCGCCGTTCGGCCCCATCACGCCGACCAGTTCGCCGCGGTCGACGGACACCGAGAGGTCGTCGATGGCGAGCAAGCCACCGAACTCCTTGACGACGCCGTCGACGTCTAGGAGGGTCACGTGTCCACCCCCAGTTCTTCGGCGTCGCCCCAGATGCCCGCGGGCCGGTACCGGATGACCAACACGAGAATCATCCCGACCACGATGAGCCGAACCGAGGCGAACTCGCCCGACGTGACGGGCGCGTAGTCGTTCGCGAACCGGGAGAACAGCCGGAGGCCCATGATGACCGCGAGGCCGCCGAGCACCGCCCGGTGGTTCGACGCGCCGCCCAACAGCATCCCGATCCAGACGGTGACCGTCACCTGAATCGTGAAGTAACTCGGCGCGACGGCGCCGTTGTACAGCGCGAACAGCCCGCCGGCGAGGCCGGCGAGCGCGGCGCCGTAGACGAACGCCTGCATCTTGTACCGGAACGTCGACTTGCCGACCGACCGCGTCACGAGTTCGTCGGAGCGAATCGCGCGCAGCACGCGACCGTACGGCGCTTCCGTGAGTCGCGTGACGGCGGCGTACGTGAGCGCGGCCAGCCCGAGGAACAACACGAGCGTCGCGAGCATCGTCTTCTCGAAGCTCCCCGCGAGGTTCGAGACCGGCTGTGGAATGCCGAGGATGCCGGTGTTCCCGCCGAACGTGTCCGTGAAGTTCACCGTGACGGTGTGGAAGATTTCGGCGGTGGCGAGCGTCGCGATGGCGAGGAAGTCGTCGCGCAGCCGCAGCGACGTGGCGCCGACGACGGCGCCGACGACCGCCGCGACGAGGACGCCCGCGACGAGCGCGAGCGGCCACGGGTAGCCCAGGCTCGTGCCGGCGAAGGAGTCCTGCGCGGCGAGGATGGCGACCGTGTACGCGCCCACCGCGAAGAACACGACGTGCCCGAAGTTCACCAGTCCCGTGTGGCCGTACTGCAGGTCGAGGCCGAGGACGAGGATGGCGTACAGCCCGAAGAGGATGCCGACGTCCACGAACACGCTGAATTCGCCGGGGACGCTGGCGGTGAGCGGCGACACCGCGAACAGTAACGCGGCGGCGACGGCGACGACGCCCGCGACGCCCGCGAGCGTGCCGTCGCCGTCCCGGATGCGGTCGACGACGCTCACGCTTCACGCACCTCCTGACCGGCGATACCGCTCGGTTTCACCAGCAACACGCCGACGAGCACGAGAAACGCGATTGCCGACGAGATGCCGGTCATCGACGGCGGGAGGAACGCCGTGGACAGCGCGAGCACGAGACCGATGATGTACGACCCCGCGATGGCGCCGTAGGGGCTCCCCGCGCCGCCGAGAATCGCGGCGGCGAGTATCTGGAGAATCTGGCTGAAACCCGTGGTGACGCTGACGTTCGTCTGGATGCCGATGAGGACGCCGGCGAGGCCGGCGAGCACGCCCGCGAGAATCCAGACGCTGTTCCGAATCATCTGGGTGTCGATGCCGCGGACGCGCGCGAGGTCCTCGTCGTCGCTCATCGCGCGCATCGCGATGCCGACGTCGGTGCGCGTCAACAGCGTGTGCAGGATGGCGAAGACGGCGACGGCGCACGCGACCACGACGAGGTGTTCGGACGTGACGAAGAAGTTCCCGAACAGGTCGACGGAGCCGACCGGCACGTCCGGGATGCCCGTGAACTCGTAGGTCGTGGTCTGCGTGTCGTAGTACCGCGCGCTCCGCCCGGCGGTGAGCCGGATGACGTTCCGCAACACGAGGCCGAGGCCGATGGACGTCAACAGCATCGGGACGGGCCCGGTCTCGTTGATGGGCGTGAAGAACAGCTTCGCGAGCACGATGCTCGCGACGCCCGCGCCCACCATCGCGACGAGCGCGGCGACCGGGAGCGGGAACAGCCCCGCGGCTATCACGCCGACGAACGCGCCGATGGTGAGGTACTCGCCGTACGCGAAGTTGATCATGTTCACGATGCCGTAAATCATCGTGAACCCGATGGCCGCGATGGCGATGTACGACCCCTGAACCAGTCCGAAGACGACGTTCTGTACCAGACCCATTGCCTAGTACTCGCCCTCCGGCACGAACTGGCGGAGTTCCTCGGCCGAGATGGTCTCGACTTGCGTGAACTCGCCGTCCTGGACTTGGTTGATGACGACGGAGCCGACGACGTTCCCGAAGTCGGTGAACGTCACGTCCGTGGCGGCGCCCTGGTAGTTGATTTCGTCGCCGTTGTTGAGGGCTTCCTTGCCCTCCTGGAACGTCGCGACTTCGGTGCCGGGGCCGCGGCTCACCGGGCCGAGGTTCTGCTCGACGGCTTCCGCGGTGGCTTCGCCGGCGCGCTCGATGGCGAGCGCGGTGACCATCGTGGCGTCCCACGCGGGCGGCGTCCACGCGTTGATGGTGGCTTCCTTCCCGGCGTCGTTGTACGCGCTCTCGAACGCGTCGTAGTTCGGGCCGGATTCGCCGGGGCTGGCGGCCCACGCGCCGTTCAGGGGGTCACCGACCTGGTCGACGAGGTCCTGTTGGGCGAGCGGGTCCGAGAGGATGGGTTGGCTGCCGTAGTTGCCGTCCGCCCAGTCGCTCATCATCGTGATGGCGTCCTCCAGGGGGAGGCTCACCGCGAACGCGGAGAAGTCGTTGCCGAACAGCCGGTCGAGCGCGGACTGGTAACTGGCCGCGCCCTGACTGACTTCGACGCGCTCGGCGATGGTGCCGCCGTTGGACTCGTAGGCGTTGATGAAGCCGTCCGCCCAACTGCGCGCGCCCTCGGTGTTGCCGTTGATGACGCCGACCGTCTCGTGGTCCTGGTCGAGCGCGCGGAGCGCCGCGCCCGCGGTGTGGACGGTGTCGCTGATGACGGTGCGCCACACCCAGCCGTCGTCGGAGAGGTCGTCGGGCGTCCCCTTGTCGCCGCCGCGGGTGTCGAGGAAGTTCGACCCCGGCCACGGCGTGACGACGGGCGTCTCCTGTTCTTGGAGGAACTCGAAGAGGGGGTTGATTTCGCTGGAGAACAGGCCGAGGAGCGCGACGGCGTCGTCGTTCTCGATGAGTTGGGTGACGACCGTGCGCGCCTCGTTCGGATTCACCGCGGTGTCGCGGCGCTGTAGGTCGATTTCGCGGTCGAGGGGGCCGCCCGCGTCGTTGATGTGTTGAATCGCCACGTCCGTCGCGGCGGTGACGCCGGGCTGGAGGAAGTCCCACTGGCCGGTCTGTGCGGCGGGCTGTCCGATGACGATGTCGCCACCGCTTCCGCCGCCGCCGAGGCCGATACAGCCGGCGGTGGCCGCGAGGCCGCCGCCGCCCGTAATCTTGAGGAACGTCCGCCGGTCGAGACCGTTCGTGCCATCTGATACCATGACTCTATACTGGTTCTCCTTGAGGGACAAATACCTCGTCCCGACCATGGTAGGGACGTCGCCGTTCGGCGGTCGTGGCGCCGTCGACAGAAGTTAGGGGTCTAACAGTTTCGCTTCGGCCTTCCGGAGGTGTTCGAGGAGCGTCGTCTTCGACACGTCGAGTTCCGACGCCAACTCCCGCGTCGAAGCCTCCCGCGGCCACTCGTAGTAGCCGCGCTCGCGCGCGAGCTCGAACGCCTCGCGCTGACTCGGCGTGAGCGCGTCGAGCCGGTTGGCGTCCCGCGTCTCCCGGCCCACCGACCCGATGCGCTCGATGTCGATGTCCGCGTTGGCCTGCTTCTCGATGCTCGCCAGTTCGTCCTCGATGTCCCCGCGTTCGCCGGCGTACCTGACGTTCCAGTACTCGCGGCCGCCCTCGATGCGGCCCGGCGAACTGTGGACGAAGCCGTGTTCGAGCAACAGCGGACAGATCATGTCCGTCGGGTCGTGTTCGAGGAAGAACTCGCGGGAGACCTCGCCCGGGGCTACCGGGTCGGTCCGGGTGTCGAGTTGCGTGTGGAGTTCCCGAACCGTCTCCGTGAGCGGCGACTCGTCGATGCTGTCGAGGAGCGCCTCGACCTCCGACTCTGTCTCGCCGTACGCGGTGAACAGGCTGTTCACGGAGCACTCGCCGCTCGTCGGCGAGTCGTAGACCGCGTGTGCGAGTATCCCGCCGGGGTTGTCTTCGGTCGCCTGAATCGCCCAGCAGTCCGGATGCCAGAGGTCGAGAGTCAGTCGCGTGCCCGTCGCGGACGTGCCTCTGCTCATGGGGCGGCGTAGGAAACGCACGGACTTACGTTGCGTGTTGCCACACGTCACTTGCGAACAGATATACGGCGCGCGCGACTCCGGGCGAGTGATGGCGCGAGTCGAGGGGCTCCGCGTGTACCCGGTGAAAGGACTGGACGGCGTCGACATCGAGGCGGCGACGGTCGGCGCGGGCGGCACGCTCGCCGGCGACCGCGAGTTCGCACTGGTCGACGGGGACAGCGTAATCAACGCCAAGCAGGCGCCGAGCCTCCACGAGGTCGACGCCGACTTCGACCCCGAAACCGGCGAACTGTCTGTCGAGGCGCCCGGTCGCGACTCGCGGACGTTCGCCCTCCGCGACGACCGGACGGCGGCGTCGGCGTGGTTCTCCGAGCACGTCGGCGCCGACCTCTCGCTCGAACGGGACGCCGAGCGCGGCTTCGTCGACCGACCGGAAATCGGGCCGTCCGTGGTCAGCACGGCGACTCTCGAAGCGGTGGCGTCGTGGTTCGACGACCTCACGACAGCCGGCGTGCGCCGGCGCCTCCGCGCGAACGTCGAGGTCGGCGGCGTCGAGGCGTTCTGGGAGGACCGGTTCCTCGGCGACGACGCGCCCGCGTTCGAGGCGGGCGGCGTCCGCGTCGATGGCGTGAAACCCTGCGGTCGCTGCGTCGTCCCGACCCGCGACCCGGACACCGGCGACCCGCTCCCGGGGTTCCGCGAGCGGTTCGTCGAGCGGCGCCGCGAGACCCTCCCCGAGTGGGTCGACCGGGACGCCTTCGACCACTTCTACGTGGTGATGTTGCTCGCGAGCGTGCCCGAGGCCGACCGCGGGAAGACGATTCGCGTCGGCGACGACGTGACCGTCGTCGAGAGCGCTCGTCGGTAAGCCCGGTCGTGTCGGCGGCGGCACCCGAAGTGAAGCCGACGCCCGTGCGTCAGTAAGCCCGGCGATATTGACGTAACCCGGCCGTACAGCCGCGGTACGCTGCAAATTACTTTCCGCGCTCGTCGCGTACGGTCGGGCGACTATGGCCACAGAGACCGGCGCACAACGAGAGGTAGCGGCCGAGACGCTCTCCGGAAACTGGCGGGCGGGCGTCGTCGGCGGACTCGCCGGCGGCCTCGTGTTCGGTGCGGTGCTGTCCGTGATGGCGACCGCCGTCATCGAGGTCGCGATTCCGTCGCTGTACGCGCTGGCGCCGCCCGCGAACGGGACGCTCGGCTGGGTCGTCCACATGAGCCACGCGGCGGTGCTGGGCGTGGTGTTCGCGGCCGTCGTCGACGTGGCGGGGTGGGGGGAGCGGTCGTCGGCGACGCTCGCCGGCGCGGGGTTGGCGTACGGCGTGGTGCTGTGGGTGGTGTTGGCCGTGCTGGTGATGCCGGTGTGGTTGGACGCCGTCGGGTCGCCCGCGAACCCGCCGCTCCCGAACGTGAGTTACACGAGTCTGCTCGGGCACCTCGCGTACGGCGTCGTCCTCGGCGCGGTGTACGCCGCGGCGCGAGACCTGTGAAGGGGTGGACGCGAGGACACCGGCCGCCGGTCGCTGTGCCTCCGTGTGCCTCCGTGTCAACCGTGACGACAGTCGTACTTAATATTTACCTACGGTAACGTAGTCCAGAACCGTCAATACAGTAATTATACTTTAGAAATCCATTTGATATATCTGCCTGTGGCCGTTCGAGAGAAGTGCATGCACCGACAGGTGGCGTGGCTGAAACCCTCCGACCGACCGATACTCGTAGAGATACGCGAGTACGGCGGATGGGTGAAACCGGCCACGCTCGGCCTGAACGTCCCCTACACGCAACGACACGTCGCGACCCGCTGTCGGCGGCTCGCAGACCACGAGTTCCTCGAACGCCACTCCGAACCAATCGCGGGATACCGACTCACCGACCGCGGGCGGGCGTTCCTCGACGACGAACTCGCCGTCGAAGACCTCGACGACCGGACCTGACCGGCCACGAGCCGAATCGGGGACGGCGTCGAGGCGGCCGCTCGGCCCAAATTTCACGCGTGATACTCACACACCTAGACTGAAGTCCGTCCGTATGCGAGCGCGAGGCATGACCGTGACGTTCCGGCTCGAACTCCGGTCGACGGAGACCCGACCGTCGGCCGAAACACAGGAGAGTGTCCTCCCCGCGCTCTCCCAGAAGTTCGGCCAGCGCGTGAACGTCCACGCCGCGGAACTCACCGACGCCGACCGACTGCGCGCCGCCACCATCGGCACAGTCGCCGTCGACACCTCGGACGACCTCGGTGCCGTCTACGAGTACGTCAAACCACACAACCTCGTGAAGGTCGGCACCGTCGAGACGGACGGCGGCCACGTCTTCACGCGGAAGTCACACGAAGTCGACCGACGGCAGTTACAGCGCCGCCCGGACGCCGCCATCGTCGCGGAAGTGCGCGGGGACCTGCTCGTACACGTCGGTGAGCAGTCCGACTGAGACTCGGCGCGTCAGACGACACGCGTCGCTACGGGGCGTCGCGTCGCGCAAAAATTTCGGTGAGTAGTCGGTTCGTCTACGGAAGACCGCCTTACAGGCGGGTGAGGTTCGTCGCGCGCGGGCCCTTGTCGGCCTGCTCGATGTCGAACTCCACTTCCTGCCCTTCCTCGAGGTCCGGACCGCCAACGTCCTCCATGTGGAAGAAAACGTCCTCGTCCGCGTCCTCAGTCTCGATGAAACCGTAACCGCCAGTGTCGTTGAAGAAGTCAACCTTCCCTTCTGCCATTGCGAGTGTACACAAGCCCGGTACACGGATAACACTTGCGCGTGGCGGACTAGCACGACCCGCGACCTGGGGGTCTGCCTCGAACCCCGCGAGAACGACGGCGAAGAGTGCGCTGTGCCGTATTTCGCGGCGCCGTCCGGCGGCGAGCGCCGACCCCGAGAGAATATTAAGGCTCGACCGCGTGGCTTCCGGCGATGAGGATATCGACTGGCGTCTCCGGACTCGACAGCCTCCTCGACGGCGGGCTGCCGGCGCGCCGGCTGTACACGCTGAGCGGGCCGCCGGGCAGCGGGAAGACCACGCTCGCGTCCCAGTACGTCACCGAGGGCATCCGGAGCGGCGAGGACGTGCTGTACGTGACGATGCACGAGACGCGCAACGAACTCGTCGAGGACATGGCGAACTACGAGTTCGGGTTCGACCGCGCGGCGAACTCCGACCGATTCGAGTTCCTGAATCTCACGATGGAGCGCGCGCGCCGGTCGCTCACGCAGTACGGCCGCGAGTCGGGGCTGTCCTCGCGGCTGGCGTCGATGATTCGCCAGGAGGACTACGACCGCGTGGTCGTCGACTCCACGATGCTGTTAGACCACTTCGCGGAGGACGCGGACACCGAGGTCACGCACTTCGCGACGGGGCTCAAGCAGACGGACGCGACGGTGCTCCTGATCTCGGAGATGACCGACCCGAGCGCGTACGCGGAGGAACACTACCTCGCACACGGCGTCGTCTTCCTCCACAACTTCCTCGAGGAGGGCGGGATGACGCGGGGCATCCAGTTGGTGAAGATGCGTGGGACGAACATCGACTGCGACATCCGGGACGTGACGTTCACGGGCTCGGGGCTGCAGGTCGACCCTGGACGGAAAGTCCGGCCGCAGTGATGTACGAGGAGTCGTTTTCCACGGACTGGGACGGCGAGGAGTTAGACCGCGAGGAGGCCATCTGGCGGGCGTACGCGCTCGGCGTCTCCGCGGCGCTCGGCGAGACCAACCCCGAGGAGTACCGGGAGTTGGTGGCGGCGACCGGGCGGTCGCTCGTGGAGATGGCCTACGACGAGGGGAAGAGTTCGGCGGCGGACCTCGACAGCCGCATCGCGTCGGGCGCCGCCGACGAGGACGCGAGTGACTTCCCGTCCCGCGAGAAGGCGGTGTGGTCGAAACTCATCACGTACCGCGAGGAGAGCGGCGGCGAGTTCGAGACGGCGGGCGGCGGCCGCGACCGGGACGATCTGCCGGAGTTCCTCTACCACATCGACCTCGACGCGCTGGACCGCGACGACCTCGCACGGCTGCGGCTCCCGGAGTTCCTCTCCCGCAAGTAATAGTTAGATTCTTAACCGTTCGGCATGAGGGAGAACGACATGGACGAGGGGAGCGAGCGCGGCGAGGCGTCGGTGTCCGGCTGTCTCCACCACCCGTGCGTAGCGTTGGACTCCCGCACGCGGGAGTTGTCCGTGGCGACGAACGACCGCGTGTCGGTCCACACGCCGGACGGCGCGGTCAGCGTCGAGCGGGGCGGGGACGCGCGCGTGGCGGCAGCCAGCCGCGACCCGTTCTCGATTCGCACGTGGCGCGAGGACGGCGGCCTGAACGTCGCCGTGGAACGCGACCACGACCGCCGCGTATACGTCGAACTAACGCTCCCCGCGGGCGTCAGCCTCGGCTCCGCGTCGACCGGCTGTGGCGCGGTGAGCGTCGAAGGCGTCGCCGGGACTCCCGTGGTGGAGACCGGCCGCGGAAACGTATCGGTTCGCGGCACCGACGGCGTCGCGGCGGTTCGAACGGGGAGCGGCGACGTGGACGTCTCGATTTGCCGCCTGCCCGACCACGCCACCGTCGAGACCGCCGACGGCGACGCGACGCTGACGCTCGCCGACGACCTCGACGCCACCGTCGAACTGTCCGTGCAGGGCGGGGACGTGGCGGCGTCCCCGCAGACGTTCGACGAACTCGCCGCGAAGTCCGCGGGCTACGTGCGGGGCGTCCTCGGCGACGGCGACGCGTGGCTCACGGCGAAGACGGGCGGCGGCGACGGCATCGCGAGACGCACCTGAGCGTCCCGAACCTACTCCTTCGCGCCCGGGTTCGTGACCGCGCCGTCCGCGGCGGACGCGAACTGGTCGCCGTACTTCCGGAGGACGCCCGCGTCGTACCGCGGTTCCGGTTCCTCCCAGTCGTCGCGGCGCGCGGCGAGTTCGTCGTCGCTCACGTCGACCGAGAGTTCGCGGTTCGGCACGTCCACGGTCACCTCGTCGCCGTCTTCGAGGAGGGCGATTGGGCCGCCGACCGCGGCCTCGGGCGCGACGTGCCCGACCATCGGGCCGCGGGTCGCCCCCGAGAACCGGCCGTCGGTGAGGAGCGCCACGTCGTCCTCGTGTCCCTGCCCGACGACGGCGGCGGTGACGCCGAGCATCTCACGCATCCCCGGCCCGCCCCGCGGCCCCTCGTTCCGGATGGCGATGACGTCACCGGACTCGATGCGCCCCTCCTGGACGTACGCCATCGCGTCCTCCTCGCTCTCGAAGACGCGCGCCGGCCCCGTGTGCTGGGTCTCGTCTTTCCCGGTGACCTTGAGCACGGCGCCGTCGGGCGCGAGATTCCCCGTGAGCACGGTGATGGCGCCCGTCTCGTGGAACGGGTCCGAGACCGGGCGCAGGAAATCCACGTCCTCGTCCACGGAGCCGTCCACGCCGAGGTGCTCCAATTCTTCGGCGACGGTGCGCCCGGTGACCGTCAGCGCGTCGCCGTGAACGAGGCCGGCGTCGAGCAGGCGCGCGAGCACGACCGGGACGCCGCCGACCTCGTGGAGGTCGTTCATCACGCGCGAGCCGCCGGGCTGGAGGTTCGCGATTTTCGGCGTGCGGTCGCTGATTTCATTGAAGTCCTCGACGTCGAGGTCGACGCCGGCCTCCGCCGCGAGCGCGAGCAAGTGCAGGACGGCGTTCGTCGACCCGCCGAGTGCCACCTGCACCGCGATGGCGTTCTCGAAGGACCCCCGCGAGAGCACGTCGGAGGGCCGGCGGTCCTCGCGCACGCACTCGACCGCGAGGTCGCCAGCGCGCTCGGCGACCGCGTACCGCTCGTCGCTCTCCGCGGGCGCGCTCGCCGACCCGAGCGGCGCGAGCCCGAGCGCCTCGGAAATCGAGGCCATCGTGTTCGCCGTGAACATCCCGCCACAGGAGCCGGCGCCGGGGCACGCGTGGCGCTCCATCTCCTCGAGTTCGTCCTCGCTCATGTCCCCGGACGCCACCGCACCGACGCCCTCGAAGACGTTCTGGACGGTGATTTCGCGGCCCTCGTGTTCGCCCGGCATTATCGAGCCGCCGTAGAGGAAGACCGACGGCAGGTCGGTGCGAATCGCGGCCATCATCATCCCCGGGAGGTTCTTGTCGCAGCCCGCGACCGTCACGAGCGCGTCCATGCGCTCCCCGAACGCCACCAGTTCCACGGAGTCAGCGATGACCTCGCGGGATATCAGGGACGCCCGCATCCCCTCGGTCCCCATCGAAATCGCGTCCGAGATGGTGATGGTGCCGAACTCGATTGGCATCCCATCGCCGTCCTCGACGCCGTCGATTGCGCCCGCCGCCACGTCGTCCAAGTGGACGTTACACGGCGTGATGTCCGCCGCCGGATTCGCCACGCCGACCATCGGCGAGGAGAAGTCCGCGTCGTCGTACCCCATCGCCCGGAACATCGCTCGGTGGGGCGCTCGCTCTACGCCCTCCGTCACCTCGTTGCTCGGGAGGCTCGGGTCCTTCTCGTGGTCCATGCACGTTCGAGGGGGCTGTGCGTGTTAAGGTGTATCGACCGAACAGATGTTGCCGGCGACTGGGAGCGCGACGGCGCGACCTGCTCGCCGGAATCGACCGAACAGATGCTGCCGGTGGCCCGCCGGAACGACGGTGGAGGCGGCCCACCGGAATCGACCGAACAGATGTTGCCGGTGTGGAACTCAGACGCTGCCCCTGTCGTCGTCAGCAATCACTCCTGAAAGCCCTCGGAACGCTCGGCTCGGGGGCCTCCATGCGCTCCTCGTCGTTCGCTTCGCTCACTCCTGCGGTGCTTTCGTCGGCCGCCGTCGCCGAGCGTGCCTCGCCCTTTCAACCCACCAGAGTTACCGGCCTCCCAGTCAGCCGACCAACGTCACCCGACTGACCAGCCGGCACGGGCGGGACTGAGGGGTCGCGCAGCGACCGCGAAGGTCGGAAGACGAGCGACGCGAGTCTTCCGGGACTGAAAGGGGCCGGGTGCTCGGGGAAACACGCCGACGCAAGCACGGAAGCGAACGGAGTGAGCGACGCGCGCAGCGAGGGTCACGCGAGGGAACCGAGCGTGACCTCGGAAGACGAGCGAAGCAAGTCTTCCGGTGCTCCCGACCCGAGCACCCGGGGGCTTTCGAGGAGACGTTCACGGGAGCGCAGACGTAGAACGCGAACCCAACCCAGCCTAGCACCGAAATTCCCTTGCGGGGAGAGCAAGCAGGAGAGACTATGAACAGAACCGTCGCCGTCGTGCATTACCCGGAGGGCGCGGGGCACGCGACGCGAATGCTGGCTATCGCGCGGGAGTTGGAGGAGCGCGGGGCGACGGTCGAACTGGCGGGCGGCGGGCCGGGCGAGCGGTTCGTTGAACTGCTGGGGTACGAGGAGTACGTGCCGACCGTCGTGGATTTCATCGGCGACTATCAGGGCGACGGGTCGCTGGCGGACGTGGTGACCGGGAGTATTCCCGACTCAGTGCGCCGAATTCGTGACGTGCGCCGGTGGCTGAAGGCGGTGGACGCGGACTGCGTGGTGACCGACGACATGTTCGCGTCGATGGCGGCGACGCTCGCTCGGGTGCCGCAGTTCGTCTGCACGCACAACACGCCGGGGTACTACGACGAGTTCGCGGAGCGCGCGGGCGCAGCAGTCCTGACGAAACAGCAGGTGCTGGCGAGCGAGGCGTTCTACTATCCGGCGGTGTGGCCCGCGCAGGATGGCGACCCGAAGGGCGTGGAACGCGTGCCGCCGCTCGCGCTGGACGCGCCCGTGGAAGACGTGCCCGAGGTGGACGTGCTCATCTCGCCGAGCACGTACTCGACGGCGCTGGACGAGGTGGCCGACAGACTCGAAGAGCGGGGGCGGGACGTGACCGTCGTGGGGGGCGAGGGCTGGGAGACGGTGGCGTCGATGCTCCCGGTGCTCCGCGAGGCGAACGCCGTCGTCTGCCCGGGATACTCGACGGTGATGGAGGCCGCCGTCGCGGGCACGCCCTGCGTCGTCTACCCGTTCACGAGCGAGCAACGCGGCGTCGCGCGGTTCGTCGAACGCGGCGGCGAACCCGGGTTCGCGGTGGCCGAGACGCCGAGCGAGGCCGTCGACGCCGTCGCGAATCCGCCCGCCGACCCCGACTTCGAGAACGGCGCGCCCGTCGTCGCGGAGCGCGTGGTCGAGCGACTGCGAGACCACGTTTAGACGAGCGGCGACGCAGGAGCCGCGAACGCGTGACCGAACGAATGTGAGGCCACGGTTGGACGAGCGGCGAAGCCGCGAGCGCGTCGCCGAGCGGATGCGAGGCGACGGCTTGTAGAGCGGCGACACAGGAGCCGCGAATAGCGAGACCACTCACTCCCCGGCTTCGCATAGCGGGCAGGCTTGCCACCGACACAACCGCCTTCGAGTAGTCGCCCGACTGTTCGGGTATGAGCGTGCGCGTGGAGTCCGGGGGCCGCTTGCACTTCGGGTTCCTGAACCTCTCGCTGGCCCGCGAGCGCCTGTACGGGAGTCTCGGGGTCGGACTCGACGAGCCGCGGGTCGCGGTCGAGGCGTCGCGCGCGGAGGGCGTGCACTGCGACCACGAGCGGGCGCGAGAGTACGCGGCGCGGGCGTGTGACCTGCTCGGGGTGCCGGGCGTCGACCTGCGCGTCGAGTCTGAACTCCCGGTTCACACGGGCCTCGGGTCGGGGACGCAACTCTCGCTGTCGGTGCTGGCGGCGGTCGCGCGGGCGTACGACGAGGAGCCCCGAGTCCGCGAGCGAGCGCCGCGCCTCGGGCGGGGCGGGCGGAGCGGCGTGGGCGTCGCGACGTTCGAGTCCGGCGGGTTCGTGTTCGACGCGGGCCACCCGACCGAGCGGTTCACGGCCGAGCGCCCGCCGCGGGGCGAGTGGGCGGTGCCGCCGGTGGCGGCGCGCCACGACGTGCCCGAGGACTGGCGGTTCGTGTTGGTGTTGCCCGACACCGAACCGGGGAAGGCGGACGGCGAGGAGGACGCGAGCATGCGCTCGACCGTGGAGTCGGCGGACCCGGCGCTCGCCGACCGCATCTCGGGCGTGGTGACGCGGCGCGTCCTCCCGGCGCTGGCGACCGGGGACGTTGACGCGTTCGGCGCGGCGGTCGCGGAGGTCGGTCGATTGAACGGCGCGTGGTACGCCGACGAGCAGGGCGGCGTCTACCGGCCGCCGGCGGGCGCGCTCGTGGACGAACTCGGGTCGAATCCGGCGGTCGCGGGCGCGGGGCAGTCCTCGTGGGGGCCGGCGGTGTACGGCGTGACCGACGCGTCGCGGGCGGACGCGGCGGCCGAAGCGGGGTGGCTGGCGCTGGACGAGGCTGGCGTGGGCGGCGACGTGCGCGTCGTCGAGGCCCGGAACGAGGGTGCGAGGACGGAGTAGTCGGCGGGCGAGCACGGCAAAAGAGATAACCGCCGGCCCGCCGAGACCGAGGTATGGCGACGATTCCGTTCGGCATCTCGCGGTTGGACGCCCGCATCGGCGGCGGCGCGCCCGAGGGCAGCGTCGTGTTGCTGTCGGGGGAGGCGGGCGCCGGCGCGCGGGAGTTCGTCTACACGAGCGCGATGTTGAACGCCCTGCACTCGGCCGCGCCGGACCTCTTCGACTTGCACTACGGCGACCTGCACGCGAACGCGGTGCCGCCCGAGGACATCCACTACGTGTCGTTCACGGGCGACGCGAGCGAACTGCGCCGCGAAATCGCGTTCACGATGGACGAGGAGATCGTGGACGCGGGGATGGACGCCATCACGTTCACCGACCTGTCGCCGGAGTACTTCCAGTTGAGTCCCGTGCCGCGGGCGTGGTACGAGGGCGAACACCGCTCGATTCGGGACCTCGGGCAGACCGACGACGACCGCCGGGACGTCCTGGAGCGGTTCGCGGACTATCTCGACGAGCACGCCCACGGGAGCCTCGTGGTGGTGGACTCGCTGACCGACCTCATCGGCGCGCGCAAGCGGGACATGGAGTTCAGCGACGTCGTCTTGACGCTGAAGGGTCTGCGGAAGGCGGCCCGCGAGTGGGACGGCCTCATCCTCCTGCACTTGACCCGGGACGCCGTCACCGACGAGGAGTACGGGAGCCTGATGACCTCGGTGGACGGCACCGTGCAGTTCGGCTGGGAGCGCGGCGGGAACGAGCGCGTGCGGACGATGTTCGTCCGCGAGTTCCGGGGCGTGTTGAGCCGACTGGAGGAAGAGGACATCGTGCAGTTCGAGACCGAGATTCACGACGCCGGCTTCGACGTGAGCGACGTGCGGAAGATCCGGTAATCGAGCCGAACGGTTAAGGCCGGTGCGTGCAAAGACCGCACGAATGGCCGACGGAACGTCGGACGGTGTCGAGAGCGCCACGCTGGAGGGGCCTGCGGCGGCGTGGCTGGGGGAGCGCGCCGACGACCTCGGCGTGAGCACCGAGGAGCTTCTACAGCGAGTCGTCGCGGCGTATCGGCGCGTCGAGGACGACGAACTCGCGGCGGGCCTCGTGACGGAGGACGACCTCGATTCGCGACTGGACGAGGTCGAGGGGGAGTACGACGAGAAGATTCAGGACGTCCGCGAGCGCGTTATCCAAGTGAAGCGGGAGGCCGACGGGAAGGCGCCCGCGGACCACGGGCACGCCGACGTCGAAGCGACCGCCGAGGACGCGGCCGAGACGGCAGAGCGCGTGGCCTCGGAGTTCGAAGCGCTGTCCGCGGAGGTCGAGGAGATGTCGGGCCGCCTCGACGCCGGGTTCGAGAACTTCGAGGAGGTATTGTCCTACCTCCGGGACGAGACCGACGAGTTGGGGGACCGAACGACGACGCTGGCGACCGCGGTGTTGTCGATGCGGGAGTCGGTGCGGGCGCTCGCGGCGGCGGAGGCCCAGCGCGGGCGCGCCGAGCAACTCCAGCGCGAGGCGAACGTGGAGGGCGTCGAGGTGGCGGCCTGCGAGAGTTGCGAGCAGTCCGTGAGCGTGGCGTTGCTGTCGGCGCCGGAGTGCCCGTTCTGCGGCGCGACCTTCGAGGGCGTCGAAGCGAAGACCGGCTGGTTCGGCGCTCACACCCTCGAGACGGGGACGAAGCCGGCGTTGCCCGCGAGCCGCGAGTGGCTCGGCGACGAGGCGTCGGAGGGCGCGTGGCTCGGCGGCGACGAGGAGAGCCTCGAGGCGATGGTCGAGGAGAACGCCGAGGGCGCGAGCGACGACTCCGACGTGGCGCCGGACCCGGACCCGGAGCCGACGGCGCGCGCCGAAGCGGAGGTCGTGGACGTGGACGAACCACTGGCGGACGCGACGACCGAGGAGGCTCGCGATGAGTGAGGACGACCCGCGGGACCGGCCGAGCGACGACGAGAGCCGCGAGGACGACGCGGAGACGCCGAGCGGCGAGCGCTCGTCCGGCGAAGTCGGGCCGGGGAGCACGGCGAGCAGCCCGCCGGGCGAGGACGCGCCGCTGTCGGGACTCCGGGACGACGTCGACGAGCGCCGCGGCCGCGACGACGACGAGTTCGAGGAGTTGTTCTCGGAGATGTCCGTCGGCGAGGTGGACGAGGACGCGGTCTGGGAGGAACTGTCGGACGCCGCCGACGACCCGGTGGTCGAGACGGCGCCGGCGACCGACTCGGCGGCGGACGCGAACCGCGACGTGACCGTCGTGGACAAGCGCCTCTGTCACGGCTGTCCGCACTTCGCGGACCCGCCCCACCTCGGCTGTACGCACGACGGCACGACAATCGAGGCGGAAGTCGACACGGAGCAGTTCCGCGTGGCGGACTGCCCAGTCGTCGCGGAGCGCCGGGAGATGGAGGCGAGTGACTTTTCAGCCGACGACGAGTAGCCGCGGGTATGCAGTTCTGCGACGAGTGCGGGTCGATGATGCACAAGCAGGGCGACGAGATGGTGTGTTCGAGTTGCGGCGCGAGCGCCGCAAGCGAGAGCGACGAGGGGTTCGTGAAGACGGCCGAACAGGACACCAGCGACGTCATCGAGACGAGCGAGGACGCGAACTTCGAGGGGAAGCCGACGGCCGAGGAGACGTGCCCCGAGTGCGGCCACGACGAGGCGTGGTACACCATCAAGCAGACCGGGAGCGCCGACGAACCGCCGACGCGGTTCTTCAAGTGTCAGGAGTGCGGTGCGCGCTGGCGGGACTACAGTTAGATTCTACCGACGCGGGTCGCTCGGGCGTCGCCACGTGAGTGCGTACCGAGCGTACGAAACACTGATTCTCCGAGCGCCGACAGCGGGCGTATGGACGACTACGCGCTCGTCGTGAACGTCGACGCCGCCGTGGTGCGCGGCGACGAGTATCTCGTGATAGAGCGGAGCAGCGAGGAGGACCACGCCCCGGGGACGCTCGCGTTCCCGGGCGGGAAAGTCGAGGCGGACGTGGGCGCAGACGCTGTTGAGGAGACGGCGCGCCGCGAGGTCCGAGAGGAGACGGGGGTCGAAGTCGGCGTCGTCGAGTACGTCACGAGCGGGACGTTCGTCGCCGACGAGGGCACCGACTGTCTGAACGTGGTGGCGCGCTGCGAGTACGAGTCCGGGGAGCCGGAAGTCCGGGAGCCCGAGGAAATCGCGGACGCGTTCTGGATTGGCTACGAGGAACTGCTCGCGCACTCGGACGTGCCGGAGTACGTCGCGGCGTACGCGGAAGGCGTCGAGGAGAGTCGCTGATTACTGCAGGAGAATCCACGCCGCGGCGACGGCGACGCCGCCGACTGCGGTGGAGAGAACGGCCTGCTGGCGGAGGTCGTCGAGCAGGTCGTGGTCGTGAGCGTCCTCAGAGCGCGTGACGGCGGCGTGGACGTCGCTCCCGGTCTCGCAGTGCGGGAGGAAGTCCATGGCGACGTGGAGGAAGATGCCGGCGGCGAACCCGAAGACGACGGCGCGGAACGTCGCGCCGGTGGGGAACGAGAAGACCGTCACCGCGAGCGCGGTGAGGCCGACGCCGGAGGCGGGGAGCAGGAGCATCAGCGGCGAGCGGCCGTCGGCGGCGAGGCGGCGCGCGGCGGCGTAGCCCGCGGGGCCCTTGTGGGAGACGATGGCGAGGCCGAGGAGCGGGCCGAGTTCGGGCATCGCGGTGTAGACGACGCCGATGATGGAACCGGCGGCCAGCGAGTGCGCGGAGAGTTCGGCGGTGGTGCGGTCGAGGGGCAGGTCGAGGTGCGTGAGGCGGTGACCGACCGTGTGCGCGCCGAACCCGACGAGGATGCCGGCGGCGACGCCGAAGCCGCCGGGTTTGGGCGCGTAGCCGATGGCCTGCGGGAGCAGGAACGCGGCGGAACTGGTGACCATCGCGCCGGAGGCGAGTCCGTACCCCCAGACGAGGCCGCGGGGGTGTTCGGTGTCGGCGCGCGCGCCGAGGACGGCGGCGCCGGCCATGGCGGCGAAGGCCACCCACGCGATGCCGAGGAGCTTGGTGGCGGACGCGGCGTACAGCACGTACGCGGACAGCGCGACGAACGCGAGAACGCTGACCGCACCGAGGCGGACCGTCCGGGTCCGGGCGACGCCCGCTGACTGTGTGACTGACATTCGATTAATAACACCATATCTGTTTTTAATAATCTGTCGGTCGGGGCGCCACACCGAAGGCATCGCGGTCCGAACCCCGCGCATGGACGTGCTCTCGATGACGTGGCGGGACGTGCTCGTCGCGAGTCGGCCCGTCGACCCCGGCGTCGTCGCGCCCCGCCTCCCCGACGGCGTCGAGGTCGACACCTACGACGGCCGGGCGTGGCTCTCCGTCGTCCCGTTCGTCATGGCGGACGTGCGCCCTCGGGGCGTCCCGCGCGCCGTCGGCCCGACGTTCGGCGAACTGAACCTCCGCACGTACGTCACCGCAGGCGGCCGGCCGGGCATCTACTTCTTCAACCTCGACGCGAACGACCCGGTCGGCGTCCGAATCGCTCGCGCGCTGTTCAAACTCCCGTACTACGACGCCGACATGACCGTCGAGCGCGACGGCGACGCCGTCCGCTTCCAGAGCGAACGCACCCACGGCGGCGCTCCCGACTGCTCGTTCGACGCGACCTACGAACCCATCGGCGACCCCGAACCCGCCCGCGAGCGCTCGCTCGCCGAGTTCCTGCTCGAACGCTACCGCTTCTTCGTCGCGGGCGGGAACCGCGTCTACCGGGGCGAAGTCCGCCACGACCCGTGGGAACTGGCGCCCGCCGAGTACGACGTCCGCGAGAACGACCTGTTCGCCGCGAACGGCTTCGAGACGCCCGCGAGCGCGCCACACGTGCTGTACAGTCCGGGCGTCGACGTCACCGCCGCGCTCCCGCGACGACTCTGACGAGACAGTCTAACGAGTCGCCTGCTTCCAGTCCTTCAGGCCGAGAATCTCGCCGTCCAGTTCCTCGGGGACCGACGCCGCCCACGTGAACAGGTCGGCGGCCTCGCTCGGGTCGCGGCCGCCCAGCCCGTGAAGGGCTGTGTCGACGGTGCCGGGGTCGACACAGCCGACGGCCTGCTCGCAGTCCGCCGCGAACTGCCGCATCGCGCCCTCGGCGGCGGCCTTCGAGACGGCGTACGCGCCGAATCCGGCCTTCGCCTCGCGGGCGACGGAGCCGGTCGGAATCAGCACGCGCCCGGTCTCGTCCATGTGTGGGACGGCCTCGCGGACGGCCGCGAACACGCCCCGGAGGTTCGTGCGCATCGTGTCGTCGAACGCGCTGTACGCCGTCTCGTCGAGGGGCGCGTTCCCCGGGTCGCCGTGGAAGACGGCGGCGCAGGGCACGACCACGTCCACGCCGGACTCCTCGCCCGCGCGGGACGCCTCTTCGAGCAAGCGCTCGACCTCGAACTCGTCGCGCACGTCGGTGCGCAGCGCCACCCCGCCGAGTTCGTCGGCGAGCGCCTCGATCGCGTCGCGGTCCCGGCCGCCGAGCGCGACCGTCGCGCCGTCGTCGGCGAACGCTCTCGCGATTGCTTCGCCGAGGCCGCCCGCCGCCCCAGTCACCGCTACCGTAGTCGTCATAGAAACAGCGACGCGCGCCGACCGCGTAAAACCCCCGGAGGCGGCCGGCTACTCCGTGAGGACGCCGCCGGTCAGGTCGCCCAGCGGCCGCGTCACCTCGAATTCGGGCGTCTCGACCCGAATCGGCGTGTCGTCGGTGAGGTCCGCGAACCGCAGGTGAATCTCGAAGGCGCCGTCCTCGCCGATGGGCGCGGCCTCCTGCTGGCCGGAGTCGGGCTGGGTCGCCCACGCGTACTCGCCGGCGTAACTCGCGGCGACCTCGCCGTCGATGACGCGCGCGGCCGACGACTCGAAGGAAGTCCCCATCAGCGGGTAGCCGAGGTCCCGCCACTCGAAGAACCCCTCGTCGATGACGTAGACGTTCGAGAACCCAGACTTCTGGAGGCCGGCGGCGCGAATTGAGGAGAGGTGGTGGGGACAGCCACAGTAACAGACGACGCGGTCGTCTTCGTTCCACCCGGAGATGCCGCCGCCCTGCGAGTTCCGCGTCGCGGGGCTGTTGACGGCGCCGTAGATGTGGGAGTTCTTGTACTGACTGAGCCCGCGGGCGTCCACGAACCGCGCGGCGCCCTGCTGGTGCCAGTAGTGGCTCACGTCAACCGGGACGAGCGTGACCGTCTCGCCGTTGACCTCGAGGGCTCCGAACCGGGACTCGTCGACGGAGCGAGTCTCGGGGTCGCCGTACTGGGGCGAGTAGCCGTCGCTCGGGTCGTCGTCCGCGGGGAGGTCGGCGTTCGCGGCGAAGTCGGCGTCCAGATTCCCGACGTGGTTCACGCTCGACGAACCGGACCCGAGCACGCCCAGACAGCCCGTGAGGGCCGCGAGCGCGCCGGTGCCGCTCGCGGCGAGGTACGCGCGGCGTTTCATGCCCGAGTAGTAGGCCGCCCGGGCTTAAGGCCTGTCGCTGTCAGCACGCTCGGCCGGGGAGTTTCGCGGCCTGCGAAGCCGGCGAAAGGACTTACCGGGCGGCGTCGTAGCCGCCCCCATGGGTCTCCGTCGCCGCCTCTACACCGGGATACGAATCGCGCGGGACAGCATCGACGTGCTCCGCGACCACCCGAACCTCCTGTGGTTCCCGGTGCTCGCGGGCGTCGCCGGCGTCGCGTTCGTCGCGCTCCTGCTCGGCGGGGCGCTGGGCGTCGTCCCCGTCG
Organism: Halobacterium litoreum; assembly: GCF_021233415.1. Taxonomy (NCBI): domain Archaea; kingdom Methanobacteriati; phylum Methanobacteriota; class Halobacteria; order Halobacteriales; family Halobacteriaceae; genus Halobacterium; species Halobacterium litoreum. The sequence goes on along the minus strand of NZ_CP089466.1, from coordinate 499,897 downwards.
TCGGCGCAGAGAACGTTCCCGACGCAGCCGTCTGGGCGGCGCTCGCGGCGGCCTACCTCGGCACCTCGTACGTCACGGTGTTGTTCACCGCGGGCCTGATGTACGCCGCGAAGGACGCGCTCGAAGGCCGCCAGCCGTCGGTCCGGGGCGGCCTCCGGGGCGCGTGGGAGCACAAGTGGACGCTGCTCGCGTGGGCCGTCGTGAGCGCAGTCGTCGGCCTCGTCTTCCGCGCGCTCCAGGAGTCGGACAACATCGGGAGCGTCGTCGCTGGCGTTCTCCTGAGCATGTCGTGGGCCGTCGTGACGTACTTCGCCGTGCCCGTCGTCGTCTTCGAGGACGAGGGGATTCGCGGGCTGTTCGGCCGGAGCGTCGACATCGTCCGGGACACGTGGGGCGAGTCCCTCGGCGCCGAGTTCGGCCTCGGGTTCGTCTACGCGCTCGCGTTCCTCGGCGTCGCCGTCGTCGCTGCCGTCGTCGGCTTCGTCTTCGGCGTGGGGACCGCAGTCGCCGTCGGCCTCCCGCTCGGCGTCGTGTTGTTCGTGTTCGCCGCGACGCTCAACGGCATCGCGAAGGTCGCGCTCTACGAGTACGCCACCACCGACGAGCCGCCGAAGTACTTCGAGAACATCGACTTCGACGTGGGAGGGGACGGCGACCGCCGGCAGACGCCGACGGGGTACGTCCGCGGGCGAATCTAGAGGCGGTCCAGTTCTGTTATCGTGCGGTCGCTGTCCGCGGCGTCACCGGTGTTCGTCGTGCCCGCCGGTTCGAACAACAGGACCTTCGTCTCCTCGTGGGCGACCGGGCGGTGTTCGACGCCCGCCGGCGCGACGGCGAGGTCGCCGGGGCCGAGGTGAACCGCGTCCTCCCGGTCCCCGTCCCGGTACTCGATGCTGAGGTCGCCGTCCACGACGTAGAACAGTTCGTCGGCGTCCTCGTGGGCGTGCCAGACGAACTCGCCGTCGAGTCGCGCGACCTTGACGTGCTGGCCGTTCAGTTCCGCGAGAATCCGGGGTTCCCACGTCTCCTCGAACGAATCGAACGCCTCGGCGAGCGATTTCGCGTCCATGCGCCCTCGTGGGGCCGGCGCACGCATAGTCGATTCGGCGGCGAGAGATTGCAGGTGCCCGCCGCGACCAGGTCCGGGTCGGCGTGTCGACTCGACCGCCAAGCTGGCGGATTGCAAGGGCGAGGGGCGCTCGCGCTTGCCTGTTCGCTCGCCAGCCGCTATCGGGAACGCAGTGAGCGATATGCTGGCGAGCGGACGCGAGCGTCCCGAGGGCTTGCAGATGAGTCGGAGAGCAAACGCCAACGCTCCGCCCGGCCCGATTTCTACGCCAACGAACCGCGAAACGACTTTCAGGGGAGTGGGCGAACCCCCGGACGTGACCTACGACGCAGTCGTCTTCGACAACGACGGCGTGCTCACGCACCCGACGCCCGTCGAACGCCTCCGAGCGGCCACCGTCGAGGGGTTCGCCGCCGCCGGCGTCGAGGACCCCGCCCCCGAGCACGTGGACCGGATGACGTTCCACGTCACGCCCGAGGACCTCCAGACCGCCAGCGACGCGTACGGCGTCGACCCCGAGACGCTGTGGTACGAGCGCGACGCCGCGTTCTCCCGGACGCAAATCGCGGACATGGAGGCCGGCGAGAAGCCGCTGTACCCGGACTACGACGCCGTTCCGGCCATCGACGCGCCCCGCGGCATCGTCTCCACGAACCAGCACCGCACCATCGAGGCGATTCTGGACTTCTACGAGATTCGCGGGGACTTCGCGACCCACTACGGCCGCGAGATGGAGCCGGCGAGCCTCCACAAGAAGAAGCCGAACGCCCACTACCTCGACCGCGCGCTCGCCGATTTGGGCGTCGCGCCCGAGGACGCGCTGTTCGTCGGGGACAGCCAGAGCGACGTGGAGGCCGCGCACAACGCAGGCACTGACTCGGCGTTCCTGTGGCGGGACCACCGCGCGGACTACGACCTCGGCGTCGAACCCGACCACGAACTCGACAGCCTCCGCGACCTCCAGACCGTCCTCTGACGGGCGTGCGACGGGTTCGCAGACGGCCGACAGGTAGCAATCCGTTTAGGCGACACGCCCGTTTCCGGTGTCAATGAGTCACCGAATCGGTCTCGTGGGCAAGCCCTCGGTGGGGAAGTCCACGTTCTTCAACGCGGCGACGATGAACGACGTGCCGGAGGGCGCGTACCCGTTCACGACAATCGACCCGGCGGTCGGCGAGGCGTACGTGCGAGTGGAGTGTGCGGCCCCGGACTTCGGCGAGGAGTGTACCCCGTCGACGGGGTACTGCGAGGACGGCATGCGATTCGTGCCGACGAAACTCGTGGACGTCGCGGGCCTGATTCCGGGCGCCCACGAGGGCAAGGGCCTCGGCAATCAGTTCCTCACTGACCTGAACGAGGCGGACGTGCTCGTCCACGTCGTCGACTTCTCCGGCGAGACGGACATCGAGGGCGAACCGACCGAGGGCCACGACCCCCGCGAGGACATCGACTTCCTCGAGGACGAACTCGACCAGTGGTACCTCGACATCTTAGAGAAAGGCATCGAGCGCTACGAGAGCCAGCACATGGTCGAGGCGGACATCGAGACCGAGCTCGCGGAGCAGATGAGCGCGTTCCGCACCAACGAGGACGAAATCAAGCAAGTGGTTCTGTCCCTCGGCCTCGACTTGGACCCCGACGCGTGGGAGGCCGACGACCGGATGGCGCTCGCCCGCGAGATTCGCAAGCGCACGAAGCCGATGGTCGTCGCCGCGAACAAGATGGACACCCCCGAGGCACAGGCGAACTGGGACGAAATCACCGAGGACGACGACTACGACCACCTCGACTTCGTGCCGGTGAGCGCGCACGCCGAGAAGGCGCTCAAGCAGGCCGCGGAGAACGACGTCGTGGAGTACCGGCCGGGCGACGGCGAGTTCGACATCGTCGGCGACCCGAGCGACGACCAGCGCGCCGGCCTCGAAGCCATCCGCGAGTTCGTCGCCGAGTACGGCGGCACGGGCGTCCAGGACGCCATCGAGACCGCGCTGTTCGACGCGCTCGGCGTGAAGCCCGTGTTCCCGGGGTCCGCCAACGGCCTCGGCACCGCGGACGGCCGCGTCCTCCCCGACGTCTTCTTGCTCCCGGACTACGCGACGGCGGAGGACTTCGCGTACGCCGTCCACTCCGACATCGGCGACGGCTTCCTGCACGCCAAAGACTGCCGCGCGAAGCGCCAGATAGCCGCCGACCACGAACTCGACGCCCGGGACGTGGTCGAAATCATCTCCACGAACTGACCGAGAAGCGACGGCCGCGAGCTCGCTGCCCGTTCCCGACCGACGGCTTCACGGCGCCCGGCCCCATCGGCCCGGCCATGAGCGCGTGGCTGGTGTTGTTCGTCGCGGGACTGTTCGAGGCGGTGTGGGCAATCGGCCTCGCGTACACCGACGGCTTCACCGAACCGGCGCCGTCGGCGGTCACGCTCGCCGCGATGGCCGTCTCCGTCTACTTGCTCTCGCAGGCAGTCCAGGAACTCCCCGTCGGGACGGCGTACGCGGTGTGGACCGGCATCGGCGCCGTCTCCACGGCGATACTCGGCGTCTACCTCTTCGACGAGTCCGTGTCACTCCTGCGGGTCGCCTGCATCGGCCTCGTCGTCGTGGGAATCGCGGGCCTCCAAGTGACCTCAAGCGCCCACGGCTGACCGACGTTCGGGCCGAACGAGGCGGTCGCCCTCGCACCGAGACGCGTACTAGTCGCTGTCGACGCGGTCGGCCACCGCGATGTCGCGCGCCGCCGAGACGAGCGACCCCACGCGGTCGTCCCCGTCGTGGACCGCCAGCGCGTCCGAGAGCAGTTCCGCAATCTCGTCGACGCGGTTCCGACGGGTGACCTCGCCGGTGACGTCCCCGGCGACGACGAGCACCGACGAGTCCTCGCGCGTCGGCGTCTCGAACGGAATCTTGCGTACGTGTTCGACGCGCTCGGTGCCGTCCGGGTTCCGGACGCGCTGTTCGCCGACGTCCAGGGGTTCGCCGGCGGCCACCACCTCGCGGTCCTCGGCCCGGAACCGGTCGGCGAGGTCGTCGCGGAGAAACTCGCGTTCGTTCCGGCCTTCGAGTTCCGCGGGCGTGGCGTCGTAGTGTGCGGCGCCGGCCTCGTTCACGAGGAGGTACTCGCCGTCGAGCGTCTTCACGAGCACGCACTCCGGGAGCGCGTCCACGACCCGCCTGAGGCGGCGCTCGCCGAGTTCGGCGTCCCGGCGCGCGACGCGGCGTTCGACCGCGTTCCGAATCGTGTTCGCGAGCACCGCGAACTGGTCGCTGGAGCCGTCTTTACGCACGTAGTCCGTGACGCCGGCACTGATGGCGTCGCTCGCTATCTCCTCGCTCCCGCGCCCGGTGAGCAAGACGAACGGCAGGTTCGGGTGTTCGTCGCGAACGACGCCGAGGAGGTCGAGACCGTTCATTCCGGGCATGTCGTGGTCCGACAGCACGCAGTCCACGTCGCCGATGGCGTCGACGGCGTCCCGCGGGTCGGTCTCGGTCCAGACCTCGATGGGTGCCCCTCGGTCGTCGCGTTCGAGGAACGTCGCGGCGAGGTCGGCGAACGCCTCGTCGTCTTCGACGTGGAGGAGACGAATCTCGCCGGTCGCCCCGGACGTTCCGCCGCCGGACGACTCGGCGAGCCAACTCATACCCCCTCTTCAGAGGTCAGACACTTGGCCGTTCCCCCTCGTGTCAGCCCGCAGCCACCACCCCCCGTGTCTCGTGCTAGCATGGTTCGCCGATGACTTAACCGTCTCGCGGTTCTAGGACAGGTGTGAGTGACGAATCAGGGCGTCGAAACCTTCGAATGCCCAACGGAGACGAACTCTTCGCCGTAGTGACGGAACACAACGGCGGGAACCACGTGCGCGTGCGCTGCGAGGACGGCGAGGAACGGATGGGTCGCATCCCCGGCCGCATGAAGTACCGGACCTGGATCAACGAGGGCGACGTCGTCCTCGTGGAGCCGTGGGACTGGCAGGACGAGAAGGCGAACGTCGAGTGGCGCTACGACGAACAGGACGCGGACCAGCTCCGCGAAGAAGGCCACATCAGTTAACTGTGCGACGCGCCGGGCGGCCCCGCAGCCACCTCGTTCGCTGAACTACTCGACACTCGGCGGTGTTCTCGCCGACGGTCGTTTCCGCCCCGCAGCGACCGCTACTCCTCCGCGACGGACATCGTGAGCACGGGGACGTCCGCGGACTCCACGACCTGCCGGGAGACGCTCCCGAGCATCGTCTGTTCGAAGTTCTCGCGGCGCGTCCCCATCACGACGAGGTCGACGGCCGCCTCGTCGGCGTACGTCAGAATCTCCTCGGCGGGGTCGCCCTCCCGGGTCGCCGTCTCCACGGACACGCCGGCGTCCTCGAACTGCTCGGTGGCGCGCGCGAGCGCCGCGTCCCCGCCCTCGCGCAGTTGTTCGGTGGCCTCGTCCTGCATCTCCTCGTCGAGCGTGAGGAACGCGCGGTCGTCGAGCACGTACAGCACGTGGACGGTCGCGTCGCGGCGCGCGGCGATGTCCGCGGCGTGTTCGTAGACTCGCGACATCGACTCGCTCTCGTCGGTCGGCACCAGAATCCGGTCGTACATGGGCGGCGCTACGAGCACGCGGGTAATAGGCGACGGGATTTCGTCGCGTGTCTCGGGCGTCGGTCACGCGCCGTCGACGACCGCGTTCTCGCCGTCGACGAGGTTGCCCAGACGGCGGTCGCTGTCAGAGAACTGGCGCTGGCACTTCGCCACCCACGACTCGTCGGTGTCTGGCGGCGAGGTGCCTGTATCACGGGCGGCGTCGTCGGTGGGTTCGGCGGGCTTGGTCGTGTCGGTCGGTTCGACGTCGGGGAGGACGGCGTCGACTGTCGTGTCGGTGGCTGTCTTCATCTGGTGGGTGTCGGATACGGTCGGCGGCGATTTGTCGGCGGTCCGTCGGGGCTGGCGTCGGGTGCGAGTACGAGATGCATCGGTGTCGGCACCGACGACCGAATCTATAATAAAAGTTCGTGTTGGTTGGGGCGGTCCCGAAGCAACGCTTTACCGACCCCGCTCACTAGCGGGGACGATGAGCAAAATCCGTCCAGCCGAACTGGACTCCCGTCCCGACGGAGACGACACGTTCCTCCTCGACATCCGACCGCGGGACGACTACCGAGCAGGGCACGTCGACGGCAGCCACAACGTCCCGGTCTACGACGACCTGCGCTCCGGCGACGACGACGCGCTCCGAGACGCGCTCGACGACGTGCCCCGCGACCGCGAGGTCGTGACAATCTGCAAGATGGGCATCGTCGCCAAGCGCGCGACCCGCGTTCTCGACGCTGAAGGCTACGACGCCGCGACGCTCTCGGGCGGCATGAGCGGCTGGCGAGGCTACCAGAAGGGCACGCTCGGCTACCGGCTCCGGTCGATTCTCTGGAAACTGTTCTGAGTACGCGTCGAGAACCGGTCGGCCTCGGTACTCGAATCATCGACCGTGTAACAACGCTACTCTGGGCGGGGTCACCACCGGAACACAGTCGGTCGAATACTCAGATTTGGTCGTTGACCTTCGCGCTGAATTCGTCTCTAGTCATCTCGCCGGCATTGTACTGTTCGGCCCACGCTCGCTGTACGATGACCTCGGCATCGATGATGCTCACGTGCAACTGAACGACCAAATCCCCGATGTCGTATCCGTCGTCGACGAGGCGAGCGTAGACATCCAGCAAATTGATTCGCTCACCCTCTTCTTGCTGCGTGTACCAGACTCGAACCTCGACGTCACTGTTTTCTCGGGCTGTCGTCTCAATCCGGTTGACGTCTTCGTGTGCTTCCACCTCGTTTTAGAGTTCCGTGGCTGCTCGCTCGGTGGTGAACTTCCCTGAGCCGCCACCGCCCAACCCAAGTACTCGGTCACCGACCAGCAGGGCGCCACCCAAAACGCCGACGCCGCCCCCAATCAGTAACCGGCGACGAGTCCAGACCCCCTCAGTATCATCTTCTTGTTCGTCGGAATCGACCCACGATGTAGACTCCGAAGAGGGCTCGGACTGCGTTCCACCACGTCCATCCGAACTGTCGCCCGCAACAAGACCGGTACTGATTGTGCCAATTCCGTGTTCCTTCGCTGCCTTCTCGATGGGGTCGCCGATTCCGAACTCCGCAGTGATCACCACTGTATCCGCGTCCTGTTTCCGAGCAGTCTGCAAGAGATACTTGAGATGGTCTTTCGTCACGCTCCCCGCAGCCGCCGTCACGACCATCGCCAGCAATCGCTTTTCGCCCTCGAGACCGGTTTTCGCCCCCAGTACGAGAAACGTCCCCTCTCGAACTCGCTTCCGAGAGGTGTCCCAGCCATTACTGTTCAGATACGTAGTTGCCTCACGTAGATAGGCTGGAGCCTCACTCATCGCCGTAACTACAACACGTTAGCAAAACCCCATAATATAGGTTCGTATCGCGGACCCCGTCCTGAAATCGCCGGCTCACGAACAGGTGAACGGTCGTCTTCGGTAATAGTTCGGCCTCGGTACTCATAGGGCTCGTCGTCCCGCGGGAGCCACCCCGGGTCGGCCCGGTGGCGTCGTCATCGGCCACGCGGACGTAGTCGGCGGGGCGAGAAGACGCTGGCGGTCAGCCGTCGAACTCGTCGGTGACGTCCTCTAAGTTGACGACGCCCTCGGGGACGCGGTAGGCGGTGACGACGTCTCGGTCGGCGTCCGGGGAGTTCTCGGTCTTGTCGACGGCGTAGCCGACGTACGTGCAGTCTTCGCGCGTGAACTCCACGACCGAGTACCCCCAGTTGTGGCTGTCGAAGAACTCGATGTGGGGGTTCATCGCGGTAATCAGCCACGTCAGCAGGGGTTCGGTGAGTTTCCCGCGCCAGCCCCGAGTGAGGTGGAGCGCTTCGGCGACGTTCAGCGAGGTGACGGCGGGCGTCATGAACTCCACGCCGATGCGGTCGCCGGCCGCGACGCCCTCGCCGCCGGAGACGCGGCCGGGGTACGAGGACTGCTGGTAGGCGGCGACGTAGCAGTGCATGTCGCCGGTGAGCGTGACGAAGTTCTCTACGTCGGCGGCGTCGACGGCTTCAGTAATTTGTTGGCGCTCTCGGGTGTAGCCGTCCCAGCCGCCCTGCACGGGGTAGACCGAGAGCGGGCCGGAGCCGAAGCGGAACGGCACCGTCAGCACCTCGTCGGCCCACACCGTCCACGTCGAGTCGGACTCGGTGACGGTGTCTATCAGCCACTCGCGTTGCTCGTCGCCGAGCATCGTCCGACCGGGCGGTTCGTACTGCGGGCCGACGTTGTCCGGCGTCGGAATCGCCTCGCGGGGCGGGTCCCGGAAGAGGCGCTCGTCGGTCATCGCGAGGGTCACGAGGTCGCCGAACTCGAAGTCACGCCACAGCCGGAAGCGGTCCTGCAGGCGGTCGCCGCTCGGGTCGTAGTCGACGCGAGCGGGCATGTACTCCCACCACGCGTGCATCCCGTCGGCGACGAGTTCGGTCATGAACTCGGGGTCGTCGCCGCGCGGGTGGTCGCCCGCCGGCGCGTCGGTCCGGGAGTCCCAGTAGACGTCGTTGACGAGTTCGTGGTCGTCCCAGCCGGCGACGAGCGTGTGGGATTCCAGCGCCTCCTGCAGGAAGTCGTCCTCGCGGTACGTGCGGTAGAGGTAGCGGTAGTCTTCGAGCGTCCACACGCGGTCGTGGCCGCTCGGGAGCGAGAGGTCTCGACCCGGATAGTCGTAGGAGCCGAGACCCTTGAAGTGGCCGTCGTCGGACTCGTAGACGAAGTCGCCGACGTGCACGAGGAAGTCCACGTCTTCCTCGGCGACGTGGTGGAACGCGGGGTAGTAGCCGTTGAGGTAGTTCTGGCACGCGAGCACCGCGAAGCGCACCGACTCCGGGGAGTCGTCGGGACGCGGGAGCGTGCGACACCGCCCGGTTCGGGTGGCGACGCCGTCGTAGACGAACCGGTAGTGGTACGTCGAGTCCGGGTCGAGGTGCCCGTCTAAGTCGACCTTGACCGTGTGGTCGTGGGCGCGGATTCGGTCGCCGTCGGTCACGACGCCGTCGTAGACGACCGTCTCGAAGTCCTCGTCGCGAGCGACCTGCACGCCGAGTGGCGTCTCCGGGTCGAAGGCGTCGGCCGCGACGCGCGTCCAGAGGATGACGCCCGACGGCGTCGGGCCGCCGCTGGCGACCGACTGCGGGAACACCTCGTCGGGGTCGGCGTCCGGGTCGAAGTCGAGGGCGTCGGCGTCGCTGGCGTCCACCACGTCGAGCGCGAGCGCGAGGTCGTGCCCGTCTAACTCGGAGAGCAGTTCCGCGTGGTCGTCGTCGCGTCGCGCCGGTTCGTCCCGCCCGTCGAGTCCGTGGGGGCCACCCATGCCGCCCGGTTTGGGGACGGAGGGAAATCCGGGTTTCGGCCGCGGTCAGTCCGCGGTCGCCGCCGCGACGCCGGACTCGATGCGGTCGACGGCGCTCGTCCCGAGCGCGGCGAACGCGACGAATCCGACCTTGCTGATGAAGTCGAGGTAGACCACGACGATGGCCTCCATCTCCGGCTGGAGGACGCCGATGCCAGTCGGCGACAGCACCCAGACCACGGGGTACAGCGTCCACAGCACGACCGTGAGGTTGCGCAGCGTCGTGAACGTCGCCGAGACGCGCGGGTCGGCGTCCTCGCCGAGCGCGCGCGGCAGCGTCACCAGCAGGCCGTAGACGAGCGCCACGTACGCGACGCCGCCGACCGCGTAGAACAGCCACTTCTCGGCCGTCGGCGTGAGCGCGGCGGCGATGCCGGCGCCGATGACGAGCACGTCCAACCCCACGAGCGCGAGGTACGTCCGGGTGCTGGGGCGTGCGAGCATCGCGAGGTACAACACCAGCAGCGGCGTCGTCAACAGCCAGTCGACGTACCTCGCGATGTAGACGGTGTGGTCGCCGACGGTGACGGCGCTCACGCCGAGCGCCATCAGCACGTACGCGACGGTGGCGATGCCGGTGACGCCGGCGAGCACGAGGTTGTAGCGGCGATGCGACGGGCGTCGGAAGAAGTCCCGGACCGGCAGCAGCGTGCCGAGAGCCATCCCGGCGGCGCCGACCCAGAACCACGTCGTCGGGTCCATTTCAGTTCACCTCCTCGTCGCCGCGAGCGTCGAAGTCCGCGAGCAAGTCGTCCAGTTTCACGGCGCGGTCCGCGAGGTCGGCGGCGGCGTCCCCGACCACGGACAGCGTCTCGGTCTGTTCGTCCGCAGCGTCGGCCACGTCGGTGGCCTGCGCGGCGGTCTCCTCGCTGATGGACGCCACCTCGTCGACGGCGCCCGCGACCCGGGAGGCGGCCTCTGCCTGCCGGTCGGTCGCGTCCCGAATCTCGCCCGCCGCGGAGTCCGTCTCCGCGACGAACTCCACCACGTCGTCGAGCGCGGTCGCGGTCTCGTCGACCGTCGCGCGCCCGTTCGAGACGTGCTGGCTGGTCTCCCGCATCTCGTCGGCGACCTCGCTGACCTCGTCCTGGAGGTCCATCAGGCGGTCCTCGACGTCCTCGGCGGCCGCCCGGGACTCCTCCGCGAGGCTCTTGACCTCGTCGGCGACGACGGCGAAGCCGTCACCCTCGGCGCCCGTCCGGGCCGCCTCGATGGAGGCGTTCAGCGCGAGCAGGTTCGTCTGCTCGGCGATGTCCGCGATGACGTCCACGACCTCGCCGAGGTCGTCCATCTCCGCGTCGAGGTCGTCCATCGCGTCCGCCGCGGCCTCGGCCTCCTCGGAGACCTCGTCCATCGTGTCGACCGCGTCCTCGGCAGCCGCGCGGCCGTCCTCGACCGCGTCGGCGGCCTGCCCGGCGGTGTCGGCGAGAGACTTCACGGTCTCGGCGACCTCCTCGGCGCTCGCGGAGAGGTCGTCGACCTCGCCCGCCACGTCGTGGAGGCGTTCTGTCTGCTCGGTCGCGCCGTCGGAAATCTCGTCGACGGACGCGGAGACGCCGGTGCCGGCGTCCATCGCGTCGGTCGCGCCGGCGTCCACGCGCTCGGCCGCACCGGAGACGTGGTCGGCGAACGCGGACGCCGCGGCGACGCTCGTCTCGATGTCGTCGAGCATCTCGTTCAGCGACCGGCCGACGCGAGACATCGCGTCATGCGAGCGGTCGGCGTCCACGCGCTGCGTGAGGTCGCCGGCCGCAACCGCCGACATCGCGGCGTCGTAGTCGTCGGCCGCGGCTTCGAGTTCGCGGGCGGTGCGCTGGGCGGCTTCCCGCGCCTGCTCGGCTTCCCGGCGCTGGGACTCCGCCTCTGCCTCCGCGGCCTCGGCCTCGGATTTCGCTTCCTCGGCCTCCGCGAGCGACTCGGACAGCGAGTCCCGCATCTGCCGGAAGGAGTCCGCGAGCGACCCGAACTCGTCCGTTCGCCCGGTTTCGATTCGTCTGTCGAGGTCGCCGGCGGCCATCTCGTCGGCGCGATTCGAGAGTTGGCGCAGCGAGACGACAGTAGTACTTCCGAGCGTCACGCCGACGAGCGCGAGGCCGACGACGGTCACGAGGATGAGACCGACGACGCTCGACGCCACGTAGTCGCCGAGCGCGAACGCCTGTCCGCGGGGCGCGTGGACCATCACGGTCCACGGCGCGCTCTCGACCGGCGCGGCCGCCATCACGGTGCCGTCGTCGGTCGTGAACGTCTGCTCGGACAGCGAGCGCTCGAGCATCGCGTCGGTGCCCGAGTGCTCGGTCAGCAGTTGCGAGTCGTCCGGGTGGGCGACGTACGTCCCCGCCTCGTTGACGACCACCGTCTCGCTCTCGGAGACGGTCTGCGTGAAGCCGTCGGTCAGCGAGTTCACGTTCACCATGTAGACGAGGCGCTTGTCCGTCGCTCCCTCCACCGGCGACACGACGGAGATGACCGGGAAGTCGGCGACCGGCACTTCGAAGGGCGCCGTCACGGCCACGTCGCCCGTCCCCTCGAAGTCGGGCGGGTCGGTGGCGAACGGCGCGCCCTGCTCGCCGGGGTTCACGCCGACGAACTGGTCGTTGGAACTCTGTTCGATGGTCGTCGACGCGGCGTCGTAGTAGTGGACCGCGACCACGCCCTCGGGCAGCGAGTCGCTGGCCGCGAGCGAGTCGAGTCTCGCGGTTATCTCGCCGTCGCTGCCCGACGAGAACGCTTCCTGCGTGGACGCGAGTCGCGTCTGGCCGCGCGCGTTCGCGAGCCACGAGTCGAGTTGCGCGGCGCGAGCGTCGGCCGTCGACGTCAGGTCCGCACGCACGTCGTCTTCGAGTTGTTGGTTCGTCTGCTGGTAGACAAGCACGCCGACGCCCACCGTCAGCGCCACCACGACCAGTAGCGCCACGGTGAGTTTCGCGGCGTAACTCCCCCGAACCCGCTTGAGTTGTCGGGTAATCCCCATTCCTGTACATCACTCGACGGTATCTGACAAAAGGGTTGGCCTCCAGTTTTCGCGCGTGATAGCGTGTCTCGGCAACTGTTTCCGGTTCTACGGATTCCGACCTATCGGATACCAGTCAAAGGCCGGTCGGGCGGTCGAGGAAGGTCGTCTCCACGCCCCACGCCTCGGCGACAGACTGGAGCGCGCGCACGCCGAACGTCTCCGTCGCGTAGTGCCCCGCGAGGAACACCGAGATACCCGCCTCACGGGCCTCGTGGTAGAGTTTCTGCTTGCCCTCGCCGGTCACGAACGCGTCCACGCCGGCGGCCTCGGCCTCCCGAATCCAGTCCGCGCCGCCGCCCGTCAACACCGCCACGTCCTCGAGTTCGTCGGGCCCGAAGTCCAACACCTGCACGTCCCGGCCGCCCGTGTCGAGGTCGGCGTCGAGGCGCGCCGCGAGTTCGTCGCTCGCGAACGGCGACGCGAACGTCCCCCGGACGCCGACGTGTTCGCCGCCGGCGTCGCCGAACGGTTCGCGTTCCTCGACGCCGAGTAAATCCGCCAGCCCCGCCGCGTTCCCGAGTTCCGGGTGGCCGTCCAGCGGCAGGTGGACCGCGTACAGCGCGCAGTCGCCGTCGACGAGCGGCCGGATGCGGTCGAACTCGCGGCCCGTCACCGAACCGAGGCCGCCCCAGACGACGCCGTGGTGTGCGACGAGCAGGTCGGCGTCCCACTCGACCGCCGCCTCGACGGTCTCCACGGCGGTGTCGACGGCGAACGCGATTCGGTCCACGTCGGCGTCCCGCGGCCCCACTTGCAGGCCGTTCGTCGCGGCGTCCTCGTAGTCGTCGACGCGCAATCGGTCGTTCCACTGGCTGACGATGTCGGCGAGGTCCATAGGAGAGGTGGCGAGCGCGAGGGACTTCTAAGCGTCGGGGCGGACCGCGAGTTACGCGTCGGCGTGAGAGTGCACGAACTCCCGGAGGAGTTTCGCGGCGAGCGTCGCGGCCTGCCCGTCGTCGCGGTCGTTGACCTCCACCACGTCGAAGGCGACCGACTCGGGCGCCACCTCGCGGACGAGGTCGCGCATCGTCGCGGAGTCGAGGCCGAACGGCTCCGGGGTGCCGGTGCCGGGCGCGAACGCCGGGTCGGCGGCGTCGATGTCGACGCTCAGGTAGACATCGCCGTCGACGTCGGGCGTCCAGTCGGCGGCGTCCTCGGGCGGGACGACGGTCACGTCGCTCTCGGTGGCGCGCTCCCACTCGTGCTCGTTGCCCGAGCGAGCGCCGACGACGACGGCCTCGTCGGCCACGTCGAGGGCGTGTCGGGTCACCGTCGAGTGACTCAGGGGGTCGCCGTCGAGGTCCTCGCGCAGGTCGAGGTGGGCGTCCAGCGCGACGAACACGTCGGGGTCGGCGGCGCGCACGCCCGCCACCGAGACGGTGTGCTCGCCGCCGACGAGGAGGGGAATGGCGTCGTTCCAGTGGACGTCAGTCAGCACGCCTTCGAGGTAGTCGAGGTACTCGGCGGCGTCGTTCCACGCGTGGACGTCACCGTAGTCGGTGACACCGAGTTCGGAGAAGTGCGTGCCGGAAGAAGGGTGGTAGTCCTCGAACGTCCGCGCGAACTTGCGGACCTCGTCCGGGCCGAAGCGCGCGCCCGGACGGAACGAGGTAGAGACGTCGAGTGGCGCGCCCACGACCACGTAGTCGGCGCGTTCGCCGGCCGACGCCGGGTCCGCGTCGCGGGCGCCCGGGAACATCCGTTAGTCCTGGAGAATCTTCCGCTGGCCCTCGAACTCGAGGTACTCGATGTTGTCGTCCGCGGAGAGGTCGAGGTCGGCGGGAATCTGCATCGTCACGGTCTCGTACGTATCGAGGTCCATGACCTGCGCGACGGTGTCGGACTCGAGGGAGACGATCTGGCCCTGCTTCCGGTCGACGATGGGAATCCAGATCTTCGCGTCGACGGGCTGGCTCAGGGAGCGCTTCTTGCCGTCGAAGACGCCCTCGGCCTCGATGCGTGCCTTCGCACTGCCGTGCTTGCCGGGCTTGGCGGTGCTGTAGGCGTTGATTTTGCAGGGCGTGTCCTCGATCATCACGTAGTTGCCTTCCTGCAGGTCGCGCACTTCCGTCTGCTCTTTCGCCATGCAACCGGATTCTCGCCTGCCCTGTATAAACCGTTTGGAACGCGCTGGGCCGGGAGAGGCCGCCACGCGCCCTACAACACGTCAGCGACCCGAGCGAGTCCGTCCCGGAGTTCGTCGGTCGGCAGCCCGAACCCGAGCCGGAAGTAGTCGTCGTAAGCGTCCCCGAAGCAGTCCCCGGGCGCGAGCACCACTGACGCGTCCTCGACGACCGTCCGGCAGAACTCCCGGGAGCCGTCGAACCCCTCGGGCACGTCGAGGAAGACGTTACAGCCGACGGGGTCGCTCCACCCGAGACCGTGGTCGTCGGCCCACTCGGACGTGATTTCGGCGTTCGCGCGGACGTGTGCCAGCGCCTCTCGCCGGAGGCCCTCGGGGTCGTCGAGCACCTGCCGGGCGACGTGCTGGCCGAACTTCGTCGGCGAAATCGTGGTGTAGTCCTTCCACACTTCGGCGCCCTCGACCACCTCGCGGGGGCCGGCGAGCCACCCGAACCGGAGGCCCGCCAGCCCGTACGCCTTCGTGAGGCTGGCGGTGCTGATGCCGTACTCGCCCATGCTCGCCACCGGCGGGACGGGGTCGGGCGAGAGTTCGCGGTACACCTCGTCACAGAGCAGGTAGGCGTCGGCCTCGGCCGCGATGTCGTAGAGTTCTCGAACGGTTGCCTCGTCGTGCTGGCGGCCCGTCGGATTGTTCGGGTTGTTCACGACGACGAGTTCCGTCTCCGGCCGAATCGCGTCGGCCACCGCGTCGGTGTCGAGTGTCCACTCCGGCGGCTCCAGCGGGACGCGAGTCACGTCGCAGATGCTCTCGGGAATCGCGTGGAGGCTCTGGTAGGTCGGCGTGACGACGACGGCGTGGTCGCCCGGCGCCAGAAGCGACTGGAACGCGAGGAAGTTCGCCTCCTGTGTTCCGACTGTACAGACCACCTCGTCGGCGGTCCGGTCGTACTCCTCGGCAATCGTCTCGCGCACGTCGGGCGCGCCCGCCGTCGGAATCACGTAATCGAGGTCACCGGGGTCCGTGTCGAAGCGACTCGCGGGCAGACTCCGCACGCCGCTCTCCGCGAGCATCACGTCGGCGTCGTGTTCGTACTCCGCGAACCACCGCTCCAGTTCGAAGGCGTCGATGTCCATGCCCGCAGTTCGCTCCGTGGGGGTGAAAAGGTGACTGCGCCCGCGGCCGTCGCCTCAGTCGCCGCCCCGGTCGCGGAGGCTCTGTCGCGTGAACTGCGGCGTGGTCCGGATTCCCCGGCGCTTCTTGAACGACCGGTAGAGCGCGAGCGCCACCGCACCCGTGAACGCCGCGGAGACGCCAGTCGCGGTGAGGTCCGCGGTGACGTAGAGCAGCGCCGTCGTCGGGACGCTCGTCGCCAACACGAGCCCGAGGACGATGCGGCGCGCGAGCCGGTCGACGACGCCGTTTCCGTCCTCGAGGTCGGCGCGCACGTGGAGGTCCTCGCGCTCCACGCGGTCCAGCGCGCGGTCGAGTTTCTGCGGGAGGCGCACCGCCGACTGCGCGGACTGCTGGAACTGCTCGGCGGTCTGCGTGGCGAACTGCTTGATGGACTCCTCGCGGTAGCCCTGCTCGGTGAGGAAGTCGGTCGCCACCGAGATGAAGTCGAAGTCCGGGTCGAGCGTGACACAGACGCCTTCCACGACGGTCGCCACGCGCAACACGAGCGCGAGATTCGACGGCAGGCGCAGCGGGAACTCGTAGATGGTGTCCTCGACCTTGCCGACGATCTGCTGGACGCGGTACGTCTCGATGGACTCGCCGCGCGCGTCCTGAATCGCGAGTTCCATCACTTCGGCCATCGTCGCGCGGTCGGCCTCCGGCGACAGCGTCCCCATCTCCACGAGCGCGTCCAGAATCGCGTCGATGTCCTGGTTCGCGACGGCGACGTAGAAGTCCACGATCTTCTCCTGGACGAACTCGTCGACGCGCCCGCTCATCCCGAAGTCGTAGAAGACGACGGCGCCGTCCTCGCGCACCGCGAGATTCCCGGGGTGGGGGTCGGCGTGGAACACGCCGTCCTCGATTATCATCTGGAGGTAGGTGCGTTCGAGGGTCTCCGCGACCGCAGACCGGTCGATTCCCTGCCGGTCGAGTTCCTCGACGTCCGAAATCTTCGTGCCGGAGACGTACTGCATCGTCAACACCCGACTGTCCGAGTAATCCTCGTAGACGGACGGGACGACCACGTTCGGGTCGTCAGCGAAGTTCTCCCGGATTTCCGCGAGCATCTCGGCCTCCCGCGCGTAGTCCATCTCCTCGCGAATCGTCTTCGCGAACTCGTCGGCGAGACTCTGTAGGCTGAACGCCTGCCCCTCGCCGACGAACCGCACCACGAGCGGGAGCGTCCACTTGATGACGCGGAGGTCGGCCTCCACTAAGTCCTCGATGCCGGGCCGACGGACCTTCACCGCGACCGGTTCGCCGTCCACCTCGGCGGTGTACACCTGCCCGAGGCTCGCGCCGCTGATGGCGTCCGTGTCGAAGTCGTCGAACGCCTCGTCGACGGGACCGAGTTCGTCCTCCAACACCACACGGGCGTCCGCCCAGTCGGCGGGCGGCACGCGGTCTTGGAGGTCAGAGAGCACGTCCACGTACTCGGGGGGCAGCACGTCCGGGCGCGTCGACAGCAACTGCCCGAGTTTGATGAACGTCGGCCCGAGGGTCAACAGCGAGTCGAGCAGTCGCTGCGCGCGCTCGACGCGCATCTCCGACGTGACCCGGCGTTTCCCGCCGAACAACACGAACCGGCGGCGGTCGCGGAGGTAGCCCCAGACGAGCGGGAGGAACTGCCACACGACGACGACGAACCGACGATACGACCGGAGTACCGCCACGTGCTAGCCCTCGATGGGGACGCTGCGCGTCGTCTCCCCGCGCTTCGGCAGGCGGACTTCGAGGACGCCGCTCTCGACAGACGCCGACGCGCCGTCGTCGGTGGCGTCCGGCGGGAACGGGAGTTCCAAATCGAGGAACAGCGACCGCTCCTCGGTCCGGTAGTCGAACCCCTCGGGGACCGACTTCGCCCGGTGGGCGTCCACGACGAGCGTGCGGCCGTCGACGCGCACGTCGACGTCGTCGGCGGTGACGCCCGGCACGTCCACGACGAAGAGGTAGGCGTCGTCGCCGTCGAACACGTCGACGAACACGGACTCGGGCAGGTTCCCCAGCGCTTCGCGCAAGCGGGACATACCCCTGCCTTGGGACGGCGCATCGAAAAAGCCGGTGGTCGCGGCACCGCCACCCGACGGTGCCGCGGCACGAATCGGTCGCGCGGACCGGTGGAGCGCCGCGCGACCGACAGAAGACTGACACCCCGGAACGGGTGGACCGCGCACGAGGGGGAGAGGGGGACGAGCGCGGTCCGACTGGGATGGCCGGCGGCGGGAGGGGGAGTGGCCGCCGGCGTCCAGCACCCGGACCCTGTGCCCTGACAGGTGGCGGCCGAGTGCCGCCAATCAACTCGAAGGCCGCGAGGGTATTCAACGCTGGACTCGCTGGCCCCGGATTGCCGACGGTTAAGCCGAATTAATCGGGCTTAATCGCGTGACTGCACCCGACTCTCCGAATCTCGGAGCGAACCGGAGAATCGACCGGGGGAGACCGACGGGTCACTCGGCGCGCGCGTCGAACAGGTCGTCGAAAGACTCGACGCGGTGGTCGCCGAGCACGCAGTGCCCGCGCTTCTCGGGCGCGTGGCGCTCCACGTGGACCGCGTCGAGGCCGGCGTTCATCGCGGCGCCCACGTCGCTCGCGGCGTCGCCCGCGTACACGGCGTCGTGGTCGGGGTCGGCGCCCACGTCGCCGAGCGCGAGTTCGAGCGGGCGCGGGTCGGGCTTCCAACCCGTGTCGTCGTCACAGCACAGCACCACGTCGAACCAGTCCCGGACGTCGAGCGCGTCGAGGACGGGGTCCGCGAGGAACTCCTGGCAGTGCGTGACGACCCCGACGGGCGCGTCGAGGTCAGCGACGTACGCGGCGTCGTCGTAGAGGTAGGTCGCCTCGGCGCGCGCCTGCGGGTCCTCTATCTCGTGGAAGGCGTCCCAGAACGCGGGCGGGTCGAACCCCCACTCGCGGAGTTGGACGTTCCGCGACCCGCCGAGGCCGTGCCAGAGCACCTCGGCTTCGCGGTCCGAGAACTGCGTTCCCATTCGGTCGCCGACGCGGTCGAACACCTCGCGCGTGTACGACCACTCGGTGTCGACGAGCGTCCCGTCGAGGTCGAACAGCCACACGTCGTAGTCTGACGGGGAGGGCATCAGACACGAACGTACGGAAGCCGAAACTAAGTGTCTTCCGGGCCGACGACTTCCACCGAACTCCCGAGGTACTTCGAGACGACCTCGGAGACGCTGTCGGCCTTGAACGGCGCGAGGTCCGCCGCAATCTCCTCGCGGAGCGCGTCGTCGTACTCGCGGTCGGTCTCGAACGCTCGGAACTCGACGGACTCCACGGGCACGCCGAGCGCCTCGCTCGTCAGGTCGCGAAACGACTCCGGGTCCGCGAGGTCGCCCCGCCAGAGGTTGTCCCGGAAGAACAGCCACCCCGGCTCGCCGGGCGGGTCGGCGGGCCGCCGGAGCGTCGTCTCGAACACCCGTGGCTCCACGCGCACGTCACGCGACGGGTCGAGCCGGAACCGCACCGCGAACACGTACGCGGCGTCCATCTACCGGAGTTCGTCACAGCGCGCCGCCATGTCGAGGTCCTGTTCGGTGACGCCGCCCGCCTCGTGGCTCGTAAAGCGCACTTCGACCTCCTCGTACCGAATCCGAATCTCGGGGTGGTGGAACTGCTCCTCCGAGATTTCGCCGACCTCCGAGGCGAACGCCACGCCCGCGAGGTAGTCGTCGAACTCGTAGATGCGCGCGATTTCGTCGCCGTCCAGTTCCCACCCGTCGGGGAGTCGGTCCGCTATCTCGCCGTCGTCGAGCACGTCTGCCATACCCGAGGTGTCGCCCGCCAGCCACATAACGATACTCGCCGGCGCGCTCGCGTGACGCAGAATCAGTCCTCGCTCTCGGCGGGCGTCGCGTCGCTCGGCGCGGCGTCGAACGGCATCCCGTCCTCGAACTCGGGGTTGAACAACTGGAGCGCGGTCGCGATGGTCGACCAGTCGTCTTCGGCGGCGGCGTCACGCAGACTCTTCGTCGGCGCGGCGAGCAGTTGGCTGACCAGCGCGTCCGCCATCGACTCCACGACCTCGCGTTCGGCCTCGCAGACCTCGCCGGTCTCGGCTTCGAGGCGCCGCAGCGCGGTCGCGACCTCGCGGTTCTTCAGGCCCTCCGCGCTCTCGTACATCCGCGCGATGACCTCGTCGGCGCGCTTGCGCTTGTACTGCGCGAGCAGGTGCTCGAACTCCTCGGCGATCATCGACTCGACCTCGCGAGCGGCGTCCTCGCGGCGCTCGCGGGTCGCCTCGGTCACCGCTTCCAGCGCGTCGAGGTCGTGGACGGACACCTCGGCGACCTCGCCCGCCTCGGGTTCGACGTCCCGCGGTTTCGCGAGGTCGACGACGACCGTCTCGCCGGCGCCCGCGAACGACGCGCTGTCGAGGACGTAGCCGGGACTGCTCGTCGCCGCGACCACCACGTCCGCGTCACCGGTGCGGTCGCGGGCGTCGTCCAGGGTCGCCGTCTCCGCCGGCGCGTCCACCGACTCCGCCACGCGGTCGGCGCGCTCCCGCGTGCGGTTCGCGACGACAACCTCGGCGACGCCCGCGCTCGCGAACGCCTTCGCCGCGAGCGCGCCCATCTCGCCGGCGCCCACGACGAGCGCGGTGGCGTCGTCCAGTTCCGTCCGGCGCTCGGCGAGTCGCACCGCCGCCGTGCCGAGAGAGGTCGCCCCCTCGTTGATGGCGGTCTCGGTGCGCGCGCGCTCGCCGACGTGAATCGCCTTCGTCACCGCCTGCCGGAGCACGCGGTCGATGCCGCCCGCGTCCTGGGCGGCGTCGTACGCGTCCCGAATCTGTCCGAGAATCTGGTCCTCGCCGACGACGAGCGATTCGAGGCCGGCGGCGACCCGGAGGAGGTGTCGCAGGCTCTCCTCGTGGCCCATCGAGACGGCGCCCGCGGCCGCCGGGTCGAAGCCCGCGGCGGCGAGCGCGCGACGGCCCGACGCCGGGTCTTGGGTCACCGCGTACGCCTCGACTCGGTGGCACGTCTGGAGGACGAACGCCTCCTCGACGGCGGGCCGGTCGAGCAGCGCGTCGAGCGCGTCCTCGGCAGAGTCGGCGCTCGCGGCCTCGAGTTCCGCGAGCGAGGCCGTCTCGTGGGAGACGCGCAGGCCGGAGACGACGCCAGTGTTTCCGTTCACGTAGACCACTCCACATCGCCGAGCGCGTCCGAAACCACGCCCTCGGCCGTTTTCCGAGGGTTGGAACTTCCAGTACGTAAAGCCTTCCAAACCGCGTTCGACCGCACGACGGCGCGCACCGCGTCACGGCGGCGGTCCGCGGCGACGCCCGCCGCTTTCAGGTCGGCGCGCAGGTCGCCCGTCAGGCCCGCCATCTCGCCGGCGCCCGCGAACTCCTCGTCGAGGCGCTCGCGGAGGTACTTCGAGAGCGCGGGGCTCTCGCCGCTCGTGGAGACGGCGACGGTCACGGGGTCGTCCTCGAACGTCGCCGGCACGACGACGCTCTCGGCGTCGCGAGCGCCCGCCTCGTCGGCGCGGTTGACGAGCGCGCCGGCGTCCCGCGCCGCCGCCGCGAACGCCGCGTTCACCTCTTCGTCGCCGGTCGCCGCGACGACCAGCGCGGGGTCGGTTCGCTCTATCCAGTCGCCCGCCTCCCCAGGCGTGGGTTCGGCGCGCACGCGTTCCGCGCCCCCGAAGTCGGCGTCCGCGAACGCGGGGCTGACGACGACAACGTCGGCTTCGCTCGCGAACCGGCGGGCCTTCCGCGCGCCCACCGGTCCGCCGCCGACGACCAAGACGGTCGCCCCGCGGAAGTCGTGGACCAGCGGAATCATCAGGCGGTGTTCGCGTCCGCGCGCTCGTCCAACCGGATGCCCGTCTTCTTCAGAATCTGCGTCGAGAACAGCGTGTCCCAGTCGTCGTCGCCGACGTCCCAGTGGTCGGCCATCACCTCCCGGACCTGCTCGATTCGCTGCTCGCTCTCTTCCTCGCTGCGCCCGTGTGTCATCGCGAAGAAGTTGTACGGCCACACGCCGTCGTGGCGCGGGCGCTCGTAGCAGTGGGTCACGAAGTCCAGACTGGCGACGGCGGGTCCGACCTCGTTGACTTTCTCGTCGGGCACGTCCCAGACGGTCATCCCGTTCTCCGTGTACCCGAGCGCGTAGTGGTTCGGGATGACGCCGACCCGGCGCACCTTCCCCTCCTCGTTGAACCGTCGGAGCGTCTGCACGACCCACTCGGAGTCTTTGCCGATGTCGTCCGCGACGGCGCGGTACGGCGTCTCCACGATGGGGAGGCCGTCCTGCACCGCCAACACGAGGTCGCGCTCCGCGGGCGTGATGGTTCCCCTGTCTGTCGGTTCCGGCGTCGTCCCCAGGTGAGAGAGGTCGACGTCGCCGTCCGAGACGGGGCCGTCCACGAGGAACTTCGCCTCCACGCGGAACTCGCGTTGCTTCGGGAGATTGTACGTCTCTTGCCCGGTCTCGTCTTCGATTTCCGCGAGCACGCTCTCGACGCGGTCCTCGTCGGCGACCGACACGACGAACCACATGTTCAGGTGTGGGTGTTCGCGCTCGTAGTTGTGCGCGACCTCCCGGTGGTCGTTGACGGTGTCGGCGATTTCGTCGAACTCCTCCTCTGGCGCGTGCATCGCCACCAGCGAAGCGCTCCCGCCGATTTCCTCGGCGTTGATGAGCGCGCCGAACCGCGTCAGCACGCCCTCGTCGTCGAGGGTCCGCACGCGATCGAGGAGGTCGTCGGGCGTCATCTCCACCCCCCGCGACCGGAGCGCGTGGGCCGCCGGCTCGAAGGGGTGTTCGACGACCGGGAATCCGCCCTGGAAGGCGTTCAATACTGCGCGGTCCCGGTCGTCGAGGTCCGCGATGTCCATACGCGTAGTCGGGCGTCACGCCCAATAAACGACCCGACTCCAGCGAGCCTCCTCAGGCGTCGAACCCGTCCTCGGTGACGCCGACCACCTCGCCGGCGCCCTCGACCGCCCGGATGTCCTCGAGGACGGCGTCGTGGTCGCCGGTCGCCTCCCAGTACAGTACGAGGTCGAAGCGCCCGTCACGGAGCAACTGCTGGCACTCCCAGACGAACTCGTCGCCGTCGAGGGTCAGCCCCTGGTGCTGGTTCACGCCGAACTCGTCGCTGTCGTTGCCCGAGTAGACGTACGTGTCGCCCTTCTCGGCGTGGCCCGCGATTGCGTCGCCCGCGTCGAGGGTCAGTTGGTGGAGCAGGCTCTCCTCGTCGCTGTCGTAGTCGGTGTGGACGACCGCGCCAGCGAGTTCGATGTCGCCGGGCTGGAGGAGGTCGACCGTCCGCCGATAGAGGTCCGCGTTCGCCGTCTCGCTCATGCCTGAAGGGTAGACGTTGCCCGCAATACGTGTGGCGATTCGACCGGCTCTCGGCGCCGTCTCCCGGCTCGCCCCCGCGGAGCCGGCCCGCGAGTCGTTTTTGCGACTATCTCCACCGGAGCAGAAAACTCATACGTGAGTCTGCCGTCCGTTCAACCGATGCGAGAGTGGGCTCGCGGGGCAGTCGACGCGGTGTACGAGCGCGTGCTCCGGCGCGAAATCGACGGCGCGCCCGCGCACGTCGCCGTCATCCAGGACGGTAACCGACGGTACGCTCGCGAGCGCGGGCAGGACGCGAGCCGCGGCCACCAGCACGGCGCCCAGACCACCGAGCGGGTTCTCGACTGGTGTGCCGAGATGGGCGTCGAGGAACTCACGCTGTACACGTTCTCCACGGAGAACTTCGACCGCCCGGACGACCAGAACGAACACCTCTTCGACCTGCTCGTGGAGAAACTCCGCGAGTTCGCGGACGCCGACCGCGTCCACGAGCAGGGCGTCCGGATTCGCGCCATCGGCGACACCGACCTGCTCCCCGACCGCGTGCAGGACGCCGTCGACTACGCCCAGCGCCGCACCGCGGGCTACGACGGCTTCACGCTGAACATCGCGCTCGCGTACGGCGGGCGAGCCGAACTGCTCGGCGCCGCACGAGACGTCGCCGAGGCCGTCGACGCCGGCGACCTCGACCCCGAGGACGTGGGCGTGAGCGAAATCGAGTCCCGGCTCCACGCCAGTCCCGCGCGGGACGTCGACCTCATCATCCGCACCGGCGGCGCCGAGCGCACGTCGAATTTCCTACCGTGGCACGCCAACGGGAGCGAGGCCGCGGTCTTCTTCTGTACGCCGTACTGGCCGGAGTTCTCGAAGGTCGACTTCCTGCGCGCCGTCCGTACCTACGAGTCCCGCGAGGCGTCGTGGCGGCGCACGCGAGCGAAGCGCGCGCTCGCGCTCGTCCGGTCGCTCGGCACCGAAGTCAAGGAGGCGCGGCGCGTCCTCGACCGACTGAAGGGGACGCTCCCCGACCCCCCGGAGGACGTGGACGGCGACGGTCGGTCGGCTGACTGAGTCGGCCACCGGCCTTACGTGCGCGCTGGCAGTAGTACGTGGCGTGTTCGGCGACGACGTCCACATCGACACGACAGTACTGGGGGACGGCGACCCGGACCTCGCCGTGGTCGGCGGCGTTCACGGCGACGAACCGAGCGGGCCGCGCGCGATACAGCACGTCCTCGACAGGGACCCGGAACTCCAGCGTCCGGTGAAGTTCGTGCTCGCGAACCCCGCCGCGGCGGTCGCACACCGCCGGTATCTCGACGCGGACATGAACCGCGTGTTCCCCGGCGACCCGGGCTCCGAGGACCGGGAGCGTCGGCTCGCCGCGGAACTGAAGGCCGAGCTCGCGGACTGCCTGACGCTCTCGATTCACTCGACGCACTCCTCCGTGGAGCCGCTGGCGTTCGTCTCCGGGTCGAACCCGGACGCGCAGGCCGTGGCGAGCCAACTGCCGGTGTCGAACGTCGTGAACCACGACCCGGCGGTGGACGGCGCGTTCACGTCCTGCGAGGGCGTCGTCACCGTGGAGGCGGGCCGTCAACTCACGGAGAACGCGACGACGAACGCGACGAAGATGGTGCGCGCGTTCCTCCGCCTGACCGACGCGCTCCCCGAGGAGCCCCCCGAGAGCGACCCGGACTTCTACACCGCCGAGAGCGTCGCCGAGAAGCCCGAAGAGGAGGACGCCCAGTTGCTCGCACAGAACTTCGAGCGCGTCGAGGCCGGCGAGACGTACGCCGAGACGACCGACGAGGAGTTCGTGGCCGACGAGTCGTTCTACCCGATTCTGATGTCCGAGACGGGCTACGACGACATCTTCGGCTACCGAGGCGCGTTCGTCGGCGAGGCCGTCGAGGAAGCGCGGGCGGCGTGGGGGACGCCGCCGCAGGACGGCGAGTAAGCCGGGCTTACCGTCCGGGCCCCAGGGATTACCGGCCGAACCGGCGCTGTCGGTTCTCGTAGTCCAAGACCGCGCGCAGGTAGTCCCGCTTGCGGAAGTCCCGCCAGTTCACGTCCGTGAAGTAGAGTTCCGAGTAGACCGACTGCCAAATCATGAAATCCGAGAGGCGCTCCGCGCCGGTCTTGATGACGAGGTCGGGTTCCTCGGGGAACACGAGTTCGGACTCGACGGTCGACTCGTCCACGTCCTCGGGGTCGAGGTCGCCGGCGTCGACGGCCTCGGCGACGTTCCGGACGGCCGTCGCGAACTCGCGTTTGCCGCCGTGCCCGACGCTCACCTGAATCGGGGCGTCGGCGCGCCGGTCGTCCTCGGGGCCGCGCACCGCGACCTCGCGGGGCGCCGGAACGTTCGCGAGTTCCCGTTCGAGCGTCGGCACCGCGGCCTCGTCGAGCACGCTCACGTAGACGGTGACGCGCTCGGCGCCGTAGTCGAACGCCCAGTCGTAGAACGCCGCGAGCGTGTCGTACGCGCCGGCTTCCAGCAGGTCGCGCTCCGTGATGACGAGCGCGACGTGGTCGGGCGCCGCGGCGTCGTGTCTGCGCACCCGGAGCGCGAGGTAGCGGTCGTACAGTCCCACGCACTCGAATCGGCCGCCGTCGTTCAAAACGTTGCGGGTCCGGGTTCGGGGAAGTTAAGTGCGGCCCCGGTCAACCGACGGAGGACGTGAACTGGAGTCTGCGGCGCGCCGCGGCGTTCGCGCTCGTGGCGACGCTGTCGCTGTCGGCACCGCTGTTGGGCCGCGCAGCCGCGGTGCCGTTCGCCGTGGTCGCCGTCCTCGGCGCGACGATAACCGACGGCTGGCTGTTCGAGGTGTTCTCGACGGCCCGCGACCGACGCGACGAGCGCCTGCGGACGCTCGTGTCGTTCGCGCTCGCCGCGACCGGCGTCGGCCTGCTCGTCCCGATATTCGACGTGCCGGTCGGCGTGTTCGTCGCGAGCGTGCTCGTCGTCGGGTACGGCGACCTCGGGCGCCGTCTCGTGCTCCAGTACCGGGAACACCGGGCGCTCTCGATGGTCGGCTTCGTCGTGCTCGGCGCGCTCGCCGCGCTCGCCGGCCAGGCAGTCGTCGCCGCGCTCACCGACGCGACCGCGAACTACCCCCACTGGGTGTTCATCGCGTCGAGCGCGGCGCTGCTCGCGGGCATCCTGCGGACGTTCTTCTCCGTTCGCGACGACCCCGTCGTCTTGGTGACGGTCGCGCTCCTGCTGTGGCTGTTCGCCGTGCTCGCGCCCCTCGACGCCGTTCCGCCGGCGACCGCGTGGGAGCGCGTGCTGGTGGCGCTCGGCGTCACCGCCGCGTTCGGCTACGCCTCCCACGCGCTCGGCGCGACCTCGGTCGCGGGGATGCTCACGGGCGTCTTCCTCGGTCTGCTCGCCGTCGTACTCGGCGGCTACGGCTGGTTCGTGTTGCTCATCGCGTTCTTCGCGGTGGGGAGTCTGACGACGAAGTTCCGGTACGACCAGAAACTCGAACGCGGCGTCGCGGAGCCCAACGAGGGCGCTCGCGGCACCGGAAACGTCCTCGGGAACTCCGCCGCGGCGCTGTTCGCGCTCCTGTTGTACGCCGCCCACGCCCACGTACCGCTGTCGGACACGGCCTACCAGTTCGCCTACGCCGGCAGCATCGCCACCGCGCTCGCGGACACGCTGTCCTCGGAGGTCGGCGGCCTCTTCGACGACCCGCGGCTGGTCACGACCTTCGAGCGCGTCGAACCCGGCACCGACGGCGCGGTGACGTGGCAGGGCGAACTCGCGGGCGTCGCGGGCGCCGCCGTCATCGCGGGACTCTGCGTCGCCGTCTTCGACTTCGGCGCGGCGGCGACGGGCGTCGTCGTCCTCGCCGGTATCGCGGGCATGACCGCCGACAGCCTCGCCGGCGCCACCGTCGAGGGCGGCATCGTCGGGAATCAGGGCGTGAACTTCCTCGCGACGCTCACCGGCGGCGTCGCCGGCGGCCTGCTGGCGCTCGCGGTCGGTCTCGTTTGAAGTGGCCGGTTCGGAGGACGTCGTCGGTGTTAGTTCCACCTCGAAAGCCCCGGTCGGCTCGGCTCCCGCGGCTCGCTTCGGTCCTCGGCCTCCAGCCTGCGGTCCTTGCGTCGCCGAGGTTCACCGAGCCGACCGCCCCTTTCAGTCCCGTCCAATACCGGCTGACCAACCGGTCGAGGGTGGGATTGAAAGGGGCTGCTCGCTCGCGTTCGTCGTGGTCGTCTCGGTGGCCGCTATCGAGAACGGAGTGAGCGATATGCCAGCGAGCGACCGCGAGCGAGCAGGGGATTTCGAGATGGTATCCAAAACGCTGTTTTAGAACTCCAACAGTACCTGTCCGAGAAAACCACACCCTAATCAGTAGGCGGTCGCGTCGTGAACGCGCACGCTCGCCGGCTGTTTCACGAACTCGCCGGTGTCGGCGCCGACGACCGTGCCGACGCCGCGCTGAGCCGCCAAGTCGAGTAGTTTCTGGGTGACGGTGCCGTCCACGACCACCACGTTCGGCGCCGTGTCCGCGCTTTCGAGCGCGTCGAAGGCGTCGCCGGCCGGCGACTCGCAGACGGCGTCGAGGTCGTCCCCGAGCAGACGCACCGTCCCGGCGCCGACGACCTCGTCGACGTGGTCGGCGAGCGTCTTCGGCACCGCCTCGTCGGCGGGTTCGGCCGCCGCGTCGTCCGCCTCGGTCGCCGAATCCTCGACGCTCGGTTCGCTCGGCGACTCGGCGTCGGTCGCGGCGGGCGCCGGGGTCGCGCTCCCGTCCGTCGCCGCGGTCGCCTCGTCTTCCTCGGCGCCGAGTGCGGCGTCGACGTTCGCGCCCGCGGCGTCCTCGGCGTCCCCGACCGGCTGCTTCTCGCGGAGCGCGGTGTCGACGGCCTGCCGGGAGAGGTCTTCGACTGACTCGCCGGCGGGCGCGCGAGCGACGTAGTCCACGTCCCCGACCTGTTCGAGTTCCCGGCGGATGAGGTCGCCGCCGCGGTCGCCGTCGAGGAACGCCGTCGTCGTGCGTTCGTTCGTGAGCGCCGCGATTTCCTCCGGGACGTTCGTCCCCTCGACGGCGACGGCGTTCTTGATGCCGTAGCCGAGAAGCGTCACCACGTCGGCCCGCCCCTCGACGACCACGACGGCGTCGCTGGACGCGACGTTCGGCCCGGCGGGGTAGCCCTCGTAGTCGGTGATGTCCTCGACGCGCACGCTCTCCCGGACCTCCCGGAGGATGTCGTCGGAGTCGATGGCGCCCTCGTCGAAGGCGTTCGCGAGCAGTTCCTTCGCGCGGTCGACGACCTCGCGGCGCTTGGCCGCGCGCACGTCCTCGATGCGGTTGACTTCGACCTGCGCGCGACACGGCCCGATGCGCTCGACGGCCTCCAGTGCGGCCGCGAGCGTCGCCGTCTCCACGCGGTCGAGACTGGACGCGATGGTGATGTGACCGAAGGACTGGCCGCCCTCGCTATCGACGGAGACGTCGATGCGGCCGAGTTTCGCGGAGTCCTGCAGGTCGCGGATGTCGAGGTCGTCCCCGAGCAACCCCTCGGTCTGCCCGAACGCCGCCCCGACGACGTCGCTTCGCTCCACGATACCGTCGGCGACGAGGTCGGCGTGAATCAGGTACTTCGCGGTGTCCTCCATCGGTCTCGGTTCTGTCAGTGTGGTAGGCGGGCGCGCGGGAAATAGCTGTCGCGACGACCGACTGCCCGAGAGAAAAGTTCTCCGAAACGCCGATTCGGCGACCGTAAGCAACGTTTAACCGTGCGTGTAGGGAACGTCTCGTCGATATGCCGTCTCGCGAAGCCGTCGGGTGGGGCGTCGTCTTCGCCGCGCTCGTGGCGTTTAGCATCCCGTGGTTCCTCTGGCGGAACGACACGCTCGTCGCCGGTCTCCCGCTGTGGCTGTGGTGGCACGTCGGCTGGATGGTCGCCGCCAGCCTCGCGTTCGCCGCGTTCGCGCGCCGCGACTGGGGGACGTTCGTGGAGGGGTCCGCGTGAGCGTCCTCGTCGAAATCGGCGTCGTCGCCGCCTACATGGTGGTCGCGCTCGCTGTCGGCGTCGTCGCGTACCGCGCCACCGACCGCACGGCCGAAGACTACTACCTCGCCGGGCGCGGCCTCGGCACCGGCGTCCTCCTGTTCACGACGTTCGCCACGCTGCTGTCCGCGTTCACGTTCTTCGCCGGCCCGAACATCGCGTACGCCACCGGCCCCGAGTGGATTCTCGTGATGGGGCTGATGGACGGCGTCCTCTTCGGCCTGCTCTGGTATCTGCTCGGCTACCGCCAGTGGCTCCTCGGCAACGAACACGGCTACGTCACGCTCGGCGAGATGCTCGGCGACCGCTTTGGCTCCCGCACCCTCCGCGGCCTCGTCGCCGCTGTCTCCATCTTCTGGCTGTTCCCGTACGTGATGCTCCAGCAAATCGGCGCGGGCGAAGCGCTAGCCGGCCTCACGAACGGGGCCGTGCCGTACTGGGCCGGCGCGGGCTTCATCACGCTGTTCATGATACTGTACGTCGCGCTCTCCGGGATGCGCGGCGTCGCGTGGACCGACACCCTGCAGGGCGTGTTCATGCTCGGCGTCACGTGGGTCGCGTTCCTCTGGATTGCCGCGGAGATATCGGGAACGACCGGCGGCCTCTCGGGCGCGCTCACCGCGGAGTTCCGCGCGCTCGGCGGCGGCCCGAACACCCCGCAGTGGATGCTCTCGCAGGCCATCGGCATCGCGTTCGGCGTGACGATGTTCCCGCAGGTGAACCAGCGCTTTTTCGTCGCGAAGTCCGAACGCGTCCTCAAACGCACGTTCGCGGTGTGGCCGCTGCTGGTCGTGCTCCTGTTCGTTCCGGCGTTCCTGATGGGCGCGTGGGCGCAGGGCGTCGGCATCGCGCTCCCGCAGGGCGAGAACATCGTCCCCGTCCTCCTGAACGAGTACACGCCCGGCTGGTTCGCCGCGCTCGTCGTCGCCGGCGCGCTCGCCGCGATGATGAGTTCCTCGGACTCGATGCTGCTCTCCGGGTCGTCGTACTTCACGCGGGACCTCTACCGGCCGTTCGTCAACGCCGACGCGAGCGACCGCCGCGAGGACTTCCTCGGGCGCGTCGGCGTCGCCGCGTTCGCCATCGCGGCGTTCGTCGGGAGCCTGTTCCGCCCCGGCAGCCTACTGGAAGTCGGCGAGACCGCGTTCGGCGGGTTCGCCCAACTCGCGCCGCCGGTCGCCGTCGCGCTCTACTGGCGCCACACCACCAAGTCCGGGATGCTCGCGGGCGTCGCCGGCAGCCAGGCGTTCTACCTCGCGACGACGTTCGGCCCGACCCTCTCAGTCGCCGGCGTTCCGATTCTCGCGTCGACGTACTTCGGGTGGTTCAACCAAATCGTCGGCCTCGTCCTCGGCCTCGCGCTCACCGTCGGCGTCTCCGCCGTCACCGCGCCCGCCACCTCCGAGAACCGCGAGGCGTACTTCGACCCGTCGCGCGCCGACTAACCGAGGTACTCGGCCTCCCACTCGCGGTGCTCTCGCAGTCGCGTCTCCCCCGCCTCCGTCAGCGACAGGCGGTCGTGGAGGCCGTCCGGCGTGCGTTCGAGGATGCCCGCGGACTCCAGTTTCTTCACCGCGCCGTTGAACCGCTTCGGGCGGATGCGGTCGTCGTTCTTCCGCTCTATCGCCCGCTTGACCGCCTGCTGTGTCGGGTCTCCCTCCCCGCAGACGACGACGCAGACGTCCCGCCGCAGCCCCGATTCGAGCCACTTGCTCATGGCCCGGGGTAGGCCACACGCCGAGAAACCGCTGGCGGTCGGCACGCCCGCTCCACAAAATATACGCCGGTCGGCGGGCCGAATGGAACACGATGGGAAGCGACGACGCCGACGGGCGTGACGCCGGCCCGACGCGGCGGCAGGTCCTCGCGGGCGGCGCGACTGCCACCGTCGGCGGACTCGGCGCGCTCGCGTACGGCACGAACAACCCCGTCCACCGGTCGTCCGTGCACGAGACGGCGACGCGAGACACCGACGCGAAACCCACCGAAGGCGACGTCTGGACTGCCACTCACTCGCCGGGCGTGGCCGACGCGGACGTCGAGCAGTCGCTCGCCGTGCGACACGTCGGCGCCGACGGCGGTAGCGAGGAGGTCGACTTCGACGTGCTCGCCGTCGCGGTGGGTCGGCGGTCGACGCTGCTCGGGAACGGTGGCCTGCTCGGCACGCACAGACTGGGCGTCCGCGGCGTCGACGACACGGGGACGCGGGGCGTCGACAGCGGCGAGGGAGACATGCTCGCGAGCGGCGTCGTGCGGCCCCCCGAGGCGGTGGCCGAGGCGACCGGCCTCGACCCGTCAGCGCTCGACGACCCCGCCGCGGTCCGGAAGCACGTCGTCCCGGACGACCGGTTCGAGGCGGGGCGGGACCTGAAGACGGCGCGCCCGCTGCTCGCACGCACGGACACCGACACCGGACTCGCCGACCGCCTCACACTCGCCGGCGTCGTCGACGCCCTCGTGTCGGACGCGACGACCGCGCGGGCGGCGACGCCCGAGTACGAAGGGCGCGGCGAGACCTACCGGTGGCCACTCGACGGCGTGGTCGCGCACGCCGTCCGCTACCGGGCGCTGGGAGTTCGACCCGGCGACGACCGACTAGGACTGAAGGTCGCGTCGTCGGTCCCGCGCCCGAGCCTGCTCGGGTCGCCGCGATTCGAGGGCGCGCTCGTCGTGTCGGCCCCGGCGTAGGTCGGCGACCCGTCACGGGTAGCCTTTTGCAGTCCAGTTCCCAAGCCGAGGGTATGCAGACGCACGTCGTGCCGGTCGGCTTCGACTACGACCGGCTCATCGCGCCGCTCGTGCGCGAACAGTTGGCCGTGGACCGCGTCATCCTCCTCGAGGGCGCGGTCGGCAGCGAGGCGAACGTGGAGTACAGCCAGCGCATCGCCGAGAAACTCGAACAGGACTTCCGGAATCTGCTCGGCGCGGCGACCGAGCGCGTCTCCGTCGCGGACGTCTACGACTACGACGCGGCGTTCGAGCAGGCCTTCGACCTCATCGAGGACGAACTCGACGCCGACCCCGAGGGCGAGGTGTGGGTGAACATCGCGTCGATGCCCCGCACCGTCTCGTTCGCGTTCGCGACCGCCGCCCACTCCATCATGGTGGAGCGACAGGACGACCGCGACCGCATCCACACGTACTACACGGCGCCCGAGAAGTACCTCGAAACCGAACTCGCGGAGGAACTTCGCGCGAGCGCCGACCTGCTCGCCGACGTCGCGGCGGGCGACCTCGGGGACGACGTGGACGCCGACGCGGTCGCCGAGCGCCTGTCGGCGGCCCGCGACCTGCTCGCGGAGTTCGACGAACGGGGCACCACCATCGGCGCCACCGAAATCGACGGCAGCCACGTCGCCGAACTGCCGGTGGCGTCGTTCTCGAACGTCAAGCCCTTCGAGGAACTCATTCTCTTCACGCTCGGCGAACACGGCGAGTTCGACTCCGTCAGCGAACTCGCGGAGACGCTCGCGGACGACCTGAACGAGGAGTACACGGACAGTTTCCGGTCGAAGGTCACGTACACCGTGGACAAACTCGGCCCCGGCGGGAAGGGGTACGTCGAACGCGAGGAACACGGGAAGTCGTACCGGACGCGACTGTCGCGCATCGGCGAACTGTGGGTTCGCGCCCACGAGAACGGCGACTAGAACCCGAACCCGTCGTGGTCCTCGGGCGCCTGAATCGGGCTCTCCGGCGGATTCTCGGGGAGTTCGGCGTCGTTGTACGCGCGTGGCGCCACGTCGTTCGGGCCGTCGGCGTAGAACAGCGAGGCGACTTCGTGGAGTTGGCCGCGACCCACGTCGAGTTCGAACTGGCCGCCGCCGTACAGCGCCACGTCGTTGTCGAGCGCCCACGCGACCGTTTCGAGGAGGGATTCGAGCGTGCCGAACCGCGAGGGCTTGATATTCAGCCAGTCCGGTTCGAACGGGAGCGAGCGCACGTCGTCGAGGCCGTGGATGATGGCGTCCCACGAAATCTGGTCGGCGTACCGGTCGACGACGGGGCGCGTCTCGTCGGTCAGGCCGGGGTCCTCGACGACGGCGTCGGGGAACGTCTCGAACACGCGCTCGTAGAGCGCGGCGTCGGGTACGGTGTCCACTTCGGTTCCCTCGTACTGGCCCTTCAGGTCGAGGACGCGCACCGCGCCCGTCGATTCGAGGTAGTCGAAGGTGTCGTCGGTCCACTCGTCGCTCACGTCGAGTTTCAGTTCGGCGGCCGGGTAGCGGTCGAGGAGGGTCTCGATGCGGCCCGTGTCGCCCTCCGGGACGCGACTGGAGACGACGAAGCGCACGGGGTCGAACGCGCGGTCGAGGCGGTCCGCGAGCGTCTCGCCAGCCTGTCGCAGTCCGAGGTCGAGTGCGGCGGCCTCGAACGCCCAGCGCCGGTAGTCCACGAAGTCGCGGCGCTCGGGGAGGCCGGTCGGCCAGAAGTCGGCGTCGTCGAGGCGCGCCGAGAACTCGGCGAACGTGTACTCGCCCGCGAGGTCGAAATCGGGGTCGGCGTCGAGCAGGTCGTCGTGGTGTTCCGCCTCGTAGGTCACGTCCTCGCCGCGGCCCGTCTCGCCGTCACCCGAGAGCGAGACGACGGTGGTCACGCGCTCGAACTCGGGCGTGTCGCGGGCGCGACGCTCCAGTTCGACGGACTCGACGGTCACGAGAAGGTCGGCGACGGCGTCGTACATGACCGGGCGTTCGCGGGCCGGCGGGAAAAGTCAGGGGTCCGCAGCGAGTTCGACTTCGAGTTGCTTCACGCGCGTGGCGAGCGCGAGGAACGTCGCGAGCAGGGTGAGCGCGACGGCGCACGCCGCGGCGAGGTCGTGGGCGGCAAGCGAGTGGTCGTAGCCCGCGAGCGTCTGCTCGGCGCGCAGGAGCGTGTGGTGGGGGCCGCCCAGAACGGAGACGAAGTAGTCCACGAGGTCGTTGAAGCCGTACCACGCGAGCGCGACGGCGACGGCGGGCACCGAGAACGTCGCGTACCGGTGAATCAGGAACGCTTCGAGGGCCATCCCGAGGTGGCTGAGAATCAGGAACCAGTACATCACCCACCAGAGGCCGCCCTGTCCGTTCACCACCAACTGGACGAACGGCGTCCACAGCCCGAGTTTGAGACAGCCGAAGAACGCGAGCGCGTGCAGCCAGTCCGCGTCCCAGTCCATCTTGTACGCTATCAGCGACAGCGCGATGAACAGCGTCGCCACCGGGCTGTCGGGGACGAGCGGCCACGCCGCAATCGGGGTGTCGGCGAACTGGACGCGGTAGTACCAAAAGCCGAACGCCGTCCCCGCGAGGTTGACGGCGGCGATGACCCACGCGAGGCGGAGCGCGAGGTCCGCCAGCCAGTCGGGGAGCGGCGCGACGTACCACGGGAGGTCCCGACGGGACGGCGTCGACATACGGGTGTGCGTGTCGTGGCCGCCGCATAGCGCTTGCGGTCTCGGAGACCGGACGCCCGCGGCTACCGACCGAAGAGGCGCTGGAGGACGCCGCGGTCGGTCGGTCGCTCCGCGAGAATCATCGACGTGTCGGTGTCCCGGAGCACGTCGTAGTGCAGCGAGTCGCGGACGAGCCGCGAGAGCAGGCCCTGCGAGGTGGCGCCGACCAACAGCAGGGTGTGGTCGCCGCACTCGTCGGCGATGGCGGCCTCGACGTCGCCGGAGTCGTCGACGACCCGCGTCGCGTCTTCGAGGTCGTGTTCGGCGGCCCAGTCGGCGAGGAACTGCTCGCCCGCCTCGCGCTCGTCGGGACCGTCGACGACCCGGAGGAGAGTGACCGCCGACCCGGCGGTCGCGCGGAGCGTTCGCGCGACCTCCGCGTTCAGGTCCGCGTGGGGGTTGTCCGCGACCGGGAGGAGGATGCGGGACGCGTCCAGCCCGCGGTCCCTGAACACGAGCACGTCACAGGGCAGTCGGTTCGTGAGTTCGTCGAGCGGGCGTTCGGCGCGGCCGTTCGACCACATGCGGTCGTCGCCCCACCCCATCACGAGGCGGTCGGCGCGCTTGCGCTTGGCCACGTCGAAAATCTCCTCGAAGGACCGGTGGGACACCACCGTCGACGTCTCGCAGGGAACGTCGAACTCCGCGGCGACCGCTCGGATGTCGGCCATCAGTTCGTCGGAGTTGGCGACGATGCGCTCGTGCTGGTCGACGCGGTAGCCTCGCGGCGTCCGGTCGGGCTTCTGGACGATGTGGACGACGTGGACGGACGCGCCGGGTCGCTGGCTGGCGAGCGTGCACGCCAGTTCGACGAGGTTGGTCTCGGTTCGCGGGTTCGAGATGGGGACCACGATGCGGTGGTCGTCGGCGTTCGCGAGCGCGTCGTCGGTGTGGTCGATGAGGGGGACGTACGACCGGCCGACGAGGCCGCCGAACAGCCACTCCCGAACCGAGAGTTGGCGGTCGGCGCCCTCGAAGCGCGCCGACGCGAGTCGGTGGTCGGTCGTCTGGAAGTAGTTCACGACCGTGACGAGGACGACGCCGCCGGCGGTGTTCCCGAGCAACACGGGCACCACGAACTCCCAGAGGCCCGTCGGGATTCCCAGCGACCCCTGCAGGACGAGATACGTCATCTCCGTGAACGAGACGACGGAGTGGTAGAGACCGCCGAGCGGAATCGCGAGGAACGCGACGTAGACGACGACCATCCGGGAGATGGTGTCGCGGGCGGCGTACTCCACCCAGACGACGCCGGCGACGATGAGGCCGGCGAACGCGGCCTTCGAGAACAGGCTCCACCACGCCGTTTCGACGCCCTTCCTGCCGAGGTCGGCCGCCACCGCGGCGGCCTCCGGCGAGATGACGCCGCCGAACGCGAGCGCCGCGGCGCCGAGCGCGCCGCCGAGGAAGTTCCCCGCGAGCACGACCGTCCAGTTCCGCAACAGCGCCGGGACGCTGGCGAGGCGTTCGAGCGTGAGCGCGACCGGCGGCAGCGTGTTCTCCGTGTACAACTGGTAGCCGCCGATGATGATGTAGATGAACCCCAGCGGGTAGAGCATCGCGCTCACGACGGGGTCGCCGCCAGTCGTGGCGGTCAGGGAGACGTACAGCATGAACGTAATCGTAATCGCGAACCCGGCGGCGAGCGCGCTGAAGAACAGTTCGCGGCTGCCGGAGGTGATTTCCTCGTCGGCGGCCGCGATGATTCGCTGGAAGATTTCGTCGCTCGTGAACCGGTCGCGGACGACCGACCCGACGGCCGGCGCGCCGCTCCGCGAGCGCTCGACCGCCTCGCGGACCGACTCCTCGGGGTCGGGCGCCGTCTCGGACGCGAGGTCGGGGTCCGGGTCCGACTGCGCGTTCGGTGGTCGGTCCCTGTCCGGCGTGGACGCCGCGTCCGCGTCGTCTCCGTCAGTCATCGTTGGGGCGTCCGGCGGCGCGCGTCAAATGCGTTGGCATGTCCGCGACGCCCGCGTTCCGCGACCGACCCAATTAAGCGGCGGCGCCCGCTACCCTCTGGTATGGCTACGGAGACCGACCTCGAGGAACTGCGACGCGGGAGCGAACTCGTGAAACGCGGGTTCGCGAAGATGCAGAAGGGCGGCGTCATCATGGACGTCGTGAACGCCGAGCAGGCGAAGATAGCGGAGGAAGCCGGCGCGGTCGCGGTGATGTCACTGGAGGCGGTGCCCGCCGACATCCGGAAGCGCGGCGGCGTCGCGCGGATGGCCGACCCGGCTGACGTCCAGGAAATCATCGACGCGGTCTCCATCCCGGTGATGGGGAAGTCCCGCATCGGCCACACGAAGGAGGCCGAGATTCTGGAGGCGACGGGCGTGGACATGATCGACGAGTCCGAGGTGCTGACGCCCGCCGACGACAAGTACCACATCGACAAGCGCGATTTCACCGCGCCGTTCGTGTGTGGCGCGCGCAACCTCGGCGAGGCGCTCCGGCGCATCGACGAGGGCGCGGCGATGATTCGCACGAAGGGCGAGGCCGGCACGGGCGACGTGAATCAGGCCGTCCACCACCAGCGCACCATCAAGGGCGCGATTCGCGAACTCGAGGGGATGACCCACGAGGAGCGCGAGCACTACGCCCGCGACATCGAGGCGCCCGCCGAACTCGTCCACGAGACCGCCGAGATGGGGCGGCTCCCGGTCGTGAACTTCGCGGCGGGCGGCATCGCGACGCCCGCGGACGCCGCCTTGATGATGCACCACGAGTGCGACGGCATCTTCGTCGGCTCCGGCATCTTCGGCGCGGAGGACCCCGAGTCGATGGGTCGCGCCGTCGTGGACGCCGTGAACAACTGGGACGACCCGGAGCGACTCGCGGAAATCTCCTCGAACATCGGGTCCGGCATGAAGGGCGAGGCGAACGTCGACCTGCCCGAAGAGGAGAAGATGCAGGGCCGCGGGAACTGACCGGCTAGCCGACACTCGATTCTCTCGTTTCTATCCTCGACAGCCGACAGCGACAGCACTCCGACCAGCCGACGGCTACAGCACCCGGCCAACCGACGGGGTGGGACTGAAAGGGGCGAGGCTGTGGGCGACGGCGGACGACGCAAGCACTGAACCGAGCGAAGCGAGGGAAGCGCGCAGCAAGTCCCCCAAGCCCACAGCCTCGGGGCTTTCGAGGAGACGTTCTCGTCAGCGTCAAAGACGAGCGAGGCGACCCGAACTAGAAGCCGCCGTAGCGAATGTAGACCATGGTGGCGACGACGACCAACTGGAGGGCGCCTTGGACGCCGCCGAGTTTGGCGTTGCGCATGCCGATGTCGGCGATGAGTTGTTTGTCGGGGTTCGCGGAGGTCATCTCGCGGTACATCCGGATTTCGCCGGGCATGAGGACGCCGAAGCCGAGGACGGAGAGCGCGGCGACGACGAGGATGGCGGCGACGAAGACGGGTTCGGTCCACGCGAAGTTGGGGAGGGTGGCGGCGAGGTAGGCGCCGCTGACGGCGACGGCGAGGCCGAACCAGGCTTGCCAGCGCCAGTCGTCTAAGACGTCGAGTTGCCAGCCGACGAGCGCGAGCGACGGGACGAGGGAGAGCGCGGTGAGGATGGCGAGCCAGACGTGGGGGTGCTCGAAGAGGTAGGGGAGGCGGAGCGCGAGGGTGACGCCGCCGGCGATGGTGACGAGCGCGAGCGTCGGGAGGAGGAAGGTGGTCTTGGGGGTGAGGCGTTCGAAGAAACTGGCGCGTTCGTCGAGGTCGAGGCCGCCGACGACGGGGCCGAGGACGAGCGCCATGAAGAGGTCGATGCCGGTCCAGAGGATGCCGGCCATGACGTGGACGTAGGTGTGTTGTTGGACGGTCCCGAACGCGGCGACGTACGCGAGCGCGGCGAGCGGGAGCGCGACGATGCCGGTGGCGAACGCGGGGTTCGCGCGAGTGCCGAGGCCGCGAATCGTGCCCCGTACTGACGTGGTCGACATGGCCGGCAAACTCATGTCTGGAGACTTAGTATTTTTGCTCCGTGAGAGCGCGCCACAGAGCGCGCGCCCGAATCAGACCCCCGCCGAACGGGGGCGAATCGCGGTGTCGGCGGCGAACCCTTCGGTTCTCAGATACGGTACACTGGGTACGCGACCATACACCTTATACACCCTTGCACACGCCGCCGTCTTGCGTTTTGTGCGACTCCCACCGTCGTTCGTGAACGAGTGTCGCGAGCGACAGTCTGTCAGGGGGAAAGACGTATATGTGGGCCCGCCTCCGAGACTGGTACGATGTCTCACAACGACACGCCCGGTGCAAACCCGGGGGACCGAGTTCTTCCAGGGCACGTTAGCCCAGCGTAACGAATTCGACACGGTACGAGTTTTCGACACCACGCTCCGCGACGGGGAGCAGACACCGCGGACTTCCTTCGACTACGACGACAAGCGCGCGATAGCCGCCGCGCTGGACGACGCGAACGTCCACGTCGTCGAAGCGGGGTTCCCGGCGAACGGCCCCGACGAGGCCGAAGCCGTCGCGGACATCGCGGCCGCGACCGACGCCACGACCTGCGGGCTGGCCCGCGTCGTGGAGTCGGACGTGACCGCCGCCGTCGACACCGGCGTGGAGATGGTCCACGTGTTCGCGTCGACGAGCGACGTACAGATCGAAGACTCCATGCACAGCACGCGCGAGGACGTCGTGGAACGCTCCGTCGCCGCCGTCCAGCAGGTGCGGGACGCGGGCGCCGACGTGATGTTCTCGCCGATGGACGCCACCCGGACCGACCCCGAGTTCCTCGCGGAAATCGTCGAAGCGGTCGACGACGTGGGCGTCGACTGGGTGAACATCCCCGACACCTGTGGGGTCGCCACCCCCAATCGATTCGGCGACCTCGTCGCGTTCGTCGGTGAACACACGGACGCCCGCATCGACGTCCACACGCACGACGACTTCGGGTTGGCGACGGCGAACGCGCTCGCTGGCGTCGAGGCCGGCGCGGACCAGGTGCAGGTGTCCGTCAACGGCATCGGCGAGCGCGCCGGGAACGCCGCCTTCGAGGAGGTCGTGATGAGCGCGGAGAGCGTCTACGGCGCCGACACGGGCGTCGACACGACCGCCATCGCCGACGTCTCCCGCGAGGTCGCGGAGCGCTCGTCGGTGCCCGTCCCCGTGAACAAGCCGGTTGTGGGCGCGAACGCGTTCGCCCACGAGTCCGGCATCCACGCGGCGGGCGTCATCGAGAACAGCGAGACGTTCGAGCCCGGCGTGATGACGCCGGAGATGGTCGGCACCGAACGCGAGGTCGTGCTCGGGAAGCACTCGGGCACGCACGCCGTCCGCCAGCACCTGCGCGAGGCGGGCTACGACCCGACCGAGACCGAGGTACGAGAGGTGACACGGAAGGTCAAGGCCCACGCGAGCGACGAGGGCGCGGTGACCGACGCCGACGTGCGAGCGTTCGCCGGCGAGGTCGGCGTGGAGCGAGCACAGGAGGAGGTGTCGGCGTGATGCCCGGCAAACGTTGCGCGCCGAGCAACTGCTTTACGCCCGGCTCCCCTCGACCAGCGTACGATGCTACCGCACACCGCACGTCGTCGACTCGCGGTCAGCGGTGTGGCTGTCGGTATTGTAGGGGCGTAAGCTCCCCTACACCTCACTCTCCTCGTCCCGATTCGTACAGCGCTCGACCGACAGCCACCGCAGCAGCCGACATGCACACGACACCACGACACCGCGACACGACACCGTGGAGGGGGTATCGATGACAGAACAGGGAACGGTGCGAGAGCCGACCGGCGCGTCAGCCGACGACGCGGCGCCGACCGAGGGCGCCGACGAGACGCCCGACGACGGAGCGACGACCGGACAGACCGGCGCGTCCTCGGTCGTCGCGACGCTCGAAGGCGCGGGCGTCGACACCGTGTTCGGCGTGCAGGGCGGCGCCATCATGCCCGTCTACGACGCGCTCTACGACTCCGGGATTCGCCACGTGACGATGGCCCACGAGCAGGCGGCCGCGCACGCCGCGGACGCCTACGGCGCGGTCACGGGCGACCCCGGCGTCTGCATGGCGACCTCCGGCCCCGGCGCGACGAACCTCGTCACCGGGCTGGCGGACGCCAACATGGACTCCGACCCGGTGGTCGCGCTGACCGGCCAGGTCCCCACGGAGTTGGTCGGGAACGACGCGTTCCAGGAGACCGACACGGTCGGCGTCACGACGCCCATCACGAAGTCGAACTATTTCGCGTCGAGCGCCGACACCGTCGGCGACGACGTGAGCACGGCGTTCGCGCTCGCCGCGAACGGCCGGCAGGGACCGACGCTCGTCGACCTGCCGAAGGACGTGACGACCGACGACACCGACGCCGGCGCGAGCGAACCGTCCGTTCCGGACACGGTGCGCGTCCGGGAGCGCGCCGACGCCGAAGACGTCGAGGAGGCCGCCGAAACCATCGCGGCCGCCGACCGCCCCGTGATTCTCGCGGGCGGCGGTGTCATCAAGGGCGAAGCGACCGACGAAGTCCGCGCGTTCGCCGTCGAGCACGGGATTCCCGTGGTGACGACGATGCCCGGCATCGGCGCGTTCCCCGAGGACCACGACCTCTCGATGGAGATGGCGGGGATGCACGGCACCGGCTACGCGAACATGGCAATCACGCTCACCGACTGCCTGATTGCGGTCGGCACGCGCTTCGACGACCGACTCACGGGCGGCGTCGACTCGTTCGCGCCGGACGCCGAGGTCGTCCACGTGGACATCGACCCGGCTGAAATCTCGAAGAACGTCGAGGCCGACCACCCGCTGGTCGGGGACGCCGGAACCGTCGTCGAACAGATTGCCGACGCGATGCCGAACTCGCCGGACACCGAGGCGTGGCGCGACCAGTGCGCCGAGTGGCAGGCCGAGTACCCGATGGACTACGCGGTGTCCGAGGACGACCCCGTGAAACCGCAGTACGTCGTCGAGACGGTGGACGAAGCCACCGACGACGACACGATTGTCACGACGGGCGTCGGCCAACACCAGATGTGGGCCTGCCAGTACTGGACGTACACCGAGCCCCGGACGTGGATTTCGAGCCACGGCCTCGGCACGATGGGATACGGCGTCCCCGCCGCCGTCGGCGCGCGACTCGCGGCCGACGACGACCAGTCGGTCGTCTGCTTCGACGGCGACGGGTCGTTCCTGATGACGTGTCAGGAACTCGTCGTCGCGGCCCGCGAGAACCTCGACATCACGGTGTTCGTGTTGAACAACGAGGCCATCGGGATGGTGCGCCAGTGGCAGGACGCCTTCTTCGAAGGACGCCGGATGGCCTCGGAGTACCCGTGGGTGCCGCAGTTCGACCGCCTCGCGGAGGCGTTCGGCGTCGCGGGCTTCCGCATCGAGGAGTACGACGACGTGGCCGACACCGTCCAAGAGGCGCTGGCCGTCGACGGCCCGAGCGTCGTGGACGTCTACATCGACCCGACGGAGAACGTCTACCCGATGGTCCCCTCGGGCGGCGACAACGGACAGTTCGCGCTGTCGGAGGGCCACCTATGAGCGGGCAGGGACTGCCCGGCCCGGCGCCCGAGGACCGCGAACGGCCGACGGGCCGCCGGAACTCCCAGGGCATCCGCATCGACCCCGAGGCGGAGGCCGAACACCCGCCCCGGCGCACGGTCATCTCGGCGCTGGTGGAACACGAACCGGGCGTGCTGGCGCGCGTCTCCGGGCTGTTCAGCCGCCGCCAGTTCAACATCGAGTCGCTGACCGTGGCGGACACCCAGAACGACGACTGGGCGCGAATCACCGTCGTCGTCGAGGAACCCGACCCCGGCATCGACCAGATAGAGAAGCAACTGGCGAAGGTCGTCCCCGTCATCCACGTCCGCGAACTGGAAGACGACGCGCTCACGCGCGAACTCGTGGTCGTGAAAGTGGACGCCGACAAGCCACACGAAGTGCAGGCCATCACCGACATGTACGGCGGCCGGACGCTGGACGCCGGCCCGCGGACGATTACGGTCGAGCTCACCGGAGACGAGCAGAAGATAGACGACGCCATCGACGCCTACCGGCAGTTCAACATCCGGGAGATAGCGCGCACCGGCCAGACGGCGCTGGCGCGCGGCGAGACGAAGACGGCAGTCGTTCCAGATTACTTGAAATGACAGACGCAGATTTCACCCAGCCAGTGTACCACGAATCAGACGCAGACCGACGACACATCACCGACAAGACCGTCGCCGTGCTCGGCTACGGCAGCCAGGGCCACGCGCACGCCCAGAACCTCGCGGACAGCGGGGTCGACGTGGTGGTCGGCCTGCGAGAGGACTCCTCGTCGCGGTCGGCCGCGGAGGCCGACGGCCTGCGCGTGACGACGCCGACGGAAGCCGCGAGCGAGGCGGACGTCGTCTCCGTGCTCGTGCCGGACACCGTCCAGCCGGCCGTCTTCGAAGACATCGAGCCGGAACTGGACGCCGGCGACACGCTCCAGTTCGCACACGGCTTCAACGTCCACTACGGCCAGATCGAACCCCCCGAGGACGTGGACGTGACGATGATTGCGCCGAAGGCGCCCGGCCACCTCGTCCGCCGGAACTACCAGGCCGACGAGGGCACCCCCGCCCTGCTCGCAGTGTACCAGAACGCCACCGGGACGGCGCGACAGGAAGCGCTCGCGTACGGCGACGCCATCGGCTGTGCGCGCGCCGGCATCGTGGAGACGACGTTCCGCGAGGAGACCGAGACCGACCTGTTCGGCGAGCAGGCCGTGCTGTGTGGCGGCATCGCCGAACTCACGAAGATGGGCTACGAGACGCTCGTGGACGCCGGGTACAGCCCCGAGATGGCGTACTTCGAGTGCATGAACGAGATCAAACTCATCGTCGACCTGATGTACGAGGGTGGGTTGGCGGCGATGTGGAATTCGGTCTCCGACACGGCCGAATACGGCGGCCTGACCCGGGGCGAGCGCGTCGTCGACGAGTCCGTCCGCGAGAACATGGAGGAAGTGCTGGACGAGGTCCAGAACGGCACGTTCGCGACCGAGTGGGTCGCAGAGAATCAGGCCGGGCGGCCGTCCTACCGCCAGCGCCGGAAAGCAGAGCAGAACCACGACATCGAGGACGTGGGCGAGCGCCTCCGCGACCTGTTCGCGTGGGCCGAGGAGACGGAGACAGCCGAAACCGACCGCGAGACGGAGGTGTCCGCCGATGACTAGCCGGATGGGCGACGTGAGCCAGCGCAACCCCGCCGACCCCGAGCACGCGGTCAGCCGCGTGTTCCAGCGCGGACCGGTGGTCGCCGCGGACGGCGGACAGCGGGTCGACGACGAGAGCGACGAGGAAAACGGGGAACAGAAGATGAAGGACGTGAGCCAGCGCAACCCCGAGGACGAGGAAGCCACCGCGAACCGCGTCTGGGAGCGCGGCGGCGAGAAGCCGGTACCAGAGGAGGCCGAGGAGTAGGATGAGCGAGGGCACGCTGTACGACAAGGTCTTCGACGAACACGCGGTCACCGAACTGCCGACCGGACAGACCCAGTTGTTCGTCGGCCTCCACCTCGTCCACGAGGTGACGAGCCCGCAGGCGTTCGGGATGCTCGAAGAGCGCGGCCTCGACGTGGCGTACCCCGAGCGGACGCACGCCACCGTCGACCACATCGTCCCGACCGCCGACCAGAGCCGGCCGTACGGCGACGACGCCGCCGAGGAGATGATGAGCGAACTCGAAGCGAACGTCCGCGACGCCGGCATCGAGTTCGACGACCCGACGACGGGCCGACAGGGCATCGTCCACGTCGTCGGCCCCGAACAGGGCCTCACGCAACCCGGAATGACCATCGTCTGCGGGGACTCCCACACCGCGACCCACGGCGCGTTC
Organism: Halobacterium litoreum; assembly: GCF_021233415.1. Classification (NCBI taxonomy): domain Archaea; kingdom Methanobacteriati; phylum Methanobacteriota; class Halobacteria; order Halobacteriales; family Halobacteriaceae; genus Halobacterium; species Halobacterium litoreum. The sequence goes on along the minus strand of NZ_CP089466.1, from coordinate 455,541 downwards.
GGCGCGCTCGCGTTCGGCATCGGCACGTCCCAGATTCGGGACGTGCTCGCCACGGGCTGTATCGCGATGGAGAAACAGCAGGTCCGCCGCATCGAGGTGACGGGCGAACTCGGCGACGGCGTCACGCCGAAGGACGTGATTCTCGCCGTCATCGGGGAACTCGGCACCGACGGCGGCGTCGGCTACGTCTACGAGTACGGCGGCCCCGCGGTCCGCGAGATGGACATGGCGGGCCGGATGAGCATCTGCAACATGAGCATCGAGGGCGGCGCTCGCGCGGGATACGTCGAACCCGACGAGACCACCTACGACTACCTGGAGGGCCGCGACGAGGTGCCCGAGGGCGACGCATTCGAGGAACTCAAGCAGTACTGGGAGTCGATTCGCTCGGACGGCGACGCCACCTACGACGACGTGGTGGAAATCGACGGCGACGCCCTCGAACCGACCGTGACGTGGGGGACGACGCCCGGACAGAGCGTCGGCATCTCGGAGCCGATTCCAGACCCCGAGGCCCTCCCCGCGGAGGACCGCGAGGTCGCCGAGAGCGCACAAGCCCACATGGAAGTCGACCCCGGCGACACGATGGACGGCTATCCCATCGACGTGGCGTTCCTCGGCAGTTGCACGAACGCGCGCCTGCCGGACCTCCGCGAGGCCGCCGAAATCGTTCGCGGCCGCGAGGTCCACGACGACGTGCGCGCGATGGTCGTCCCCGGCAGCCAGCGCGTCAAGCGCGCCGCCGAAGCCGAAGGCTTGGACGAGGTGTTCGAGGAAGCCGGCTTCGACTGGCGGGGCGCCGGCTGTTCGATGTGCCTCGGCATGAACGAAGACCAGTTGGTCGGCGACGAGCGCTGTGCGTCCTCGTCGAACCGGAACTTCGTCGGGCGGCAGGGGTCGAAGGACGGCCGCACCGTCCTGATGAGTCCGCCGATGGTCGCCGCCGCGGCGGTCACCGGCGAAGTGACGGACGTGCGCGAACTGGAGCGCCGCCCGGAGGTGGAAGCATGAGCGGGCCCGCCGACACCGTCACCGAAGTCACCGGGGCGGGCGTGCCCGTGCGCGGGAACGACATCGACACGGACCAGATAATTCCGGCGCGCTTCCTCAAAGTCGTCACGTTCGACGGGCTCGGCGAGTTCGCGTTCTTCGACCAGCGCTTCGACGACGATGACGAACCGAAAGCCCACCCGTTCAACGAACCGCAGTACCAGGGCGCGTCCGTGCTCGCGGTGAACGCAAACTTCGGCTGTGGCTCCTCGCGGGAGCACGCACCACAGGCGCTGATGCGGTGGGGCATCGACGCCGTCGTGGGCGAGTCGTTCGCCGAAATCTTCGCGGGGAACTGCCTCGCGCTCGGCATCCCGACGGTCACCGCGGACGCCGAGGACGTGCGCGCGCTCCAGGACTGGATTGCGGAGAACCCCGACGGCGACGTCGAGGTGGACGTCGTGAACGAGGAAGTCCGGTACGGCGACACCACGATAGACGCGGACATGGACGACGCCCAGCACCGCGCGCTCGTCGACGGCGTCTGGGACACGACCGCGCTGATGGGGTCGAACGCCGACGCCGTGGCCGAGACCGCTGCGAATCTCCCCTACACCGATGTCTGAGGAGATAGCAGTCGTCCCCGGCGACGGCATCGGCGCGGAGGTCGTTCCGGTCGCGGTGGACGTCCTCGACGCGGTCGGCGACTTCTCGTTCGTACACGCGGACGCCGGGGACGCGGTCGCCGCGGAGACCGACGACCCGCTCCCCGAGGAGACCCGCGAGGCCGCCGCGGCGGCGGACGCGACGCTGTTCGGCGCGGCGGGCGAGACGGCCGCCGACGTGGTGTTGCCGCTTCGGAGCGCGGTGGACTCGTTCGTGAACGTGCGGCCGGCGCGCACGTACCCGGGCGTGGACGCGCTCCAGCCCGACACCGACCTCGTGTTCCTGCGGGAGAACACGGAGGGCGTGTACGCGGGCCACGAGGCGACGCTCGCGGACGGCGTGACGACGACGACGCGCGTGGTGACGCGCGAGGCGTCGGCGCGACTCGCCGAGTTCGCGTGCGACTACGCGCCCGAGGGGTTCACGGTCGCGCACAAAGCGAACGTGATGCGGGAGACGGACGGCCTGTTCAAGCAGACCGTCGAGGACGTGGCCGAGGGGAACGACGTGCCGACCGAGGACGCACTGATGGACGCGCTCGCGATGCATCTCGTGCAGTCCCCCGAGGACTACGACGTGGTGGTGTGTCCGAACCTCGCGGGCGACGTGCTGTCGGACCTCTCCGCGGGTCTCGTCGGCGGCCTCGGATTGCTGCCGTCGGCGAATCTCGGGCCGGAGCGCGGGCTGTTCGAGCCGGTTCACGGCTCAGCGCCGGACATCGCGGGCGAGGGCGTCGCGAACCCGGCGGCGACGGTGCTGTCGGCCGCGATGCTGCTGGAGTTCCTCGGCCACGACGACGAGGGACAGCGCGTTCGCTCCGCGGTCGAGACGGTGCTCGCGGAGGGGCCGCGGACGCCCGACGTTGGCGGCGAGGCGTCCACCAAGGAGATGCGGGACGCGTTGCTCGCGCAGTTGGGCTAGCAGGTGGGTTCGGCGCCGTCCGCGGCGGTGTGCCACGCTCCCGCTCGCCGCCGCGGTCGAGTCGTCAGGTCACGCGCGACGGTGGTCCCGTCCTGCCTTTTGAATCTTCGTCAGAGAATCGTGGCGCCGTCGCCGACGGTCGTGCGGTACGCCGTCGCGTCGACGCCGGCGTCGTCGAAGCCGCCGACGAGCGCGCCGGCGACGCGCTTCTGGTCGCGCTCCCGGCAGACGGCGAGGACGCCCGGGCCGGCGCCGCTGACCGTGACGCCGGTCGCACCCGCGTCGCGCGCGGCGTCGCAGGCGTCCGCGTAGCCGTCCACGAGCGCGGCGCGAGCGGGCGTGACGACGTGCTCCTCGAAGCCGCGGCCGACGCGCTCGGGGTCGTTCCGGCACATGCCGAGGACGAGCGTCGCCGCGGACCCGACCGTGTCCACCACGTCGCTCATCGCGGCGGAGTCGGGGACGACGCCGCGGGCGTCCCGCGTGGAGACGACGATGTCGGGGAGGCAGGCGACCAGCGAGAGGTCGGCGTTCACGCGCTCGATGCCGTCGTCGCGCACGACGGTGAAGCCGCCGAGGATGGCGGGCGCGACGTTGTCGGCGTGGGCGTCGCCGGAGACCGCCGCCTCGCCCTCGGCGGCGATTCTGACGAGTTCCTCGTCTGAGAGCGAGCGGTCGTACAGTTCCGCGAGCGCGACGGCCGCGCCGGCGGCGCTCGCCGCCGACGACCCGAGCCCGGAGGAGGGGCGGACGCCCTTGTCGATGCGGATGTGTGCGGGCGCGCCGAGTTCGGCGGCGACGACGCCGGCGGTGTTCTTCGCGGGGTCTTCGGGGATGTACTGGGCGCCCGCGCCGGTCACCTCGATGGTGGTCTCCGCGGCGCGTTCGACGCGAACGACGTCCGCGGGCCGGTCGAGGGCCACCCCGAACACGTCGAATCCGCTCCCGAGGTTGGCGCTGGTCGCCGGCGCGCGAACGGCAATCATGCCACGTCGTAGCGTGGGGTGGGAGAAAAGGGTAGCGGACGACCGATTATTCGACGGTGACGTCGAAGCGCGCGCCGCCGCTGTCGCTCTCGGAGGCGGCGACGCTCCAGTCGTGTGCCTCGGCGACGGCGCTGACGATGGCGAGGCCGAACCCGGTCCCGTCCTCGCTCGTCGTGTACCCGCGGTCGAAGACGGTGTCGCGTTCCTCGGCGGGGATGCCGGGGCCGTCGTCGGCGACGAAAAAGCCGTCGTCGGTCGCGCCGACCGTCACCGTCACCGGTTCGTCCCGGTCCTCGACCGAGCCGTGTTCCGCACTGTTCCGGAAGAGGTTCTCCAGCAACCGGAGGAGCGCGGTCTCGTCGGCGACGAGGGTCCGGTCGTCCCCGATTTCGAGGCGGGCGTCGGCGTCCAGCGAGTCGGCGACGGTCCACGCGGTGCGCGCCGTCGCGGCGAGCGAGCGCTCCTCGCCGTCGGGTTCGGACTCGCCCTCGCGGGCGAGCGTGAGCAAGTCCTCGATGATGCGCTCCATGCGTTCGAGGGCCTCGTCGGTCTCCGCGAAGTGGTCGTCGTCGCCGGTCTCGCGGCCGAGTTCGAGGTGGCCACGCGCGACGTTCAGGGGGTTCCGGAGGTCGTGGCTGACGACGCTCGCGAACTCACTTAAGCGCTCCTCGCGGCGGTAGCGTTCAGTCACGTCACGCATCACGAGGACGTTCCCGAGGTGGGTGCCGCGCCGTTCGACGGGCGTCACCGAGAGGTCGTAGACGCGCGTTGCGCCGTCCTTGTGTGCGCCGAATTCGTGGTCACCGGGCCGGCTCCAGTACGGTTCGTCGAACACGTCGCCGAGCGCGTCGGCGGCCGGTTGACCGACCGTGACGTCGGTGAACGAGCGACCGGCGTCGTTCGCGGCGACGACGCGGTGCTCGGTGTCCACGACGAACACCGGGTCGTCGAGTTGGCCGACGGCGGTCTCCCACGCGACCGGTTCGACGGTGAACAGGCCGGACTGCTGGGCGCTCCACAGGACGACGAACCCGGTGACGACGAACGCGAGCGCCGGGAGATTCAGGCCGGGCACGGGGCTGGCGCCGGCGACGTAGACGATGCCGGCGAGCGCGGGCGCGAGCGACCCGGCGAGCAAGGCGAGGGCTTGCCGCCGGTAGAGGCCGCGTGCGTTCCGCACTCGGCGCGCGAGGAGAACCGTCGTGGCGGCGACGAGCGAGTAGACGTACGCGATGAACGCGTAGAAGAGGACGCCGTGGTCGGTGACGAGCACGGCGAAGTCGCGGGTGCGCACGGTTTCGACGCTCGTCCAGAGGAGGTCGGTCGCGGGGTACGTGACCGCGAGCGCGACGACAGCGACCGGCGGAACGGCAAGCGCCGCCCACCACCGGCGGTCGACCGCGTCCGCATGCCCGACGTAGGCGAGGACGTACCCGAACCAGAGCAGCGGCGTGAACGCGTTGCCGACGTACTGGACGCGCGCGAAGAGCAGTTGTGTCGCTCTCGTCGTGGCCGAGAGTTCGGCGGCGTAGCCGAGCGTCCACACCGCGGTGGCGGCGAGCAGCGGCACCGCGAGGAACGTGGCCGACGAGCGGTCGTCGGTGCGGCGCGCAAGGCGCACGCTCACGGCGACGAACGCCACGCCACAGACTGCGAGCGGCAACGTGTAGGGCGTCACCTGCAGCGCCATCCTACCAGCCGAAGGAGTGTCGTTGTAAAAGGCGTGTCGGCCGTCGGCCCGTTCGCCGGCGGACCGTAACGCTAACCCGGAGTCCCGCCCGACCTGTGGCCATGATTGCCATCGTCGGCGGCGGTATCGCGGGCCTCGCGGCCGCGCGCCGCCTCCAGTCCCGCGGCGTCGAGGCGCGCGTCTTCGAGGCGTCCGAGCAGGTGGGCGGCCTCGCGGCGACCCGGGAGACCGCGGGCGACCCCATCGAGAAGTTCTACCACCACCTCTCCGCCTCCGAGGAGACCATCGTCGACGTGCTGGAGGAACTCGGTCTCGGCGACGACCTGCGGTGGCCAATCGGGAAGAACGCGTACTACGTCGACGGCACGGTCCACCCGATGGACAAGCCGTGGGAGATTCTGGCGTTCCCGCACATGAGCCTCTACGACACGTTCCGCCTCGCGATGCTCACGCAGGAAATCGACGTTCGCGGCGGCGTGCCCTCTTTCGACACCTACGAGAATCTGGAGGACTTCGAGGACGTCCCCATCGAGGAGTTCCTCGTTGACCACACGACCCGTGGCGTCTACGAGCAGTTCTTCGAACCGCTGCTGGAGGCGAAGTTCGGGGAGCGAATGGACGACGTGTCGGCCGCGTGGCTGCTCGGCCGCATCAAGTTCCGCGGCGAACGCGACCTGCTGCGCGGCGAACCATTGGGCTACCTCGACGGGGGATTCGGGCGCCTGCTGGACGCGATGGTCGAGGACGTGGGCCGCGACGTCATCGAGACGGGGACGCGCGTGACCGAGATTCACCGCGGCGACGACGGCGTGGCGGGCGTCACCGTCGAGCGCGAGGACGGGAGCGAGACGCTGGACGCCGACGGCGTGGTGGTCGCGGCGATGCCGAACGTCCTCGAAGACCTGACGGGCTACGAGTGTGACATCACGTTCCAGGGGACCGTCTGTTCCATCGTGAGCATGGACCGGTCGCTCACCGACACGTACTGGCTGAACATCGCGGACGACGCGCCGTTCGGCGCGCTCATCGAGCACACGAACTTCATCAGCGAGAAGCGGTACGGCGGCGAACACCTGCTGTACGTCCCGAAGTACGTGCAGAGCCGCGACGACGAGGTCTGGCAGATGAGCGACGAGGAGGTCCGCGACCACTGGCTGTCGGGCATCGAGGACCTGTTCCCCGAGTTCGACCGCTCGCACGTGAACTGGGTGGAGACGTTCCGGAACCCCCGGACGGCGCCCGTCTACGAGCGCGGCTACCTCGACATGGTGATTCCCTACGACCTCGCCGGCGAGGGCCACGAGGGCGTCTACTACGCGGGGATGGCGAGTCGCGCGCAGTACCCCGAGCGCTCGCTGAACGGCGGCATCGTCGCGGGCTACGAGGCGGCGGACGCGGCGACGGACGCGGAGTAACGCAGTCGTTTTCTCGGCAGTGGGCCTGGAGTTCCCCGGCAACCGGTTCGCCGGTCGAAACCTCTTAACCACCGACTGACTAACCAGTCAGTCAATGAGCGACAGCGACTCCTCGACGGCCCCCGAGGCCCACGAGGACATCATGGGTGCGACCTACCGCGCCCTCCTCGACCACGGGTTCGCCGCCCTCACGATGCAGGACATCGCGGACGAGGCGGAGAAGTCCAAGAGCCTGCTTCACTACCACTACGACACCAAACAGGACCTGCTCGTCGCGTTCCTCGAACACCTCATCGAGCGCGGGAAAGAACGCGCCGCCGAACACGAGGACGAACCGCCCGCCGAACGCCTCCGGAACTTCGTCGCGGGCGGCCTCGTGGACAGCGACGACGAGGACTGGGCGTTCGCCACCGCGCTCCTCGAACTGCAGGCCCAAGCGCCCTACGACGACGCGTACCGCGAACAACTCGCGCGCAACGAACAGTTCATGCGCGACCACGTCGCCGACATCGTGCGCGCCGGCGTCGACGCCGGCGACTTCCGCGACGTCGACCCGGACGCGACGGCGCGCCTCGTGCTCGCCGCGATGGACGGCGCGCGCACCGAACGCGTCGTCCTCGAAGACGACACGCCCGAGGTCGTCCACGACGCCCTCGTCGAACACGTCCTCGACCCGCTGACTGTCGACGCGGAGGGCGACGAATGAGCGCACGCGACGTCAACCTCACCGACGGCGACCTCCTCAAACCCCTGCTCGTGCTGTCGCTGCCCATCGTCGCCAGCCAGCTCATGCAGGTGGCGTACAACCTCGCGGACACCTTCTGGGTCGGGCAACTCGGGCAGGCGCCCGTGAGCGCGCTCTCCTACGCGTGGCCCATCGTCTTCCTCGTCATCAGCGTCGCGGGCGGCTTCTCCGTCGCCGGCACCGCACTCGTCTCGCAGAACAAGGGCGCGGGCAACCACGACCGCGTGAACCACGTCGCCGGACAGACCATCGCGTTCGTCGTGTTGTGTTCGGTCGCGCTCTCCGTCGTCGGCTACCTCGCGGCGCCGACGCTCGTGGGACTCATCGGCGCGGCGCCCGGCTCCACCGAGTACACGCTCGCCGTCGAGTACGTCCGCACCATCCTCCTCGGCGTGTTCTTCATGTTCGGGTTCTTCATGTTCCAGGCGCTGTTGCGCGGCTGGGGCGACACGAAGACGCCGATGTACCTGATGTTCTTCGGGGTCGTGTTGAACGTCGTCATCGACCCGTTTCTCGTCCTCGGGTTCCAGGACAACCTCCTGTTCACGGTCTTCGGCCTCGGCGGCCTCCAAGAGCAGTTGTACGCGGCGACCGGGTTCGCCGGGTTCGGCGTGCAGGGCGCCGCCATCGCCACCGTCCTCTCCCGAGGCATCGGCGCCGTCGTCGGTCTCGCGTGGCTGTTCTCGGGTCGGCTCGGCATCACCATCTCCCGCGAGGACCTCTACCTGAAGAAGGAGACGGTGAAGAAGATCGTCACCATCGGCGCGCCCGCGAGCATCGACCAGTCGACGCGCGCGCTCGGCGTCACCGTCCTCACCGCCATCGTCGCGCTCGCCGGCGACGACGCCGTCGCCGCGTTCGGCATCGGCAACCGCTTGAACTCGCTGGTGTTCCTGCCGGCCATCGGCCTCGCACAGGGGACGGCGACCATCGTCGGTCAGAACCTCGGCGCGGAGAAGGCCGAACGCGCCGAGCGCGCGGTGTACTACGCGTCCGGCCTCATCGCCGTCGTCCTCGCCGGCGTCGCGGTGGTCGCGTTCACGTACGCCGAGACCATCGTCGGCGTGTTCATCCCCGGCGAACCGAACGTCATCGCCATCGGCGCGGAGTACCTCTACATCGTCGCGCCGTCGTTCCTCTTCCTCGGCATCTACCGCGTGACGGCGTCCGCGTTCCGCGGGAGCGGGAACACCCGGACGGCGATGGTGTTCACCATCCTCTCGCTGTGGGTGTTCCGCGTGCCGCCCGCGTACGTCCTCCTAGCGTACTTCGACATGGGCGCAGCGGGCGTGTTCTGGGCGACCGCGCTCTCGAACGTCGCCACCGCAATCGTCGCGTTCGCGTGGTTCACGCGCGGGACGTGGAAAGACAGCGTCGTCGAGGGACCGGGGACGCCCGGCCCCGGCCCGACGCCGGACGTGGACGGCGACCCGGAGGCGGTCGACGACTAGCGAAGGGCTAAACGGCGCGCCGCCGAACGTCCACGTATGACCGCGGAACTCCGACCGGGCGTCTGGCATCTCGCCCTCAGGGGCGTGAACGCGTACCTCGTGGAGGACGGCGACGCGCTGACGCTCGTCGACGCGGGGATGCCGTGGCAGGCCGGCGAGATACGCCGCCAACTCGAAGTCGCGGGGTTCTCGATGCGGGACGTCGACCGCGTGCTCGTCACGCACTACGACCTCGACCACGTCGGCGGCCTGCGCTCCCTGCTGGACGGCGCGGGCGACGTCGAGGTGTACTGCGGCGCGCGCGACGCCGACGTGCTCGCGGGCCGCCGGAAACCCCCGTGGGACAACCGGAAAGGGGTGTTCCAGCGGCTCACCGGCGTCCTCGTGCCGTCCGTGCGGGCGTCGATACGCGCCGTCGACGACGGCGACCGAATCGGCGGCTTCGAGGCGATTCACGCGCCCGGTCACACGCCCGGCCACACCGTCTTCGTCCACGAGGGACTGGAGACCGCGATGCTCGGCGACCTCGTGCGCGAGGACGGCGGCGAACTCGAGCCGTCGCCAGCGCTCCTCTCGTACGACACCGACGAAGTAGCGGAGAGCATCCGCCGCGTCCTCGACCGCGCGCCCGACTTCGAGGTGGCGTGTGTCGGACACGGCGACCCGCTGCGGGCGCGGGGCCGCGAAGCGCTCGTGCGACTCAGTCGGTGAACGGACTGTCCTCGGCGTCCACGTCCTCGGGCTCCTCGACGTCGCCGCGCTGGACATCGCCGTCCTCCGTCTCGACGTAGACGTCGTCCTCGTAGCCCGCGTCCGCGTTCTCGAAGTCCGCGTCGTCGAGGCGCTCGGGCGTGGTGGGCGCGTCGGGAATGCCGTCCTCCGGTCGGAACTCCCCGAGCGGGTCGTCGATGCTGACGCCGTGGCGGTCGAAGAAGTCGGCGTAGCGCTCGTAGTGCTCGGACAGTTCCGCTGGCGGGAACTCCATCATCTCCGCCCAGCCGTGGTTGTAGAAGTCGAAGTTCGCGACGATGTGGGTGGTCTCTCGGGCCTCGGCCTCGGTGTACCCCTCGTTGAGCGCGGCGAGGTACATGTCCATCGTCGCGTCGAAGAAGCCTTCCAGGTGTTCTTCGCGCTCCGGACGGTCGGCTTCCGGGGCTTTGTCGCCGAAGATGCCGACGTGGAGGTCGACCAGTTTCGGGCGGACGACGTTCCGAACGCCGGGGAGCTCGAGGGCCTTCCGGGACGCGAAGTGCCGGACGTTCTGACGGAGTTTCATGCCCGGCGCTACGAGGCCAACGACAAAGAACGTCCCGACGCCGGCTCAGTCGACGTAGGTCACCGGCGAGTCGTCCTCGAACGGGACGCGTGTCACCGGCTTGAGGTAGGTGACGCGGAGGAATCCGGGGCGGGCGCTCGGTTCGACGACCGGCTGGGAGTCCCGTGGGCAGTCGAGGTGGTCGCCGGGGCGAACGAGTTCCGTGACGAGTTTGTAGTTTTGCGCTGACATCTGGCAGTCGCCGCGCCGCGGTAAGCCGCGACTATCGGTCTATGAGAGGTGGTAGCACCAGTCGCTTAAGACCGTTTCGGCAACTGAAGACGCGGCGACAAATCCGAGGTTATAGAGCGCGAAAAGCGTCGAAAGCGGGGATTACCGCGTGACGGCTACTGGAAGCCGATCTCGTGGCGACGGTCCTCGTCGTCCTTCTGGACGACGATCTTGCAGACGCCGTTCTCGTGGGTCGCAGTGGCCTGCTCCGGGTCGATGTGCGCCGGAAGCGAGATAGTTCGCTCCAGTCGCATCGGGCGCTCGGAGAGCAGCGCGCGCTCGCCGCGCTCGGGGTCGAACCCCGGCTGCTGGGAGCGGTCGGCGGTCACGAACAGGTTGTTCGCGTCCGCGTGTATCTCGATCTGGTCCTCCTCGAAGCCCGGCGCGTCGAGACGCACCACGAGTTCGTCAGCGGACTCCACGATGTCCACCATCGGAATCGCGGCCGGCGGACGCGCCTCGACCTGTTCGCCCTGTTGGGGCGCGGCGCCCGACGGGACGCCCGACTGTCCCGCTGGCGTGGCGGGGCCGACCGGGCCAGCGGGCCCGACCGGCGGCTGGCCGCCGACGCCGCCGAACGCCGCGTACGGCGACCCGTTGGGCCACTGGGGGTCGTAACTCATTGCTGGATGCCGGGCTGAATCGGCGTCGGTCCCTGCTGGGGCATCGCCGCCTGGCTCGCGACGCCGAGTTGCTGTCCGTGTGTCGGCGCGCCGAGCGCGGCGCCGAGTTGCGGGAGCACCTGTGCGAGCTGCTGGCTGGTCAGCCCGAGCCGGCGCGCGAGGGCGTCCGCGAGCGTCGGTGTGTCCGCCATCTCGACGCTCTGCCGGGTGAGTTCGTGTTGGCCGAAGGACTGCCACGGGGTCTGCTGGGCGGCGTGTTGGCCGTGTTCGACGGGAATCTGCTGTGGTGACTCGGAGGGAACCGACCCAACCGGAATCTGCTGGGCCTGTCCCGTCTGCTGTGACGACTGTCCGACCTGCGGGGTGGGCTGTGGCTGCTGGAACTGCGGCTGCTGGGACTGCGCCCACGTCGACTGCGCGCCGATGCTCCCGAACTGGGACGGCAGCCGCGGCTGCTGGAACTGCTGGGCGGTCGGCTGCTGGCCGAGAATCTGGCTCGGCGCGCCGAACTGCTGGGGCTGTGTCTGCTGGGGCTGCTGGACCGGCGTCTGCTGTGGCTGTGTCTGTACGGCCTGCGGGGGCTGTGCCTGCTGAATCGGCGACTGCTGGGCGGTCGGCTGCTGTGCGTACTGCTGGGCGGTCGGTTGCTGAATCGGCGACTGCTGTGCGTACTGCTGGGTCTGTGGCTGCTGGACGCCCGCGAACTGCTGTGGCTGCTGGGACTGTCCGGCGCCCTGCTGGGCGTACTCCTGTGCGCCCGCGGCCTGCGACCGGCCGAACTGTTCGAGTGACGATAGCGACGGCTGTTGGAGCGGTGACTGCTCGTACATGTGTGCGTCAGCCCCGGATGGTCCGGGACAGACGAATCATCGACGGGATTGCAGATAAACTGCGCCGATAGTTTACGCGAATTCAGCACTCCGAGCGCGTCTAACGTCGAATTACTGGGAGGCGTGGGCACGCCTTCCGACTGCGTAGGCTCGCCCCTCGCGGCGCCCCGGACGCCCCTAGTCGTCGAAAGTCACACCTACTCGCTGGGCGATTGGCAGTCGGACCCACGACTAACGAGTGGTTAGCCGGCATCACGCCGACCGGACAGCGGGCGTCGCGGGCGCCAGTCGCCCGGATTCGGCGCGCCGAGGAGATAGCAATCCACTTTAACCCCGAAGGCATCACTCCGAGTATGAGCGAGTCGTACGTGATAATCGGCGACGGCATCGCTGGCAGTTCCGCCGCCGAAGCCCTCCGCGAGGAGGCCTCCGACGTCGACATCACCGTCGTCACCGACGAGGGTGAAACCCTGTACAATCGCATTCTCATCAAGGAGTTCGCGAAGGGGAAACTCCCCGAGGCGCCCATCTCCATCCACGACCCCGACTGGTACGACGAGCGCGACATCGACATCCAGTTGAACACGCTCGTCACGGACGTGGACCCGGACGCCCACGTCGTCCGCACCCACGAGGGCGACGAAATCGAGTACGACAAACTGCTGGTCGCGGCGGGCGGCACGCCGAACCAGTTGCCGGTCGAGAACTCCGACGCGGAGGGCGTCCACCACTTCTGGACGTTCCAGGACGCTCGCGGCATCCGCGAGCACGCCGAGGAAGCCGACACGGGCGTCGTCGTCGGTGCGGGTCTGCTCGGCATCGACCTCGCGGCCATCTGCGGCGGGCAGGACGTGGACGCGAAGTACCTGATGCGCGGCAACCGCTGGTGGCGGTACGCGCTGTCGGAGGAGGGCGCGGAAATCATCCACGACGGCCTGCGCGAGAAGGGCGTCGAGCCGGTCTTCGAGTCCGGCGCCGACCACTTCGAGACGAACGACGACGGCGAGGTCGTCGCGACGGTCGACGGGAACGGCGACCGCCACGAGTCGGAGTTCGTCGGCGTCGCCATCGGCCTCGACTTCAACGTCGAGATTCTCCAGGACACGGAGGCGACCATCGACAACGGCGTCCACGTGGACGAGTACATGCGGACCGACGTCGAGGACGTCTACGCGGCCGGTGACATCACCCAGTACTGGGACACCATCATGGACGAGCGCGCGCAGAACGGTTCGTGGGGCTCCGCGAAACAGCAGGGCGCGCTCGCGGGCAAGACGATGCTCAAGGACGCGGGCTACGACGTCGAAGTCGAGCCGTTCCGCTGGGTGTCGTCGTACTCGATTACGCACTTCGACTTCCCGTTCCTCTCGTTTGGCTTCCCGACGATGGGCGACGAGTCCTGCGAGCGCAAGTACAGCGACACGGAGTGGCGCCGCTTGACGTTCAAGGACGGCAAGCTCATCGGTGGCGTGCTCATCGGGAACCTCGCGCCCCAGTCCAAGTACAAGCAGCTCATCAAGGACGAGGCCGTCGTCGCCGACCAGCAGGACGTCCTCCTGCAGGAGAACTTCGAACTCGACGAACTCGCGATTCCGAGCGAACAGTAGACTCGCGCCCTGCCAGCGCCAGCGTTTCTCGCCGTCGTTTGCGCCGTTTTCGCGGTCGCCTGCCAGATACTGCCGTCGGCACAATCTTTATCACCAACCGTGGTATACGGTAGCATGGCACAATTGGTGCCGGTGAACAGATGCACCCGACTATCGAAGCCACAGAGACGGTGACCGTGACCGCCGACAACGCGGTCCGGCACTTCGACGAACTCGACGACGACGCACAGAACGCACTCCACGACGCCGTCCACGGCGACGAAGGCGCCATCCCCGAAGCCGCCGCGGACGCCTTCACGGACGGCGAAGTCGTACGGTTCACCGGCTACTACCGCGTCGACATCGCACAGTAACGGGGCACAGTCCGGGGTTTTTCCTCCTTTCCACGGTATCCGTCGTTACCGACGGCAACGGCCCGAAAGCCCCGAGGTTGTGGACTCGGAGGGCTCGCTGCGCCCTTCACTCGCTTCGCTCGTTCCAGTGCTTGCGTCGCCCGCCGTCGTCCACAGCCTCGCCCCTTTCTGTCCACCCGCCTGCCGGCCGACCAATCAGTTACAGTCGGACGGAGGGACGACCAGGCGGAGATTGACAAATCCCGAACGCCGGCGTTTCCGCCAACCGAAGCCGTTTTTCCCGTTCGCGCCCGACGTTCTCGCATGAATCAGTCTGGGGGGAGCACGGACATGACCCTCGCCTTCGAGTTGTCGGCGCTCCGAGAACTCGCGAAGCCCGGCACCGCGTTCGCCGGCGCGCGCCAGTGGACCGAGTACGTCGGCGTCGTCTCCGACGAACCCACGTACGTCGTCACGAACTTCACGCGCAAGCGCCGCATCCGACAGGACTTCTTCTCCGGGCCGAAGGGTAAAGAGGAGAGCCTCGAATCCGTGAAAGGCCAGTTCGACACCGAGCGCCACGTCTTCGTCGGCACGAGCGACGAGGACCGCGAACTCGCGGAGGCCGTCGACTGGGAGTACCTCCCGCTGGAGGACGCCGCCGAGGCCGCCGACTGGGAACTCGCCGAGGACGCCGACGAGGAACAAGCGACCGAGGAACCGGTCCGCGACGACTGGCCCTAGGGCGACGCCAGCCCCGCCGCCACGAGGTCGACGAGCGCGTCCCGCACGGCCTCGTACTCTTCCTCGCTCCCGAACTCGTCGCGATGCGCGACCACGAAGCCAGCGCTCTGGACGGCGAGCGCGAGCGTCTCCGGGTCGCCCGAGCGCACGACGCCCTCATCCTGCCAGCGCTCGACGTACGGCGCGAGCAACGCCACCTTCCGCTCTTTGGTCGCCTCGATTTCCTCGTCGGAGATGGCACGCAGCAAGCGCTCGCGTTCGTTCCCGTAGACGAGATTCCGAATCAGCGGGTCCTCCTCCACGATGGCGATGGCTTCGCGGAGGAACGCGCGCGTCCCGGATTCGGGGCCGTCGGCGGCCTCGACGGCGGCGGTCATGCGCGCGAACGCGTCCTCCGCGCGCTCCATCAGCACCTCGTAGTAGAGGCGTTCCTTCGAGTCGAAGAACGTGTAGAACGACCCCGTGGCGATGCCCGCGGCGTCCGCGAGTTCGCCGACCGTCGTCTTGTCGAGGCCGTAGCGCGCGAACAGCTCGCTCCCGGCGTCCAGCAGGGCGGCCCGGATGCGCTCGCGTTCGCCGTCGCTGAATCCGGCCATCAGTTCACGTCCCTCCGCGCGAAGTGCCACTGGCTGACGGCGACGAGCGCGAGCGTCGCGACCGCGAGAATCCCGGCGCCGACGAAGTCGTAGACGCCGTCGACGAGGATGGCAGTGGGGTCGTAGTACCGCATCGGCGCGATTGCGCCGGCCCACGCGTAGTCGGTGCTCGAAACGAGCGTCTCCACGAGAAAGAGGGCGAAGACGGTGGCGGCGGCGCCGCGCTGGGCGACGCTCGCGCGGTCCGCGGCGACGCTGAAGGCGAGGCCGACGCCCGCGCACGCGAACAGGTACGGGAGCGAGAGCGCGTGCACGACGAGCAAGTCCACCGCGCCGACTGGGTAGCCGATGGCGCGCGTCGCCGTCCACGTCACCGCCGCGACGACGGCGTTGACGAGGAGGATGCCGGGCGCGAGCGAGAGGAAGCGCTCGCCGACGAGGCGCGCCCGCGACACGGGAAGCGAGAGCAGGACGTCCATGCGTCCGGTCTCAACGTCGCCCGCAATCAGGGACGCGGCGCTGTACGCGAGGTAGAGGCCGAGCAGGATGACCCACGCGAACTGGTAGAGTTCGGTGGCGAGAAAGCCCTCGATGGTGCCCAGCGACTTCAGGCCGAAGGCCTCCACGAAGACGGGCGGGAGCGTCTCGGTGTACTGGTCGAGGTCAATGCCCTCCGTCACCGACGGGAAGAACGCGGCGTACAGGCCGCTGAACGCGGAGAGGCCGAGCGAGAGCGCGAGGGCGCCCTTCAGTCGCTTCCGGGCGCCGTACGCGGCCAACTCAAGCACTCGCCTCACCCCCGTAGAACTGGAGGAAGACGTCTTCGAGGGGCGCCTCCTCGACGTCGAGTTCGACCAGCGAGTGCCGGTCGAGTTCGTCCACGAGCGCGTCCACGTCGCCCGTGTACGTGAACGAGACGTGCGTGGTGCCGTCGCCGTTCCGCCGCGTCACGTCGGCGACGCCGGGCACGTCGAAAGCGTCGTCGGGCAGGTCGCCGTTCGCTCGCACGCGCACGACCTTCCCGCTCCGGTCGAGGAGCGTCTCCACGTCCTCGACGGCGACCAGTTTCCCCTCGCGGATGACGGCGACGCGGTCGCAGATGCGTCGCACCTCGCTGAGGACGTGACTGGAGAACAGGACGGTGACGCCGCGGTCGCGTTCCCCGCGCAGGAACTCGTTGAATCGCTCCTGGAGGAGGGGGTCGAGGCCGGACGTGGGTTCGTCCATGACGGCCACGTCGGGGTCGTGCATGAACGCCTGCACGATGCCGAGTTTCTGGACGTTCCCCGTGGAGTACGCGCGAATCTTCCGGTCGAGGGGCGGTTCGAACAACTCGAGGAGTTCCTCGCGCCGGCTGCCGCCCTTCAGGGATTCGTGGAGGTCCAGGACCTCGCGGCCGGTCGCCTGCTCGTCGAATCGGGGGTTCGACGGGAGGAAGCCGGTGTCGGCGAGCGCGTCGAGGCGCTCGTCCTCGACGGTGGTGTCGCGCCCGAGGACGGCCACCGACCCGTCGGTCGGCGCCTGCATCCCGAGGAGCGTGCGAATCGCGGTGGTCTTCCCGGCGCCGTTCGGCCCGAGGAAGCCGAACACCTCGCCATCCTCGACGGAAAACGAGAGGTCGTCGACGGCGGTGACGTCGCCGTACTGCTTGGTGAGCGACTCGATTTCTATGGCGGCCATGCCCGAACGCTCGCAGACTGAATAGATGAACGTTTCGCTCGTTCGTTCATCTCGGGTTCCGGGGGGCTTAACCGCCGGCGCGGCCAACCGCGTGGTGATGACCGAACCGCGCGTCCCCGGCACCGAAGAGGAAGACGACGACTGGGTCGACCTCCCCTGCGGCGAGCAGGCCCACGTGCAGGACTTCGACCTCGGGATGCGAGAGTACGCGTGCTCGTGTGGCGGCACCCACGCCGTCGTGATGGACATGCACCCGCCGTCGCGGTTCTTCCCCGAGTCCATCGTCGGCGTCCTGAAGGAAGCGATTACGCCCGCCGAGGACGACGAGTTCGACGAGTTCGGCACCCCGCACCTGATGGGCGCCGTGATGGAGCAACTGCCCGAGGACGTGGTGGCCGTCGACGCCGCCGAGAACGGGAGCGTCGGCTACGCGCTGCTGTGGGTGACCGAGATGGACGCCCGCGACCTCCACGAGGTCGTCGTGGAGTTGGTGGTGGAACTGATGGACCACGCCGTCAGCCACGCCGAGACCGAGCAGTCGAAATCGGAGTTCGAGGACCAGATGCTGGAGTTCGACGTGACGGAGTTCGTCGACGAGTACCGCGAAGCACGAGAGTTCGAGGACGAGTACGATACGCCCGCGTGAGCGGGCGGACGACGAGTCGAACTCGGTGAGTCCCGCGAGCGACGCGAGCGGCGGCGTAATCGAATCCAAAACGGGCGTAAGACCGGCGTACTCGCCTGTGTCTGTCTATAACTATCCGGATTCGCCGCGACTACGCGGACGCCCGATTGCGGGCGTTCCACCCATGGCCCACCAATACAGTTGCGGCAGTTGCGAGTTCCAGGTACGGTCCGAGAACGAGGACGAACTCATCGACATCGTGCGAACGCACGCCGACGACATGCACGACATGAACGTCTCGCGCGGCGACGTGCGAGACGGCATGCAGACGGTCTGATTCTGCGACGCGGGCCGGTCACGCGTGACGGTGGCCGTCGCCGTGCGCGAACGGCCCCGCGAACGCGCGCTGGACGACTTCCGAGAGCGCGGGGTGGACGTGAACCGACTCGCGGAGGTCACGCACCGTCCCCGACCCGGCTTTCATCGCGACGACGACTTCCTCGATTAGCGTCGAGGCGCCCGGACCGAGAACGTGACAGCCGAGAATCTCGCCGTCCGGCGCGACGATGGCCTTCACGAACCCCTCGGTCTGCATCGCGTTCCCGCGCGCGGTGTCCTCGAATCGGTACGTGTTCGTGGCGTACTCGCGCCCGTCGAGGTCCTGTTCGCGCGCGCCGACGCCGGCGACTTCGGGGGACGCGAAGACGGCAAAGGGCATCGCGGTGTAGTCGACGGGCGCGGGGTCGCCGAACAGATTGCGGACGACGGCGCGGGCCTCGTGGTTCGCGCTGTGCTTGAGGAGGTACTCGCCGACCACGTCGCCGAGCGCCCAGACGCCGTCCGCGGTGGTGCGGAGGTGGTCGTCCGTCTCCACGAACCCCTCGTCGTCCGTCTCGACGCCCGCCGCCGCCACGTCGAGGGTGTCCGTGTTCGGGCGTCTGCCGGCGGCGACGAGGAGGGCGTCCCCGGTCGCCGTCACCGGGTCCGCGGTCTCGTCGACGCCCTCGCCGTACTCGTAGGGCCGCGCTTCGACTGTCACCTCGCCGTCAGCCTCTGAGACGGCGGTGGCGGCGTGGCCGGCGTGGACGTCGAAGCGGTCGGCGTAGCGCTCCGTGAACGCCTCGCCGACTTCGCGGTCGGCTTCGGGGAGGAGGTGAGGGCGCCGCCCGACGATTGTCACGTCGCTCCCGAACGTCCCGAAGAAGTGCCCGAGTTCGGCGGCGATGTAGCCGCCGCCCACGACGACGAGGCGGTCGGGCGGCGCCGTCAGCTGGAGCGCCTCGGTGCTCGTGAGGTAGTCCACGTCCTCGATGCCGTCGACGGTCGGAATCGCGGGCCGGGTCCCCGACGCTATCAGGACGGTGTCGGCCCGCAGGTGCGCGCCCTCGTCGGGGCCGTCCACGACCGCGAGTTCGCGCTCGCCGACGAACCGCGCTTCGCCCTCGTAGAGGCGGTGGCGGTCCGACGAGCGGAGGCCGCGCCGGATGCCGTCGGCTTCGCCGTGGACCTCGTCGTTGACCTCGCGCACGATGGTCTCGAAGTCGACGCCCCGAACCTCGGCGTCGACGTGGAAGTCGCCCGCGCGCTCGACGGTTTCGAGGACGTGCGCGCGGTAGAGGAGCATCTTCGACGGGATACAGCCGCGATTCAGGCAGGTGCCGCCGAGTCGCCCCTTCTCAACGACGGCGACCGACTGGCCGCGGTTCGCGGCGGCGTTCGCGACGGTCAGTCCTGAGCCGGAGCCGACGACGAGGAAGTCGAACTCGTCCATGCCATTACATACCACGCCAGGGGTCAAGAGCGCTAGCGCGCCCGTCAGTTCTGGTCGTTTTTCTGTACGTACTCGACGGTGAGCGCCGAGGACTCGCCGAGGAGCGTCTCGACGGCGCCGACGTCCGGTCCCTTCCCGGCGAAACTGAAGTTTCCGGTGGTGACGAGCACCGGCCAACTGTCGTAGACGTCGGGCGCTTCGCTGTTCGCGTCCCCCGAGGACGGCCAGCGCAGGACTTCGACGGCGTACCGGACGTCTTCGGCGGTGTGGTAACTCGCGCCGAACCCGGCTTCCGCGCCGACCATGCCGGCGGACTGCTGTTGGACGTCGCTGCGCGTCCAGCCGTCGGGGGCCGTCGGGAGCAGGTCGCGGGGGTTCGCGTCCGAGTCGGGCGCGTCGCCGTCGCCGCCGGAGCCGCCGAGACAGCCGGCGAGCGCGGCAGTCGTTCCAGCCGCGGCGGTGGTGAGCAGTGTGCGTCGGTGCATGCGCCTCGGTTCGCCGGCTCGCGCAAAGTTCCGTCGTTCCGAGAGTTTCGATATTCGTAATTGAGTTTCGTAGGTCGCATAGTTCCGCCGGACTTATTACGATGAGCGAACTCTCCACGGACAAGCAATGTCTGAGCACGACGACCGGACGGTACTGCTCATCGGGAGCGGACCGATTCAAATCGGACAGGCGGCGGAGTTCGACTACTCGGGCGCGCAGGCGTGTCGCGCCCTCCAGGAAGAGGGCGTCCGAGTCGTGCTCGTCAACTCCAACCCCGCGACCATCATGACCGACCCCGAGATGGCCGACGCGGTGTACATCGAACCCATCACGACCGAGGCCATCGCGGAGGTCATCGCAACAGAGAACCCCGACGGCGTCATCGCCGGCCTCGGCGGACAGACCGGCCTCAACGTCACCGCCGAACTCGCCGAGGAGGGTGTCTTAGACGAGTACGACGTGGACGTGATGGGGACGCCACTCGACACGATTTACGCCACCGAGGACCGCGACCTGTTCCGCCAGCGCATGGAGGAGTTGGGACAGCCGGTCCCCAAGTCCACCACCATCGTCCTCGACGACGACGAGACGACCACCGACCTAGACGAGGACGCGCTCCGCGACCGCGTGGACGACGCCGTCGACGCGGTCGGCGGCCTCCCCGTCATCTCCCGGACGACGTACACGCTCGGCGGCTCCGGGTCGGGCGTCGTCGAAGACATCGAGGAACTGTACGAGCGCGTTCGCAAGGGCCTCCGGCTCTCACGGAACAGCGAGGTCCTCATCACGGAGTCCATCGCTGGCTGGGTGGAACTGGAGTACGAGGTGATGCGGGACGCCGGCGACTCCACCGTCATCATCTGCAACATGGAGAACATCGACCCGATGGGCATCCACACGGGCGAGTCCACGGTCGTCACGCCGTCGCAGGTCATCCCCGACAAGGGCCACCAGGAGATGCGGGACGCCGCGCTCGAAGTCATCCGCGATTTGGGCATCGAGGGCGGGTGTAACATCCAGTTCGCGTGGCGCGACGACGGCACGCCCGGCGGCGAGTACCGCGTCGTCGAGGTGAATCCGCGCGTCTCTCGTTCCTCTGCGCTCGCGTCGAAGGCGACCGGCTACCCAATCGCCCGCGTCACCGCGAAGGTGGCACTCGGGAAGCGCCTCCAC
The DNA here is from genome assembly GCF_021233415.1 of Halobacterium litoreum. Taxonomy (NCBI): domain Archaea; kingdom Methanobacteriati; phylum Methanobacteriota; class Halobacteria; order Halobacteriales; family Halobacteriaceae; genus Halobacterium; species Halobacterium litoreum. Next base: position 434,664 of record NZ_CP089466.1, on the reverse strand, counting down.
GAGATAGAGAACGAGATTACGGGCGAGACCACCGCCGCCTTCGAGCCGGCAATCGACTACATCGTGACGAAAGTCCCCAGATGGCCCAAGGACAAGTTCCCGGACGTGGACTTCGAACTCTCCACGGCGATGAAGTCCACGGGCGAGGCGATGGCCATCGGGCGGACGTTCGAGGAGTCCCTGCTGAAGGCGCTTCGCTCCTCGGAGTACGACCCGGACGTGGAGTGGGCCGAGGTCAGCGACGACGAGCTCGAAGCCGACTACCTGGAGACGCCGACGCCGGACCGCCCGTACGCGGTGTTCGAGGCGTTCGAGCGCGGCTACACCGTCGAGGAAGTCAACGCCCTGACCGACTACCGCGAGTGGTACCTCGAGCGCTTCCAGAACGTCGCGGAGGCGTCGGTCGCGGCGAGCGAGGGCGACCTCGCGACGCCCGCCGAACTCGGCTTCACGAACGCCGAGGTCGCGGACCTCGCGAGCGACGGCGGAGCCGTCGAAGTGGGCGACGTCGAGGCCGACGCGCCCGACCGCACGTTCAAGCAGGTCGACACCTGCGCGGGCGAGTTCGCCGCCTCCACGCCGTACTACTACTCGGCGCGCTCGGCCGGGTCGATGCGTGACGAGATTCAGGCCGACCGGGACGCCGAGAGTGTCGTCATCGTCGGCGGCGGCCCGATTCGCATCGGGCAGGGCGTTGAGTTCGACTACTGCACGGTCCACGCGGTGCGCGCGCTCCGCGAGGAGGGCATCGAAGCCCACGTCGTGAACAACAACCCCGAGACCGTCTCCACGGACTACGACACCTCCGACGGCCTGTTCTTCGAACCGGTCACGGCAGAGGAGGTCGCCGACGTGGTGGAGGCGACGAACGCGGACGGCGCGATGGTGCAGTTCGGCGGGCAGACGAGCGTCGACGTGGGCGAACCGCTCGAAGCCGAACTGGAGCGCCGCGGCCTCGACTGCGAGGTGATGGGGACGAGCGTGGACGCGATGGACCTCGCGGAGGACCGCGACCGCTTCAACCGCCTGATGGACGACCTCGGTATCAGCCAGCCCTCGGGCGGCTCCGCGACCAGCGAAGACGAAGCGCTCGACCTCGCGCACGACATCGGCTACCCGGTGCTGGTGCGCCCCTCGTACGTCCTCGGCGGGCGCGCGATGGAGGTCGTCCACGACGACGACGAACTCAAACATTACATGGAGGAGGCCGTCCGCGTCAGCCCGGACAAGCCGATTCTCGTCGACGAGTTCCTCGAAGACGCAGTCGAGTTGGACGTGGACGCCGTGAGCGACGGCGAGGAAGTCCTCATCGGCGGCGTGATGGAACACGTCGAGTCCGCGGGTGTCCACTCCGGCGACTCGGCGTGCGTGATTCCGCCGCGCTCGCTGGACGACGACACGATGGGGCGCGTCCGCGAGGTCGCCGAGCAGATTGCGACCGCACTCGACACCGTCGGCCTGCTGAACGTCCAGTTGGCAGTCAAAGACGGCGAGGTGTACGTCCTCGAGGCGAATCCGCGCTCCTCGCGGACGGTGCCGTTCGTGTCGAAGGCGACGGGCGTCCCGATTGCGAAACTCGCGGCGAAGGTGATGGCGGGCCACTCGCTCGCCGACCTCGACGCCAGCGAGGGCGTCCCCGAGCAGTACAGCGTGAAAGAGGTCGTGTTGCCGTTCGACCGCCTGCCGAACTCGGACCCGCGTCTGGGCCCGGAGATGAAGTCCACGGGCGAAGTGATGGGCACCGCGAGCGACCCCGGAATGGCGTACTGGAAGGCCCAGCGCGCGGCGTTCAACGCGCCCGAGGCCGGCGGCACCGCGGTCGTCGACCTGCCCGTGGAGGGCTTCGAGGAGCACTTCGAACTCGCGACGTTCGAGGACGTCCCCGCGGCGATTCGCCGCGGCGAGGTCGACCTCGTGGTGACCGACGACCGCGACGCGCTCCGCGAGGCCGTGGACGAGGAGATTGCCTACGTCTCCACGGCGGCGTCCGCCGAGGCGCTCGTGGAGGGTCTCGACGCGAGCGACGGCGACCTGGACGTGGCGCCGGTCGGCGACCGCCCGATTCGGGACGCGAAGTGGGGCTCAGGCGAGTAGCCTGACGGCGGCGCCGGCGGCGACGAGGCCGGCGAGCGCGTACCACGGTTCCTTTCTGACGGTTCGGCCCGCGACGCTCCCGTACCGGTAGACGCCGAGCGCCGCGAGCGCGAACGCCACGGCGAGCCCGGCGCCGACGGCCTCGAACCCCTCGACCGGGAGGTAGGCCGCGAGCGCGCCGATTGCGCCGCCGAGGACGACGGCGTGCCACTCGCGGAAGGTGAATGCGTTCTCGGAGAACACCGACTCGGACATTGGTTTTCCGGTATCGCGCGCGGAATTTAGTTCTTCGGGGAAACAGCGACGAGGGGCGAGCACGAACCGTTCGGTATGGCGACTGTCCTCGTCGCGGGTGCGAGCGGTGGGACCGGCCTGAGACTGCTCGACGCGCTCGCCGCCACCGACTACGAGGTGCGCGCGACCACGCGCTCGGCGAGCAAACGCGAGCGCTTACTGGACGCCGGCGCCGACGACGTGGCGGTCGGCGACCTGACGAACCGGGACGCCGCGGCGCGCGCCGTCCGCGGCGTCGACCGCGTGCTGTGTGCGGTCGGGAGCAAGCCCGACCCGCGCCTGCTCGTGGCCAGCGGCATCGTGGACGACCGGGGCGTGAGGAATCTCGTGCACGCGAGCGTCGCCGCCGACGTCGACCGGTTCGTGCTGGAGTCCGCCATCGGCGTCGGCGACTCGAAGGCGAAGATGGCGCGCTGGATGCGCGTCCTCCTGTGGCCGGTGCTGGACGCAAAGAACCGCGCCGAGGCCGAACTCCGCACGAGCGGGCTGGAACACGTCATCGTCCGTCCGGGCGGTCTCACCGACGCCCCGGCGACTCGGGACGTGCTCGTCGCCGAGGGCGGCGCGACCGTCTCGGGGACCGTCCCGCGGGCGGACGTGGCGCGCCTGATGGTCGCCGCGCTGGACACGCCAGCGGCCGCGAACCGAACCTTCGAGGTGGTGAGTCGGGACGGGCTCCGGGGGCGAGCGCGCGGCCTCGTCGATATTGACTGGGCGTGGCCGGACGACTGACGCCCCAACTGATTTGACGGCGCGGTCGGTACGCTATCGACAACATGCAGGCATCGACGTGGGCGACGAACGTCACCGTCGCGTTGAACATCGTGACGTTCGCCGCCACGACCGTCGCGTTCACGCTCTCCGCGGTCGCCGCGGTCGGCTTCCGCGGCACCGAGTGGGGGCGCGCGCTCGCCCCGCTCCCCGTCGTGTTCGCGGCGATGACCGTGTCCACGGGCGTGACGCTCCACCCCGCGTCGCCGGCCGACGGCGGCCGCGCGGTCGTCGTGCTGTGGGGGGTCGCCATCGTCGCCATCGCCGTCTGCTGTTGGCGGTTCGTCAGCCTCCTGACGGAGCGACGGGAGGTGACGAGATGACGTTCGCGTCGCTGGGGTTGTGGCTGCTCGAGGTCGCGGCGCTCGCAGCGCTCTGTGTCGGGTTCGGGTACCCCGTAATCGCGTACTCGCAGAACGTCCTCTACCGGGAGGGCGTGGTACTGTTGACAGCCGCGTTCGGCTGTCTCGTCGTCGGCGCTGTCCTCGAGTTGGCCGTCGACGCGGGCGCTATCGGGGTGCTCGGCGAGGTGGTGGCCTACGTCTGGTACGCGGTGAGCGGACTGGTCAGCGTCGCGGCGACGTGGCAGTTCGCCCGCGAGTTCGTGGAGTTCGGCGAAGACGGCACGGTGGACGTGGACCGGCGGGAGTTCGTCGGAGGGTTCGAGGATGAACGGTGAGGCGGCGACGCCGTTCGACGACCTGTCCGCTGGCGAAGTGGTGCTCTGTGTTCACCCGAGCGGCGACCGAATCGTCGAGGTGCTCCCGCCGGCAGCGTTCGAGAATCTCCTCCTGCTGACGACGAACGGCGACCTGCGACGACTGGAGCGAATCGTGAGCGCTCACGGTAACCCGAATCGGGTCGGTGTCGTCCCCATCACGGGGTCGTCGGTGAACTACGACGGGCCGCTGTGGACGACCGACCGCGTGAACCCCGGTGACCTGACGGGCGTGAGCATCCAGTTCTCCGAGGCGTTCAAGCACGTCCGCCCGGACGACGGCTGGGTCGTGGTGGACAACATCGGCGTCCTGTCGATGTACGTCTCGCGAGAGCGGTTGTTCCGGCTCGTCGACTCGGTGGCGAACGCCGTCCGCGAGCGGAACGCGCGGTGCGTGTTGGCGACGGCTCGCGGCGTTCTCGGGGAGTCGGGACTCGCCCAGTGTCGCGGGCTCGCGAACAGGGAAGTGTCGCTGGATTAGTCGGCGGCCAGCGGCGTTCGACGCGAGGCGGCCATCGAGAGCACGTCGTCGAAGAAGTCGAGGGTGTCGTTCGGGCCGGGGTTCGCCTCGGGGTGGTACTGGCGGGTCATCACGTCGAGTTCCTCGGAGTCGAGGCCTTCGGGCGTGTCGTCGTTGACGTTGACCTGCGTCACGTCGAGGTCGCCGGGGTCGGCGACGGTGTAGCCGTGGTTCTGCGTGGTCATCACGACGCGCCCGGAGTCGTGGTCGAGGACCGGCTGATTGACGCCGCGGTGGCCGAAGTCCATCTTCTCGGTGTCGCCGCCGAGCGAGCGGGCGACGACCTGCTGGCCGAGGCAGATGCCGGCGATGGGCACCTCGCCGATGTACTCGTCGACGAGGCGTTCGGCGGCCTCGAAGTTCGCGGGGTCGCCGGGGCCGTTCGAGACGAACAGGACGTCCGGGTCGAGGTCGGCGACCGTCTCCGGCGTGGTGTCGTGCGGGAGGACGTGGACGGTCGCGCCGCGTTCGACGAGCGAGTCGACGATGGACTGCTTCGCGCCGCAGTCGACGAGCGCGACGTCGGTGTCGCCGTCGCCGTACGTCTCCTGCGTGTCGACGCTGACGCGCTCGCCGATGTCCGTGATGTCGCTCATGTGCGGGCAGTCCTCGAGTTGGGCGCGCGCCTGCTCGGGGGTGGCGTCGGGGCCGGCGGCGATGCCGACCTTCATCGCGCCGCCCTCGCGGATGTCGAGAACGAGGTCGCGGGTGTCGAGGCCGTCGACGGCGGGGACGCCCTCCTCGGTGAGCCAGTCGGCCACGTCGTCGGTGAGTTCGCGCGCGACGACCGCGCTGGGGTGGACGCGGTCGGACTCGAAGCGCTCTCGGCGCACGCCGTAGTTCCCGATGAGGGGGTACGCGAACGTGAGCACTTGTGCCTCGTAGGACGGGTCGGTCAGACTCTCCTCGTAACCCGTGTACGCGGTCGTGAAGACGAGTTCGCCCTGTGCTGTGCCCGGTGCGCGTGCGTTGGCTTCCACCACGTCGCCGGTCTCCAGCGCGAGGTAGGCGTCCGTCATTACGAGATACCCACGGAGCAACGGAGTATAAATCTTGCTTTCGTAATGAAGTTACGATTTTCGTAATCCTTTTTGTGTGGGCGCCGGAAGTCGGGGTATGGACGACATCGACCGACGGATTCTGGACACCCTCCGACGGGACGCCCGCACCCCCTACACGGAGATTGCCGAAGACATCGGTGTCAGCGAGGGAACCGTCCGCAACCGCGTCGACAGCCTCGTCGACGACGGCGTCATCGAGCGATTCACCGTCGCCACCTCCACCGGGAACGTCAAAGCGATGATAGAAATCGGCGTGGCGATGGACGTCAACACCCACGAAATCGGCGACCGGATGGTCGACTGGAACGAGGTCGACTTCGTCTGGCAGGTCTCCGGCGAGGACGACATCGTGCTCGTCGTCGACGCCACGGACACCGGCGGCGTCAACCAACTCGTCTCGAAAGCCCGCGAACAGGAGGAAGTCGTCTCCACGAAGACCCGCCTGATTCTGGACGAGAAACTCGGCTGAGAGTCGAAGCGCTATTACTTGGGGTCCGCGTCCGTGCGACCATGAGCGACACCGAGCCGAGCGTCCCCGTGGAGTCCGCGCGGGACGACGAGACCGCCGAGAACGCAGAGCAGGCCGTCGTCAGCGTCGACGCGTACGACGAGAAAGAGGGCCTCGTGAACCGCCTCGACGCCCACACCGGCGACGGCGTCCGCCACCGCGCGTTCACCTGTCTCCTGTTCGACGAGGACGGCCGGATTCTGCTCGCGCAGCGCGCCGCCCGCAAGCGCCTCTGGGACACCCACTGGGACGGCACCGTCGCCAGCCACCCAATCGAGGGCCAGACCCAGAAGGAGGCCACCCGCGAGCGCCTCGAAGAGGAACTCGGCATTACGCCCGACCAGTACGACGACCTCGAAGTCACCGACCGCTTCGAGTACAAGCGCCACTACCTCGACGAGGGCCTCGAGTGGGAGGTCTGTGCCGTCCTGCAGGCGACCCTCCACGACACCAGTTTCGACCGCGACCTCGACGAGGTCGGCGGCGTCACGTGGGTCGACTACGAGGACCTCTACGAGAACCCCCGGTTCTACCGCCAGCTCCGCCTCTGCCCGTGGTTCGAAATCGCGATGCGCCGTGACTTCGAGGGCGACGCCGACCCCGTCCCGGACGGCACTCGGGAGTAGAATTCGGCCCCGACCGCCCCGCCGCAATCGATTTTCTCGGCGCTCCGTTCGAGCAAGGAACCACCGGAGAACTACGGAGTACCAGCCCACGGGCTTTTCCTCGCGCGCGTCCCAACTACGAGTGTGCTCGCGCTCTCTCGGGCGGCCTACGAGTCGATTCTCGACCACGCGCGCGCCGACCAGCCACTGGAGGCGTGTGGCGTGCTCGTCGGCACGCGCGAGGACGGCGAGCGCCACGTGGAGACCGTGCGCCGAGTGCCGAACGTCGCGGACGCCCCGCGAGTCCGGTACGAACTCGACCCCGAGGCGACGATGGCCGTCTTCGACGAGGCCGAGGCGACGGGTCGCGAAGTCGTGGGGTTCTACCACTCGCATCCCACGGGCCCGAGTCGGCCGAGCGTCACCGACCGCGAGCAGGCCGCGTGGCCCGAGAAGGTGTACGTCGTGGCGTCGCTCGCGGCGCGCCCGCCGACGCTGGACGCGTGGCTCTGGACGGGCGAGGACTTCGAGGACGTGGCGGTGGCGGTGCGGTGACCGTGCGTCGGCGGCGTGGAGTGCGGTGGTCGGTGCGCGATGTCGCCCGTGTCGAACCCGCCTCGCGGTTCTCAGCGGCTGACTCGGCGGCGGAATTTTAAACGGTCGTGGCACGACTCCCCGGTAGCATGCGTGAAGCAGTCGACACGGGAGCGGGCGCGCGCTCTCTCGCGGACGTGGTCGGCATCGTCGCGGACGCACAGACCTACAGGAACGTTCTCTACCTCTTTCTCGCGTTCCCGCTGGGAATTTTCTACTACGTCGTGTTAGTGCTCGGGTTCACCCTGGGCGTCGCGCTGTCGGTGATACTCGTCGGGCTGGTGGTTCTGGCGGGCACGGTGCTCGGACTGCGGTTCGTCGCGTCCTTCGAGCGCGGTCTCTCGAACAGACTGCTCGGCACGGAGATTGACGCCCCCGACGACGTCGAGACTGACGGCGGCCTCGTGGAGACGACCAAAGCCTACCTCAGTGCGGGTTCGACGTGGCGAGGGCTCGGCTTCGTGGCGCTGAAGTTCCCGCTCGGCGTCCTCTCGTTCGTCCTCCTCGTCTCGCTTCTCGGCGTCGCGCTCGAGCTCCTCGTGTTGCCGCTGTTCCCCGGTGGCGTGTTCAACGTAGAGGTGTCCGGCTGGCGGGTCGCCCGCAGTTTCGAGACGGCCACCCAACGACTGCTCGCGGTGCCCGTCGGTGCCGTCCTCGGCGTCGTGGCACTCCACGTCCTGAACGCCTTCGCCAGGGCGAACGCGGCTATCGCGTCGTCGTTGCTGGGGCCGGGCGGCGACGCCGACGAGGAGGTGACATCCGAGTAGCTACCTGACGGCGGTCCACACGCCGATGGCGCCGAGCAGAATCGCGGGAATCATCGGCACCGCGAGGAAGGTGTCGCGGTAACTCAGGCCGAACGTGGTCGGGTCGACGAAGTAGAGGAACGCGGGCGCGAGAATCCCCGAGACGAGGAGGACGGCGACCACCAGCCACTGGGTACGGTCGCTCATGTCGTCGCTTCCGGCGGCCGTCTCGGGTTCGTAGGGACGCATCAGTAGTCGCTGTCTGGTCTAACGACCACTTTCCCAAAGCCCTCACGGTTCTCCAACATCTCGTGGGCGCGGGCCGTCTCGCTCATCGGGAGCACGTCCCGGATGCGCACGTCGAAGGTGCCGTCCCAGACGAGTTCGAGGACGTCGTCGACTTCGCCGGGCGTCGCCATCGTGGACCCGAGGATGTCGAGTTGGTTCCAGAACAGCCGCTGGACGTGCGTCTCGGGGCGGCCGCCGGTGGTCGCGCCACACGTCACGAGGCGGCCGCCCTTCGCGAGCGACTTCAGGGAGTCGTCCCACGTCGCTTCGCCGACGTGGTCGACCACCACGTCGACGCCGCGCTTTCCGGTGTGCGCGCGAATCTCGTCGGCGAAGTCCGTCGACTCGTAGTCGATGGCGTGGTCGGCGCCGATTTCCTCGGCGTACCGGAGTTTCTCCTCGCTGGACGCCGTCGCGTACACCTCCGCGCCGGCGTGGTCGGCGATTTGGACGGCTGCGTGCCCGACGCCGCCGCTCGCGCCGAGCACGAGGACGGACTCGCCGGGCGATACGTCGGCGCGCGTGTTGAGCATGCGCCACGCCGTCTGGAAGACGAGCGGCGCGGCCGCCGCCGTCTCCCAGTCCACGCCGTCGGGGACGGCGACGAGGTTGTCCTCGGGGACGGCCGCGAGTTCGCTGTGGACGCCGGGGACGTGCTCGCCGATGACGTGGAACGAGGTACACAGCGGGTAGTCGCCGTCCCGGCAGAACTCGCAGTCGCCACACGACACGCCCGCGGAGACGGCGACCCGGTCGCCCTCGGCGAATCGCGTCACGTCCGCGCCGGTTTCGAGGACGACGCCCGCCGCGTCGCTCCCGGGGACGTGGGGCATCGCGAGGTCGAGGGTCGGCATCCCGCGGCGCGTCCACACGTCGAGGTGGTTCAAGGCGCCCGCCTTCACGTCCACGAGCACGTCGTCCCGCCCCACCTCGGGGTCGGGGACGTCGCCGTAGTCGATGACGTCCGTGTCGCCGTGACCGTCGAACCGGACTGCTTGCATACTCCGTGGGTCGCGGCGCGCGAGTAAAACTGTGGGGTCTATCCTTTTGTCGGGCGGGTGCGAAGGGGGCGCATGGTCGATTTTCAGTCTCGGAACACGCGACGCGACGAGGAGACGGACGACGGCGGGGACGACGACGCTGACGAGGCGGAGACAGACGACCATCACCACGACCACGACGCCGACACCGTCGGCGCGGCCGTGCTCACCGTCTCGTCGTCGCGGTCGCTGGACGACGACCCCGGCGGAGACGCGATAGCGGCGGCGTTCGAAGACGCCGGCCACAGCGTTGTCACGCGCGAACTCGTCGCCGACGGCTACGACAACGTCCAGGGGTCCGTGGACAACCTCGTCGGCCGCGGCGACGTGGACGTGGTCGTCACCACCGGCGGGACGGGCGTGACGCCCGACGACGTGACCGTCGAAGCGGTGCGCCCGCTGTTCGACAAGGACCTCCCCGGGTTCGGCGAACTGTTCCGCCGGCTCTCCTACGACGAGGTCGGGACGAAAGTCGTCGGCACGCGCGCCACTGCGGGCGTCGCGGACGGGACGCCCGTGTTCTGTCTGCCGGGGAGCGAGAACGCCGCGCGCCTCGGGAGCGAGGACGTCATCGTCCCCGAAATCGAGCACCTCGTCGGCCTCGCGAGCCGGGAGTAGCGTGCCGGACAAGCAGGCGCTCCGCGAGCGCGTGTGGGACGCCCTCGAGGACAGCGGCGAGGCGCGGTTCCCGTTCCCCCCTCACGGTCGCATCCCGAACTTCGCGGGCGCGAGCGACGCCGCCGACCGCCTCGCGGAGACCGAGGCGTGGCGGACCGCCGACGCGGTGAAGGCGAACCCGGACGCGCCACAGCTCCCGGCGCGGCGGCGCGCGCTCCGCGACGGGAAGACCGTCTACATGGCGGTGCCGCGGTTGCGAGACGAGAAGTGCTTCCTCGAACTCGACCCCGAGGCGGTGTCGGATTTGGACGCCGCACCGACGCTCTCACACGTCGACGAGCACGCCACGCAGGTCGGCCCGGACGCCCTCCCGCACGTCGACCTCGTGCTGTCGGGGAGCGTCGCCGTCACCGAGGCGGGCGCCCGCGTCGGGAAGGGCGAGGGGTACAGCGACCTCGAGTTCGCCGTCCTCTCGGACCTCGGCCTCGTGGACGACGACACGACGATAGCGACGACGGTCCACGAGATGCAGGTGGTCGACGACGCCGAAATCGCGCCGGACGACCACGACGTACCGATGGACCTCGTCGTCACGCCCGAGCGCACGGTCCGCACCGACACCGAGTACGACCGACCGACGGGCGTCGACTGGGACGCCTTGAGCGAGGAACGAATCGCCGAGATGCCGGTACTCGCCCGCCTCCGGGACGAACTTTAAGCGGGAGGCCGGCGAATTACGCGGTATGCCAGCGCGCGACGAGGGCGGCGCGGACGCCAGCCCCGACGCGGCGGCGGCGCTGTCCGACGCGCTCGCCGCCGCCGACGGCGACCCGACGTGTGCGCGCTGTTCGAAGCCCGCCGACTACTTCCTCTACGAACCCGGCCGCGTGGAGACGTTCGTCTGCTGGGAGCACGTCAGCCCCTTCTCCGCGTCGGTGGACGACGAGGAGGACCCCCCGGAGGGGCGGCCCGTCGCGCTGTCGCTGTGACGGGGCGGCTTACTGGGTCGTAGTCGTCGTCTCGTTGCCCGGTGTCGTCGTCGTGGTGCCGTTGCCCGGCGTCGTCGTGCCGTCTCCGTTCCCGTCGCCGGTTCCCTCGCCGTCGCCGCCGTTTCCGTCCCCCATTCCGTCGCCGGCGTCGGTGCCGAGCACGGACTGCGCGCCGGCGTAGACGCGCCGGTAGGCCGGCTCCATCGGCAGGCGGCGGAACTCCTCGGAGAGAATCTCGTTGCCCCACGGGCCGTCGAAGCCGGTGGCGCGCACCGCGTCGACGAACCCCTGCACGTCGAAGTCGCCGTAGCCTGGGACGCGCCGGAGGTTCACCGTCTGCTCGATGAACCCCGGCCCCTCGATGCCCGAGAAGCCGTCGTCCATCTCCACGGCCGTCACGTCGCTCGCGTCGAGGTTCGCGACGTCCTCGTAGGAGATGCCCTCGATGTTGTTGATGTGCCACGTGTCGAGGAACAGTCCGCCGTTTTCGGGGCCGCGAACCCACTCCAGGACCTGGTCCATCGTCTCGGCGTTCGGGTCCGGCGGCAGAATCTCCATGCCGACCATCGTGTTCACGTCGGCGGCCTCCGAGCAGAGTTGCGCGAACGCGGACTGGAGTTGGCTCGTCTCCACCGGGTAGCCGTTGATGTTCCCGACCTTGATGTGGCGCGCGCCGAGCACGTCGGCGGCGTCGAGGAGGAGTTGCCGCGTCTCCTGTTCGGCCTGCCGGCGGTAGTCGCTCTCCGGCAGCATCCAGTTCACGAGGAACTCCAGTTCCACGATGTCGATGCCGGCCTCGGAGAGCGTCTGCCCGATTGCTTCGAGGGTGCGGCCCTCCTCCTCGACCATGTGCTGGAGGTCGGCGTGGTAGATGCCGATGCCGTCGAAGCCCACCTCGGCGAGCATCTCGACGCGGCGCTCGAAGTCCCACGGACTCCACTCCCGGCTCGTGAACGGTTTCACGTCGCCGGCGTGCGCCCAGTACGACGCGAGCACGTCGTCGCCCGTCTCCTGTTCTTGTTCCTGTACCGCGCGGTCCGTGGACTGTCCGCCCGCGACCGGTGTCGCGCCGAGGCCGAGCGCGAACGACCCGCCGGTCGCCTTGAGGACGTCCCGTCTGTAACTTTGCATTGGTCTGGTGTGGTCGTCGTTCGGGTGCCTGTGCCGCCGTCGAATGGTTGCGTGTGTGGTACGTGCTAGCAGTCAACGTATCCACTGGAAAGCGTATTCTCCGGTTGGTTACCCGGCGCCCGCACGGACGCCGCGGGAAAGCCCCAAATCGCCGCAGGAACCCCTCAGAGAAGCCGTCGGGAGGGTGCCGACTACAAGAGAAGTGCGGACGCGGTCGCGTCGCCGCGGTCGTTACTTCGCCGCTGTGTCGGCGGCGAGCGTCTGCGCGACGATTTCGCCGTCCCGCACGACGAACGTGTCCGAGGCGAACTCGTAGACGGTCTCGGGCGTCTCCGCGTGCCAGACGATGTACGCGTACTCGCCCTCGACGGTCTGGTGGTCGAGCGAGAACATCGCCTCGTCGGCCGCGAACTCCGGGAACAACTCCTCGTAGAGGCCGCGAATCTCGTCGTGCCCGCGCAACACGCCGTCCTGTGTCACGAGAACCGCGTCCTCGGCGTAGTCCGAGAGGATGCCGTCCAGGTCGCGCTCGCCGAACATCGCGAGGTGGTGGTCGAGTACGGATTCGGTCGTGCTCATGCGAGAGAAGTCGCAGTTATTCGACGTATCTGTATCGTCCAGCAGGCTACCGAGAACTGGCCGACCTACCCCATCGGCGCCATCGTCGCCGTGAACACCGCCACCTCGTCGGTCTCGTTGCGCGCGCCGTGGGGCACGCCGCGCTCGTGGACGACCACGCCCGGCGCCGCGACCGCTTCCGACTCGTCGCCCTGTACGACCACCACCTCGCCGTCGAGGACGTGGAACGCGTTGGTCTGGTCGGGGTGCTCGTGCGCGTCGACTTCCGCGCCCGGCCCGAGCGCGAACGCCTTCACGAGCGCGTCCTCGCTGAAGAACAACTCCTCGGTGACGACCTCGCCGTCGTCCGGGTCGAGGTCTGGGTAGCGGTCGAGTGCCATACCGGACCGAGGCCGCCCACCGACTTAGCAGTCGGGGCGGTCAGGCGCCGACCAGTTCCTCGGCGACCGCCGCGGCGTCCAGCAGGGCGGGGTCGACGGTCAAGTCGAGGACGCCCTTCACGAACTCGGGGACGCCGTCGCCCGTGTACGCGACGGTCTTCAGGTCGGGGTTGTGCTCTCTCGCGACCGGAATCGCGGTGGCTTCCCCGACGTCCGTGACGACGAGGAGGTCGGCGTCCGCGACGCCGGCGTCTTCGAGGCGCTCCCCGGAGGCGACGCCCTCCAGTCGCGTGACTTCCACGCCCTCGGCTTCGAGGGCGTCGGCGATACCTGCGTCCGAACCGACGACGATTGCCTTCATTCGTACTCGATGGTCGCGGGCGGCTTGTGGGTCACGTCGTAGACGACGCGGGACACCTCGTCGATGGTGCCGGCGATGCGGGACTGCAGGCGCTGGAGCGTCTCCCACTCCAGTTCCTGTGCGCGAGCGGTCATGCCGTCGCGGGACTCGACCGAGCGCACGGCGACGACGTGGCCGTGCACGCGGTTGTCGCCTTTCACGCCGGTGGCGCGCCCGAGCACGGCGGCGAACGCCTGCCACGGGTCGTACTCCTCGAGTTCCTCCTCGACGATGGCGGTCGCCTCCCGGCAGACCTCGACCTTCTCGGGCGTCACCTCGCCGATGACGCGCACCGCGAGGCCCGGTCCCGGGAACGGCATGCGTTCGCTGATGATTTCTTCGAGGTCGAGGGCGCGCGCGACCTCGCGGACCTCGTCCTTGTAGAGGTCGCGCATCGGTTCGACGATGCCCTCGAAGTCCACGGCGTCGGGGAGGCCGCCGACGTTGTGGTGGGACTTGATGGTGCCCTCGCTCTCGATGCGGTCCGGGTAGATGGTGCCCTGCACGAGGTAGTCGGCGTCGACCTCCTCGGCGACCGTCTCGAACTCCCGGATGAACTGCTCGCCGATGCGGTGGCGTTTCTCCTCGGGGTCCGTGACGCCGTCGAGTTCGGCGAAGAAGCGGTCGCTTGCGTCCACGATGCGGAGGCTCTCCATGTAGTCGAAGACCTCCCGAATCTCCTCGGTCTCGCCCTTCCGCATCAGGCCCGTGTCCACGTACACCGGGACCAGTTGGTCGCCGACAGCCTCGTACGCGAGCGCCGCCGCCGTCGACGAGTCGACGCCGCCGGACAGCGCGATGATTGCGGTGCTGTCGCCCAGTTCCTCTCGAATCTCTGCCTTCGCGTCGTCGATGAACTCAGTTACGTCTACCATCAGTTTGTCACCTCGGTGGGTTCCGTGCGGTCGAGCACCGCGTCCAGCAGGCCGACGAACGGCGGACTCGCTCGCGTCGGCCGCGACCGGAACTCGGGGTGGAACTGCGTCCCGAAGAAGAACGGGTGCTCGTCGTACTCCACAATCTCCATGCGGTTGCCGGCCTCCCCGGAGAACGTCAGGCCGTCCGCCGTCAGTTCGTCGATGTACTCTGGGTTGACCTCGTAGCGGTGGCGGTGGCGCTCCGTGCAGGAGGTGCCGCCGTACAGTTCCGAAGCGAGCGTGTCCGGCTGAATCTCGGTCTCGTGGGCGCCGAGTCGCATCGTCCCGCCGAGGTCCTCGAGGTCGTACTGCTCGGGGAGCAGGTCGATGACCGGGTACGGCGTGTCCTCGTCGATTTCCGTGGAGTGTGCGCCCTCCATCCCGAGGACGTTGCGCGCGTACTCCACGACCGCGAGTTGGAAGCCGAGACAGAGACCGAGGAACGGCACGTCGTGCTCGCGGGCGTACCGAATCGCCTCGATTTTGCCCTCGGTGCCACGGGAGCCGAAGCCGCCCGGCACGACGATGCCGTCGGCGCGCTCGATGCGGTCCTCGTGGTGGTCGCGCATCTCCTCGGAGTCCACCCACAGCACGTTCACGTCCACGCCCTTCTCCAAGCCCGCGTGCTTGAGCGCCTCGTGGATGCTCATGTAGGCGTCCTCGAGGCCGTACTTCCCGACGAGCGCGATGTCCACTTCGCCCGTGCGGTCGCGAGTGACGAGGTCCCGCCACTCCGTCGAGCGCTCCTCGGTCGGGAGCGCGTCGTCGGCGAGGCCGAACTGCTCCATCACGTACTCGTCGAGGCCCTCCTCCTCGACGGTGAGCGGGACGTGGTAGACGTCCTCCACGTCCGGGTTCGAGAACACGGCCTCGGTCGGCACGTCACAGAACAGCGCGATCTTCTCGCGGACGTCCGGGTCGAGGCGGTCCTCGCAGCGCCCCACGAGGATGTCCGGCTGGAGACCGATGGACCGGAGTTCCTTCACGGAGTGCTGGGTCGGCTTCGTCTTCTGCTCGCCGTTCTGGGAGTACGGCACGAGCGTGACGTGCGCGAACAGGATGTCGTCGTCGTCCTCCTCGTGGCTGAACTGCCGGAGCGCTTCGAGGAACGGCATCCCCTCGATGTCCCCGACGGTTCCGCCGACCTCGACGAGACAGACGTCCGAGCCCTCGGCGGCCTCGCGGACGCGTCGCTTGATGTTGTCGGTGACGTGCGGGATGATTTGGACGGTCTTCCCGAGGTAGTCACCGGCGCGCTCGCGCTCGATGACGTTCTGGTAGACCTTCCCCGTGGTGACGTTGTGGTCCGAGGTCATGTCCACGTCGAGGAATCGCTCGTAGTTCCCCAGGTCGAGGTCGACCTCGCCGCCGTCCTTCAGGACGTACACCTCGCCGTGCTGGTAGGGGTTCATCGTCCCCGCGTCCACGTTGAGATACGGGTCTATCTTGACGGCAGTCACGTCGAACCCCGCGTTCGAGAGAAGGCGGCCCAGACTGGCGGCGGTGATGCCCTTTCCCAACCCCGACATCACGCCACCGGTGACGAACACGAACTTGCTCCCCAGTGATGGGTCGTATCCGGTCTCCGTCGGCATACTGACCGTGCGCGAGGCGTGGCAAAAACCGTTTCGGAGCGCCAGCGAGTGCGCCAGTACGTGGCACGAACCGGACGGCTACCGGTCGTCGCCGACGCCCGGCACGCCGTCGCCGTCTGCGAACGCGAACTGGCCGGGCGAGTCCGTGTGCCGGGAGACGGCGGCGACGCGCACGACGTACGAGCAGAGCAACGCGAACGGCGCGAGCGAGAGGACGTGGACGCCGACCACCAGCCAGTGCGAGGTGGGCAGCCGAGAGAGGTGGAGGATGACGAAGGAGACGACGGCGATTGCCGGCACGGAGACGTAGACGAGGTTCGCCGACAGCCCCGCGAACTCCCGGCGGAGGTACAGCGTCTTGAAGTACTCGCGGGCGACGGCGAAGAACTCCAGTAACTCCAGCATCTCGTCCAGCGTCTCCGCGGCGTCGTCGCCCATCGCGTCGGCGTGCTCGGCGCGCACGCGCTGGAGGTCGTCGACCTGTCGCGCGTAGTCGAACGCCATCGTCGCGACGACCACCGACGCCGGCCGGGAGACGCCGCGGAGCGCGGCGTTCATCTCGCCGGTCGCGTCCCCGAGCGATTCGAGGTAGGCGTCGAGGTCCGCCTGTACGTCCACGTCGTACGACGGCAGGCGGGACTGGAGGCGCTGGCCGCGCTCCACAATGTCGCCGGTGAGCACGCGCAGAAACGACTCGGGGTGCGTGGGCACGTGGTCGGCCTCCACCACGTCCTCGACCTGTCGGCGGAACTCCGTGGTGTCGCGGACGCGCCCGAACTGCTGGCCGAGCGGGTTCTGTTCGCCCGAGACGAACAGCGAGTTCACCGAGACGACGATGGACACGAGGAGGAAGTTCCCCGACAGCAGGGTCGTCACCAGCGGCACGGTCGTGTCGTGGCCGAACCCGCCGCCCTCCAGCGAGAGCGCGTGCCCGATGGGACCGAACAGGAGCGCGAACACGGCGAGCAGACTGCCGGCGACCGCTCGACGGTCGCCGGTCAGCGTCGCCCACCGCCAGAGTGCGTCGATTCGTCCGGAGTCTCCCATGCCCGGCCAGTAGCGCGACCGCACGAAAGCCGTTGTGGCCCTAGCAGCCGTCCACGAGGAACGAGCCGACCGCCTCCGCAACGTCGCCGAACCGCCCGAGGAAGAAGTGGTCGCTCTCCATCTCCACCACGTCGACGCCGAGTTCGCGGGCGCGCTCCACGACCGGCTCCCAGTCCGCCGTCGTGTCCCGCGTCGCGTACACCACGCGAGTCGGCGCGGTCACGTCAGCGAGCGCGTCGGCGGCGTTCAGGCCGGCGGGGAGTTCGACGGTCGGCGCGAGCATCGCCACCGCGCACAACTCGGTTTCGACGGTCGCGGCGGCGAGCGCGGCAATCGACCCGCCGAAACTGAACCCCGCGATGCCGACCGTCTCGTAGCGCTCGTCGGCCCACCGGACGGCGTTCCGTGCGTCCTCGCGCTCCCCGAGCCCCTCGTCCCAGTCGCCGTAGTCGAAGCGCAGCGCGGCGATACCGCGCTCCGCGAGGTACTCCGCAATCGCCACGAGGCGGTCGTCGCCGCGGTGGCCTCGATGCTGGGGGTGGGGCGGGCAGAGCACGACGCAAGCAGTCGCACCCCCCTCGGGTTCGTCGAGGGTGGTTTCCACGTCGCGGCCGCCCGGCACGAGAACCGTCTCCTGTCGCATACCGCGGGGTTGGCGGGCGGGCGGTTTAGCCGTCCCGAATCGCGCGCTCGGCGAGTAACGTTTTCCGACGGGGCGGCGTACGCCGTGCCAATGAGCGAGGGCGCAGGCGGCGACGACCAGCCGAGTGACCGGATGCGCGAGCGCGTTCCGCAGGGCAGCCGGCGGTTCTGGGTGGTGTTGGACGCCGACCGGCGCGTGGTCGCGGCGGGCTTTCTCGCCGTCGTGTTCCTCTCGATGGTCGCGGCGGGCACGCTGTTGCCGACGCCCGCCTTCGAACTGCTGACGAACGGCGACCCACACGAGACGCTGTTCAACGCGCTCGTCGGCTCCACCATCACGGGCGTGACGCTCGTGCTGACGCTGAGCCAACTCGTACTCTCACAGGAGTTGGGGGCGGTGGGCGACCAGCGAGACCGCATGGAGGGCGCGATGCAGTTCCGGCAGGACGCCGCCGACGCCGCCGGCGTGGACGTGGCGCCGACGGAGCCGTCGGCGTTCCTGCGCGGCCTCGTGGAGGCGACCCGCGAGCAGGCCGAGTCGCTCCGGGACGCCGCGCCCGACGGCGACGCGGGCGACGCCGTCTCGACGTACGTGAGCAACCTCACGGGGAACGCGGACGCCGTCACCGACCAACTGGAGGGCGCGCAGTTCGGCGAGTTCGACGTGGTGTGGGCGGCGCTGAACTACAACTACTCGTGGAAGATTTACGCCGGCGAGCGCATCCAGTCGTCGTACGGCGACGAACTCGACGAGGAGGCGACGGCGGCGCTCGCGGACCTCCTGGACACCCTGAAGCTGTTCGGGCCGGCCCGCGAGCACTTCAAGACGCTGTACTTCCAGTGGGAACTGTCGGACCTCTCGCGGACGCTGCTGTACGCCGCGGTGCCCGCGCTCGCCGCCGCCATCGTCGCGCTCGTGTTCTTCAACCCCGCGAACTACCCGGGCTACACGCTCGGAGTGAACCACGCGCTCGTCGTCGTGAGCGCGGCGACCACGGTGGCCGTCCTCCCGTTCGCCATCCTGCTCGCGTACATCCTCCGCATCGTCACCGTGACCAAGCGCACGCTCTCCATCGGGCCGTTCATCCTCCGGGAGACGAACCGCTCCGGGGAAGTCGACTACGAAGAGGAGGCGTGACGAATCGCCTCGCGAGTCGCTGACCGCCGGACGCGCCGCCCACGCACTCGAATCCGTGCGCTGTCGGTCCGTCTCACTCGTCTCTGTCGGAGGCCTCGAAGTCGACGTTCTGCTCTTCGCCCGCGAGTGCCACGTGCCCGTAGTTGAGGAGTCCGACGAAGACGGCCCCGCCGACGACGTTCCCCGTCGTCGTCCAGAGGATGAAGTGGCCGTACTCCCCGAGGGTTACACCCTGTCCGAGCAGCATCGCGGAGAGGACTTCCGTCGTTCCGAGGATGCTGTGGTGGAACGGCCCGAAACCGATGACGGCCGTGACGATGAGCACGAAGAAGATGCGGCTGACCGTGTCGCGGCTGGCGGCAGAGAGCCACGTCACCAACCCCATCAGCCAGCCGGCGACCACTCCGCTGAGGAAGATCACCCACCACGAGTACGGGAGGAGGGCGGCCGCGAGCGTCCCGAAGGCGTCGGGGTCGAGGATTCCCAACTGCGGACCCAGGACAGCGACTAGCCCGGCGAACAGCACACAGCCGGCGATGTTCGCGGCGAACGTGACACTCCAGACGCGCCCGAGTTCCCCGACCGACGCTCGACCGTCGAGGACCGGCAGAATCGCCATCGTCGAGTGAGCGGTGAACAGTTCCGTCTGACCGATGACGACGAACAGGAACGCGATAGAAGAGACGCCCCCCAGGCTGACTTGCTGCACCAACTTCGATTCGAATCCGCCCGAGTACGTCAACACCATCGCCATGAGCAGGGCACCGAAACTCAGGTTGAGTCCCGCCGACAGCCCGGAGAGGAACACGCCCTTCGGGGGGCGGTGAATCTCTTGAGCGCGCTCTCCATCTCGCGTTCGAGGATGTTCCTGTACGAGAGGGACGCGCCCGAGGGGTCGTCGGACTCAGCGGTCATCTCGTTCGAAGCGAATCGGGGAAACGTGTTAAAGTGGGTGTTCCGAGAGGGGGCGAGAGCCCCCGGTTCCGACGTCGACGGGACCGAGCCTCGCGTCCGGCGACGCGGTGTGGTGAGTGACTCACGGCGAGACAACAGACGTTTTGAGGGCGGAGACGAAGACGGCCGTGTGTCGCTGTCTGACGCCGTGCCGACCGCACTCTCGGACCCGTGGGACGCGCTCCGGGCGGCGCGTCGCCGGCTGTTCGAACCGGTCGAGGAGCGGCCCCCGCTGGGAGACGCGCTTCGGACGACGACGCGGGTGTGCGGTCTCTTGATGGGGCTCGCCGCCGTCGCGTGGGCGAGCGGCCTGCCCTACATCTTCCCGAGTCTCGGGCCGTCGGCGTACGCGCTGGCAGTGAGTCCGTCGTCGGCGACGAGTCGGCCACAGCGCGTGTTCGGCGGCCACCTGTTCGGCGTGGTCGGCGGCCTGCTCGCGTACCACCTGCTCGCGCCCGGACTCGCCGTCACCAGCCTGCCGACCGCACTCAGCGTCGACGGAGCGAGACTCGCGGCCAGCGCGACGCTGTCGGTCGGACTGACGAGCGCCGGGATGCTGACGACCGACCTGCGCCACGCCCCGGCGTGTGCGACGACGCTCATCGTCGGTCTCGGCATCCTTCCGCGCGTCGAGGAGGGCGGTATCATCCTGTCGGCGGTACTGCTGCTGGTGGCCATCGACTACGCACTCCCGGGGTTCGGCGGCGTCGAAGACCGACCGAAGTAGCGACGCCGGGACCGGACCCGAGTCGAGAACTGTCGCCTACTCCCCGAGGAAGTCGGGTTCGAGGCGCTTCTCGCTCACTTCGTCTTCGAGGTGGTCGACGAACGCGTCCATCTCGACGCCCTTCTCCTCGCGCTCCTGTCGGTCGCGCACCGAGACGGCGTTCGCGTCCTCCTCGTCGTCGCCGACGACGAGCATGTACGGGACGTTGTCGTCGTGGGCCTGCTGAATCTTCTTCCCGACCGTCCACGACCGGTCCTCGATGTCCACGCGGAACCCGTCGAGTTCGTTCGCGAGGCGGTGTGCGTAGCCGAGGTTGTCGTCGGTCACGGGGAGGATGCGCACCTGCTCGGGCGCCAGCCACGTCGGGAACCGACCCTTGAAGTGCTCGATGAGCACGCCCATGAACCGCTCGAAGGAGCCGAGGAGCGCGCGGTGAATCATCACCGGGTGATGCCCCTCGTTGTCCTCGCCGATGTAGGTCAAGTCCAGCGACCGCGGGATGTTGAAGTCCACCTGCACCGTGCCGATGGTCCACTCTCGGCCCAGCGCGTCCTTCGCGTTGATACCGATTTTCGGCCCGTAGAACGCCGCCTCGCCGGGCTCCACGTCGTAATCGAGGCTCTCGGCGGCGAGAGCGTCCTTTAGCGCGTCGGTCGCCTGCTCCCAGATTTCGTCGCTGCCCATCGCGTCGTCGCCCTGCGTCTCCAGTTTGTACAGCACGTCTAAGTCCATCGCGCCGTAAATCTCCTCGATGGTGCGGAGGATGGCGAGAATCTCGGACTGAATCTGGTCCGGGCGCACGAACGCGTGGCCGTCGTCCTGGGTCAGGCCGCGAACGCGCAGCAGACCGGAGAGTTCGCCGGACTGCTCGTTCCGGTAGACGTTCCCGAACTCGGAGTACCGAATCGGGAGGTCCCGGTAGGAGTGCGTTGTCTCCGAGTAGATGTGCGCGTGGTTCGCGCAGTTCATCGGCTTCAGGCCGTACTCGGTGTCGTCCTGGTGCCACGCGAACATCTCGCCGTTCTCGGTGAACGTCTCGTAGTGGCCCGTCGGCTTCCACAGTTCGGCCTTGTTCAGTTCGGGCGTGCGCACCTCGTCGAACCCGAGGTCGTCGTTCTGCTCGCGAATGTAGTCCTCGAGTTCGCGCCGCATCGCCATCCCGTTCGGGTGGTAGTGCGGACAACCGGGGCTGTGCTCGGGCACCGAGAACAGGTCCATCTCCCGGCCGATTTTCCGGTGGTCGCGCTCCTTGGCCTCCTCGCGGCGTTCGAGGAACGCTTCGAGGTCGCTCTCGGTCGGGAACGCGGTGCCGTAGACCCGGGTGAGCATCTCGTTTTCCTCGTCGCCGCGCCAGTACGCGCCCGACGTCTCCAGCACCTTGAAGCCGCCAATCTCGCCCGTCGACTCGACGTGCGGGCCCTTACAGAGGTCCTCGAACTCGCCCTGCTGGTAGAAACTCACGGGGCCGTCGCCCGCCGCCTCGGTCTCCAGAATCTCGCGTTTGAACTCGTTGTCGGCGTACTTCTCGGCGGCCTCGTCGCGGCCGTAGGCGACGCGCTCGACGTCGAGGTCCTCCTCGATGATGGCCTCGGCTTCGGCCTGAATCTCGTCGAGGTCGTCGGCGTCCAGTTCGACGTCCGCGATGTCGTAGTAGAAGCCCTCGTCCGTGAACGGCCCGATGGTCAGTTTCGCGTCGGGGTGGTGACGGAGGATGGCCTGCGCGAGCACGTGCGCGGCGGTGTGCCGGAGCACGTCGAGGTACTCGTCGCTCTGGTCGGTGACAATCTCGATCTCGCAGTCCTCGGTGATGGACTCCTCCTTGGCCACCAGCTCGTGGTCTATCTTCCCCGCGACTGTGTCACGGCCGAGGCCGGGCCCAATTTCGTACGCTACGTCCTCGACCGTCGCGCCGGACTCCATCTCCAGGGTGGAGCCGTCCGGCAGCGTCACAGTGACCGAACTCATACGCTCGTTTCTTCGCCCGGACGCACTCATAAGCCTGTTGAGAGCGTGCCAACGCGTCAGACCAATCGACCCCACCACACCCGAGTATTATGTCGGTTCCGCGACCTTCGAGCGTATGGCCAGCGACGAAGCCGCGCTCGCGGGACGCACACCCGAGGGCTGGAGCACCGAGGCGGAACGCCGATACGCCGACGCGCAGGCGCGACTCGCCGAGCACTGCGGCGTCGACGTCGCCTCGCGCACCGTCGACACCGAGTCCGCGGGCCGGATTCACTTCCTCGAAGCCGGCGACCCGGACGGCGAACCGGTCGTGTTCCTGCACGGCGTGTCGACGACGGCGGCGACGTGGCTCCCGATGCTCTCCGCGCTCGCCGACGACTACCGCCTCGTCGTCCCGGACCGCCCGGGGCGCGGACTCTCCAACTCCGCGAAGTACACGAACAAGCACCTGCGGTCGTTCATGACCGCGTACCTCGCCGACCTCTTCGACGAACTCGGCCTCGACTCCCCGCACGTCGTCGGGAACTCGCTGGGCGGCCAGCAGGCGTTTTTGCTCGCGCTCGACCACCAGCGCGTCGACCGCCTCTGTCTCGTCGGCGCGCCCGGCGGCGTCTCCAAGGAGTTCTCCGCGCTCTGGAAGCTGATGACGGTTCGGGGCGTGAACCGCGTGCTCTACTGGCTGAACTCGCTGGGCGACGCCGAGGAGAACGCCCGCGAGTCCACCGCCGAACTGCTCGTCGCCGACGACTCCGCGGTCCCGGAGCCGTTCTACGACGTGCTCGCGGCGGCCTCGGGGATGGACGCCCAGCAGTGGAGTCTCCGGTCGCTCCAGACCGCGCAGGGGTCGTTCGGGCGGATGCACGACCTCTTCGATTTGACCGACGAACTCCCGGGCATCGAGCGCCCGACGTGTTTCGTCTGGGGAACCGAGGACTCCTTCTGGAAACCCGAGGTCGGGCGCCCGGTCGCCGACTCGATGCCGGACGCGGCGTTCCACGAACTCGACGGCTACGGCCACATGCCGTGGCTCGACCCCGGGGACGAGACCGAGGAGCGGGTTCGCGCGTTCCTCGACGGCTAGTCAGACGTCGAGCGTCCGGTGGTGGGCGAGGAAGTCGTAGCCGCCGCCGAGCACGACGCCGTACACGACGTACGCGACGAACGTCGCGGCGAGCAGGGGCGCGTCGCCGGCGAGCGTCTCGCCGCCGAAGCCGATGCCGTAGGCGGCGGTGACGGCGTACCCGGTCCAGAGGACGACTGCGAACGCGACGCCGTGAGCGATTCCGGACTGGCCGGGGAGACCCCACGTCACGGCGGCGAAGAACAGCGGCCACGCCACGGCGAACAGGAGCGCGAAGGCGGCGAGCGTGAGCGCAACCGAGGTGGCGGAGTCGGGCGCGCAGTACTGCGGGCCGCCGAGTTCGCAGAGCGCGGACAGCGTGGCGAACACGAACAGGCCGCCGCCGCCCAGCAGTTCGCCCGCGGCGAACAGCGCGGCGGCGAACGCGACGGTGGCGACGGCGCCGGCGGCGAGACTGCTCTCGACTGGGTCCATGCCGTCAGCCGACGGCGGCGAGCCCGATAGTTACGACCGGGCTAGGCGCGAGTAACGCGACGTTACGTCTCGCGCGCGCCGGTGCCGGGGCGGTCAGCGCTCTCCAGGTCGATGTGGCCGGCGGGCATCGGCACGCCGTCGAAGGCGTCGTCAGCGAGCAGCAGCGACCCGTCGAGGTCGGCGTAGTCCAGCAGGGGCGCGAGGTGCGCGGCAGCGGCGATGCTCGCGTTCGACTCGGCCATGCAGCCACACATCACGTCGAGGCCGTGCGCGCGGGCGGCGTGAATCAGGCGCTTGGCCTCGCGGAGGCCGCCGGTCTTCATGAGTTTGAGGTTCGCGATGTCGCACTTGTCCGCAATCCGCGGCACGTCGCTGGCGGTGATGCAGGACTCGTCGGCCGCGATGGGGAGCGCGGAGCGCTCGTAGACGAACTGCAGGCCCTCGGGGTTCTCCGCGGCGACCGGCTGTTCGACGAACTCGACGCCGTAGTCGGCGACCCACTCGATGTTGTTCACGGCCTCGCGGGGGCTCCACGCCTCGTTGGCGTCGACGCGGATGGTGGCGTCGGGCGCGGCGTCCCGCACCGTCGCGAGCAGTTCCTCGTCCCGGTCCGTTCCGAGTTTCACCTTGAGGGTGCCGTAGCCGCGGTCGACCGCGGTTCGAGTCTTCTCGCGCATCGTCTCCGCGTCGTCGATGCCGATAGTGTAGGACGTTTCGAGGCTGTTCGCGGGGTCGAGCCCCCAGTACTCGTAGAGCGGGCGGTCGACGCGCTTCGCGGCGAGGTCGTGACACGCGATGCTGACGGCGGTGCGCGCCGAGGGGTTGTCGTAGACCACCTGCTTCAGCCCGGCCTCGATGCGCGCGAGGTTCTCGGGGTCGTCGACGCGTTCGACCACGTCGAGCAGGTCGGGCATGACGGCTTCGACGGTGCCCGCCGTCTCGCCGTAGTGCGCGGACGGCCCGGCCGCGCCGACGCCCGTGTTGCCGTCGTCGTCGTGGACGCGCACGACCACCGCGGCCGCCGTCTCCTGTGTCCCGCGGGAGATGGTAAAGGGGTACTCCAGTTCGAACTCGCGGCGCTCGAACTCGGTGTTCATCGAATCACCTCCAGGACCGACTCGGTGCCGAAGCGCACCGGGTCGTCGGCGGGCGCGTCGATGGCGTCCGCGAAGTCAGCGACCGCCTCGCGGGCGTCCGCGTCGTCGTCGACGCTCCGGGTGTTCAACATTCCGCCCGCGAACTCGGTGTCGCTGACGGGTTCGGCGAAGTCCTCGTAGCGCTCCGGGAACGACGCGACCGGCGGAATCTCCTGGTCGTAGCCGTGGACGGTGTCGCGGCCGTGCTCGTGGCACAACACGAGGTAGTCCGGCATCGACCCGTGGACGATGCTCGTGGTGACTCCGGAGTACGCGGGGTGGACGATGCTCGCCTGCCCCTCCACGAAGACGTAATCGTGGTCCGCGCCCGCGTCCAGTACCATCCGCTCGACGGCGCCCGCGGTGAAGTCCGAGACGACGCGGTCGACGGGGATGCCCGCGCCCTCGATGAGGATGCCGGTCTGGCCGGTGGCGACGAACGCGGCGTCCATCCCGGCGTCGCGGGCGTCCTCGTACAGTTCCCGCGTGGCGGTCATCTTCCCGACCGAGCAGTCCGTGCCGACGGTGGTGACGACGGTGGCGTCCACGCTGTCCGCGACGCCGTCGGCGACCCCGAGGTCCTCGGGGGGTTTGCGCACGTCCCAGAGTTCACAGCCGTGTTCGGCGGCGAGGTCGGCGAACTCGTCGTCCTTGGCGAGGAAGTAGTGGAGGCCCGCGTACACGTCACAGCCGCGTTCGAGCGCGGCGCGCACGTCCGGGCGCCACGACTCCTCGAAGCCGCCGCCGATTGGCGCGATGCCGATAATCAGGGCGTCCACGTCCTCGTCCACGTCACTCATCGACGCGACGACCGGCGCGTCCTGCACGTCGGGGACGTGGTCTGTGACCCGCGACCCGGCGCTGTCGCGGTCGAGGACCGCCGCGACGTCGTAGTCGGCGTACCGGAGGACGCCGACCGCGGTCTTCGCGCGGTCGGGGAACTGCTCGTGAGCCAGGAGTGCGACCTTCATGCAGAGACGGTCGCCACCCGCCGCCTTAAACCTGAAGCCGGTGGCAATACCGCCGCCGGGCGCGGGGCGTCCTCGCTACAGCAGCGACAGCGCCACCGTCCAGAAGTCGGCGTGCGCGCTCCCGAGCGCGTCCTCGGGCTTCCCCGAGGCGTCCACGGCGGCGGTGGCGTCGGCGTCGAACGCCGACAGCAGCGTCTCCTGTCCGACGACGAACGTCCGGTCTGCGTCCACGTCAGCGAGCGCCTCGCGTGCCTTCTCGACGTGGCTCCGAATCTGGTCGTCGCGGATGCGCTCGAAGCGGTCCTGCGAGAAGCCGCCCTTCGAGTGTTTGCTCTTCACGTCGCTCTCGAACCCCTCGAAGCGCACGCGCTCGACGCCGTCGCCGGTCGCGTCGTAGACGCCGAGCGCGAACACGTCGGCGCGCACCACCGCGAACGCGTACCGGCCCGTGGGCGCCAGCCACTCGCGCTCGATTCGCGCGCGTTCGCCCCACTCGCAGAACGCCGCCGGTGGGTTCGGCGGACGGAGCGCGGCGGACACGATTCCCTCGCGGTCCCGGACGACGAGACACGGCGCGGCGCGCTCGACCAGCGGCGCCCGGTCGCCGAACGCCTCGCGAACCGCCTCGGGCGGGTCGTCGGGCACGTACGCCGTCAGAATCCCTTCCTCGCCGCCGTCGAGACTCTCCAGCAGGCCGAGTACGCGCTCCAAGCGCTCGTCTCTCAGGTCGACGCGCGCCCGGAACTCGGGGCCGGCGTCGTCGCCCTCCGCGCGCTCGACGCGGTCTTCCAGTTCAGCGACCCGGTCTTCGAGTTCGTTCACGCGGCGCTCGGCCGCCTGTCGCTCACGGGCGGCCTCGCTGCGGCGCTCGCTCTCCGCGTCCAACTGGGCTTCGAGGGACTCCTTCTCTGCCTCCAGTTCCTCGATGCGCGCTTTGAGTTCCGTGCGCCCGAGGAGGTCGTCCAGCATGGGCGAACGGCGACGGGCCGCGGGCTTAGGCGTTTCCCTCACCGGGACGGCAGGAGGGTGCGCGCCGCGAGGCGCGGGCGGAGCAGCGAGGTCGGCGAGCGCTCCATCGTGAGCACGCGCCCGTAGGCCGTCGCCAGCACGCCGTCGTCGTGGGCGCGCTCCACGAGACGGGCGACGTACCGGTCGAACGCGCGCTCGTGGAGCGCGAGCGACCCGTCGGTCTGGGGGCGCGCGAGGTCCGAGGACGTCGCCAGCAGCCACGCCGGGTCGACCGCCGCGGTCGCGCGGTCGAAGAAGCGGGCGGCGAGGTTCTCGCGGCCGCCGTCGGCGAGCGCGCGGTGGAGGCAGACGGCTTCGAGCGCCGCGACCGACATCCCCTGCCCGTAGACGGGGTTGAAACTCGCGACGGCGTCGCCGACGACGAGCAGGCCCTCGGGGAAGTCGTCGAGGGTCTCGTAGCGCCGCCGGCGGTTCGACGGGAACGGGTAGGACGCGATGTCGTCGGTCACCCACGCCTGCTCGCGGAGGACGCGAGCGACCTGCGGGACGGGCAGCGAGTCGGCGAACTCGACGAAGCCGTCGCGGTCGGTCGGCGGGTCGTCGCCGTGGACGCCCTGCATCGTCACGAGCCACCGGTCGCCCTCGACGGGGAACGCGCCGCCGCCCCGAGTGCGCGGCGGCGTCGGCGGCGAGAACAGCACGCGCCGGTCGTCGGTCGGGCGCTCCACGACGGTCGTGGCGTACGTCACGTCCACGTCGACGGTGTCCTCGGGCGGCGTCGGGTAGCCGTTGTCGGCGAGCCACCTCGGGGTCTTGCTCGCACGCCCCGTCGCGTCGACGACGAGGTCGGCGTCGACGCTGGCGCGCGCGCCGTCGCCTCGGCGCACGTCCACGCCCGCGATTCGGTCGCCGTCGGCGCGGTAGCCCAGAAACGCGCAGTCGCCTTCGAGAGTCACGTCGTCGCGGGCCGCGACGCGCGCTCGAATCGCGTGCTCGAAGAGGGGGCGGCTGGCGGCGTACAGCGTCTCCGGGGACGCGCCGGACGCGAGGAAGCCGCCGCGCTCGTAGTGGACGAGGTCGGTCGTCCAGTCGAGCATCAGGCCGCCCGCCGCGACCACGTCCTCGCCGTAGCCCGGGAAGAGGTCTTCGAGGGTCGCGCGCCCGGCTTCGAGGAGGACGTGTGGCTGGCGGGCCTGCGGGACGCCGTCGCGGGCGACCGGGTCGTCCGGGAACGCGTCGCGGTCGACGACGGTCACGCGATCGAAGGCGTCCGCGAGGACGCGCGCCGCGAGCAGGCCGGCGACGCTGCCGCCGACGACGACGGCGTGGTCGCCGACGCGGGCGGCGGCGTCGGGGTCGTACCGCGGGACGGACGCGAGGGTCACGGATGGGCGTCTCGCGCCAGCGTGTTAGTCCTCTCGTTGTCCGCGGAAAATCGAGGGCGGGCTACACCGCGCCGATGTCGAGGAGGCGGCGCGCGTGCTCGCGTTTCGCGAGCAACACCTCCTCGAGCGTCGGCGGGTTCGGGACGTCGAGGCGCTCCAGTAGTCGCTCGGGGACGGCGAGTGTCCGCTCGGGCACGTCGTCCTCGCCGTCGACGGCGAGGTGTGCCTCGCCGAGTTTCATCACGAGCGGGAGGTCCGTCCGCGAGATGCCTTCGTCGGTTGTGTACAGTTGCTCGTTGACCCGCCGGTGGTGCGCGCGGTTGATGGCCGCGCGCTCGCCGGCCGCGGGTTCGACGTACAACCGTCCGAGGTAGTAGCCGCTGGAGAACGCCTCGAACATGCGTGCTAACGTTTACCACGATAACAGATAAGCGCTCCGGCGAACCCTTAAGCCGTCGCGCATTTCCACCGCCGAAGCAGACACCCTTTTCAGCGCTGACCGTCAACGTCCGCGTAATGGACTCCGGGGCGTTACTCGACTTGCTGGGCAACGAGAACCGCAGGCGCATCCTCAGCCTGCTCGCCCGCAAGCCCTGTTACGTCACGGAGATTTCGGAGTACATCGGCGTCAGCCCGAAGGCCGTCATCGACCACCTCCGGCGACTGGAGGAGGCCGGCCTCGTCGAGTCACAGGTCGACGACCAGCGCCGCAAGTACTTCCACATCGCCGAGAATCTGCGACTGGAGGTCCGGCTGTCCCCGTTCGACTTCGGCGCGAAGTCCGCGTACCCCGCGAGCGCGGACCTCGACTTGACGCGCTGTCAGCACATCTCGGTGCGCGTCGAGGACCGACGCGAGGACGACGTCGCCCAGTTGGCGGCGAAACTGGAGGACCTGAAGGACCTCGAACGCGAACTGTCGCTCGCTCAGCGCTGGGTGCAGGGCCGCCTCGCGGACGTGCAGAACCGCCTCGCGGACGCCGTCGGCGACGGCCACGAGCGCCTGTACGCCGACGTGCTCGCCGCGCTCGCGGACGGCGACCGCACCGTCGAGGTGCTCGCCGACCGGCTGGACGCCCCGGAGCCGCTCGTCGAGGGCGTCCTAGAGACCCTCGACGAGCGAGACGTGGTGACCCGAGAGAGCGGCGAGTGGCGCATCGCGGAGTAGCAACCTTTTCCTCCGCCGCCCCGGAACTCATCGCGTATGACTGCAGACGCAGGGGACCGCGTGCGCGTCGAACGCGAGGGCGCGACCCACGAGGGCGTGTTGCTGCCGTCGGCGTCGCCGGACCACCTCGTCGTGAAACTCGACTCCGGCTACAACGTCGGCGTCGACCGCGACGGGGCCGACGTGGAGGTACTGGAATCGGGCGTCTTCGACGTCGAGGGCGACGCCGGCGAGGACGCGAGTTCGGCCGTCGAGTTCGACGACGACCTGCCGACCATCGCGCTCATCTCCACCGGGGGCACCATCGCGTCGACGGTGGACTACCGCACCGGCGCTGTCACCGCGCAGTTCGACGCCGAGGACGTGCTCCGAGCGGTGCCGGACCTCGCGGGGCGCGCGAACTACCGCGGGCGCGTCGTCGCGAACATCCTCTCGGAGAACATGGAGGTCCCCATCTGGCAGGACCTCGCCGAGGCCGTCCACGAGGAAATCGAGAACGGCGCGGACGGCGTCGTCGTGATGCACGGCACGGACACGATGCAGTACTCGGCGAGCGCGCTGTCGTTCGTCCTCGACACGCCCGTCCCGGTCGTGTTCACGGGGAGTCAGCGCTCGGCCGACCGGCCGTCCTCGGACAACGTGATGAACGCCGTCTGCTCGGTGGAGGCCGCGAAGGCCGACGCCGCCGAGGTGATGGTCTGCATGCACGCCTCCGAGAGCGACGACCGGTGTGCGCTCCACCGCGGCACCCGCGTGCGGAAGAACCACACCAGTCGCCGGGACGCCTTCGAGACCGTGGGCGCGGAACCGCTCGGCTACGTCGACTACGACGAGGCGAGCGAGGACGCGACGGGCGACGCGCGCGGCGTCTCGTTCACGAAGGCGTACACCGAGCGAGAAGAGGCGCCCCTCGACATCGCGCCCGACCTCGACGAGGACGTGGAACTGGTGAAGTTCACGCCCGGCATGGACGAGGCGTTCTTCGAGGCCTGCGAGGGCAAGAGCGGCGTCGTCGTCGAGGGAACGGGCCTCGGGCACGTCCACACCGATTTCGTGGAGACAATCGAGGAACTGGTCGACGACGGCACGACCGTCGTCATGACGAGCCAGTGCCTCGACGGCCGCGTCTGCGACCGCGTCTACGACACGGGCCGGGACCTGCTCGACGCGGGCGTCGTGGAGGGCGAGGACATGCTCCCCGGCACCGCGAAGGTGAAACTGATGTGGGCGCTCGCGAACAGCGACGACCCCGCGGCGACGATGCAGGAACCGCTCGCGGGCGAAATCACCGAGCGGTCGACGCCGTGGCAATGACCTCGGAGGAACTCACCGTCCGGCAGGCGACGCCCGAGGACTACGACGACGTCGCCGCCTTCACGAGCGAAATCTGGACCGACCGGAGCGGCGACTACATCCCGCAGGTCTACCACGACTGGATCGCCGGCGACGGCGACACCCAGCGCACGTTCGTCGTGGACACCGGGGACGACGTCGGCGGCATCTGTCAGGCCGTGTTGCTCTCCGAGCACGAGGCGTGGCTGCAGGGGATGCGCTCGAACCCCGAGTTCCGGGGCGAGGGCATCGCCGGCCTGCTGAACGAGGCGGCCTTCGACTGGGCCGCCGAGAAGGGCGCGACGGTCGCCCGGAACATGGTGTTCTCGTGGAACGACGCCGGCCTCGGCGCGTCCCGCGACGCCGGCTTCGAACCCGGCATCGAGTTCCGGTGGGCCCACCCGGACCCTCGCGAGGACGCGCTCGCCGGCCTCGACACCGACGCCACGGTCGAGAACGACCCGGACGCGGCGTGGACGCAGTGGATGGGCAGCGACGGCCGGGACGTGCTCGGCGGCCTCGCGCTCGACGACGAGGAGTCGTGGGCGCTCCGCGAACTCACCCGCGACACGCTCCACGATGCGAGCGACGACGCCGAGGTGTTCTCGGTACAGGACGACGGCACGACGGCGATGGCGTTCCGCGTGCGCGACTACGACCGCGAGAACGACGACGGCGAGGACGTCCACTGGGCGGAGTACGGCGCCGCGACGTGGGACGACACCGAGTCCGCCCGCGTCCTGTTCGCCGCCATCGCCGAGGACGCCGCCGCGCTCGGCGCCGACGAGACGCGCGTCCTCATCCCCGAGTCCACCCAGCACGTCACGGACGCCGCGTACACGCGCGCCGGCATCAGCGACGAACCGAAGTTCGCACTGGAGTGCGATTTGACCGACCGGCGGTAGCGGGACGCGACTTCTGAATCCCGCCGGGGGCTGTCGACTCGGCGCGGGGACGCCGTGCCTTCGGCTCCGGGCGAGTGAATTGTCGGCGTAACCGCGGCGGGCGGAACGCCAGCGCCGTAGCTACGCAGTGTGATAGTGGGAGAAAACGGAAACGTCAGCCGTCACAGCGGACGACGGACGGCGCCGCCTTAGTTACGAACGAGGTTCGTCGCGCGCGGTCCCTTCGGGGAGGACTCGATGTCGAACTCCACTTCCTGACCCTCTTCGAGGTCCGGGCCGCCGACGTCTTCCATGTGGAAGAACACGTCCTCGTCGTCGTCCACGTCGTCGCTGTCAGTCGAGATGAAACCGTAGCCGCCAGTGTCGTTGAAGAAGTCAACCTTCCCTTCTGCCATTGCGAACAGAGAGAAGGGCGTCCCACGGATAACACTTCCGAGGGTCGGGGTACCACGACTCCCGGTCAGACGACCGACTCCCGGTCCCACGACGCCAAGTACTCCTCTTGGAGGTCGGTCATCTCGTCGACGTCGACGCCGAGCGCGTCGAGTTTCCGGCTGGCGACCTCTCTGTCGATTCGGGTCGGCACGTCGTACGCGCCCGGCGCCGGCACCTCGTCCGCCGTCGCCAGGTGGCGCACCGTCGCGAACATCGCACCGAACGTGGTGTCCATCACCCCCGCCGGGTGGCCCTGGCTGAACGGCCCCGCCAAGTTCACGAGTTCCCCGTCGGCGAGCAGATTGACGACGCGGCCGTCGGGGAGTTCGAAACAGGTGATGCCGTCGCCCATCTCCGCCCGGTCGACGGACATCGAGCGCAGGTCGTCGATGGCGATTTCCACGTTCCGGTGGCCGACGTTACAGAGGACTGTGCCGTCCTGCATCCGGTCGAAGTGCTCCTCGCGAATCACGTGGCAGTTGCCGGTGGCGGTGACGAAGAGGTCGCCCTCTGACGCGGCCTCGGCCATCGGGCGGACCTCGTGGCCGTGCATGTGCGCCTGGAGGGCTTTCCGCGGGTCCACCTCCGTCACGACGGTGCGGGCACCGATGCCGCGGGCTTTCTGTGCGATGCCGCGCCCGACGTAGCCGTAGCCGGCGACCACGACGGTCGAACCCGAGAGGACGGTGTTCGTCGAGAGCATCACGTTCGCCAGCGCGCTCTCGCCGGTGCCGTGGACGTTGTCGAACCAGTGTTTGACCGGCGTGTGGTTGACTCGGTAGACCGGCACCGAGAGGGCGCCGTCCGCGTCCATCGCCTCGACCCGGCTCACGCCCGAGGTGGTCTGCTCGGCGGCCCCGAGGAGGTCGTCGGCCACCTCGGGGTGTTCGGCGTGGGCTTTCACCAGCAGTTCCGCCCCGTCGCTGCAGACGACGTCCGGCCCCGCCGCGAGGAGTTCGTGCTGGGCGATGTCGAGGTCGTCGTGGTCCATCCCCTCCCACGCGAACCCGCGAACCCCGTCGAGGTCGTCGAGGTGCGCGACCACGTCCCCGTGGACGCTGTGGGGGTTGCTCCCAGTGAACAGCACGTCTGCGCCCGCCTCGTGGAGCGTCTCGACGAACACCCCCGTCTTCGGTTCGAGGTGGGACGCGACGGCGACGGTCAGCCCGTCGAGTGGCGACCGCTCGGCGCTGTCCTCGGCCAGTGACTGCAGAACGGGCGTCTGTGCTCTAATCCACGCCAACGGGTCCGCGTCCGCCGGACGGTCGCGTTCGACCATACGCCGGGTTCGACTGACGCTCGGAAGTATTCGGGGGTGCCCGGCACGGCGACGCCGACGTTTCTGCGAAACGTTATCACGCATCGGCCAGAATCGACGTGGCAGATGCGCGACCTCCGGTTCCCACGCGACCCGAGTGACCTCACCCGCCGCCAGCGACTCCTGCTCGCGTTCCTCGGCGGCCTCGTCACCGTCGTACTCGTGTTCACGGCGACCTACTACTGGGGAATGCGGACGCTGGAGGGGCGACCGCGGACGCCGTTTCAGGCGCTGAACACGGTCATCGAGACGCTGACGACGACGGGGTTCGGCGCGGACTCGCCGTGGGAGACGCCGTGGATGAACCTCTTCGTCGCGCTGATGCAGGTGACGGGCGTCGTCATCGGGTTCGTCACCCTGCGCGTGCTCGTGATTCCGCTGTTCGAGCGCACGCCCCTGAATCTCGACGACCGCCTCTCGCCGAAGGACGACCACGTCGTCGTCGCGGAGTACCGCCGCGACACCGAAGTCCTGCTCGACGAACTCGAAGCGCTCGACGTCGACTACGTGCTCGTGGAGTCCGACGAGGAGGAAGCCAAGCGCCTCTCGGACGACGGCTATCAGGCAATCAACGGCGACCCGGAGGACGCCGCCGACCTCGAGCGCGCGAGCATCGGGAAGGCGTCCCTGCTCATCACGGACGCCGGCGACCGCACCGCGAGCGTCGTGTTGACCGCACTCGACCTGAACGAGGACCTCCGGGTCGTGAGTTTCACGCCGTCGACGCGCCGGAAGGCCGCGCTCGCGGAGGTCGGCGTCGACCGCAGCGTCGCGCCCCACGCCCTCATCGGCGCGCGACTCGCGGAGAAAGCGACGACGCCCGTCGCCCTCCCCGAGAGCGTCGGCGACGACGTGGCGATTCGGGAGATTCTCGTCCGGCGCGGCAGCCACCTGCACGGCGTCCGCGTCGGCGACTCGCCGGTCGCCGCGCACCCGGAACTGTCGCTGGTCGCGGGGTGGTTCGACGGCGAACTCCGGATACCGCCGTCGTCAGGCGACCGCCTCACGCCGAACACCGTCCTCGTCGTCGCCGGGCCCGAAGGCGTCCTCGACGAGGTGGCCAACGACGTGGCGGGCGTCCGGCGCCCCGCGGCGAGTCGCGGTCGCGTGGTCGTCGCGGGGCTCGGCGAGGGCGGGCAGGCGGCCGTCGACGCGCTCCCCGAGGAGGTGTCCGCGACGACTGTCGACCAGCGCGCGGACGCGGACCCCGACGTCGTCGGGGACGTGACCGAACCGGAGACGCTCCGCGAGGCCGACGTCGAGGGCGCGTCGGCGCTGGTCGTCACGGTCGACGACGACGCGACGACGCTGCTCGCGGTGGCGATGGCGCGGTCGCTCGCCGACGACCTCGAAATCCTCGTGCGCGTCACCGACGAGGAGAAGGCGTCGCCGGCGGTGCGCGCGGGCGCCGACTACGTGCTGTCCGTCCAGCGGGTCTGCGCGCGGCTCGTCGCCGCGGAAGTCCACGGCGAGCGCGTGATGGACCCGGTCGGCCAGATTCGGCTGGTGCGCGCCGACGCGGCGCCGTTCGCGGGAAAGACGCTCGCGGGCGCGAGCGACCCCGAGCACGGCTGGACCGTCGTCGCGGTCGTCCGCGCTGGCGACGTGCGCACCGACCAATCGACGACAATCGAGGCCGCCGACGAGGTGGTCGTCGCGGGCACCGACCGCTCGATTCGCCACTTCGAGAAGCAGACCTGACTACCAGCCCGCGCCGCCGTCGGCCCACGCCAGCACGCCCGGGTAGTCGGTGATGACGCCGTCCGCGCCCGCCTCGCGGCACGCGTGAGCGTCCTGCCAGTTCTCGATAGTCCAGACGTTGACGGTGTGGCCGTTCCCGTGGGCGCGGTCCACGAGGTCGGCGTCCACCGCGTCGAGTGGCGGGTGGAACGCCCGGCAGTCGAACTCGCTGGCGCGCGTCAGCCCGCGGTCGGCGTCCAGACAGAGCGCCGCGCGCGCGGTGTCGGGGGCGACCTCTCGGGCGGCCTCCAGCGCGCCGTCGAAAAAGGAGGAGAAGACGACGGGCGCGTCGCAGTCCGCGAGCGCGTCGGTCACGGCTTCGACGAACGGCCGCCACTGCGAGGCGTCCGGCCCCGGGAGGCCGAGGCGCGCGTCCTCGCTTCCGGGCGATTTCAGTTCGACGTGGAACTCCGTGCCCGCCGGCACGACGCCGGCCACGTCGGCGAGCGTCGGCACGCCCTCTCCCGAACCGAGCACGTCCGCGTCCGCGAGTTCGTCCGGGGTGGCGTCCCAGACGAACCCCGACCGGTCGGTGACGCCCCGCGAGTCCGCCTCGGCATCGAGTCGGTGGTCGTGGAAGACGACCGGGGTGCCGTCACTCGCCGGTTGGACGTCCACCTCCACGCCGTGCGCCCGATTCACCGCGCTCTCGACGGCCGCGAGCGTGTTCTCTGGCGCGACGCCCGCGAACCCGCGGTGTGCGAGTTCGTACATCAGCCCCCGCTCACCGGCGGGAACATCGCGAGTTCGTCGCCCGACTCGACCGACTGGGCGAGCCCGTCGCCCTCCGTGCGCACGTTCTCGCCGTTGTGCAGGACGTTGACGTGCGGTCGCAGGTCGCCGTCCTCGGTGAGCACGCGGTCGCGGAGCGCCGGGCGCGCGTCCAAGAGCGCGTCGAGCGCGTCGCCGACCGTGGCGTCCGCGCCCACCGCGACGTCGACGTGCTTGTCGCCGCCGACCTCCGCGAGGTCCGCGAACAGTTTCCACTCCATGCCCGTCAGTCCGCCGTCGCCCCCCATAGGTGCTACGGGGACTCGGCGGCGTCGGGCGCCGCGACCGCGGCGTCGAGTCTCCGGGCGGCGTCCGGTCGCGCGACCACGTACAGCGTGTCCTCGGGTGCGAGCACGCGGTCGCGGGCAGGAATCGCGTCCACGCCGTCGGCCGACCGCACCGCGACCACCGTCCCCGCCACGTCGCCGACCGTCGCGCCGTCGAGGTCGCTGTCCGCGGCGACCGTCGCCACCGTCATCGTCTCGTCGGCGCCACGGAGCAGGCTCGCGAACTGGCGGTCCGCGCCCGGTTCGTACGGGAGCGTGAGCAGGCGATAGTCGCCGCCCGCCAGCCCGCGCGCGTCGTACTCGTCGAGCGAGAGCGTCACCGCGTCCTCGTGGACGCCGCGTATCTCGGCCGTCGCGACGCGCTCGGGCGACTCGCCGGTCGTCTCCCAGACCTGCACGAGGTCGCCCGCGCCCGCCGCGTTCGGCGGGTCGGCGCGCACCGCGACCGCGGCCGTGCCCGGCGGGAGCGTGTGCCCGATACCGGCGGTGCGGCGGCCGAGCGCGAGATACGTCGCGGTGCCGTCCTTCTCGACTTCCACGTCCACGTAGCCGACCTCGTAGTCGTCTTTGAGGCGGGTGACGACGCGGTCCCGCAACTGCTCGACGGTGAGCCGGCGCGGGAAGATGAGCGTGCGCCCCGCGAGGTCGCGTTTCACGGCGGGCGCGACCGGGTCGTACCCCTCGATGTCGTCGATGTCCTCGGGGAGTTCGACGGCGACGGCGCGCCCGACCGCCTGCACGAGTTGCCCGACCTCGCCCTCCAGTTCCCGCGTGCCGGTCGCCGCGAGCAGTTGGACGCCGACGCGGTCGCCCGCGCGGCGCGCCGCCGGCACCAACACCACGGCCGCACCGAACACCGCGAGGTTGAACCCGACCGCGAGCGGCGCGAGCGCGTCCGTCTCGCCGGCGACCGCGTCGCCGAGCGCGACCCGCGTGTTCAGGTACAGCGTCACCACGGCGGCGTCCACGAGCAGGGCGACGCCGAACGGCACGCGCTGCCGGAAGTACCACCGGAACGCCGCCGCGAGCACCGCGACGGCGACGCCCGCGCCGAGCGCCAGTCCGGCCGCCTCCGCGACGGTCGCCATCTGCAACTCGTCGAGGACGGGCGCGAACGCGGTCACGCCGCCACCTCCGCGAACCGGTCGAGGTCGGCCCGCGACCCGGCGACGAACACCTCGCCCGCGAGCGCGGCGTCACCGAGCGGCGCGACCGTCCAGTCGCCGCCCGAGCGCACCGCCAGCACCGCGACGCCGAACTCGTCACGCACGTCAGCCGCCGTCTTCGCGTCCGCGACCACCGGCGAGTCCTCGCGGAGCGAGACCCGGCGGACGCGCTGACCGGCGCGCCGCAGCACGCCGAGCAGTTCGTACTCGCGGCGCGTCCCCCGCGATTTCACGACGACGCGCGCGTCCGCGGCCGAGAGCAGGCGCTCGGCGTCCGACCGCGAGACGGCGACCGTCAGCCGACCGACGCCGCCGGTGGTGGTCGGCGCCGGCGTCGGTTCGCGCTCTACTGTCTCCTCGCCGCCGTCCGGCCGCACGTCCGCCGCCGAGTCGGCGTCGCCGTCCGGGGTGACGCCGGTCTTCGCCGAGACGACGGTGCCGTCCACGCGGTCGTCGCCGACGAGCAGCGACACCTCGTCGCCGCGCGCGACGCCCGACGGGACGAGCGTCTGCACCGAGACGGCGCGCGTCCCGACCGGCGTGCGCTTCGAGACGCCGGCGGCGGGCGGCGCGGCGGCGACGCTCGCGCGAGCGCGCTCGTCCAGCGTTACCGAGGCCTCCTGCACGTCGAACTCCGAGCGCAGGCGGTCGGCGAACCGCGTTTCGAGTTCCGACAGCGGGAGGTCGGCGGGGAACCGCCACTCGACGTCCCGAATCTCCGCGCGCAAGGTGTCGGACAGCGGCGGGTAGCCCTCGACGTCCCGCACCGCGCCGACGACGCGCACGGTGACCTCGCGGCTGCCGCCGACGAGACTCACCACGTCCGCGTTCAGCGTGCGCTCGCGGAGCGCGCGGAGCGTGATGCGTCTCGGGAGTTCCGCGCCGAGTCGGTCGCCGACGGCGTGCATGTAGAACGTCGACAGCGACACCACCAGCAGCGCCACGACGAGCGTCGTGGAGTTCGCCGCCTGCGTTATCGTGGGGTCGGCGAACGCCAGCAGACCGCCGTTCACGCCGGCGAGCGCGACGCCGAGGACGACGACGCCGAACGCCGGAATCGAGAGTCCGGTCACGTACTTGAAGAGGAACCCGAACGCGAACGCCACGAGCGCCGGGACGACGCCCGCCAGCAGCCCCAGATAGATGCCCTGCAGGACCTGCACGGGAGTCGAAGTCATACCAGCCACCCAGACGCGCCCCGACCAAAACGCTACCGTCCGGCCACGTCGGGCCGTGGCGCCCCCGTGTCGCCGTCGGCCCGCCGTCGCGCCGCCGCCTTCAAGAGGGGCGCCGTCCCGCGTACTGGTATGGACCTGCCGGGCGTCGAACGAGTGACCGGGCGCGTCGCCGTCGTGTTGACGCTCGCGGTGGCCGCGCTGTCCGTCCTCGTCGGCATTCTCGGCATCGTCGACCCGGGCGCGAGTTTCGGGCCGTTCGCGGACGTGGTGCCCGCGTCGGCCAGCGAGACGGCGGAGTTCACGGGCGCCATCACGGGCTTTCTGATGGTCGGGAGCGCGCTCGGCCTGCGCCGCGGCCTGCGCGCGGCGTGGTACTCCACGATGATTCTGCTCCCCGTGACGGCCGCACAGGGCGTCGTGCAGGCGACGCCGTACTCGGTGCCTCTCGTCGTGCTGTCGGTGCTCGCCTTTCCCGTGCTCGCGGTGGCGCGCGGGCGCTTCGACCGCCGCATCTCGCTTTCCACCAGCAAACTCGCGGCGGGCATCGCGCTCGTGGGCGTGCAGGCCTACGGGACGGTCGGCACGTGGGCGCTCCGCGACGGCTTCCCCGCCGTCGAGACGCCCCTGGACGCGTTCTACTACACGCTCGTCACCGCCAGCACCGTCGGATACGGCGACGTGACGCCCGCCACGCAGGAAGCGCGACTGTTCTCGCTTTCGGTGCTCGTGCTCGGCACCGCGAGTTTCGCCATCGCGCTCGGCGCGCTGCTCGGCCCCGCCCTCGAAGCCCGGTTCGCGAGCGCACTCGGACGCATGACACAGAGCCAGTTAGAGTCCCTCGACGGCCACGTCGTCGTCGCGGGCTACGGCGACCTGACGGAACCGATTCTCGAAGAACTCCGCGCCGCCGGCCGCGAACTCGTCGTGCTCACGGACGACGACGAAGCCGCCTCTCGGCTCCGCGAGCGCGACGTGAACGTCCTCGTCGCCGACCCCAGCGACGAGGCGTCACTGGAGCGCGTGAACGTCGACCGCGCCCGCGCGGTGGTCGCGGCGACCAACGACGACGGACAGGACGCCCTCGACATCCTCACCGTGCGCGAGACCCACCCGGACGTGCGCGTCGTCGCCGCCGCCACCGAACGCGAGAACGAGGCGAAACTCCGGCGTGCCGGCGCCGACACCGTCATCAGCCCCGCAGTCATCGGCGCGCGGTTCATCGCGCGCTCCGCGTTCGGCGACCGGAAGGCCGAGCGCGAAGCCGAAGACGTGGGTCTCGACGCCGCGCTCGACGAGGACGCCTAACCCATGTGGACGACGGCGAAGTCCGTCTCGATGTCCTGTACGCGCTCGTAGGTCGGGCGCGAGACGAACTTCGACGCCCGCGACCGGTCGGTGCTCGCGCCGAGGAAGACGAGGTCGTAGTGGCTGTCGTTCCGCCGGAGGAACTCCTCGACGTCCGACCGCGACACGCGCGTCTCGCAGCGCGAATCCACCGTCTCCGTGAGGTTCGCGAGCATCGACTCCGTGGTGCGGCGGTCCCGCTCCGCGTCGATACACGAGCAGGCGCTGACGCTCCCGGTCTTCCCCGCGAGACGCTGCGCGTAGTCCAGCATCGCGTGAGCGGTGTCCGACGCCGACCGCACGGGCACCATGATGCGCTTCCAGCGCGTTCGCTCGCCGTCCCCCCGGAACGCCACCACGTCGGTGTCGCTCCCGAACAGCCCGCGGACGAACGGCGTGAGCGACCCGCGCTCGGTCTCGAACGGCGCGACCACCAAATCCGAGTTCGTCTCGTCGGCGGCGCGCAGAACGGTCCGGGAGGGGTCGCCGTCGGCCACCGCGACCACCACGTCACAGGGCACGCCGACGCGCGTCTCGATGCGTGACGCCTGCTGTTCGAGTTCCCGGGCCGCCGCGTCCGCGGCCTGCTCCTCGGCCGCCGACTCCGGTTCGTCGATGTAGTCGGCGCGCTCGCCGTCGATGCTCGCGCGCTCGGCGGCCGCCACGTCTTCGTCGGCCACGACGTCCAAGAGAACGACCTTCCCGGCGTCGTGGGCGGCCGCGATGCGAGCGCCGAACATCGCGGTCTGGTTCGCGTGCTCGCCCCGCATCGGCACGATGACGTGGTCGTCGGCTTTCGTCGTCTGGTAGAGGTAGCGCGCGCGCTCCTCGTAGAACTCGTTTCGCCACACCACGAACACGATGGCGACGAGGCTCGTCGAGAGCGCGACGCTCACCACGTACGCGAGCTGGGCGGTGCCCGTGATGAGCACGAGCAGCGCCGTCGAGTACGCGGTCGGCAGTTCAAGGTTCAGCGCCCACGTCGCGACGCCCGTGAGGAGGACGCCGAGCGCCGCCGCGCCGGCGTGTGCGCCCATCGCCTCGGGCGGCACGCGGTAGACGTACGTCGCGGTCCCCGCGACCGCCGCCCACCCGCAGAGCGCGCCGACGGTCATCCCGCCGACGAACTTCCGCGGGTCCGAGTACCGGCCCTCGGGGTCCGAGAACAGCGTGTACGTGCCCGAGGCCAGCGGCGGGAAGAGGAGAAACGAGACGAGGTCGACGCTGTTCGCGAGCAGCGTCACCAGCCCCACGAGCAGGGGGACGAACAGCAACACCGAGACGCGAGTGAGGTTGCTCGTCGTCTCTATCCAGCGCCGGAACTCGCGGGCTTCCCGGCGCTCGAACCGGTACGCGCGGCGGCGCGCCGCCGCCAGTCGCCGCCGCAGTTCCCGGAGCATACCGATAGCGTCCACCGAGAGCGGTTTGGGCCTTTCGCTCGCCGGGACCGTGTCGCGCGGTCGGTCGCGCACCCAGGCTGTGAGTATCTATCGGAGGCGGGCAAGGCCTATTGCGGGGGACGCGGCTTCTGCGAACGTGACCGACGCGTACCCAGCCCTGACCGGCCACCTCGCCGACGCGGGCACCGACGGCTACCTCCTCGACGCGGACGGCGACGACAGCAATCAGCGCTACCTCTCCGGGATGGACTCGCTCGGCGAGTTCGTGGCGCTGTACGCCGACGGCGAGGTTCGCTTGCTCGTGCCCGACCTCGAAGCGCCGCGCGCGGAGGCCGAGAGCGACGCCGACGCGGTGCGCCGGCGCTCAGAGTTCGGCTTCGGTGACCTCGTCGTGGAGCGCGGGCCGGCGCTCGCCGGCCCGCTCGCGACGGCGCGCTTCCTCGCCGACTACGGCGTC
The DNA here is from genome assembly GCF_021233415.1 of Halobacterium litoreum. Lineage (NCBI taxonomy): Archaea > Methanobacteriati > Methanobacteriota > Halobacteria > Halobacteriales > Halobacteriaceae > Halobacterium > Halobacterium litoreum. The sequence continues at coordinate 392,827 of NZ_CP089466.1, read as the reverse complement.
GAGTCGGTGTCCGTCCCGCCGAACTTCCCGACCGGGACCGCCGACGCGCTCCGCGACGAGGGCATCGAGGTCGTTGCCGACTACGACGACGCCGTGACCGGCGTGCGCGCCGTGAAATCTCCCGCGGAAATCGAGGCCGTCGCCGCCGCCCAGCGCGCGAACGAGGACGCGATGGCGGCCGTCGAGGCCCTGCTCGCCGACGCGGCCGTCGAGGACGGCGTGCTCCGCCTCGGCGGCGACACCGTGACCAGCGAGCGCGTCCGGGAGGTAATCGAGGCCGAACTCCGGGACGCGGGCTGTGAACTCAGCGAGTGCATCGTCGCCTCGGGCCCCGAGGCCGCGAAAGCCCACGCAGTCGGTTCGGGACCGATTCGCGCCGGCGAGCCCGTCATCGTCGACGTCTTCCCTCGCGACGAGGCGTCGGGGTACGTCGGCGACATGACGCGCACGTTCGTCAAAGGCGACCCCGACGAGAAGGTGCGGGAGTGGTACGAGGTCACCCGCGAAGCCTACGAGACTGCGCTCGCTGCCATCGAACCCGGCGTCACCGGCGAAGCCGTCAACGACGCCGTCTGCGACGTGTTCGAGGCCGCGGGCTACCCGACGCTCCGCACCGACGAGGCGACCGACGACGGCCTCTACCACCCCACCGGCCACGGCGTCGGCCTCGACCTCCACGAGGAACCGAAACTGAGCTGGGGCGCCGGCGAACTCGAACCCGGCAACGTCGTCACCGTCGAACCCGGCTGCTACGAGCAGGGCGTCGGCGGCGTCCGCCTCGAAGACGTCGTGGTCGTCACCGAGGACGGCTACCGGAACCTCAACGACTACCCGCGAGACCTGCGGGTGGTGTGAGAAACGGAGTCGGTTACGCCAACTCGACGACGGAGTCGAGCGCGATGTCGATGGCGCGCGCGACGTTGTTCTTCGCCTTCTCCGGGAGTTCGTCGTCGCTGTCCGCGCCCTTCTGGTTGCCCGCGACGAGGTTGCCGTCGACGGTGCAGATGGCGCCCGCCGAGAGGCCGCGGCGGCGCGCGAGCGAGAACACGGTCGCGGCCTCCATCTCGATGGCGAGCAGGCCGGCGTCGTTCCAGTCCTCGACGTACTCGTCGCTCTCGTTGTAGAACGCGTCGTCGCTCACGATGGGGCCGACGTGGACCTCCTCGTCGTTGGCTTCTGCCGAATCCACGAGGCTCGTGAGCACGTCGTAGTCGGGGACGGCGGGGTAGACCTCGGACTCGTAGCGCTTGCTCGTCCCCTCCTCCTTGGCGGCGCCGGTGGCGACAATCATGTCGCCGACCTCGACGTCCTCCTGGAGGCCGCCGATGGTGCCGACGCGGATGAACGTCTCGACGCCCACCTTCGCCAGTTCCTCGACGGCGATGGCGGCGCTCGGACAGCCGATGCCGGTGGAGCTGATGGTCAACTCGACGCCCTCGTAGGTGGCGTTGACGACCTTGTACTCGCGGTTCTCCGCCACCACTTCGCTGTCGTCGCAGTGCGACGCGATGCGGTCCACGCGACCCGGGTCCCCCGGAATCAGCGCGATGTCGTGGACGTCCCCCTCCTCGACGAGCAGGTGCGGCTGTTTTGCCATGCACGCCCGTTCGACACAGCCCGAGAAAAAGAGTCGGGATTCGCACTAGGGAACTGTGTAGAGTCGGTTGTTGGAACCGTCAATACCACCTCGAAAGCCCCGAGGGGCTGCGGTCGCGGGGCTCGCTTCGCGCGCTCCCGATGGTCGCGTGCTTACTTCGCCCGGCTTCCCGCAGCCCCTCGCCCCTTTCAGTCCTACCCGATACCGGCTGACCACCCGGCTGAGGGTGGGGCTTTCGGGATGGTATCCGAAGACGATACGACGCTGAATACTACCGCTTCAAGCTCACACGACGACGAGGGCGCGCGGGCGCTCGGTTGTCAGGCCGTCGGGCCAGTCGCCGCCGAGTTCGGTCCACGTCTCGCCCCAATCGTCGGTGCGGTAGAGGCCGCGGTTCGTCGCCGCGAGCGCGACTTCGGCTTCGCCCGTCGTCGCGAGCACGGACGCGAGCAAGCCCTCCGGCCCCGGGAGGCCGGTACAGCGCTCCCAGCCGTCGCCGTTCCGGCGGTAGACCGCACTCTCGGCGGTCCCCGCGTCGTGTGCGTGCCGCGGGCCGTGGGCCGCCGACAGCAAGAGTGCGGGCGGGTCGCCGGGGTCGCAGACGACACTCCAGCAGTACGTCCGGTCGAGGCCCTCCTCCTCGGTGTGCCACGCGTCGCCGCCGTCGCCCGTGACGTAGAAGCCGTCGCCCGCCGCCGAGTACGCGAGGTGCGGGCGGTCCGGATGCGTCTCCATCCCGTGCGTGTCGATGGGGCCGGAGGCGACGCGGTCCTGCCACGTCTCGCCGCCGTCCTCGGTGCGGACGAGCGCGCCCGCCTCGATGGCGACGTAGAGGCGGTCTCGCGTCGATTCGATCCACCTGACGTGGTGGGTGGAGGGACGCGGCGGGAACGCCCAGTCGTCGCTCGACGGCAGGTCGGTGAGGCCGCCGCACTCCGAGAACGTCTCGCCGTCCTCGCTCCGGTAGACGGCGCTCGGTTCCGTGCCCGCCCACACGCCGTCGTCCACGGCGACCGCGGTCACGTCACCGAGGCCGACGGCGCGCTCCCAGCCGTCGCTGGTCTCCCGGTAGACGCCGTCGCTCGTGCCGGCGTACACGCCGGCGGGACCGGCGTCGAGACACTGCACGTCGCCCTCGAAGACGGTGGTGACGCTGTCGTCCTCCCACGCGAGCACGCGGTCCGGGTAGGCGGCGAGGAGTCGCATACGAACAGTAGGCTCCGAGAGAAGTTAGTACCGTGGTCGCGCCTACTCGTCGCTCGGCGTGCGCTCGAAGCCGAGCAGGCGGAAGAACTTCCGGATTCTCGGAGACGAGCGCGTCCCTCGCTGTCCCTCCAGTTCCCCGTCCTCAGACCCGGAGTCTCGACTCATGACAGCCGAGATTACAGCGTCCAGATGGATAAAACTGCGGCGAGGACCAGCACGAACACGCCCGACACGAGGACCGTCTGAGCGCGAAACAGGTGTGCGCCGTAGTACGACGTAATCACCTCCATCTCGGTAGTCCACTTGCCGTAGCCGTCGAGGAGCGCTCGACGCCACTCACGCTCGGAAAGTCCATCTCGTGCCCGATGCCGGTAATTTGGTCCGACACCACGTACGCGGTCCGCAACGAAGTACGTGCCGAGACCGTAGACGCTAGCCGCGAGAACGAGGGCGATACCACCGGCCGCGAGAAATTGGATACCGGGGTGCAGTCGTCGGAGCGTGTTCGCGTCGCCGAGCGAGGCTGCCGAGACGACGACGCCGAGCACTATCATCGACGTGCGGACGGTCCAAAGCGCCTTGTCGCCGATGTCCGAGAGTTCCGTTAGTTGGTCATTGAGGACGGCACGCGACTCCTCGCACGCGCTCCGGAGCACCTCGACTTCGTTCGCGTCGCGACCGCGTCTCCCGTCAGTCATGCTGTCGTGGCGGGGTCAGTCGGTCTTGCCGATAAAAATTCGCAGGGTGTCGCTCTACAGCACTAGAACTGTTCGTCGAGGAACGCCTCGACGGCGGGGCCGGACGGCGCGGTGCGCGCGCCCTCTTTCTGGGCGGCGAGCGCGCCGCAGGCGTTCGCGTACTCCAGCGCGCGCTCGTGGGCGTCGGCGTCCTCCAGCAGGACCGTGAGGAAGCCGGCGGCGAACGCGTCACCGGCGCCCGTGGTGTCGAGGGGTTCCACGTCGAAGCCGGGGTGTTCGTAGGAGCCGTCGGGCGTGTGGGCCGTCGCGCCCTCCGACCCGTGTTTCACGACGACGACGCGGTCGCTGAGTTCCGACTCGGCGTACGTCGCGTCCTCGTCGAGGACGGACAGCGCCTCGCGGTCGTTCACGAACAGGACGTCGGTGTACGCGATGGTGTCGGCGAAGTCGCGTTCGGCGAGCCGGCGACCGGGGTCGAAGGAGACGGTGACGCCGGCCTCCGAAGCGGTGCGCGCGAGGGACGCGGCGGTGTCCGGGCGCTGGCTGGTGAGGTGGAGGTGGTCGGCGCCCGCGACGTACTCTGAGTCGACGTGTTCGGGTGCGACGGCCTCGTTCGCGCCGTCGTTCCCGAGCACCATCACTTCGCCCTCGTCCGCGACGACGAGGTACTTCACGCTCGTCTCGGCGTCCTCCACGACGCGGAGGGCGTCCAGATTCACGCGCGCTTCGTCGAGTTCGCGGCGCGCGAGCAGGCCGTTCTCGTCGTCGCCGACGCTCCCGACGAGTCCCGTCGACACGTCGAAGCCGGCGAGCGCGACCGCGACGTTCGCCGCGCTCCCGCCCCCGGAGCGCCGCTGTGAGACGATTTGGGCTTCCCCGTCGGGTTCGGGGAGTTCGTCCACGCGGAGCGTGACGTCCCAGTTGACGTGGCCGGCGACGACGACTCGAACCATACCCCGGACGGACGCGACGGACGGCTAAAAGACTTCAGGGATTGGACGCGACGAACAGGAGGACGTTGTGCGCACCCGGGCCGAGGCCGACGGCGGTGACGACGGCGAGCAACAGGAACCCCTCGCTCCGGACTTCGCGGACGTAGTCGGCGAGCAGGACGACGACGCCACACGCGAGGACGGTCTTCACGAGCACGAACAGCCACCCGACGCCGAGCAGTTCGGCGGTCGGGAGTTCGGCCGCGAACTCCATGATGAGCGCCGACAGCGGCGTCTGCTCGCCGAACCCGAGCACGTCCACGCCAACGGCGGTGGAGGTGCCGTCGAGGACGTGCCCGAAGACGGCGAGTACGCCCGCAGCGCCGACGATTTCGGCGTCTCGGGGCCGCCACCGGCGGACCCCCAGCCACGCGACGGGGGCGAGGACGACTGCCGCGGCGACGGCAGCGAGCGGCCACGCGAAGTTCAGCGTGCCCGCCTCCCAGCCGTGGTGGACGGCTGCGGCGACGGGCAGGAGCGCGAGGGCGGACCCGACACCCGCGAGGCCGGCGAGCGGGCGGGCGGTCCGCCGGGTCGCGAGCCACGTCGCGCCGGCGACGGCGAACGTGGAGGCGTAGACGATCGGCGACCCGAAGAAGGGGGCGACGCCCTCGGGGAAGATTTCGAGTTGGTAGCAGACGTACAGCGACGACCCGACGACCATCCACGGCGCGAACGCGAGGACGGTTCGGTCGGTGACCGGCGGGCGGTCGCGGGCGAGCGCCCACCCGACCGCGAGCACCGCGAGTGCGACCGCCGCGAGGTAGGGGAGCGGCGGCAACGCGAACCCAGAGGGCAAGACCATACGGGCCGACCGGGCGCGCGCCCCGAAAGCGTTCCTATTCGCGCGCTCGGCCTACTCCGCCCACGGCTCGGTGGTGCCCTCGCCGTACAGCTCGCGCATCAGCGTGACGATGCTCTCGGGCGGGAACTGCCCGCGCTCGGTGACGATGGCGTCGACGTACCGCGGCGGCGTCACGTCGAACGCGGGGTTGTCGACGTCGGGGTTCCCGAGCGCTTCGCGCTCCTCGTCGGAGAGCACCTCGGTCTCGTCGCGCATCTCGATTTCGACGGTGTGACCGGTGAGCGTGTCCGGGTGGAGTTTCAGCGTCTGGGCCGCGACCATGATGGGCGTCCCGCGCTCGCGGGCCGCGACGGCGAGCATGCTGGTGCCGATTTTGTTGATGACCGAACCGTCGGCCGCGATGGAGTCCGCGCCCACGAGCACGTGGTCGCAGTCGTCGAGGTAGCGCCGCGCCGCGTTGTCCACCACCATCGTCACGGGCACCCCCCACTCCCGGAGTTGCTCGGCGGTGATGTGGCCCTGCTTCCGCGGACGGGTCTCCTTCACGATGGCCTCGATGTGCTTCCCGTCGTCGAGGGCCGCCTTCACGCACGCCAGCGCGTCCGTCGAGTGGCAGTGCGTCATCACGGTGTCGCCGTCCCGCAGTCGGTTCGCGCCGATTTCCCCGAGGTCGTCCTGCGCGCGGTCCAGTTGCGCCTCGAAGGCCTCCGCGGCGTCGACGGCGGTCGCCCGGAGTTCCGACACCGTTTCGCCCTCCATCTCCCGGAGGACGTACCGGAGCGCGTTCGGCAGGCTCACCGCCGTCGGGCGCGTGTCCCGCAGGTGGCGGGCCGCCGAGCGCATCTCCTCGCGGAACTCGGCGGGCGTCTCCGCGTCGCTCGCCTCCGCTTGGGCCGCGAGCGCGTCGGCGGCCGCGGCGGCGATGGTCGCCGCCCCCCGAATCTCCATCTCCGCGATGTCCTCAGCCGTCTCCTCGACCTCCGGTACGAGCATACGAGGGCTAAGCGGCCGGGTCCTAAAATGAGTTCGGCGACGCGCCCGAGTCGTTCAGTGCCACTCGAAGCCGCCGCCGTCGGTCCGCGTGTCGGGGTCGTCGTCGGTTCCGGCGTCCGATTCCTCGTCCGACCCGCCGTCCGTCGTCGCGCCCGGCGCGGCGGCCTCGCGGTCGCCCCCGAGGTCGCCGTCGCCGCCCGCGTTCGCGTCGAACTTCTCCAGCAGGTCGTTGAGTTCGCTGACGCGCGCTTCGAGGTCGCTCGCGCGGTCCGCGACCTGCGTCACCGACGCGGTCTGCTCCTCGGCGGCCGCCGACACCTGCTGGGCCTCGTCGGCGGTCTGGTCGCTGAGGTCCCGGACCTCGTCGGTCATCGTCACCACTTCCTCGGTGGAGGCGGCCTGCTCGTCGGTCGCCTCGTTGATGGACTGCACGCTCGTGTTCGCCGTTTCGACGCGGTCCACGATGTCGTCCAGCGACGACAGCGCCTCGTCGATGGTCTCCGTGCCGGCGTCCACGCGGTCGTCCAACTCGTGCATGTCCGCGACGGTGTCGTCGACCTCGGCCTGCACGTCGGCGACGAGGTCCTCGATTTCCGCGGCGGACTCCTTGGTCTCCTCGGCGAGCGCCTTCACTTCGTCCGCGACGACGGCGAACCCGTCGCCGCTGCCGTCGGCGTGACTCGCCTCGATGTTCGCGTTCAACGCGAGCAGGTTCGTCTGCTCCGCGATGTCCGTGATGACCGCGGTGACCTCGCCGATGGAGTCCACCGCGTCGTCCAGTGCCTCGACGCGCGCCACGGCGTCCTGCGCGGTCGACTCGATGCGTTCCAACTCACGCATCGCGGCCTCGCCGCGGTCCGCGCCGCGCTCGCCGGCCTCGGCCGCCTCCTCGACGGTCTCGGCCACGTCGTCCGCGCTCGCCGCAATCTCCTCGACGGTCGCGGACAGCGACGTGACCTCGTCGCCGACCTCGTCTAAGTTGTCGCGCTGGCGTTCCGCGCCGGCGGAGATGTCCTGGACGGACTCGCTGACCTGCTCGCTCGCGGACCGAATCTCGTCCGCACTCGTCGACACGTCCGTCGTGGACTCGTCGACGGCGTCCGCGATGTCTCGGACGCTCGTCAGTGTCGCCTCCATCTCCGCCATCATCGCGTTGAACGCCTCGGCGATGTCCTGCATCGCCTCGCTGTCGGTGTCCGGGTCGAGGCGACGCGTGAGGTCGCCGTCCGCCGCCGCCGACATCTCGTCGCCGAACGCCGCCGCGGTGCGTTCCAGTTGCTCGTTGAGGCGTTCGGCCTCGCGGCGCGTCTCCTCGGCGTCAGCGCGCGCCTCCTCCATGTCCGTGATGAGGGCTTCGAGGCGGACGTGCATCTCCGAGAGCGACTCCCCGAACGCGCCGGGGATGTCCTCGTCGAGCACGTCGTCGTCGAACTCCTGTGCGGCGAGCGCGTCGGCCTGCCGCGCCGCCGTGTCGAGGTACGCGCGCATCGACCGGAACGACGTCACCAGTTGGCCGAGTTCGTCGATGCGTTCGGTCTCCGGCGGCTCCTCGTCCAGACGTCCCTTCGAAATCGCCGTGGCGCTGTCGGCGAGTTCGTCGAGCGCGTTCGACGTGCGACGCCCGACGGTCACGCCGACCAACACCAGGCCGACGAGCGCGAGCGCGACCAGCGCGGCGAGACTCGTCGTAATCTGGGACTGGAGCGCGTACGCCTCGCCGCGGGGCACGTGGTACGCGAGCACCCAGTCGGTGCCCGTGACCGGCGTGTACGCGGTGGCGTATCGGCCGTCGCTCATGCCGGTGCGCTCGCCAACCACGTCGAAGGTTGTCTCGCCGTCACGCGCCGTCTCGACGCCCGACGGCAGCGTCCCGTCGCTCGTCGTGTACGGTTCGAGGAGCGCGCGGTTCCGGTTGTCGAAGACGACGCTGCCGTTGCCGTCGACGACCTTCACGTCGCCCGTCGGCACCGGCGACTCGAAGCCCTGCGAGCGTCCCTCCAGTGAGACGGTCATCACGACGGTCCACCCGGCCTGGTCGGCGGGCGACGCGAACGCCACCACGGGCTCGCCGTCGGACTGGTACGGCTCGGACACGAGGACGCCGCTGATGCCGGACTGGACGTCGGAGAGCCACGGCACGTCGCCGCTGGACAGCGTCTCGCCGGACAGGTCGTCGTCGGTGCTCGCGAGCACCGACCCGGAACTCGACCCGACGACGTGTATCGCGTGGGCGTTCTGCTGGAGGGTCGCGAACTTCTGTTCGATGCGCGGTTCGATGTCGCTCGCCCACACCGCGCCCTGCCCGAGGTCGGAGGCGAGGAACCGCGTCGTCGTCTTCTGCTGGACGACCCAGTCGTGGAGCGCCGCGGCCTGCTGGCGCGCGATGCCGGACACGTCCTCGTTCGTGTCAGCGCCCACCGACTGCTGGGTCTGGAGGTGAACGACGCCGCCCGCCGCCGCGAGCAGGAGGACGACGACGAGCAACAGCGCGTTGAACTTGAACGCGTAACTCCGCCGCACGCGGTTCGGGAGCACGCGCTCGAAGACGCCCGACAGTTTGTCGCTCACGCCTCGCCACCCCCGAAGAAGGTGCGCTGGAGCAACTCCAGTGTCTCCACGCTCCCCTCGTCGACGCGCTCGACGAGGTAACTCGACAGCGGTTCGAGGTCGTCGTTGAGGTTCACCGGGCCGGACGCGCCGCTGTAGTTCACCGCGCGCCCCGACCCGAGCAGGGTGGCCGCGCGCTCGAACTCCCGGACCGTCACCGAGTGCCCGACGCCGCCCGAGACCGCCCGGAGGTTCGCCGCGACGCCGGCCGGCGACGCGTCGTCGCTGGCTTCGGCGGCGAGCGAGAGCAGGAACGCGGCGTCGTAGGCGTTCGTCGTGTACGGCATCAGCGGCGCGATGTCCGCCAGTTCCTGCGTGAGACGCGTCGTGCCGACCGTCTGTGCGCTGTCGACCGTCGCGGTGTAGGCGCCGTCGAAGCGCGTACTCGGGTTCGACGGGACGAGCCCCGAACTCAACACCACGTCCCCGTCGTACCGTCGCTCGAGCAGTTCGTTCCGGGTCGACGTGGACTGGCCGGGCGTCCCGACGAACGCGACGGCGTCGGGTTCGTCCGCGAGCGCCGCGTCCACGGGTTCGGCGGGCGTCGAACTCGACGCCTCGAACGCGACAGTCGAGACCACGTCGGCGTCGGTCGCGCCCGCGACGGCGTCGGCGAGCGCCGCGCCGAACGCGTCGTCCAGGTGGAGGACGCTGACGGTGCCGGCGTTCGCGTACCCCTCGTCGTCGAGCACTTTCGCCATCACCGCGGCCTGCTGGCGGTCGTTCGGGCACGTCCGCCCGAAGAACTTCGCGTCGTCCGTGCGGCCCGCCGACGCGAGGCCGGGGCTCGTACTCGCCGGGCTCACGAGCGGTCGCCCGTCCTCGGCGGCGGTCTCGGTCAGCGACGCGGTGTTCCCGGAGATGACCGCGCCGACGACGCCGATTGCGTCCTCGTCCGCGAGTTCGGCGTACGCCTCGGCGGCGACGTCCGGCGACGCCGCCGTGTCCTTGGGCACGTACTCGACCTCGCGGCCGTGGATGCCGCCCGCCGCGTTGACGTGGTCGACGGCCGCGGCGACCGCTCGTTCGTGATGCGCTGCCACCTGTCCGAGCGCGCCCGGTCCGGACAACGGCAGGAGCGACCCCACCGTCACCGGTTTCGACGAACCCCCGAGCCCCAGACAGCCAGTCGTCGTGGCTGCGACGGCCCCCGTCGCTGCGAGCCACTCGCGTCTCGTCACCCTCTCCATCAGTTCGGAAGCAACAGTTCCCGTATTTCAATGTTCGGCCGTGGTTATCACAGTAGACAACGCGACGGGGATTGGGTGCGACGGAGGTGTTTTAACGCGCGGCGGTCGTTCCCCAACCATGGACCGCGAGGAACTCGCCGCGCGAATCGACCACACCGTCCTCGGGCCGGAGACGACGCCGGCCGACGTGGAACGCGTCGTCGACGACGCCGTCGAGTACGGCATGAACGTCTGCATCCCGCCGTGTTACGTCGCCGACGCCCGAGCGTACGCCCCCGACGACCTCACCGTCGCCACCGTCGTCGGCTTCCCGCACGGCCAGCACGCCACCGACGCGAAGGTCGCGGAGGCCGAAATAGCGGCCGCCGACGGCGCCGACGAACTCGACCTCGTAATCAACGTCGGGCGGCTGAAGGCCGGCGAACGGGACACCGTCCGCGAGGACGTCGAAGCCGTCGTGGACGCCACCGACCTCCCCGTGAAGGTCATCATCGAGACGGCGCTCCTCACGGACGACGAGAAACACGCCGCCTGCGAGGCCGCCGAGGCGGCATACGCCGACATGGTGAAGACCTCGACGGGGTTCGCCGACGGCGGCGCGACCGTGCCGGACGTCGAACTGATGAGCGAGTACCTCCCCGTCAAAGCCAGCGGCGGCGTCGGGAACGCCGAGCAGGCCCAGGCGATGTTCGACGCGGGCGCGGTACGAATCGGCGCCTCGTCCGGCGTCGAAATCGTCGACTCCTTCGACAGGTAGCGGAGCGCTACCACCGCTGATTCGTTCGCGCCGTCGCCGCTCGCGGCGCACGCACGTCGTTCCGGGCGGTATCGCATCGTTTTTCCTCGCCGACGCCCAAGCGGTGAGCGACGCATGGCCCGGTACCACATCGAGACGTACGGGTGTACCTCGAACCGCGGCGAGAGCCGCGAAATCGAGCAGCGGCTCCGCGACGCCGGCCACCACAAAGTCGAGGGGGCCGACGACGCGGACGTCGCCATCCTGAACACCTGTACGGTCGTCGAGAAGACGGAGCGAAACATGCTCCGGCGGGCCGAGGAACTCGCCGACGAGACGGCCGACCTCATCGTGACGGGGTGTATGGCGCTCGCGCAGGGCGAGGAGTTCGCCAGCGCGGACGTGGACGCCCAGGTCCTGCACTGGGACGAGGTGCCCGAGGCCGTCACGAACGGCGAGTGCCCGACGACGACGCCCGACGCCGAACCCATCCTCGACGGCGTCATCGGCATCCTCCCCATCGCGCGGGGCTGTATGAGCAACTGCTCGTACTGCATCACGAAGCAGGCGACCGGGCGCGTGGACTCCCCGCCCGTCGAGGAGAACGTCGAGAAGGCCCGCGCGCTCGTCCACGCCGGCGCGAAGGAAATCCGGATTACGGGACAGGACACGGGCGTCTACGGTTGGGACACCGGCGACCGCAAACTCCCCGAGTTGCTCGAACGCATCGCCACCGAAATCGAGGGCGACTTCCGCGTCCGCGTGGGGATGGCCAACCCCGGCGGCGTCCACGGCATCCGCGAGGAACTGGCCGAGGTGTTCGCCGAGCACGACGAAATCTACAACTTCCTGCACGCGCCCGTGCAGTCCGGCAGCGACGACGTGCTCGAAGACATGCGCCGCCAGCACGAGGTCACACAGTACGTCGACATCGTGGAGACGTTCGACGACTACCTCGACGAGTGGACGCTGTCGACGGACTTCATCGTCGGCTTCCCCACCGAGACCGAGCACGACCACGAGCAGTCGATGGCCCTCCTCCGAGAGACCCGTCCCGAGAAAATCAACGTCACGCGGTTCTCGAAGCGCCCCGGCACCGACGCCGCCGACATGAAGGGGCTGGGCGGCCAGACGAAGAAGGACCGCTCGAAGGCGATGTCCGAACTGAAGATGGACGTGGTCGCCGAGGCCTACGAGGAGATGGTCGGCACCGAACGCGACGTGCTCGTCGTCGAGGAGGGCACCGGCGACTCCGTGAAGTGCTACGACGACGCCTACCGCCAGATTATCGTCCAGAACGCCGACGAGTACGGCCTCGAACCCGGTGACTTCGCGACCGTCGAAGTGACCGGCCACCAGACCGTCTACGCGTTCGCGGAGCCGGTGTAGCGCCGGCCTACACCGCCTCTCGCTCGTCGTCTTTCCACTCGCCGAGTTCCTTCGGGTCGACGTGAACGAACACGTCGTCGACCTCCGGAATCGATTCGAGGTCGCGGATGAGTTCGGTCTCGATGTCGTGGGCGTCGTGGAGAGTCATCTCGCCCTCCACCTCGATGTGGAGGCTCACGTCCACCTCGGGGCCGACGTAGTGTGCGACCACGTCGTGGGCGCCCTCGACGTCGGGGTGGGCGAGCGCGCGCTCCAGAATCTCCTCGCGCAAGTCCTCGGGCGGCGCGGCGCCGACGAGGTAGTTCACGTTGTCCCGCACGATTTCGTAGCCCGTGTAGAGGATACCGACGGCGACGACGAGCGCCGCGGCGGGGTCGAGGACGGGGTAGCCGGCGGCAGAGCCGAGGACGCCAGCGAGCGCCGCGCCCGCCGTGAGGATGTCGTTGCGGTTGTCGAGGGCGGTGGCGCGCACCGCGGGCGAGTGGTGTTCCTCGGCGACGTCCAGGCAGTACCGGTAGAGCGCGAACTTCGCGACGGCGGTGCCGACGAGCACGACGACCGCGGCGACGTTCGCCGAGCGGCCGTACGTGCCCGCCTGCAGGGCGGTGGCGGCCTGCCAGATGACGCCCGCGCCCGCCGCGAGCACGCCGAGCGCGACGACCAGCGAGACGAACGGCTCGATGCGCTCGTGGCCGTGGGGGTGTTCGAAGTCCGGCGGCTGGGTGGTGAGGTAGATGCCGCCGAGCACGACCAGCGAGTACGCCACGTCGGCGAGGCTGTTGACGGCCTCGGAACCGACAGCGAGACTGCCGGTGAGCCACCACGCGCCGCCCTTCGCGGCGACGAGCGCGAGGTTCGCGGCGAGCACGACGAACCCGACGCGTCGGACTGCGCGCTTTCGCTCCATCACGTGGCCCTCGGGGCGCCCCCACTTTCGTCGTTTCGATTCAGTCGAAATCGAGGACGACCGCACCGCTCGCGCCCTCGCTGGCGCCCTCGCGGGAGAGAAACGCCTCGTGCAGGCGGTCGTACGTGTCGTCTAACGCCTCCACGATGACCTTCGTGTCGCCGACGACAGGCATGAAGTTCGTGTCGCCGCTCCACCGCGGCACGACGTGCGTGTGGAGGTGGTCGTCGATGCTCCCGCCCGCCGCGCCGCCGCCGAGATTCAGGCCGGCGTTGAAGCCGTCCGGGTTCAGCGCGGCATCGAGCGCGTCGAAGGTCGCCTGCTTCAGGCGCGCGTGGTCGAGCAGTTCGGCCTCCCCGAGGTCGGTGTACTCCCCGGTGTGGGCGTCCGGAATCACCATGCAGTGGCCCGGATTGTAGGGATAGTTGTTCAGCATCACCGTCGCGTGCTCGGAGCGCGCGACGACGAGGTGGTCGCGGGCGTCCTCGCGCTCGGGGTACTCGCAGAACACGCAGTCCACGTCCTCGTTTTGCTCCTCGCGTTCCACCCACTCGATGCGCCACGGCGCGAACACCTGCTCCATACCGACGCCTCGGCGCCGCGAGTCAGGAGTGTTTCGGTGGCGCGCGTGGCGAATCGGCTCGCCGGTGCGCAACCGAGAATCAGCGCGGAAACTCGCTCTATCGCCCGCTCTCCGATGCTCCGCTCCGCACCGTCGCCGCCGTGTCATACTGAACCTTTTTTATTTGTGGCGTGTGTCGAGAGATTCGAGGGTGGTTCCATTGGCGAGTAAGTCACCACAGTCTGACGGGATGACGGAGCAGTGTGAGAACTGCGGTCGAGAGACCCCTCACCAGGTCTCCGTCGAACTCAGAACTGAGAGTTCGAAGTCGGAGAACGCCGAATTCTCCCGCGAACCGTACCGAGTTGCGACGTGTCGCGCGTGTGGCGAGGAGACGAGCCAGCGCATGAACAACGCGTAACCGCTGCCGCCGGGACCTACCTCACTTTATCTTTCACCGACGGACGCCCGCTCAGTTCGTCACGACGTCACAGCCGTCCTCGGTGACGATTAGCGTGTGCTCGTCCTGACTGACGAGGTTGCCCTCTGCCTCCTTCAGCACCGGGTACGAGCGCACGATGTCCGCCATCTCCAGTCGCCGCAGGCTCATCTCCGCCCGAGAGGAGTCCAGCCAGCGCGCCGCGAACGGCAGGCCGTCGAACGCTTCGAGGTCGTCTAGGAGTTGGCGGGCGCGGCGGTCGCGGACGTTCCCCTCGCCGACGACCTCGTAGATTTCGGTGTCCGACCCCTCGGTGACTTTTCCGGTGCCGTCGGTCGCGAACGGCTCGATGGCGAGCACGTCCCCGACCTGCAGTTCGACGCCCGTATCGACCGCGCGGTTCGGCACGCTCGGCCCGGTGTGCGCGTCGTACACGTCCATCCCGTGCCCGGTGAGGTTCACGATGGGGTTGTAGCCGTAGGCCTCGATGACGTCCTGAATCTCCGCGCCGATTTCGCCCGTGTGGACGCCCGGCGCGACGGCGTCGATTGCGGCGTCGAGGGCTTCCTCGGCGGCCTCCACGAGTTCGGGGTTGCCCGAGAGGTCGACGGTGGTCGCGGCGTCCGCGATGTGGCCGTCGACGTGGACGCCGACGTCGAGACACACCATCTCCTCGCCGAACTCCGTCTCGTCGTCGCGGCCGGGCGCGGCGTGACTGGCCTCCTCGTCGACGCTGATGTTGACCGGGAACGCCGGCTTCCCGCCGAGTTCGCGGATGCGCTCCTCGGCGAACTCCGCGACCTCCAGTTGGGTGACGCCGACCTCGATGCGGTCGGCCGCCTCGTCCATCACCTGCGTGAGAATCTCGCCGGCCTCCACGTACTGCTCGTAGGCCTCCGAACCGACTTCGACGCTGTCTGTCATGCCCGAGGATTCGCCCGAGCGCGGCAAAGAGGTTGTGGGTCGCCCCCGACGGCGGACTACCGGACGAGCGAGACGACCCGGCGCGCCGCCGCGCCCGCGACGCCGCCGGCACCGCCGAACAGCGCGCCGAGCGCCGACGGCTCCGGGTCCGACGCGAAGTCCACGAGGGTTCCGACGACCGGTTCGCCGCCGTGAATCGCGTGGAAACCGAGGTCGGACCCGGCGAACGCGGCGACGCCAACGGCCACGCAGACGACGAGCGCGTCGTACCGGTACGCGTAGCCGAAGCCCCCGGCGAGGCCGACCGCGACGGCCCACAGCGGGAAGACGACGCCGCCGGACTGCCCGGACAGCGTCCACGCCATCAGGAGCGCGCAGCCCGCGGCCGACGCGAGCACGGCTGGAAGCCCGCGCGTGACCGGCGTCTCGTCGGGACCGAACAGGAGCGAGTGGAGAGTCACGCTTCTGCTATTTCGTTGCCGCGTGCCACCACGTACAACAGAACTACGCCCACCCCGACGGCGAGCACGAACTGGCTGGCGAACCCGAGCAACACCGAGAACACCGACAGGAACCCCATCGTCTCCACCAGCAGCCAGTTCAACGCGACCGGCACGAGCGCCGCCGCACCGAACGCCGCGACCAGCGCCGCCACCGGCAGCGCCTCGCGCCACACCGCGCCCACATCTAGTTCGTTACCGTCGAAGAACAACCGAGAGGCCATACCACGACCCACGCCCGCCCGAGTGAAGAAGCCAACGAGGACCAAAATCGGCGTCTCACTCATGCCCGGTTCGCTCGCTCCGTTCGAACGCTCGCGGCTCCCTCCGGTCGCCGTTCGTCGTCCCGTGCCCTCCCTGCGGTCGGGCACGCGCTCCCCGCTCGCCGTAACGAGGTCCCTCCCTACGGTCGAGACCGCGCTGCTCACGCCTCGCTTCGCTCAGCGTTCGCACATTCCGGTAGCCCTCACTCCGTTCGGGCTACCGCAGTCTGCATCTGCTCGGAGTTGAACGCCTCCCCCGCGTTCCCGTCGTCGTCGAGGACGATGACGCCCGACGACGACCCCGTGAGTTCGCCGAACTCCTCGATGGCGCGGTCGGCGGCCTGCTGGGCGTCCAGCCCGGATTCGAGGTGGCGGACGGCGCGCCGCGTGAGCGTCGTCTTCGCGATGTCCTCGCCCGCGCCGGTGGCGGACGCCGCGCCGGCGGGCGCGGCGTAGAACCCCGACCCGATTTGGGGCACGTCGCCGACGCGCCCGGCGAGCGCCAGCCAGCGACCGCCCGTGGAGGTGGCGGCGGCGAACCGGCCGCCGTCGAAGGCGACGGCGCCGACGGTGTCGTGGTCCTTCTCGTAGCCGTCCCCACCCTCGTCCCGTCCGTCCGGGTCCGTTTCTCCGAACTTGTCGCGAATCCACGCGAGGTGCTCGGTGGGCGTGCCCTCGGGGTGGTCGTCGAGGTCGTCCCAGCGCTCGCGGGTGTCCTTGGTCCAGAGGTCGCACTCCACGTCCACGCCCACGTCCGCCGCGAAGTCGACGGCGTGCACGCCGTTCAGCAGGACGTGGGGCGTCTCCTCCATCACGGCACGCGCGACCGAGACGGCGGCCTCGACGCCCGGCATCGACGCCGCCGCGCCGGCCTCCCGGTCGCTGGTCATCACGCCCGCGTCCGTCCGAATCACGCCGTCGGACTGCACCGCGCCGCCCGACCCGGCGTTGAACCGCGCGTCGCCTTCCAGCACGCGAATCGCCGATTCGACGGCGTCCACGGGGTCGGTCTCGCTCGCGCCCGCGTCGGCCGCCTCGTCGAGTGTCGCCTGCCGGGGTTCCGGTTCGTCGGGACTGCCGCCTGCGCCGCCGTGTACGATGACTCGCATTAGCGGTTCTCCCGCTCGCGGCGTCTTAGTCGGTGCGGGTTCGCGGTCCGCACCGCTCCCCACCGGACCGACCGCAGACCGCGATTCCGACCGCGGCAAGGTTTGACGCGGGCGTCCGAAACAGCAGTCCTTTTAGGCGCATCCTCCGAGTTGCAAACGACAATGACCTACGACAAGATCGACGCCCCGGAGAGCGGGGAGAAGATCACGTACGACGAGGACAACGACGTTCTTCACGTCCCCGACGAGCCCATCATCCCGGTTCTCCACGGCGACGGCATCGGGAAGGACGTCGGCCCGGCCGCCCAGAAGGTACTCGACGCCGCCGCCGAGGCGACAGGCCGAAGCATCCAGTGGATGGACGTGTACGCCGGCGAGGACGCCCGCGAGAAGTACGACGAGAACCTCCCCGAGGAGACCGTCGAGGCCATCCGCGAGCACCGCGTCGCCATCAAGGGCCCGCTCACGACGCCGGTCGGTGCCGGCTTCCGCAGCCTGAACGTCGCGCTCCGCAAGAAACTCGACCTCTACGCGAACGTCCGCCCGACGTACTACCTCGACGGCGTTCCGTCCCCCGTCAAGGAGCCGGAGAAGATGGACATGGTGAACTTCCGGGAGAACACCGAGGACGTCTACGCGGGCATCGAGTGGGAGGCCGGCACGGACGAAGTCGAGCAGGTCCGTGACTTCGTCGAGGACGACATGGGCTTCGACGCCACCATCCACGACGGCGACGTCGGCATCGGCGTCAAGCCGATTACGGAGTACGGCACGAAGCGTCTCGTTCGCCGCGCCATCCAGTACGCCATCGAGAACGACCGCGACTCGGTCACCCTCGTCCACAAGGGTAACATCATGAAGTTCACCGAGGGCGCGTTCCGCGACTGGGGCTACGAGGTCGCCGAAGAGGAGTTCCCCGAGGAAACCATCGACGAGGACACGCTCTGGGACGAGTACGACGGCGAGGCGCCCGACGACGTGGTCGTCGTCAAGGACCGCATCGCCGACAACATGCTCCAGCAACTCCTCACGCGCACGGAGAACTACGACGTGCTCGCGATGCCGAACCTCAACGGCGACTACCTCTCGGACGCCGCGGGCGCCCAAATCGGCGGCCTCGGCATCGCGCCGGGCGCGAACTTCGGCGACGGCCGCGTGCTCGCAGAGCCGGTCCACGGCTCCGCGCCGAAGCACGCCGGTAAGGACAAGGCGAACCCGACCGCGATGATTCTCTCCGGCAAGCTCATGCTGGAGTACATCGGCTGGGACGACGCCGCGGACCTCGTCCACGACGCCGTCGAAGCCCAGATCAGCGAGCACCGCGTCACGTACGACCTCGAACGGCAGGTCGAGGGCGGCGTCAAACTCGCCGCGAGCGAGTACGCCGAGGAAGTCGTCGAGCGCATCCACGACCTCGCGTAAGTTCTCGGAATTTCCGTTCCCCGATTTTTCTTGTGCCGTGCCGACAGCCACCGGCTCGAAAGTCCCGGCCGGCGACGCTCGCGCGACACGGCTTTGCGTCTCGCTACCGTACCCCTCGGTATGGCCGAGGACGACCCGTTCGAGGGGATTCCCGACGACCCGACCGCGGACCTCGACGCCGCCACCCAGCAGTTGACGGTGCGCGTCGAGAAACGGCGGTACGACAAGCCGGTCACCGTCGTGGAGGGGTTCGACACGAACAGCGTGGACGTGGACGCCGTCGCCAGCCGGCTGAAGAAGAAAGTCGCGGCAGGCGGCACCGTGAACGGCGACACCATCGAACTGCAGGGCGACCACAGCGACCGCGTCCCCGACCTCCTCCGCGAGGAGGGGTTCGAGGTCACGTGAGCGGGGCGACTCCCGGTCAGTCGATGCGCGCGATGGCGTCGCCGCGGCGGAACTCCCCGCTCTCCTCGACGAGGCGCGCTATCGTCCCCGAGGCGGGCGCGGGCACGTCCACGCTCACCTTCTCGATTTGAATCTCGGCGACCGTCTCGCCTTCCTCGACGCTCGCGCCGTCGCGCACGAACCAGTTCGCCACGACGGCCTCGTCGACGTCGTCGGCGTCCTCGGGCCAGACGCTCGCTGGGTCGACGTCGGTCATTCTGTGACGCGGTTGGCGGCGTCGGCGATATCTTCGCTATCGGCGAGGAACTCCTGTTCGAGCGGCCGCGAGTAGGGAATCGGCACGTCGGGGCTGGCGACGCGCTCGGGCGGCGCTTCGAGGTCGTCCCACGCGCGCTCCGTGGCGAGCGCGGAAATCTCGCCGGTGAGGCCAAAGGAGTGGTAGTCCTCGTCCACGACGACGAGGCGGCCCGTCTTCCGCACCGAGTCGAGAATCGCCTCGCGGTCCAGCGGGACGAGCGACCGCAGGTCGATAACCTCGGCGTCGACGCCGTCGTCGGCCAGCGTTTCGGCGGCCGCCAGCGCGCGGTGGACGTGCAGGCCGAGCGTGACGATGGACACGTCGGCCCCCTCGCGTTTCACCTCGGCCTCCCCGATTGGCACCTCGTAGTCCTCCTCGGGGACGGCGGTCTTCGGGCCCTCCGGGGCGGGCATCCACCCGAGTCCCATCAAGCGCTTGTGGAACATGTAGACGACCGGGTCGTCGTCCCGGATGGCGGCGTGCATCAGGCCCTTCGCGTCGCGGGCGTTCGACGGCACCACGACCTTCATTCCGGGGAGGTGGGCGAACGTCCCGTACAGCGTCTGGGAGTGCTGGGCGGCGTCGTTGTACGTCCCGCCGACCGCCGTGGTGAGGACCATCGGCACCGAGACCTGCCCGCCGCTCATGTACGTGTGCTTCGCCATCGCGTTGTATATCTGGTCGAAGCACACCCCCAGGAAGTCGGTGAACATCAGTTCCGCGATGGGGCGCATCCCCTCCATCGCGGCGCCCGTCGCGGCGCCGATGTACGCCGTCTCGCTGATGGGCACGTCCATCACGCGGTCGTGTCCGAACTCGTCTAGGAGGCCCTGCGTGGAGTCGAAGATGCCGCCGTAGTCGGCGACGTCCTCGCCCATGTAGAACACCTCGTCGTTCTCGCGCATCTCGGTCGCGATGGCGTCGACCATCGCGCGACTCATCGTCACCTCGCGCTCGCTGGCCTGCTGGCTCATCACTCGTCACCCCCCTGTTCGGCGGCCATCGGGCGGCCCTGGGGCGGGTTCGAGAACACGTCCTCGTAGGTCGCCTCGGGCGCCGGTTCGGGCTGGTCTTTCGCCCACTCGATGGCGTCGTCGACGCGCTGTTCGGCGGCCTCCCGAATCTCCATCAGTTCGTCGTCGCTCACGCCGGCCTGCCGCAGGTCGTCCTCGAGTCGCGGGATGCAGTCGAGGTTCTGCGCGCGCTCGACGTCCTCGTCGGGCCGGTACGCCTCGGCGTCGCCCATGAAGTGGCCCATGCGGCGGTGGACCTGCACCGACAGCAGCGTCGGGCCGTTGCCGCTCCTGGCGCGCCCGACGGCGTCCTCGGCGGCCTCGTACACCGCACAGACGTCGTCGAACTCGACGCGCTCGCCGGGCAGGTCGAAGCCGCCGGCGCGGTCGGCGGCGTTCTCCACGTCGGTGACGCGCTCCTGGGGCATCGAGATGGCCCAGTCGTTGTCCTCCACGACGAACACGACCGGGAGGTCGTGGACGGCCGCGAAGTTCAGCGACTCGAAGAAGCCGCCCTGGTCGATTGCGCCCTCGCCGAGGTAGGAGACGGCGACGGCGTCGGTGTTGCGCTTCTTCGCGGCGAGGCCGGCCCCGACGGCGGGCGGACAGCCCTGCGCGATGATGCCCGAGCACGCGAAGTTCACGTCCGGGTCGTAGAGGTGCATGTGGCCGCCCTTCCCCGAGCAGAGCCCGGTCTCGCGTCCGAAGATTTCGGCCGTCATCTTCTCTAAGTCGACGCCCTTCGCGATGGCGACGTGGTGGGGTCGGTGTGGCGCGGTGACGGTGTCGTCGTCCCGGAGGTGCGCGCAGACGCCCGCGCCGGCGGCCTCGTGGCCGGCGGCGAGGTGGAGTTCGCCCGGAATCGGGCCCGCGGAGATGTCGAACGCCGGCTGTTTCCCCTCCAGGTACTCCTCTTGGAGTCGCTCCTCGTAGTAGCGTGCGGTGACCACGTCGTCGTAGAGGTCCCGCATCGTGTCGGCTGTGAGCATACCACGGGACGTTTCGACCGCGCCGAGTGAATAGATAATTGACAGGTGTTGGCCAGTTGGTGGCCACGGCCCGTCGAGACACCGCGGCCGGTCGACAACGGGCAACCGTCTGGTAAAAGCGCTGAATCCCGTTTCCGCCGTCGTTCCCGACATGAACATCGAGGACGTGTACGCCACTGAGTTCGTGACCGTCTCCCCGGACGAACCGGCGTCGAAGCTCGCGGCGCGGTTCCGCGACACCGACGCGAAGGCCGTCGTCGTCGCGGGCGACGGCTACGAGGGCGTCGTCACCGAGCGCCAGTTCCTCCGGTCCCACGTCACCCCGAAGACGAAAGTCGGGTCGCTCGTCTGGAACGTCCCCACCGTCTCCCCGACGACGAACGTCCGGGCCGTGGCCCGACACCTCATCGGCGGACAGACCACCCTGCTCCCGGTGTTCGAGGGCGAGAACCTCGTCGGCGTCGTCACCGCCGACGGCGTGCTCGACGCTGTCGCGTCGAACCTGAACGTGCTGTCGGTCGCGGACGTGCTGACCGACGACCCCGTGACGCTGTCGCCGTCCTCGACCGTCGGCACCGCGCTGAATCGCCTGCGCGAACACCGCATCTCCCACCTCCCCGTCGTCGACGACCGAGGTGAGGCCGCGGGCGTCGTCAGCGTGAACGACCTGCTCGGCGTCACCACGCGCGCCGTCTCCCGGTCCTCGGGCGGCGACAGCGGCTTCCGCGAGGGGCGGAGTCACGGCGGGTTCGGGGCGCGCGAGGGCGACCGCGACTCGATGCTGGATGTACCCGTGCGGAACGTGATGACCGACGTGGTGGAGGCGACGACGCCGGAGACACCGCTCGGGGACGCCGTGGGGACGATGCTCGACCGCGGCGTCTCCTCGCTGGTGGTCACCGAGCGCGAACGCCCGACGGGCATCGTCACGAAAACGGACGCGCTCCGGTCGCTGACGTGGACCGACGAGCGGAAACCCGACGTGCAGGTCCACCACAAGGACCTGATGGACGACCTCTCGATGGACGAACTCCGGGACGGCATCGAGGCCATCGTCTCGAAGTACGACGCGATGCAACTGCTGGAGGCGAACGTCTACTTCCACGAACACGAGGAGCGCCTGCGCGGCACGCCGCTGATGCTCGCGCGCATCCGCCTGTTCACGGACAAGGGCCACTTCGTCGGCACGGGCGAGGGGTACGGCGCCGCCCACGCGTTCCGCCTCGCGGCGAACGTGGTAGAGCGCCAGATTCTGGAGGGGAAGACGCGGGGTCGCGCGAAGAAGGGCCGCGACCGCGAGGAGCGCACCGCGCACAAACTCTACGGCTGGTACCTCTCGGGGCCGGGTGAGCGCGGATGACCGACCCCGACGCCGGCGGCGACGGCGAACCCGACACGGACGCCGACGCCGGCCCGGAGTTCGAACCGGCGGCAGTCGAGGAGAACGTCTACGAACTCCCGCAGGAGGGCGACATGCGGGTGCCGGCGCGCGTCTACGCCAGCGACGCCCTGCTGGACGAGATGCAGTCGACCGGCGACCTCACCCTCGAACAGGTGCGGAACGTCGCGACGCTGCCGGGCATCCGGCGGTTCGCGCTCGTGTTGCCGGACGGCCACCAGGGGTACGGGTTCCCCATCGGCGGCGTCGCCGCGGTCGGCCGGGAGGACGGCGTGGTGTCGCCGGGCGGCATCGGGTTCGACATCAACTGCGGCGTACGCCTGCTCCGCACCGGCCTCGACCGCGAAGCCCTCCGCGGCCGCGAGGACGAACTCGCGGAGTCGCTGTCCCGCCGCGTGCCCGCTGGACTCGGGAAGGGCGGCTACGTCGACACCGACCGCGACGACGTGCTCGGCATCCTCGACGACGGCCTCGCGTGGATGCGCCGCGAGGGGTACGCGACCGACCACGACCTCGCGCACTGCGAGGAGGGCGGCCGCCTCGACGGCGACCCCGGCGCCGTTCCGCCGAAGGCAGTCGACCGCGGCCTGAATCAGGTGGGGTCGCTCGGGTCCGGTAACCACTTCCTCGAAGTCCAGCGCGTCGCCGACGTCTACGACGACGCGACCGCGGACGCGTTCGGCCTGCGCGAGGAGCAGGTCTGCGTCCTCGTCCACACGGGCTCTCGGGGGCTCGGCCACCAGACGTGTACGGAGTACGTGCGGCGCTTCGAGCGCGCGTACCCCGAGGCCGTCGACGCGCTCCCCGACCGACAACTGGTGTACGCGCCGCTCGGGGACGACCTCGCGGAGCGCTACCTCGACGCGATGCGCGCCGCCGCGAACTTCGCGTGGGCGAACCGACAGGGCGTCACGCAGGCCGTACGGGACGCCTTCACCCACGACCTCGGGCACGGCGACGTGGAACTGGTGTACGACGTCTGCCACAACGTCGCGAAGGTCGAGGAACACGGCGGCGAGCGCGTGCTCGTCCACCGGAAGGGCGCGACGCGCGCGTTCCCGCCCGGACACCCCGAAGTTCCGGAGGCGTACCGGGACGTGGGCCAGCCGGTCGTCATCCCGGGGAGTATGGGCACGCACTCGTACGTGCTCGCGGGCGGCGAGCGCTCGATGGAACTGACGTTCGGGTCGACGGCGCACGGGGCGGGCCGCCGACTCTCACGGACGCAAGCGAAGAAGGACTACCCGGTGGGGGAACTCCGGGAGTCGCTGCGGGAGCGCGGCGTGACGGTGGCGGCGCGGTCGGAAGCGACGCTCGCGGAGGAGGCGCCGGGCGCGTACAAGGACGTGGACGAGGTGGTGCGCGTCTCTGACGCGCTCGGCATCGGGACGACGGTGGCGCGACTCGAACCGCTCGTGACGGTGAAGGGGTGACCCGGTAGTTTATCCGATACGGCGACCGACTCCCCTGCATGTACGCGGTGGTCGGGTGTTCGGACTGTTCGGCGCTCTGGATAGTCGAGGGGCGTCCCGACACCACGGGGTGTCCGCGCTGCGAGACGCGCCACCAGTTCGGGAACCTCAAGCAGTTCGTCACCACCGAGGACGAGGACCACGCCCGCGAGGTGCGGGCGTCGATGCTCGCGAACCGGTCGGGGCACGGCGACGCGTTCGCGGAGGTCGAGTCGTTCGCGGAGCTCGACGACTACGTCGACGACGCGGGGATGACCGACGACGAGTACCTCGACCGGTCGGGCGTCGACACCGACGAGGTCGAGGGCGTCACAGAGCGCGTCTCCCGGTCGTCGCGCAGCCTCGGGAAGCGGGAGGCCGTTGAGACGGCGCTCCGCGAACTCGACGAGCCGAGCGAGCGCGAGGTGAAGGCGTTCGCCGCCGAGCACGACGTCGGCGAGGCGTACGTCGAGCGTACGCTCGAGAAGTTCGTCCGTGCGGGGAAACTGACGGCGACGGCGGACGGCTATCGGCTGCTGTAGTTCGTCGACGGTCGAGTGGCGGTGCGGCGTCAGAGCGGGCCGCCGGCGAGTGCGCGAGCGAGCGTGAGCGCGAGCACCAGCACGGTGAGCAGGAGTTTGAGGACTCGCAGAGCGCGCACCGCGCTCTCGGAGCGGCCGGCGTCGTCGTCGCTGTGGGCGCGCATGCTCTCACCCAAGCACTGTGAGAAAATAACCCTACGTCTGCCCCGGAGTGAAAGTGAAACTGGTCGGTCGCCGAACTCAGGCGGCCCACACGAGCAGGGCGAACCCGCCGACGCCGACCCCCGAGAGCCAGCACACCGCCTGTACTTTGCCCGGAATCGGGAGCACGTTCCCGGGGTCGTAGTCCTGCGGGTTGCCGATGTCGTCGCCGATGACCGCCGACGCCGACGCCGAGTCGATACCCGTGTCCGTGACGCCGACCGTCAAGGGCACGATCATCAGCGGCACGCCGAACAGAATCATCCCGAGCAACAACAGCGGGAAGTCGTTCAGGGCGGCGGCGCCCGTCGCGACGGCGGCCGTGAGAACGCCGACGCCGCCCCAGCGCACCGCCACCGCCTTCAGTTCGGAGGTCACCATACCGGGCGTTTCCCGACGGCCAGGTAAAAATTTTGTCGCGTCACCGACCGAGTTCTTCGTGGGCCGACGAGAGGTGGCGGGACGCGAGCGCCGCGAGCAGGCTGAGTTCGCCGGCGAGCGCGCCCGCCGCGATGATTTCCGCGAGCGCGTCGGCGTTCGACCCGGCCGGGTCGCCGCCGCCGCGCACGCCCAGCACGTCCAGGGCCTCGCGCTGGGTCGGGAGTTTCGTGCCGCCGCCGACGGTGCCGACTTCGAGGCTCGCGAGGTTGACCGAGGCGTAGAGGCCGTCTTCGCGCGCCTCGACGGTGGTGATGCAGTTCGACCCCTCGACGACCTGCGCGGCGTCCTGCCCGGTGGCGAGGAAGACGGCGGCGACGACGTTCGCGGCGTGCGCGTTGAACCCGAGGCTTCCGGCCTTCGCGGACCCAATCAGGTTCTTCCGGGTGTTGGCCTCCTCGACGGCCTCCGGCGTCGTGTTGAAGCGCTCCTCGACCACGTCGCGGGGAATCGTCACGTCCGCCGTGACGGTGCGCCCGCGGCCCTCCACGGCGTTGATGGCGGCGGGCTTCTTGTCCGTACAGAGGTTCCCGGAGAGCGCGACCAGTTCCGCGGGCGTCTCCGCCTCGATTACCTCGCAGGCGGCCTCGGTGGCGATGGTGGCCATGTTCATCCCCATCGCGTCCTTCGTGTCGTACCGGAACCGCAGGTAGACGTTGTCGCCGACGACGTACGGTGTCACGTCGGTCAGTTCGCCGTGACTCGTCGTCTCCTCGGCGGCCGTCTTCAGCGCGTCGTAGTTCTCCTTCGCCCACTCCGCGACTTCGGCGCCCTCGGTCACGTCCGCGACGCGGAACACGGGCGCTCGCGTCATCCCGGTCTTCGTGACGCGGGCGTTCGCGCCGCCCGCCGCCGTAATCGCGGAACAGCCGCGGTTCACGGACGCGACGAGCGCGCCCTCCGTGGTCGCCATCGGGAGGTAGAACTCGTCGTCGGCCGCGCCGCCGGAGACGGCGACCGGACCGGCGATACCGAGCGGGAGCTGGGCGCCGCCCGCGAGGTTCTCGACGGCCGTCTCGCTGGCGTGCTCGGCGTCGAAGGAGAACGACCCGAGCGCGTCGGTGTCGGCGCCGGTCTCGCGTTCGAGGAGTTCGCGGCGCGCCGCCGCGGCCGTCTCTGCGTCGGCCTCGTCTTCGAGTTCGTAGAGCCGGAGGTCGCCGGACTGCACGCGGTCGGCGAGGTCGCTGGCGTCGGTCATGTGCGGGTGTCGGCGGCCCGACGCCCTGAAGGTTCCCCTTCAGCGACGGACGAAGTCCGAGAACGACTCGAACGCCGACCGAAGTCGGCCGGTGGGCGCGCGCGTCACTAGATTCACGAACGCCTCGGACTGGTCGTAGACGCGCTGGAGGTCCCGAACGCGCTCCAAGTCCTTCGCGGCGCGGTCGCTGTCGGCGTCCTCGAAGGCGGCCTCCGCCTCGTCGAGGGCGCGGGTCATCGTCTCTATCTCGCGGCGCACCTCGCGGTTCAGGAACTCCTGGACGATGCGCCAGAAGTCGCGTTCGGCCTCGAAGAAGGCCTTCTTCCCCTCGCCCGAGATGGAGCGCCGGTGGACCATGTGGAACCGTTCGAGTTCCTTCATCGCGGTGCTGACGGTGGACTTCGCGAACCCGCTCTCGTCGGCGAGTTCGTCCAGCGACTGTGGCTCGTGGGCGAAGTAGAGGATGCCGTACAGGCGGCCGTAACTCCGGCTGAGACCGTAGATTTCGGCGGAGCGCTCGAACCCCTCGATGACGCGCTCGCGGGCGGCCTCGGCGTCGGCGTCGGTCATACTCGAAGCGAGGCACCCGAAACGTATAAATCGCTTTGTTCGGAATATTCGATATATGCCGAATATATCGAAACAGCGAGAGAGCGCCGATGCAGACGTGGTTCTCGACGCGAACGGACTGGAGAAGACGTACAGTTCGCTCCTGCCGTGGGAGCCCGACGTGGCGGTGTTGATGGGTGCGAGTCTCGAACTCCGGGCAGGTGAAGTCGTCGGCATCGTCGGCGAGAACGGCTCCGGGAAATCCACGCTGATGCAGTGTCTCGTCGGCGCGCTGGAACCGGACTCCGGGACGGTGTCGCGGCCCGGCGGCGTCGGCTGGTGTCCCCAGGACGACCGGCTCTACGACCGGCTCACGGTGGACGAGACGTTCCGCCTGTTCGGGGAAGCCCACGACATGACCGACGCCGAAATCGCGGACGCCGCCGACCGCCTCACCGACCGCCTCGACTTCGAGCGGTTCCGCGACCGGCGCGTCGACCGACTCTCCGGCGGGAACCGGCGGAAACTCACGCTCTCCGTCTCGCTGATGCACGACCCCGACGTCCTCCTGCTGGACGAACCGTACACTGGGTTCGACTGGGAGACGTACCTCGCGTTCTGGGACCTCGCCGACGACCTCTCCGAGCAGGGGACTGCGGTCGCCGTCATCTCCCACCTCGTCAGCGAGCAGGACCGCTTCGACCGCATCTACGAACTGAAAGACGGCGAACTGGCGGAGGCCGACGATGCGGGGGCGTAGCGCGGCGGTCGGCGCGAGTGCACACGCCAAGAGCGTGCTCCGCCAGCCGACGACGCTCGCGATGCTCGCCGTCCTCCCGCCGTTCGTCGTCGTGCTGTACGGCGCCGCGATGGCGTCGTTCCCGGACGTGGCGTTCCTGTCGGCGTCCGCCGCGTCCTACGGTCGAATCGGGGGCGCGCTGTTCGCCACCGCCTTCCTCTCCGGACTGGTGGGGTTGTTCGGGACAGTGAGCGCCGCACGCGCCGACCGCTACCTCTCGTTCTCGGGGTTCTCGCCCGCGCTGTTGTTCGCGACGCGCGTCGTCGTCGCCGTCGGCGTCGCCGGCCTCGCCGCCGGCGTTTCGCTCGCCGCGCTCGTCGGCGCCGGTACGAACGTGGCGTCGCTCCCGCGGGCGTACGCCGTGCTCGTGCTCGCCGGCGTCCTCTACAGTCTGCTCGGCGTCGTGGTCGGCGCACTCGTTCCGCGCGAACTGGAGGGATCGCTCGTGCTGGTGTTCCTCGCCGACCTCGACTCGTTCCTCTCGGGCGGCGTCCTCGACGTGAACACCGACCTCGTGGCGTTCCTGCCGCTCCACTACCCGCACGCGCTGTTCACGTCGGCCGTCAGGGACGGAACGCTCGCTAGCGAGACGGTCCTGCCCGCCGTCGCGTACCTCGCGGTGCTGGCAGTCGCGGCGGGCGTCGCGTACGCCGCGGCGACGGGACGGGGGTGGTCGCTGTGACGCGCACCCGAACCGCGCTCGCGGCGACGGTCAAGCAGTTCGCGCGCACGCCCGTCCTGCTCGCCCTGTTGGTGTTCCTGCCGGCGTACTTCGTCGGCCTGCTCGGAATCGTCCTCCCCGATTCGTCGGTGGTCGCCTCGGTGCCGAGCGCGACCGTCGAGACGACGCTCGGTGCCGCCGTCCTACCGATGCTCGCGACGCTCGCCGCCGTGATGGTGGCGGGCATCGCGGGCCTCTTCCTCACCGTGAACACGCTCGACGCGGACGGCTGGCTGGCGCTCGCCGGCCTGCCGTCGCGAACCCTGTTCGCGGCGCGCGCGACGGCGCTTTCGGCGGCCGCGGTGGTGGCGTCGCTCGCGTCGACGGCCGTCCTGTTCGTCCACGTCGCGCCCGACCAGCCAGCGGTGTTCTTCGCCGCGACGCTCGTGCTCGCCGTCACGTACGGCTTGCTCGGTGCGGTCGTCGGCGTCGTTCTCGACAAACTCGCGGGCGTCTACGTGATGCTGTTCGCGCCCGCCGTCGACCTGTTCTTGTTCCACTCGCCGCTCGCGAGCGACGCGGCCCCGTGGGCGGCCGCCTTCCCGGGACGGTGGGCGGGCGTCGCGGCGACGGACGCGGCGCTAACCGGCGACCCGAACTGGGGCGCGCTCGCCGTCGGTGTCGCCTACCTCGGCGGAGTCGCGGTGGTCGCGGCGCTCGCGGTCCGGCACGCCGTGACGACGTGACCGCCGACCGCGAATAGTGGCTTATATTACTGGGTAATCAAACGTAGTGGTATGACCGTCACTGCGATGCTGTCCGTCTCACCGGTGGACAGCCCGGAGGTCGAGTTCGACGCAGAGATAGCGAAGGCCGTCGACGCGCTCGACGACTTCGACGTGCGCTACCAGACCCACCCGATGGAGACCACCATCGAAGCCGACTCCATCGACGAACTGTTCGCCGCCGCAAAAGCCGCCCACGAGGCCGTCGACGCCTCCCGCGTCGGCACCACGCTCAAAATCGACGACTTCCGCGACGACGACCTCGCCGTCGAGGAGAAGGTCGACCGCGTCGAAGCACATCTCGGCCGCGACGCGGTGAGCGACGAATGACCTCCCGGCGTCGCTTCCTCGCCGGCGTCGGCTCCGCCGCCGCGCTCGGGTTGGCTGGCTGTGTCGAGACGTCCTCGACCGAGGACAGCACCACGTCGACCACCGAATCGACGACGGAGGGGACGACCAGCGGCACGACGAGTTCGGCGGCGAGCACGCAGACGCTGAAGGTCGGCACCACGCAGTCCTACGTCGACGCCGTCTCCACGAGCGCCGGCGACTGGGTGAAACGCGAGTTCGAAGCCGAGCACGACGCGAAACTGGAGTGGGTCGTCCGCGAGAACGAGATAAACGACTTCATCCAGCGCAGACAGCGGGGCGTCGACCTCGGCGCCGACATGTACGTCGGCGTCACCCCCACGGACCTCGTGCGCGCCGACGAGACGCTGGACGCCTCGCTGTTCGAATCCTTCGACACCGACCGCGTCCCGAACGCCGGCGACATCGAGGACGCCTACCGCTTCGACCCCGAACAGCGCATCCTCCCCACCGGGTCGTCGTACGTCTGCATCGTCTACGACGAGGGCGAAGTCGAGGAGCCGACGACGCTCGACGACCTCACGAAGGACGCGTGGTCGAACGGCCTCCTCCTCCCGAACCCCCAGAACACGGTGACGGGACTCAGTTTCTTGCTGTGGACCGTCGAGGCGTTCGGCGAGGACGGCTACCTCGACTACTGGGACCGCCTCGTCGACAACGGCCTCCGCACCACCGGGTCGTGGAACGCCGCCTACAGCGCGTACTCCAGTCAGGAAGCGCCGATGGTCATGTCCTACAGCACCGACCAAGTGTACGCCGCCCAGAGCGACGCCGACATGAGCCGCCACCAGATCGCGTTCCCCAACGACCAGGGCTACGCGTACGTCTCCGGCGTCGCGCGCTTCGCCGGCAGCGACAACCCCGACCTCGCGCACACCTTCGCGGACTTCCTCCTCGACGCCGAAACCCAGCAGACCACCGCCGTCAAGAACGTCGGCATCCCCGTCGTCTCCGACGCCAGCCTCCCCGAGGACATGCAGCAGTACGCCCACGTCCCCGAGGAGAAACTCCAGTTCGGCTACGAGACGCTCAAGAACAACGCCGGCGACTGGCGCGAGACGGTCGCCCGGAAAATCGCTAGTCAGTAGACGCACGTCCTTTCCTCGCGCCACCTCTGGATTTCTATCGTTTCCGACGCATCGAAAGCCCCGACTCGCTCGTGGCCTACGACTCGCTGCGCGCTTCACTCGCTTCGCTCGTTCCAGTGCTTGCGTCGTCTCGGCTCACGAGCGAGGCTGTGGACGAAGGCGGGGGACGGTGAGACGAGCGAAGCGAGGCGAACGTCGGGAGAGCTTGCTCTCCCGGAAACAAGCACCGTAGGAGCGAACGAAGTGAGCGACGAGGAGCACAGCGAGCGCACCGAGTCCACAACCTCGGGGCTTTCGAGGCGTCGTCGACAACCTCCGAAAGACAAAGACAGAACACGAATCTGACTAGCCGGTTCCCGAAACCCTTTGCGCGCTGGGGTCCGCGTTGGAGCCATGACAGCGGCCGCCGACGTGATTTTCCTGAACGGCGAGGTGCATTCGCTCGCGGGCGAGGACGAGGTGTTCGACGCCGTCGCGGTGCGGGACGGCCGGGTGGTGCAGGTGGGCAACGATTACGACGTGGAGTTCCTGGCGGGCGTGGGGACCGACGTGGTGGACTTGGACGGTGACGTCCTGATTCCGGGGTTCGTGGACGCGCACACGCACATGGAGACCGTCGGGAAGTACGGCGTCCACGCCGACTTGCGGGGGGCGAGCGGCCCCGAGGAGGTCACGGAGCGCCTGCAGGCGCGGGCAAGTGAGACCGACGACGAGTGGGTGCTGGGGTACGGGTACGACGAGTCGGCGTGGGACGCCGACGACCTCCACCAGTCCGACTTGGACACAGTGAGCGAGAAGCGGCCCGTCGCCGCGATTCGGGAGGACATGCACACGGCGACGGTGAACGGCGTCGCGCTCGCCGAGTACGGCGACGCGATGCCCGACGAGGACGTGCTGGGCGACGGGCGCATCGTGGAGGACGCCGTCGAAGTCGTCTACGACGCGACCGACCCCGGTCCCGAGGAGACGAAGGAGTTGGTCGAGGCGGCCCAGGAGGAGGCGAACGCGAGGGGCGTGACCGCGGTTCACGACATGGTCCGGCACTCGGACGCGCCGCGGGCGTTCCGCGAGTTGGACCTCGCCGGCGACCTGACGGTGCGGGTGCGACTGAACTACTGGAGCGACCACTTAGACGCCGTCCGAGAGGTCGGCCTGCGCACGAACCACGGGAGCGAGATGGTCGAAGTCGGCGGCATCAAGACGTTCACGGACGGGAGTCTCGGCGGCCACACGGCGAAGGTCTCGGAGCCGTACGCCGACGCGCCCGAGGAGACCGGGACGTGGGTGGTCGACCCCGAGGAACTCCGCGAACTCGTCGCCGAGGCCGACGACGCGGGCCTGCAGGTGACCGCGCACGCCATCGGCGACGCGGCCGTCGACGCCGTGCTCGACGCCTACGAGGCCTGCGAGGACGCAGGCGAGAGTCGGCACCGCATCGAGCACGCGGAGTTGGCGAGCGACGACGCCGTCGAGCGCATGGCCGAACTGGGCGTCGTGGCGTCGATGCAGCCGAACTTCCTGAAGTGGGCGGGCCCCGAGAGCCTCTACGAGGACCGCCTCGGCACCGAGCGCCGGGAGGCGAGCAACCGCTTTTCGGCGTACCTGGACGCCGACGTGCCGCTCGCGTTCGGGAGCGACTGCATGCCACTCGACCCCCTGCTCGGGGTTCACTACGCCGTGAATCCGCCCGCCGAGGCGCAGGCGGTGTCGGTCACTGAGGCGCTCCGCGCGTACACCTCGGGCGGCGCGTACGCGGGCTTCCGCGAGGACGAGCAGGGCGTCGTCGAGAAGGGCGCGCTCGCCGACTTCACCGTCCTCGACGGGTCGCCGTGGGAACGCGAGGACTCGATTCGGGACGTCGACGTGTCGATGACCGTCGTCGGCGGCGACGTGGTGTACCGCGCGGACTGACCGACGGGTCCGTCCCGAACCCACCCGAAAGCCTACCTGCGAGGGCGGCGAGGTGCCGGGTATGGCCGGAGAAGGTGCCGTCCTCGTGTTGTTCCTCCTGCTCGGCGTCGGCGGCGCGCTCGCGCTCTACTACTTCGTGCGCCGCGAGGCCGAGGACACCGACCGGATGAGCCGCGAGGAAGCCCGCGAGCGCGTCTCCCGCGAGCAGGACGACGCCCGGAAGTAGCGCTCGGGAAGCGCTCGCGGATGTCCGTCTGCGTGCCGGAGAGCTTCCGGGACGCTCCAGTCGAGACGCTTTACCGCTGGTCGTTTCGGACGCGACGACTGGCATCGGCAGTATCTGAACGAACTACCACCGGCGAATCGCACGTTCTCCGAACAGGAATTCGTCCGAACCAATATTGAAGACAAAATCTTTTCAAAGTACATCATCGAATCTGCTAGCCACTACGGTGACCTGAACGTGGCAAAAATGGATACCGCGTCGTTCGAGACCGACCTGAGTCTCTTCAAGTACGACAATCTGGAACAACTCCCGTCCGAGTACCGCGACTTGGGCGAGGACGAGCGGACGGCGCGCATCGAGGCCGCGCGCGAGGCACTCGGCGACAGCGTGGTCGTCCTCGGCCACAACTACCAGCGCCGGGAAATCGTGGAGCACGCCGACTTCGTCGGGGACTCCTATCAACTCTCGAAGGAGGCCGCGAACGCCGACGCCGACTACGTGATTTTCGGCGGCGTGACGTTCATGGCCGAGAGCGCGGACATCATCACCGACGACAGCCAGTCCGTGATTTTGCCGTCGATGGAGGCCTCGTGTCCGATGGCGGGAATGGCCGAAGCCCTCCAGGTCGACGCGGCGTGGGCCGAGATTACCGCGGCGGCGCCCGACGAGGAGATAATCCCCATCACGTACATGAACTCCTACGCCGACCTGAAGGCCTTCTGCGCCGAGCAGGGCGGCCTCGTCTGCACGTCCTCGAACGCCGCCGACGCGTTCGAGTGGGCGTTCGAGCGCGGCGACAAAGTCCTCTTCCTGCCGGACAAACACCTCGGCGAGAACACCGCCCACGAACTCGGTATCGAGGATTCGACGGCGGAGTGGGACCCGTGGGACCCCGACGGGAAGGACGCCGAGGAGGTCGCCGAGGCCGACATCGTCCTCTGGGACGGCTACTGTCAGGTCCACGAGCGCTTCAGTCCCGAGCACGTCGCGCAGATTCGCGACGAGCACCCGGACGCGAACGTCGTCGTCCACCCCGAGTGCCGGCGTGAAGTCGTCGAGGCGGCCGACGTGGTCGGGTCGACGGCCACCATCACGCAGACAATCGAGGACGCCGACCCCGGCGAGACGTGGGCCATCGGCACCGAGATTCACCTCACGAACCACCTCCAGCGCTGGCACCCCGACGTGGACGTCCTGCCGCTCTGCGGCGACGCCTGCATGGACTGCAACGCGATGCGGCAAATCGACCCGAACTACCTGACGTGGGTGCTCGAGGAACTGGTCGAGGGCCGCGAGCGCAACGTCGTGGCGGTCGCGCCCGACGAGAAGGAACTCGCGCGGGTCGCGCTCGACCGGATGCTGGAGGTGTGAGAATGACGGAGTACCCCACCGCGGACGTACTCGTCGTCGGGTCGGGCATCGCGGGGTGTGCAGCCGCGCTCGCCGCCGCCCGCGACGGCGCGGACGTGCTCGTCGCGACGAAGGCCGAGCGCCCCGAGCAGACAAGTTCGGACTGGGCGCAGGGCGGCATCGCCACGACGCGGGGCGACCCCGAGAGCCTGAAGGCCGACATTCTGGACGCGAGCGACGGCGAAGCCGACCCCGAGGCCGTGGACGTGCTCGTAGAGGACGCCGCGGACGCCGTCGAGGACGTGCTCGTGGACACCCTCGACGTGCCCTTCGACGAGGCCGGCGACGGCTTCGACTTCGCGCGGGAGGCCGCGCACTCCGAGGAGCGCATCCTCCACGTCGACGCGAGCACCGGCCAGCACGTGCTCCGACCGTTCCTGTCCTTCCTCGACGAGCGCGACGGCGTGCGCATCGCGGAGGACACCGCCGCGCTCGACCTGATTACCGACGAGGGCCGCGTCTGCGGCGCGCTCCTCGACCGCGACCCCGAGACGGGCGAGAGTTCGACGACCGGCGTCCCCGCGTTCGCCGGGTCGACGGTGCTCGCGACGGGCGGTATCGGGAGTCTCTACCGGCGCTCCACGAACCCCGCCGGGGCGACGGGGGACGGGGTGGCGATGGCGGCGCTCGCGGGCGCCGACGTCGAGGACGCCGAGTACGTCCAGTTCCACCCGACGGCCTACGACGACGCGGACCCGTTCTTGCTCTCGGAGGCCGTCCGGGGCGAGGGCGCGCTGTTGCGGAACGCGGACGGCGAGCGCTTCATGCCGGACTACCACGAGGCCGCCGAACTCGCGCCCCGCGACGTGGTGGCGCGCGCCGTCGCCCGCGAGCGAGCGGCGACGGGCGAAGTCACGCTGGACGTGAGTCCGCTCGATTTCGCGGGCGATTTCCCGGACCTCGCGGCGACCTGCGAATCTCGGGGCGTCGACTGGGAGTCTGGAATCCCGGTCGCGCCCTGCGAGCACTTCCTCTGTGGCGGCGTCGACGTGGACAGCGAGGGGCGCGCGAGCCTCGACCGCCTGTTCGCCGTCGGCGAGTGCGCTCGCACGGGCGTCCACGGCGCGAACCGCCTCGCGTCCACGAGCCTGCTCGAAGGGCTCGTCTGGGGCCTGCGAGCGGGCGAGGCCGCGACCGGCCGCGACCCCGCGGTCGTCGAACCCCCGGAACTGCTGGACCGGGACCCCGACCTCCCCGCCGGATTCGCCGAGGAGAAGTTCCACCGGCTGCGCCGCGTGATGGACGAGTACGTCGGCCTCCGGCGCTCCGAGTCCGACCTGAAGCGCGCGCAGAGCGTGCTCCGGCGACTCAAGGGCGAGGTCGACGCCTACGTCCGCACCCGGACCGCCCGCGACCTCTACGAACTCCGGAACGCGGCCGTGACCGGGCTGCTGGTGGCGCGCGCCGCCGGCGAGAACGAGCAGAGCGCGGGCTGTCACTACCGCGCGGAGGAGCCAGTCGATGCCGGTCACTGACGCCGACGTCGAGCGCTGGCTCCGAGAGGACCTCGGGCACCA
Organism: Halobacterium litoreum; assembly: GCF_021233415.1. NCBI lineage: Archaea > Methanobacteriati > Methanobacteriota > Halobacteria > Halobacteriales > Halobacteriaceae > Halobacterium > Halobacterium litoreum. Next base: position 357,236 of record NZ_CP089466.1, on the reverse strand, counting down.
CGACGTGACCAACGACGTGCCCGGCGAGACGACCGGCCGCCTCGTCGCGAAGGAGGCGGGCGTCGTCGCGGCCGTCGACGCCGGCGTGCGGGTGTTCGACTACCTCGGCTGTGAGGTGAGCGCAACCGTGGAGTCCGGCGAGCGCGTCGAGTCGGGGGACACCGTCCTCGAAGTCGCGGGAGACGCCCAGTCCGTCCTCCGCGCCGAGCGCGCCGCCGTCAACGTCGTCGGGCACGCCTCGGGCATCGCGACGAAGACCCGCGAGGCAGTCGACGCCGCGCGCGAGGTGAGCGGCGACGTGGCAATCGCGGGCACCCGGAAGACGACGCCCGGCCTGCGCGGCGTCGAGAAGCGTGCAGTGGTCGCCGGCGGCGGCGACACCCACCGTCTCGACCTCTCGCACATGGTGATGGTGAAGGACAACCACGTCGCCGAGATGGGGTTAGCGGAGGCGGTCCGGCACTTCCGAGGACGCGCGTCGTTCGCCACTCGAATCGAAGTCGAGGTCGAATCGCCCGCCGACGCGCCGCGAGCAGCCGAAGCAGGCGCGGACATCGTCCTGCTGGACAACATGACGCCGGCGGAGACGCGAGAGGGAGTCGAGCGCCTGCCCGACGGCGTGCTCGCGGAGGCCAGCGGCGGCATCACCCTCGCCGACGTGCCCGACTACGCCGCGACGGGCGTGGACGTGATTTCGATGGGGGCGCTCACGCACTCCGCGCCCGCCCTCGATTTCTCCTTCCGAACCGGGTCAGCGTAGGTCGGCCAGCGGTTCGGCGGCCTCCCACGCGCGCTCGAAGCGCTCGTCCAAGCGGTCTATCAGGGCGTCGTCCCGGAGTTCCACGGCGCCGAGGCGCTCGCCGTCGTCGAGGGGATGGGGGACGTGGAAGTAGACGCGTTCGGCGTCCACGAGGTCGAACGTCACCGAGAGGTCGGTCGTGACGCGGAGCGAGATTCCCTCGCGGCCCCGGTACGCCTCGCGGATTTCGTCGGGAACCGAGTCAAGGACGCCCGCGGCGACGAGCACGCGCACCGACACGTCCGTCGGCAGGGTGTCCCGGAACGCCGTCATCTCCGCCTCGTAGCGCTCCCACGGCGCGCCGACGTAGGGGTGACTCATCGCCGACCGGACCTCGCCGTCGGCGTCGTCGAACACCTGCCGGGTGAGCGAGACGGCCGTCTCGCCGCCCAGCGGCGCGGTCCAGAAGCGGCTCTCGGTCGGCGGGACTGGCGCGAGTTCGTCGCCGAGTTCGGCGGCGAGGCGCTCGTAGCGGTCGGCCTGCTCGGCGAGTTCGCGCTCCCGTTCGGCGAGCAGGCGGTCGGCGGCGGTGTCCGGGTCGACGGCGGCGTACCGCGTCGGCTCGCCGGGTCGCGTCTCCGCGAGTTCGCGCGCCGCGAGGCCGTTGAGCACGTCGTATACGCGTCCCATCGGGACGCCGCTCGCGTCGGAGGCGCCGCGCGCGGTCGCCGGGCCGTGCGCGAGCAGGGCGCGGTAGCACTTCTCCTCGTAGGACGACAGGCCGAGTTCGGCGAGCCGCGACATACCCGCCCGCCCGCGAGCGCGGCCCAAGAAGGTGCCGGAAACGCACCCCAAGTGGCGCCGCGTTCGACAAGCCACTTTTCGGTGGTGGGCGTCGCTGTGGGCGTGACACCGTACGTCTACCTCGCGGCGGCCATCGCCGCGGAAGTGGCCGGAACGACCGCCCTGAAACTCTCCGAGGGGTTCTCGAACCCCGCGCCGAGCGCCGTCGTGGTCGCGGGCTACGCGAGTTCGTTTTACTTCCTCGGCCTCGTCTTGGAGGAACTACCCGTCGGCGTCGTGTACGCGACGTGGGCCGCCGTCGGCATCGCCGCGACGGCGCTGGTCGGCGTCGTCGTCTTCGAGGAGTCGATGGACGCCGCCGGCCTCGCGGGCATCGCGCTCGTCGTCGCGGGCGTCGGCCTCCTGACGCTGGTCTCCGACGCCCACGCCCCGGCGCACTGACTCGAAAGCGACGCTTCTACTCGAACAGCGACGACCCCGTCATCGCGGCGGGCTTCTCGATGCCCAGCAGGGAGAGGAGCGTGGGGGAGACGTCGCGGAGCGCGCCGCCCTCGCGAATCGAGTGTCCGCCCGAGAGGTCGTCGCCAGCGTCGGCGTCCAGCGCGACGAACGGGACGGGGTTGAACGTGTGCGCGGTGTGGGGCTCCTCGGGCGTGCCCATGTCGTCGGCGTTGCCGTGGTCGGCCGTGAGCAGGACGTGCGCGCCGGCCTCTCTGAGCGCGGGGACGAGTCGCCCGAGTTCCGCGTCGACGGCTTCGACGGCTTCGACGGCGGCGTCGAAGTCGCCCGTGTGCCCGACCATGTCGGGGTTCGCGTAGTTCAACACGAGCACGTCCGGGTCGTCTCCCGCCAGGGCGTCGAGGACGGTGTCGGTCACTTCGGGCGCGCTCATCTCGGGCTGGAGGTCGTACGTCGGCACGTCCGGGCTCTCCACGATTTCCCGGGTCTCGCCGTCGAACTCCACCTCACGCCCGCCGTTCAGGAAGTACGTGACGTGGGCGTACTTCTCGGACTCGGCGACGCGGAACTGCGTCAGCCCCTCGCGCGAGAGCACTTCGCCGAGCGTGTCCGCGGGTTCCTTCGACGGGAACGCGACGGGGAGGTCGAACGTCTCGTCGTACTCGGTCATCGTGGCGACCGGGACGTCCGGCGGACTCGTCTCGATTCCCTCGCCCTCCCAGTCCTCGGGCCGGATGTCCGCGAGCATCCGCGTGAGCTGGCGCGCGCGGTCGGCGCGGAAGTTCGCGAACACGACGGCGTCGCCCGCGGAGAGCCGGTCGCCGCCCCGGACGATGGTGGGTTCGACGAACTCGTCGGTGTCGCCGCGGTCGTAGGACTCGGTGACGGCGTCCACGGCGCTCTCGGCGCGGTGCTGGCCGTTCCGCTCGACGATGGCGTCGAACGCCTGCTTCGTGCGCTCCCAGTTTTGGTCGCGGTCCATCGCGTAGTAGCGCCCGGAGACGGTCGCGATGTCGCCCGTTCCGTACTCGTCGACAACTTCCTGGAGCGCAGCGAGGTAGTTCTCGCCCCCGGTCGGCGACGTGTCCCGGCCGTCCGTGAACGCGTGGACGGTCGCGTCGAGGTCGTAACTCGCGGCGCACTCCACGAGCGCGTGGATGTGTTCGTGGTCGCTGTGGACGCCGCCGTCAGAGACGAGTCCCATCACGTGGAGGCGCCCGCCCGTCTCCGCCACGTGGTCGAGCGCGCCCGAGATGGCGTCGTTCTCGCAGAGTTCGCCCTCGGCGACGGCGTCGTTGATGCGCGTGTACTCCTGGTTCACCACCCGCCCCGCGCCGATGGTGAGGTGGCCCACCTCGCTGTTCCCCATCTGCCCCCGCGGGAGCCCCACGTCCCGGCCCGACGTGGTGAGCGTGCCGTCGGCTCCGCGTTCGGCGTACTCGTCGAAGTTCGGCGTGTCGGCGGCCCGAATCGCATCGAGTCTGTCGTGGTCGCCGAGCCCCCAGCCGTCCAGAATCACGAGCGCGGCCTGCATTGGCTAACAGTGGGTGCTCGGTCGTCTTTTACGTGTTGTCTCTCGGGTTGGCTTTGGAACGAACGAGGTAGTCAGCGAGTGAGTGAGTTCGATGGGTATGACGCCACCTCGAAAGCCCCGGGCCGCTCGCGGTCGTTCGCTCGCTGCGCGCTTCATTCGCTTCGCTCGTTCCAGTGCTTGCGTCGCGAGCCGACCACGCGGACGCGAGCGGCCCGCTCCTTTCGGATTCCCACCCGCGCCGGTTGGGCAGCCGGTAGGCTGTGGGGAGGGCTCCGAAAGGGGCGAGGTTGTGGGCGAAGGCGCGTGACGCAAGCACCGCAGGAGCGAACGAAGTGAGCGACGAGGAGCACAGCGAGCGCACCGAGTCCACAACCTCGGGGCTTTCGAGGAGAGCGAAGCGACGCTAGCAGTCGAACAGGAACGGCCGTCGAAGACCAACCGAGAAGAGATTAGTCGTCGTTCTCGAATTCGGCGCCGCAGTCGTCACACACCATGTGGCCGGAGGGCATGGTGCGTTGGGCGGCGACGATGCCGCATTCGGGGCAGACGCTGTAGGGGCGTTCGTCGGCGGGGGCGCCGGGTTCGACGGCGATGCGAATCCACGCGTCGGGGTTGGCTTCGTCGTAGAGTTCGACGCCGTCGTCGGTGCGCCGCCAGTTCACCGTGTTCCCGCTGTACTCTTGCATCCGGTCGTGGGTTCGACGCCGAGTAAATTAAGATTGTTGACAAAAGTTTGCTCGGCGGCGAGTAAACGCCGGTCGGGGAGTATATGGGGCTCGCCGAACCAGACGCCGACATGACCCTCGACCCCGTCCACTTCGACGGTATCGCGGACCTCGCGCGCCGCATCAAACACGAGGTGGACGCGGAGGAACACCGCGACCTCGCCGAGGAGACGTGGGCGAACTACCTCGACCCCCTCTACGGCGACGACGAACCGGTGCTCGAACCGCTCGCCGACCTGCGCCGGTCGGCCGCCCCCATCGAGGAACTCGCGCTCCAACCCAATCCCTTCGACACCGCCCACGGCCTCGACTCCGGCACCATCAACCCCCGGACGTTCAAGAACGGTCTCGTCCTCGACCTCGCGCAGGCCGCGATGAGCGCCACGCCCAGCGACCTCGACACCCACCGCTCGCGCACCGTCATCACGAGCGTCCACTCCAACGACGCCGCCGTCCGCACCGACACTGACGGCTGGAACCGGTGGGACGAGGGGTACAGCAGGGGGCGCATCGTCCACACCGCGCCGCTCGCGCGCGACCAGGAGCGCGTCGTCCACGGCCTCGCGCTCTACCTCGCGGAGAGCCACCACGCGCTCGAACACGCCGACCGCGTCGACGACCTCCTCTTGCTCGACGGCCCCGTCTACCCGAAGCAGTTGGTGAACTGGGCGGACCGCCACGCCAGCCTCGCGGACCTCGTGACGGAGAACGAACTCGTCGCCGAGGTGCTGGAGAACTACGTCCGACTCGTCGAGCGCTTCGCCGAGAAGGACGTGCCGCTCGCGGGATTCGTGAAGAGTCCCGCGAGTCAGGCGCTCGTGCGCGCGCTCCGCGACCGCGGACGGCCGACTCCGTGGGCGAGCGACGCCGCGTTCTTCGGGCAAGTGCTGGAGCGCCGCGAGTTCGAGGGGGAAGACTACCGCCGGCAGACGGACGAACTCACGTGGACCGGGTGGTTCACGTCCACGCTCGGCGCCGACGGCGTGTTCGCCGAGGCGGACGAACTCGGCGTCGACCGCGAACTCGACGCCGAGTGCTACGAGGTCGCGTTCTTCGTCGTCTACGACCCCCGGACCGACCTCGTCCACAAGGTCGAACTCCCGCGTGCGTTCGCCGACAGCGAGGACTGCCGGACGGCCGTCGAGCGCTACGTCACGAGTCAGGTCGCCGCCGAGGCCGGCCCGCCCGAACCCGTCGGGAAAGCCGACGAACTCGCGCGCATCGGCGCCAGCGAGAAGAACGAACTCGTACGCAAACTCGAGGAGTCCTTCGACAGCGAGCGCGACAAGAACTACGACGACGAGCGCTGGCAGGACGCCTGAGAACGCCCATCCACTTTTAAGCGGCCCGGCGACCGACTGTCGGACAATGACCGACCGGGCCATCGAGGCGCAGAATCTGACGAAGCGGTACGGGAGTACCACGGCCGTCGAGCGCCTCAACCTCGCCATCCCCGAGGGGAGCGTCTACGGCTTCCTCGGCCCGAACGGCGCCGGGAAGACCACCACGATGCGGATGCTCACGACGCTCGTTGAACCCACCGACGGCACCGCCACCGTCGCCGGCGCGGACGTCACCGACCGCGAGGCCGTCGTCGGGAACATCGGCTTCCTGCCCGAGGAACCGCCGCTGCACGCCGAACTCACGGGCCGCGAGCAACTCCGGTACATCGCGGGCCTGCGTGACCTCCCGGAGGCCGACGCCGAAGCGCGCATAGAGGACTTGCTCGACCGGTTCTCGCTGTCCGGCGACGCCGACAAGCGCATCTCGGCGTACTCCAAGGGGATGAAACAGAAGGTCGGCATCATCCAGGCGATGCTCCACGACCCCGCCGTGCTCTTCCTCGACGAGCCCACGTCGGGGCTGGACCCGCGGGCCGCCCGCACCGTCCGCGACACCATCGCGGACCTCGCCGCCGGCGACGCGACGGTTTTCCTCTCCACGCACATCCTCCCGGTGGTCGACGAACTCGCGGACACCGTCGGCGTCCTCTACGACGGCAGTCTCGTCACCGAGGGCTCCCCCGACCACCTCAAATCGCGCGCCGAATCCGGCGAGGAACGCACCCTCGAAGACGTGTTCCTCGAAGTCACCGGCGGCATCAGCGAGGAAGCGTAGATGCCCGGCTTCCCGGACCCCCGCCACGCGTACGCCATCGCCCACAACGAGATTCGCATCGGCTGGCGGAAACTCGCCGACAAGGACGCCCTCCAGAAGAGCGCCGTCGGCGTCGCCGCCCTACTCGGGCTCGCGTTCACCGCCGCCGCCGCGTTCGGTGCGTACTTCGGCGGGCAGGCGCTCGTCCAGAACCCCGAGAGCGCCGCCGAACTCGTCGCGCTCGTCCCCGCCGGCATCGGGACGTTCACGCTGTTCATGTCCGCCTACCTCACCGCCATCCAACTCGGCGACATCGACGTGCGCGACGGCTACCTCACCACCGTCCCCGCTCGCGACGTGGTGGGCGGCCTGCTCGTCGCCGGGTTCCTGCGCGTCGCCGGCTTCTTCGCCGCGCCCCTGCTCGTCGCCACCGTCGCGTTCGCCGCCGGCGCCGGGTCGCCGCTCGCGTTCCCGCTCGCCGCCGTCGCCGTCCTCGCGCTCACCGTCACCGCGTTCCTCGTCGGCTTCCCGCTGGGCGCCGCGGCCGCCTACCTCCTCGGGCAGTCCGAGTTCGTCGCCCGGTACAAGGCCGTCCTCGGCGCGCTCGCGTTCGTCGCGTACTTCGCGCTCATCCTCACGAACACGCTCGGCGAACTGTTCGGGCCGGTCGTCGAAGCGTTCCGCGCGTCCCCCGTCGCGTGGTACAGCGACCTCGCGGCGCTCACCGTCCTCGGCGACGCGAGCCCGCTCAAGGCCGCCGCCGTCCTCGTCGGCTCCGTCGCCGTCTCCGCGCTCGGCGTCGCCGCGAGCGTCCGCGTCTCCGAGCGCCGCTGGTACGACGACGGCGTTCACGCCGAAACCGCGGAAGCCGACTCCGCGACGAGCGGCCGGCTCGACGCCCTGCTCGGCCGGCGAACGGCGTGGGTCGCGCGCAAGAGTTGGCTGCGCGCCCGGCGCGCCCCCATCAAACTCGTCTACGTCTCCTACCCTCTGTTCGTGTTGTTCACGCCGATTCAGTCGAGCGTCCAAGCCGGCCACGTCACCACGCTGCTCCCGCCCACCGTCGCGCTGTACGGCGCGTGGATGACAGGCGCGCTGTTCACGCTCAATCCGCTCGGCGACGAGGGCGCCGTCCTCCCCGTCTCCGTCACGACCGGCGTCTCCGGACGCGAGTTCGTCGGCGGCCTCGTCGCCGCGAGCACGCTGGTCGGCGGCGCCGTCACGCTCGTCGTCACCGCCGCGCTCGCCATCCTCAGTCCGCTGTCGCCGGTCGCCGTCGCGTGTACCGTCGCCGCAGCAATCGTCCTCCCGCCGCTCGCCGCCGCCGTCGCCGCCGGCGTCGGCACCAGTTTCCCGAAGTACGAGGCGACCACCATCACGCGCAGTCGCGAAGCCGTCGTCCCCTCGATGTGGGCGTTCGGCGTCTACACGCTCGCCTTCCTCGTGACCGCGGGCGTCGCCACCGGCTTCCAGACGCCCGTCGTCGCGGAAGCGCTCGCCGACGCGCTCGGCACCGGCGAGGCCGCCGTCCACGTCGGCAGTCTCCTCGTCGGCGTCGTCCTCGCCGGCGTCGCGGCCGCCGTCGCCGCCCGGCGCGCCGTCCGCGAGTTCGACACGTACACCGACGGCTGACGCGGAGCGCGCCGGTTCTCCGCCCGCCCCCTCACCCACCCCTACTTGAATGGCCTAGTGGCGACGGCAGTAGACCGAACTCCGGGAGGCGACTACGACGACACGAGATGGTACGTAGCAACCGGTGGTCGCCGTGACGGCCACCCGCCTCCCCGACGCCATCGCCGGCGTCCTGCCGTTCGGTCCGCTCGCCGACCCCCTCGGCGCGTTCATCGCGGCGTTCCTCGTCGCGAACTTCGTGCTCGCCACCACCGCCGTCGCCGGTCCGTGGGCGAAACGCAAGATTGCCGCCGACTTCTGGGGGAAGGTCGGCCCGAACCGCCACGGCCCCTACGGCGTCCTCATCATCGCCATCGACGCGCTGCGCCTGCTCTCCAAGGAGAACATCGTCCCCGAGGACGCCGACCGCCCCGCCTTCGACCTCGCGCCGCTCGTCATGGCGTCGACCGCGCTCCTCGGGTTCGCCGTCGTTCCGATGGGCACCATCTTCGGCGTGAACGTCCAACTCGCGGACCCCGAGGTCGGCCTGGCGTTCGTGTTCGCCGCGTCCTCCATGGCGAGTCTCGGCATCGTCATGGCGGGCTACGCCTCCAACAACAAGTTCAGCCTGCTCGGCGGCCTCCGAGCGGTCGCACTCACGATTGCCTACGAGATTCCGCTCGTCGTCACCGGCGCGAGCGTCGTCATGCTCGCCGGCACCCTCCAACTCGGTGGCATCGTCGACGCCCAAGCCCAACCCCTCTTCTCGATTGCGGGCGTCACGGTTCCGTCGTGGTACGCGTTCGTCAACCCCTTCGCGTTCGTGCTGTTCCTCGTCGCGAGCCTCGCGGAAGTCGGGCGCAACCCCTTCGACCTCGCGGAAGCCCCACAGGAGATCGTGGCCGGCATCATGACCGAGTACTCGTCGGTCTACTTCACGCTCATCTACCTCAGCGAGTTCGTCCACATCTTCCTCGGCGGCGCCGTCGTCACCACGCTGTTCCTCGGCGGGCCCGCCGGCCCCGTCCTCCCCGGGTTCGTCTGGTTCGTCCTGAAAATCTGGGGCGTGTTCCTGTTCACGCAGTGGATGCGCACCACCATGCCCCGCGTCCGCGTCGACCAACTCATCGAAATCGGGTGGAAGGGGATGCTCGTTCTGTCGTTCGTCAACTTCCTGCTCGTCGCAGTGGTCCTCGGTATCACCGCCTGAGAAGTCGACTCGCTGCCCGGTCCCCCTGACGCTACTCGGCCTCGTGCTCCTGTACGACCTCGATTTCCACGTCGTCCTCGTCGACGCCGATGCGCGCGAACTGCGTGCGGACGTGCTCGCGGGCCGCCTCCAGTGCCGTCTCCCGCGTCTCGAACCCGCGGGGCATCGGCGACTCGAACGCGACGTGGACCTCCTCGCCGTCCACCTCCTGGACGCTCCCGCCGCTGTCCACCGCGTAGAACTCGTCGCAGACCCAGACGTAGGGCGCCGCCTCGTCGGGCGCGCCCCTGAACGACGGGGCGTCCTCGCCGCGCTCGTAGAGCGTCCCCGTCAGCGTCGTCCCGCCTGCAGAACCGCGCACCAGCAACATGCGTAGATGTAGCGGCGTCACCGGATATAAGGTCGCGGAACGTCACACCCGAAACTACGATATCGACGTCACGAGGTCGTCGCGAACCGACTCGCTGGTCGCCGCGACGTACGTGCCGTCGGCGGGTCGCGCGACCGCGGCGCCCGCCTCCTCGGCGAGCAGTTCGCCGACGTGCTGTTCCTCGTCGTCCGGGTGGAAACACACCATACCGTCGAGTTTGCCGCGGGCGAGCGCGCCCCAGTGGACGCACGGGGACCAACTCTCGACGACGCGCTTCGTCGCGTCGCCGAGCGCCGCCTGCATCTCGTTCGCTTCGGCCATCCGACCGTCGAGTTTCACGTCGTGCCCGATGACGAACCCGACCGTCGCCTTCTCCGTAGGCACGTCGCTGGCCGCCGACACGGCCTCGCCGTCGTGGCGCGTCCCCTCGCCGCGGTGGGCGACGTAGAGGTCGTCGCTCACCGGGACGTACACCGACCCGACTACGGGGCCGTCGTCGTCCAGCACGGCGGCCGCCGTCGCGAACGACGGCAGGCCGGAGACGAAGTTGTTCGTGCCGTCCAGCGGGTCGACAATCCACCGGAGGTCGCCGTCGGTCGACACGTCGCCTGACTCCTCGGCGTACACCGCGTGGTCCGGGTGCGAGTCCCGAATCACCGAGAGCATCCGTTCCTCGCTCGCGCGGTCGGCCGCCGCCTTCACGTCGTGTCGCGTGAAGTCCGCGTCAGTCTCGCCGCCGAAGCGCTCGCGGAGGTGGCGGCCGCCGGCCACGCACGCCCGCACCGCCGTGTTCTCGACTGTGGAGAGCATTCGACGGACGGCGGCCGACCAACACCTAAGCCGTTTCGGTTCAGGGGGAAAGCGGTTAGTTCGTGGCCCGCAACCCGGCGAACATGAGCGACCTCGGGGACTTCGCAGACCACGGCCGAGACGACGCACCCGACGACCCACCGGGCGACGAGGACGACTTCGAGCGCGCCGACCTGGACGACGTCGGGAGCGACGACGGCCTCGGCACACTCACCGTCTCGGAAGGCCTCCGCATCCACGAGGACGGGCGCGAGACGTCGCTGAAGGCGTACGTCACCGCCTCGAACCGGTCGATGGTGCGCCTCGGCACGTACCTCGTCGCGCCCTACCCGGGCGGCGAGAAGCTGTTCTGTCGCATCACGGGACTGGAGTACGCGCAGGCGTTCCAGAGCGACGACGCCACCGAGATTCACGCGCGGCGCGCGATGCGCTCGGACGGCATCGACGAGCAGGACTACGAGTTCCTCGCCGAACTCGACCCCGTTGCGGTCCTCTACGACGATGGAGGCGACCTCAAACGCCGGATGCCCGACCGCGTGCCGAAACCGGAGACGGTCGTGCGCGCCGCGGACGACGCCACCGAAATCAAGACCGGGCTGAAGATTCCCGAGGACGGCGTCTTCCTCGGGCACCTCTCGGTCGGCGGCGAGAAAGTGCGAACGGCCGCCGAACCGCCGACCATCGACTACCGCGTGAAAGACGACTACGAGGCCGGCGACCCCCTCGTCTTCCGACACACGCTCGTCGCGGGCGGCACCGGCTCGGGGAAGACCCACTCCGCGAAGAACGTCCTCCGGCAGTACCTCCACGAGGACCGCCGGTACCCCGTGGACTCGGGCGGCGCGGAGCGCCGGATGGCGGTCGTGCAGTTCGACCCGCAGGACGAGTACGCGCAGATGCACGACGACAACCCTGCGGCCTCGCCGAGCGACGAGCGCGCGTGGGAGACCCAGGGCCTCGCGCACGGCGGCCACGACGACACCGTCGCGTTCGTCCCGAAAGTCGGGTCGGCGTCCTACGCCGCGGACCACCACGGCGCCGAACAGGTGGAGTTCACGATTCCGTTCTCGATGGTGCGCGCGAACCCGTGGCTCGTCGCGTCCAGCGGCCTGAACGACAACCAGTACGGCGCGCTCCACCTGCTCTTGGACCGCTTTTTCGACCAGTACGGCCAGTCGGGGACGTACCGCGAGTTCTGCACGTTCCTCGACGACCCGGCGCTCAAGGAGGAACTGGACGAGAGCGGGCGCGTCCACGAGGCCACCTACGAGGCGGTGATGCGGCGCGTCCACGGGATGCCGTCGGGGCTGTTCGACCAGGACGCCCGCCCCATCACGGACCTCGTGGAAGACCGCCAGTTCGTCCGACCGGGTCGCCTGTCGGTGGTGCCGACGTACCACATCAGCAACTCGCGGGCCGCCGAGACGGTGGTGCTCGCGGTCTCCAGTCTGCTCGTCGACCAGAAACTCTCGAACGACCCGCGCTACGAGACCATCAAGGAGACGCCGCTGCTCGTCGGGATGGACGAGGCGCACAACTTCCTCGCGGACGCCGACAGCGTACAGGCGAACAAGGTCGTCGGGAAGTTCACCGAGGCCGCCAAACAGGGCCGGAAAGAGCGCCTCGGCCTGTTCCTCATCACGCAGGACCCACAGGACATCGCCGACCCCGTGTTCAAGCAGGTGAACACGACGGTCGTCCTGAACCTCGGCGACGAGGACGCCATCAACGCGGTGAACATCCCGAACGAACTCCAGTCGAAGGTGCCGTACTTCGAGAAGGGACAGATGGCGGTCTACTCGCCGGACAACTCCGAGCCCGTCGAGATTCAGGGGCTGCCGACGTGCCTGACGCGACACGGCCGGGACTGACGACCAACCACGCGACGGGAACCGCCACATCGTTTTTTGTCGGGGGCGACGAATCGGTTCGTATGTCGAAGATTCTCGTTCCCATCGACGGCTCGAAGCAGGCAGACGACGCGCTCGAATACGCGCTCGAAGAGTTCGTCGACGCGGACATCACCGTCATCAACGTCATCGACCCCATCGAAGCCGGCTACACCGCCCAAGCGACCGTGCCGGGCTACTCCGAGGAGTGGTACGAGCAAGCCAAGAAGGGCGCCGACGAACTGTTCGAGGAAGCACAGGAAGTCGCCGACGAGTACGACCACCCCCTCGACACCGCCACGGAAGTCGGGCGCCCCAGCCGAACCATCGTCGACTACGCCGAAGAACACGGCATCGACCACATCGTGATGGGGAGCCACGGCCGCTCCGGCGTCTCCCGTATCCTCCTCGGCAGCGTCGCCGAGAACGTCGTCCGACGCTCCCCGATGCCAGTAACGATTGTCCGCTAAGCACGCACTTTTTGCGCTGCGGGGGTCGCCTGCGGCGACCCCCTCGGCAAAAACTTGCGGAAAAAGCCAGCGTCGCTCCCTGCGGTCACTCCTCGGCCGCTACTCGCTCCCCACGGTCGCTCGTAGCGTGAACCGCGTCACTCGGGTTCTTCGAACCGCTCGCTCGCGGATGCCTGTCAGTCGTTGTCCAGCCGGCACCAGCTAGCGTTCGCGCGCCGAGCGGCTCGAACGTGCCCGAGGCGCGGGATTCACCGAGCGCGAGCACCGCGAGCGCTCGGGCCGACGGAACCCCCGTAGGGGTTCTCGTGAGCGAAGCGAACGAGAGCACGTCAGAGCTTCGCTCTGACGGGGGTGACAGAGGCTTTTGGTGGAGGTTTTGCCGAGGGGCGCCGCAGGCGCCCCGCAGCGCAAAAGGTCCGTCAGAAGATATTCGCTTGCCGGTAGACGCTGATTCCCTGGTGGGTGATTTCGTAGGGTTTGGTTTCGCGGGAGTGGTTGGCGTCGCGTATCTTCTGGATTTCGACGGCGAGTCGGGTCTCCCGGAAGTCCTCGGGGCAGATGTACCGGAGGACGACGACGGCGTCGGTGAGGTACTCGATGATGCCGAAGCGAGAGGCGAACGCGGAGTCCTCGCTCGCTTCGCTGGTGAGCATGGTGGTGACGCCGGCGTCCTTCAGCGATTTGGTGAAGTCGTAGATTTCGGTGCGGCGCTTGGACTGGTCGTCGTACATCATCTCCAGGAGGGAGACGGAGTCGAGGACGAGCCTACTGGCGCCGAACTCCTCGACGAGCCGGGGGAGTTCGTTCCGGATGCTGGTGAGGGAGTTCGCCATCTCGATGGGGTCGATGTCGATGACGGCGAGGTTGCCTTCTTCGGCGTGGCGCTCGAACTCCCAGCCTTTGTCGGTGGCGCTCTGGACGACGCGCTCGCGTGACTCTTCGAGCGTGATGAAGACGGCGCGTTCGCCGTTCTCGATGGCTTCGTGGAGGAACTGGAGGCCGAACGTGGTCTTCCCGGTCCCGGCTTCGCCGATGGCGACCATCAGGGAGCGCTCGGGGAGGCCGCCCTGAATCATCTCGTCGAGGCCGTCGATGCCGACGTCGATGCGGGGGATGTCGGAGTCGTACTCCTCCTCTTCCTCGAAGCCGCCGGGCGCGCCGCCGCCGGTGTCGCCGTCGAGGTCGAAGCCGAAGTTCTCGCCGCCGCCTCCGCCACCGCCGGGTGCGGGCGCGCCACCGCTGCCGCCGGCGAACGCGTCGGCGAAGTCGTCCTCGAACAGGTCGCCGTCGTCGCCGTCGTTTGGCGCGGGGTCGCCGCCGCCGAAGGCGTCCGCGAAGGCGTCGGCGTCGTTCTCGTCGTCGCCGGTCGCCGGTTCGGGCGGGGCGTCGTCGCCGGTCGCCGGTTCGGGTGGCGAATCGCTTTCGGCGTCGAAGCTTGGCGACGAATCGCTTTCGGCGTCGCCGCTCCGCGAGTCGTCTGTCGGTTCGCCCGTCGATTCGTCGCTCGACGGGTCGTCCGCGTCGCTCTCGGCGTCGTCCGACTCGTCGGGCGGGGAGCCGTCTGTCGGTTCGTCGTCGGGCGTCTCGTCCTCGAACGCCTGCTCGAACCAGTCCTCGTCGTCTTCGTCAGCCACAGCGAGACCCCCGGACTGCGGCGCGGCGCGCCGTCCTCTCCATACCACGGGCGTCGTGACACAGCGAAAAGTAGTTTCCGCCGCCCGCGGGTTTTTCAAGGGCGCCCGCCCGAGTGAGAGTATGCGCGTCGGAATTGTGGCACAGCGGGGGAACTCGCGGGCGGCACGCGTCGCCGCGGACGTCCGGGAGATGCTCGTGGCGGCGGACGTGACGGTGTGGTTAGACACGGCGACGGCGACGGCGCTGGGTACGGACGGCCGGGACACGACCGAGTTCGACGCCTGCGACCTCGTGGTGAGCATCGGCGGCGACGGAACGTTCCTGTTCGCGGCGCGGGGTGCGGGGTCGACGCCCGTGCTCGGCGTGAACCTCGGGGAGGTCGGGTTCCTGAACGCGGTGGCTCCGGACGACGCCGTCGAAGCCACCCGCCGGGAGGTCGAGCGCTTCGAGGCGACCGGCGAGGTGCGCTACCGGGAGGCGCCCCGCGTGACCGCGTCGGGCGAGGACTGGTCGCTGACGCCGGCGTTGAACGAGGTCGCGGTGCAGGGCGAACAGCGCGGACACGGGCAGGGCGTGGACGTGGAGGTGCGCGTCGACGGGTCGCTGTACGAGACGACACACGCGGACGGCGTGCTGGTGGCGACGCCGACGGGGAGCACGGCGTACAACCTCAGCGAGGGCGGCCCGCTCGTGAAACAGGGCGTGAACGCGCTCGTCGTCACCGGGATGTGCGCGTCCGAACCGATGCCGCCGCTGGTCGTCGGGGCGGAAAGCGAGGTGTCGGTGCGGGTCCGCGGCGCCGAGACGGCCGTCGTGACCAGCGACGGTGCGAACTCGCGTCGCGTCGACCCGCCGTCGGTGGTGACCGTGGAGACGGCCGACGAACCGGCGAGGGTCGCGGGGCCGGACGCGGACTTCTTCCAGGCGCTGAACAAACTGGAGTGACGGCGCGTCCGAGACGCCGCGGCGTAGTGCCGGAAGGGAAAGCGTTAGTGAGGTTCCAGCCGAACTGTCGGGCAATGAGCAAGCAGCTTCCGGACGTGCAGGCGTCCGAGCCGGACGTCGCGGTCGGCTTGAGTCAAGTCGGCGTGACCGGCGTCGAGAAACTCGTGAAGATAGCCCGCGAGGACAAGCGCCCCATCGTGTTGATGGCGGAGTTCGAGGTGTACGTCGACCTCCCGCAGGGCCGGAAGGGCATCGACATGAGCCGGAACATGGAGGTCATCGACGAGACGCTGGAAGACGCCGTCTCCGAACCCGTCTACCGCGTCGAGGAGATGTGCGGAGAGACCGCCGAGCGCCTGCTGGAGAAACACGACTACACGACGACGGCGACAGTGCAGATGGAGGCGGAGTTGATGATTCAGGACGAGACGCCGGCGAGCGAACGCGCGACGCAGGGCACGGTGGACATCCTCGCGTCGGCGACGGCGCGCGAGGACGAACCGACGCGCGAGGAGGTCGGCGCGCGCGTCGTCGGGATGACGGTGTGTCCGTGCAGCCAGCAGATGATGAGCGCGTCCGCCCGCGAGAAACTCCGCGAGTTGGGCGTCGGCGAGGACGAGGTCGCGGAGTTCCTCCGTGAGGTTCCGCAGGCGGGTCACAGCCAGCGCGGGCACGCGACGCTCACCGTCGAGGCCGCGGGCGACCCTGACGTCGACCTGCTGGACGTCATCGACGTGGCACGGGACTCGATGAGCGCGCGCATCTACAACCTCGCGAAGCGCCCGGACGAGGACCACATGACGTACGCCGCACACGCCAACGCGAAGTTCGTGGAGGACTGCGTGCGGTCGATGGCACGGGGCGTCGTCGAGGAGTTCGCCCACCTGCCCGAGGACGCGGTGGTGACGATGAAACAGTCAAACGACGAGTCGATTCACCAGCACAACGCGCACGCCGAGCGCGTCGCGGAGTTCGGGACGCTGAAGGGCGAAGTGAACGGGAACAAGTAATTAATTTTCTTCCTCTGGTTTAGTGAGCCTTCAGTACTAGCGAAACTGGCAGATCCACTATTTGCATCTGCCAGTTGCCGTTTCACCCCTAAATTTATTCATTCTCGTTGGAAGTGTAGTAATATGCCTCCAAGTATTGATCCATATGTTGACCCGTCTGAGTTGCAGTCTCCCAAAAACCAGTACATCGCTTGGTTAGACATAATGGGGACTGCAAATGCAATGAGGCGATCTGTGAAGACTGGAGCAGTCAAAGTTCTAAAAATGCACAACGCAGTCCTTGATGTCCAGAATGACTACGATGTCGACATTTTCCCGATGATGGATGGGATGTACATCGTTTCAGATGAGAAGTTTGAGCTTATCGGCTTTCTACAGGATATATTCAGAGGATACGCGGAATATTTAGTTGGAGAATCTGAACAAGACCATTTCGAGGTTTATTACACCTCCATTATTAGAGCCGCAGTTGCGTTTGGACCGCTCTACCATGGTGGAGACACAACAGAATCGGTCTCCGAAACAATCGCTGGATCAGAGGGATACAAGAATAGCATCTTGGTAGGGGTTCCAATGGCTGACGCGTACGAGGCTGAAACCGAAGCCCCACCATTTGGCATTCGTATTCACAGATCTGCGCGGACACTCGCACCTGAAGGCGAGGAGCCAATTCCACAGTATTGGTGGAACTGGTGGGAGGGGACCGACTTGCCCGAGAATCTGCTTGATTTACTCAATAATTACTTTGAACATTTTGAAGAATCTCGCCATAGCGAGTATGATGAACAAAAGCTTGAAAGACATAAAGAGACGGCCAAAGTTTATTTGAAAGAAGAATACTAGTTGTTACTTCGTTATCTTGGGCTAAGCCCATCAATGAGCGATAATGCTCATGGTAAATTCAATATATCTTTGAGGAATTGAACTGGAACTAATTGAGGGCGGTGGCGTCGCTCCAGGAGTCAGCGAACGCCTCGGAGACGTCGGCGGCGAACTCGGGGTCCTGGAGGTCGATGGTGGCAAACGCCTCGTCCGGCTGGACGGGGTTCGACACTTCGAGACAGACCTCGGCGCCGTCGATGATGGTGACGTTGCCGTCGATGCCGTCGCCGTACCGCACTTCGTAGTCGGGGTTGTCGGCGAGGACCGAGGCGTAGCGCTCGTTGACTTCCGGCGGGAGCGAGCGCGCGAGGTCCGCGGAGAGGAGGACGGAGACGGAGACGCCGCGGTCGACGGCTGCTTCGAGTCGTTCGAAGACGCGCCCGCTCACGTCGTCGAGGTCGAAACTGGAGGAGGGGGTGCCGGTGACGAGGACGACGCGGTCGTCGGCCGCGTCGAGGCGTTCGAGCAGGAGGTCGATGGAGTCCTCGGGGCCGAGCGCGGCCGTCCAGAAGCCGTCCTCGGGCGCGGTGGGGTCCCGGAGGTCGCGCGTGAGTTCGTCGACGACGTCCTCGTACTGGCTGGCTTTCTCCTCGAGTTCGCGTTTCCGGTCGTCGAGCAGGCGGTCGAGGGCGGTGTCGGGTTCGACCGCGACGTACTTCTTCGGGCGACTCGCGGCCTGACTGCGCACGAGATGCTGTGATTCGATGCTGCCGAGCACGTCGTAGATGCGCCCCATCGGCACCCCGCTCTCGTCTGACAACTCTTTTGCAGTTGCCGGCCCGGTACTGAGGAGCGCGCGGTACGCGTTCGCCTCGTACTCCGAGAGCCCCAAATCCCTCAAGTCTGCCATGTCGTGCGTCGTTCGTCTCGGGGACAGAAAAACGCTCCGACGGTTTATCGTTCGGCGACCGGCACCTACCGCGAGTCCGCGACGAGGTCGGCGAGTGCCGCCGGCTCCGAGACCGTGTCGGTCGCGCCGTCGGGCGTCTCCACCCACGCCGTGCCCGCGTCGCCGTCGGCGTTCGGGACGACGACCTTCTCGTGGTCGGCCATCCGGAGCGCGGCGCGGTGGAGGTCGCTCCCCGCTTCGTCGGCGACCGCAATCACGAGCGGGTCGCCAGCGACGCGCGCCGCCGCCGTGCCGTAGGCCGCGACCTGCACGCCCATCCGGTCGGCCGCGCCCGCGAACGCGCCGACCGCGTTCCGCGCCGAATCGAGGTAGCGCGCCTCGCCGGTGAGATGGTGGAGGTCCACGAGCGCGTCCGCCAGCACCGCCGCGTCGTCGATGGGACGCAGGGGTTGGTCGAGCAGGCCGGCGCCCGACTCGGGGCCGTCGCGGAACGCGCCCGTCGCGTCCTGCAGGTCGTCGATGGCGGCGTCGGCGACCGTGCGGGCGGTGTCGAGGTAGTCGCCGCCCAGCACCTGCGCGGCCGTCGCGAACGCCCGCACGACCTGCGCGCGGTCCGCGAGCAAGCCCACGGGGGCGTCCTCGCCGGCGAAGTGCCGGACCTCGCCGTCGTCAACGAGAACGTCTGCGAGGTAGTCGAGCGTGCGCTCGGCGTACCGGCGCGCGCGCTCGTCGTCCGTGTACGCCGCGAGCGTCAGGAGCGCGTCCGCCGCGAGCGCGTTCACGTCCGCGTACGCCGTCTCGTCCACGCCGGGGTCGGCGGCGTCGCCCTCGCCCGGGCGCTCGCTCGCCGCGAACGCCTCGCCCGTCCACAGCGTCCCCGTCGCGTAGTCCACGACGTCCTCGGCGGCCGTCCGGTAGTCGTCCTCGCCCGAGTGCAGGTAGGCGTTCGCCAGCGCGCGCAGGACGCTCGCGTTCTCCGAGAGCACCGTCTCGCGCTGTGGGTCCGACCAGTTCCGCTCGTGGGCGAACCGGTAGACGCCGCCGTCCTCGGCCGCGAGGTTCCGGCGAATCGCGTCCAGCGTCCGGAGCGCCTGCTCGCGCTCGCGCTTCAACGCGAACTCCACGGTCGCCGGCAGCGGGAACTTCTCGCTCGTCCCCCAGCCGCCGTGCTCGGCGTCGAACTGGTCGCTGAGTTGCCCCGCGAGGAGTCGCTCGACTTCGCCGGAGACGGGCGCCGCGGGCGGCTCGCCGCCCTGCAGCGAGCGCGGCACGCGGCCCGCTTCCGCGCCCTTCTCGTTCCACGTCTCGCGGACGCGCTGGAGCACCTGCCGGAACCCCTCGGGTTCGAGGAACGTCGCGCCCGCGATGTGCTCGCCCTCGGGCGTCACGAACACCGTCGACGGGAACCCGCCCATGTTGTACCGCTCCCGGACTCGCGGCCGCTCGTCGGCGTCCACGCGCACCGGCACGAAGTCGTCGTTCACGTTCGCCGCGATGCGCGGCTCCGCGAACGTCCGCTCGTCCATCTGCCGGCACCAGTCGCTCCACGACGCCACCAGCGACACCAACACCGGCACGTCGCGCTCCGCGGCCTCCGCGAACGCCGCGTCGCCCCACTCCCGCCACTCCACGCGCGTCCCGTCCGCAGACTCGCTCATACCCGAATTCGGCGACGCGCCCGGGAAACCGTTTCGACACGAGCGAATCCCGCGGCAGGGTGAGGCGCCGAGCGGGAGCGAAGCCGCCGAGGGCTTTCGAGCGTCCACGAACGCACCGACGATACACAATCCACGAATCGGGGAAACGAACAGAAAGGCTATCAATCGCGCTCCGCTACCCCGGCACATGCCCCGACTCCGGTGGCTGTTCCTCGCGCTGTTGGTCGTCCCGCTGGCGGACGCCATCTTCCTCGTGTTCGTCGCGGGGGAGATCGGCTGGGAGCTGACGGTGGCGCTCGTGGTGCTCACCGCGCTCCTCGGGACGCTGTTCGTGCGCGCCGAGGGACGCGCCACCCTCAAGCGAATCCAGCGGTCGCTCGCGAAGGGCGAACCGCCGACGGACGAACTCGTAGACGGCGGTCTGCTCATCGCGGCGGGCGCGTTCCTGCTGACGCCCGGCCTCCTCACGGACGCGCTCGGGTTCCTGCTCGTGTTCCCGCTGACGCGCGTCCCGTTCCGGTACGCCGTCAAGAACTGGGTGGTGAAGCCGAAACTCGACGCGCAGACCGGTGGGTTCGCGTCCGGGAACGTCTACACGTTCGGCTTCCCCGGCGACAGCGACGACAGCCCGTTCGGGAACGCAAACATGGGCGGGAACGCCGGGCCGAACGCCGGCCAGCGCAGCGAGGACACGGTAGACCTCGACGAGGACGCCTACGACGTGGAGTTCGAGGACGACGACCGCGACCAGTAACGCAAGCAAGCGCCGCGGTGTCGAAAGGAAACCCTTAATTGTACCACCGGCAAACGTGTGGATGCGTTCGGGTCAGTAGCTCAACTAGGTAGAGCGCCACTCTGATAAGGTGGAAGTTTGCGGTTCAAATCCGCACTGACCCACTCCGTTTTCGCACGTTCCCGTCGCCGTCCGTTGACTGTTACTCGGGAGCGGTGGCTGTGTGCGGCGGTGCGGGGAGAACGGTTTTCTGCAGCGAGCGCGAGACTCCGCGTATGACTGGCGACGGGGGCGAGGGTGACGTGACGGCGATGGTGGACGAGATGCACGAGCGAGCGTCGTCGCTCGACGGCGACGCGGCGTTCGAGGAGGTGTTCACGCCGGGATTCATGCAGCGGTACACGGAAGTCGAGAGTTTCGAGGCGTTCCTCGCGGAGAGCGAGTGGGACGTGTCCTCGAAGGCGGATTTCGCGGACGTGTCCGAGAGCGAGTTCGACGAGTACGTCGCTGAGCGGACGCGGTTCGGGGACTGGGAGGAGATGATGGGGCGGGCGAGCGAGGAGTGGATGGCGCGCCAGATGGGGTTGTAGCGTTCGCACGCGCTGCGACTGCGCGACGGTTTGAGTACCGGTCCCCGTGTACGCCGAGCCGGGTTCCCGACACCCGGAACCCATGCTCCCCGCAGTCGCCGGGTTCGCCGGCTTCGGCCCCCACCCTGCCACGGCGAACCCCGGCAGTTCTCCACAGACGTACCGCCGACAGCAGGGCGTCTGTCTGGCCCGTGGTTCTGGACGCCGCGGAACCGAGTGATTCACCCCGGACGAGTGCGTAGCCGGGGGTATGGACTCGCGCGTGAAACTGGGGTTGGTGTTGGCGGCGGGCGTGGTGTTGCCGGGCGTCGCGAACCACTTGTTGTACCAGTCGGGTCGCCCGACGGCGGGCGCCGTCGTGTGGGCGACGGGGTACGCGGCGATGGTGCTGGTGGTGTGGTACAACTGGCTTCGACCGTTGGACCTCGGGCCGAGCGGTGGAACGGAACCTTAAAGGGGATTTCGCGGCGAAATTCGACTAACAATGGCGTTCACACCGCTGCCCCTCATCGACGACTTCCTCGTGAACTACCACGTTGGGCACGCGCTCCTGGTGTTGTTCGCGCTGTCCATCGTCGGCGTCATTCCCATCGGCTCGCGGAAGGTCGTCTCCATCAACGCCGTGACGTTCGGGTTGGTGTTCGTCGTGACGCCCGCCTCGATGTTGGGCGAAGACCCGTTCACGTACCGCTTCCTCGGCATCGCGCTGCTCGTCGTCGCGCCGCTGCTGTACATGACGGCGCGCGAGTAGTTCGGGGTCGCCGCTCGAACGCCGCTTTTCCGAGTCGTCGCACCGACCAGCGACGGGAGCGTCGTCTCTGCGAGTCGCGCCGTCCCTGCGAGTCGCGCCGTCCTACTCGCCGACCAGGTCGTCGTAGCGCGCGCCGGTCTGCTTCAGTGTTTCCTCGCTGTAGAGGCGCTCGTGGTCGAACGGGAGGTGGTCGGCCGCGAGTTCGTCGATTTTGGCGTCGACGGCGTCGCTCTCGCGGCCGTGAATCATCGTGAAGAGGTTGTACTCCCAGTCCTGTTCGGGGCGCCGCGGTCGGTGGTAGCAGAGCGTGACGTACGGGAGTTGCCCGACTTCGACGCCGCGCTCGTCGAGTTCGTCGTCGGGGACGTCCCAGACGACCATGCAGTTGGCGTCGAAGCCGGTGACGACGTGGTTGACGATGCAGCCGACGCGCTTGATGCAGCCGTCGTCGCGGAGGCGTTCGACGGCGTCGAGCACGTCCGCGACGTCCGCGCCGATTTCGTCGGCCACGTCCCGGTAGGGGGTGGCGGACAGCGGGAACCCGTCCTGTATCGCGAGCAGGAGGTCGGCGTCGAGTTCGGAGAGGTCGCCGGTCGCCGACTCGCTGATGTTCGTCGCCGACACCTCGGTGCTGTCGAGGCTCTCGCGGGCGAACCGGTCGGAGTTCACCACCGGGAATTCGAGGTCGATGTAGTAGTCCGTGAGCATCGGGAGGTTCAGCACCGCACAGCCCGTGCGTTCCTCGATGTCGGCGAGAATCTCGTCGCGCTTCTCGCGGCTCGCGGCGGTGACGACGAACCACTGATTCCACTCGTGGGCGCGCCGGTAGTTGTGGTTGACCTGCCGGTAGGAGTTGATTACGTCGGCCACCTCTTCGAAGCGGTCCTCGGGCGCCTTGACGGCGGCGAGCGTCGAGGAGCCGATGACGGGCGGATTCAGGACGGCGCCGAACCGCCTGAAGACGCCCTCGTCGCGGAGCCGCTGGACGCGTTCGAGGGCGTCCACGGGCGTCGTTCCGAGTTCGTCCGCAACCGCCTCGAACGGGCGCTCGCGGACGGGAAAGCCGCTCTGGTACTCGTCCACGAGGCGTGCGTCGATGTCGTCGATGCGTTCGCGCCAGTCACCCGCGACCATCACGCGACGGTAGGGCGTCGGCCGGTTACTGTCTACCGGTTCGCGCGCGAGTGGGTGGATTTACCGTGGTGTAATCCCAAGCCGATAGCATGAGCGACTCGTACGGCGAGTGGCCGCTGAAGCGCCTGAACACGGAAGTCGTCGCCTCGGGCCCGAAGTCCGCGGCGGACATGTCCCGCGAGCAGGCGCGAGAGGCGTTCCAGCGCATCCTCGACCTGAACCCGGACCCGACCACGCTCGGCGCATTCTGGCTGGCGAACCGCTGGAAGCGAAACGACGGCGAGGAACTCGGCGCGTTCGTCGACGTGATGCTCGAAGAGAGCGTCGTCAGTGCGGAACCGAGCGTCGACCCCGTTGACTGCGGCGCGAACTACGACGGGAAAGAACGCAGCGCGCTGCTCGGCGTCGCCTCCGGCGTCGTCGCGGCAGCGGCGGGCACGCCCGTCGTCGTCCACTCCGGAGACTACGTGCCGTCCCAGAAGGAGACGGCGTACAAGCACGTCCTCGACGAACTCGACGTCCGAACCGAACTCGACCCCGAGGAGAGCGCCGAGATGGTCGACGAGACCGGCTTCGGCTTCTACTACCAGCCGAACTTCAACCCCGTCGTGGACGCTTTGTGGGACCGCCGGGACAACATGGGCGTGCGGACGTTCGTGAACACCGTCGAGACGCTCGCGAACCCCGCGAACGCGGACGTCCACCTCGGCTCGTTCTACCACCTCGCGTTCGCGAAGAAAATCGTCGAGACCGTCCGCGAGAGCGAGCAGTCGACGTTCGACCGCGTGCTGATGTTCCAGGGGATGGAGGGGTACGACGACGTGCGCCCCGGTTCGACGGCGGTCGCAGAGTGGAACGACGGCAGCGACCTCGAGGACTTCACCGTCGAGACCGCGGACTACGGCATGGACTTCGAGAGCGAGGACCTCCACGTCGACGACGTGGCCGCCGACTCCGCGGATATCACCATCGACGTGCTTTCGGGCGAGCGCCGCGACGCGTTCCGCGACGCCGTCCTCCTGAACGCCGCGCTCCGCATGTACGCCCGCGAGGACGTCCCGTCCATCGAGGACGGCATCGAGGCCGCCCGCGAAGTTATCTCGGACGGCAGCGCCGAGGACGTGCTCGCCGACCTGCGGTCGTTCTGAGCGCAGACCGACCGCGGCAACTGCGTCACGGCCGCCGGACGCGGACGCCGCGAGTAGGTAGGGTTATCCGGCGTGCGTCCCTCCCTCCGGTAGAGATGACTGTCGAGGCGACACTCCACACCAGCGAAGGCGACATCGACATCGAACTGTACGACGAGAAGGCGCCGCGAACGGTCGAGAACTTCCTGAACCTCGCGGAACACGACCCCGCCGCGGACGCCGACCCCGCACCGGACACCGTCACGTGGGAGGACCCCGAGTCCGGCGAGATTCGCGGCGACTCGCTGTACAGCGGCGTGCTCTTCCACCGCGTCATCGAGGGCTTCATGATTCAGGGCGGCGACCCGACCGGCACCGGTCGCGGCGGCCCCGGCTACCAGTTCGACGACGAGTTCCACGACGACCTCGGCCACGACGGCCCGGGCGTCCTCTCGATGGCGAACTCCGGCCCGAACACGAACGGCAGCCAGTTCTTCATCACGCTGGACGCCCAGCCCCACCTCGACGGCCGCCACGCGGTCTTCGGGAAGGTCACTGACGGCATGGACGTCGTCGAAGCCATCGGGAACGTCGACACCGACGCCAACGACCGTCCGACCGAGGACGTCGAAATCGAGCGCGTCGAAATCCACGACTGACGAACGCCGCACCCGCGGCGCTCGCGGCGACCGAAAGCCGAAAGACCACTCGTTTCTAATCTCCGGCAATGAGCGACTCCGAGGGCGCCGTGAACCCGAGCGACATCGGCGAGTCGGACGCACCGCCGGTCGAGGAGAAACCCTACAAGCTCGTCTACGAGGCGAACAAGTGCTTCGGCGCGGGCAAGTGCGCGGAGGTCTCCGCGAACTGGGAGATGGACATCGCGTCCGGCCTCGGGAAGCCGAAGACGTACTTCTTCGACGAGGACGAACTCGACCACAACGTCGCCGCCGCCGACGCCTGCCCCGCGAAGAAAGGCGACGGCGCCATCCACGTCGTCGACCGACGTACCGACGAGGAAATCGCGCCCGACCCCCACGGCGACGGCACCCTCTCCGTCGACTGGTAGGCGTGCGCTCGGCCTACCGCGGCCTGCGCGCCGCCACCGGCGTCTTCGTCCTCGCCACCGTCGCCGCCACGCTCGCGTTCGGCGTCGACTGGACGCTCGACCACCGCTTTGCCATCCTCGGCGCCAGCGTCGGCTGGGGCGCCTCGGTCGCCGTCCGCGACCGCCGAAACACACCGTAACCGACTTCTCTCCCCCGACCCCACGTGGACACGCGAGGGTGGCCGAGCGGCCAAAGGCGGCGGGCTTAAGACCCGCTCCCGTAGGGGTTCGTGGGTTCGAATCCCACCCCTCGCACTCGTTCTGCGAGCGAACGCGAGTAGACGAGAAGAGGGTGGATTCGAAGCACAGCAGACGCAGCGCGAACGCAGTGAGCGACCGTCTGCGGGCGGTTCGAATCCCACCCCTCGCATCGCACTTTTTGCGCTGCGTGAGGCGCGGCGCTGCCTCGCCTCACTCGGCAAAAACTTGCGGAAAAAGCACTCCTCCCTCCAGCCGCTCGCTTCGCTCGCGTTAGTCGGTCGTCGGCCGCTGCTCGCGCTGACGGCACTCGCAGCGGAGCATCCGCGACCCTTCCGGGTCCTTCGGACCGCTCACGGGTCACTCCGCTCCCCGTTCGCGCATTCCGAGGCGGCTTCGCCGCCTCGCGCCCCTCGGGTCGCGGATGCTCCGCTGCGTGAGTCGAACCGAGCGACGCCGTCCGTACTTTCTTAAGCCATCGCGGGACCACGACGAGTATGGCGAGCGACCCGGAGAGTGTGGTGGACAGACAGGTCGAGGCGTACAACGACGGCGACGTGGCGGCGTTCGTGGCGCAGTTCGCCGAGGACGCCGTCGTCGCGGAAATCGACGGGGAGGAACCGATGGCGGTCGGCGAGGCGGAGATTCGAGAGCTGTACGGCGGGCTGTTCGAGTCCGTGGAGCCGACGGTGGAGATTCTGTCCCGGATGACACTCGGGGAGTACGTCGTGGACCACGAGCGACTCGAACAGGGCGGGGAGGAACGGGAAGCGGTCGGCGTCTACCGGGTTCGGGAGGGGGTCATCGACCGGCTGTGGCTGGTCAGCGAGTGAGTCAGGGAATCGTATCGAGGAACTGGGCGGGGTCGTCGTGGAAGCAGTCGCCGACGACGACGGCGTCCGCGCCGGCGTCCAGAATCTCCGTCGTCTGCTCGTGGGACTGGATGCCGCCGCCGTAGAGGAGCGCGGTGTCCTCTAAGTACTGCGCGGCGGCTTCGACGTCCTCGGGGCCGCCGTAGGTGCCCGAGTACTCGACGTAGAAGATGGGGAAGTCGTAGAAGGACTCGGTGGCGAGCGCGGCGCCCGCGACCTCGTCCGGGGAGTACGTGCGGTCGACGCCGGACTCGGCGGCGGCCTTCGAGTCGAGGTTCTGGACGACGTAGCCCTCCGCGAGGACGTTCTCGGTGAGGTCGGCGACGGCTTCGCGGCCCTTCGACGCGATGAGGTCGCCGACGACGGGGATGCTCGCGCCGAGCAGTTCCTCGGGTTTCTTCCCGGCTTCCGCGAAGAACTCGACGTGTTTCGCGACGAAGTTGGCTCGGTCGCCGTTGTAGACGGCGGGAATCGAGAGGAAGTCCGCGGCGTCGATGGTGTCCGAGGAGACGTGGCTCGCGCTGTACGGCTCCTGGAACACGGGCACGTCACAGGACTCGGCGATGCGCTCGATGGCGTCGAGGGAGTTCGCTTCCGTGACGCCGTCGGACCCGCCGACGATGACCAGGTCGGTGTGGCCGAGGACGCTCAGGTCCGCGGGCAGGTCCTCGGCGGGGTCGACTTTCGTCACGTGACTGACCCCACTCCAGTCGATGGACATGGTTGCGAGACGCGACGAACGCGTAATGAGTCCACCGGATTCGCGCACTTAGGCGAACAGGAGCCACGCGAGGCCGACGCCGGCGGCGGCGCCCGCGAGGTTGCCGAGCGCGTGGCCGGCGGCGACGGCGTAGCGTTCGTTCTCCACGAGACCGACCACGTCGACGCTGAACGAGGAGAACGTCGTGAACGACCCGCAGACGCCCGTGCCGAACAGCAGCATCGCGTCGTTCCCGGCGTTCGCGAACGTGAGCGCGGCGAGTACGAACGTCCCGAGGACGTTGACGGTGAGCGTGCTCGCGGGGTATCCCTCGACGGTGACGTACTGCTCGACGGCGTACCGGAGGACGGCACCGAGCGCGCCGCCGGTGCCGACGAGGTGGGCGGGCGGCAGCACTACCGCCCACCCCCGTAGGTGACCGCGAGCCAGCGCCCCACGACGACGCCGAGGAAGCCGAGCGCGTAGTTCCCGAGGACGTTCGCGACCATCCAGACGGGCGCAGACTGGGCGGTCTGGACGGCGAACGTGCTGTACGTCGTCAGCGAGGAGAGGAAGCCGGTGGCGAGGACGGTCCGGGACTCGTCGGCGAGCACACCGCGGCCGGCGGCCTCGTAGACGATGAACCCGAGCGCGAGGCTGCCGGCGGCGTTCACGGCGAGCGTGCCGGGGAGGCCGGGCCAGAGTAGGGCGGCGGCGTACCGGAGGTTCGCGCCCGCGAACCCACCGACGCCGACGAGCGCGACGGCCTCCAGTCGGCGGAGCGTCTGCGTGGACATCCTCGGACTGGTACGGTGTGGCCGCCCGACGTACGTATAGCCAGCGGAACGGCCGGGAGCGCAACGCCCAAGCGCTCGCGAGCCCTGTTGTCACTCATGACTGACGTGGCAGCCGAGTTCGCCGAGCACGCGCGCTTCGAGCGCACGAGCGAGGGGTTCGCGCCGACGACGAACGACTGGACGGCCGAAATCGCAGTCGACGGCGACGCAGTAGAAATCGAGGTGTGGGTGCCGACGCTGGACGCCGCGACGACCGAACCGGTCGCGGACGTGGTCGAGGACGGTTGGTACGACACGTTCGACCGCCGCGTGCAGGACGCCGACGGCGTGACCCTCGCGGACGATGTGACCGTCACGGACGTGTCGAAGCACGCCGACGACGTGCGCGTCGCGCTGGCTCTCGACCCCCGAGAGGGGAAGGCCGCAGACGACGCGCTGGCGCTCGTGAACTACGTCGAGGGGACGTGGTTCGAGGGCGTGATTCCCGGCTACGACTACACGGAGAAGGTCCAGTCGATGCGGAACCGCGCGGCGCAGAACGCCGAGGGAACCCCGCTCTAGGACATCGAGATGTACGTCTCGGTGTCCTCGACGCCGTCCGTCTGCTGAATCTGGTTCGCGGCGATGTCCTTCACGTCGGCGGGCGAGTCGACTTCGATTTTCGCGATGATGTCCACGTCGCCCGCGACGACGTGCGCGTCGACGACGCCGTCGATGCCGGCGATGTCCGAGAGCAGGCGGTCGGCGTCGCCGGTGTTCGCCTTCACCATGATGTAGGCGGTGACCGCCATCTACATCCCCTCCGCCGCGGCCTCGCTCCCGACGAGTATCTGGCGCACGTCGTCGAGCCGCCCGAACTCGGCGAGGACGGCGATTCGGTCGCCGACTTCGAGCGTGTCGTCCGGGAGCGGCAGGCCGAGCGCGCCGTCCCGTTTCCCGAACGCGAGCATCCGGGCGCGAGACGGTAGTTCGAGTTCGCTGAGCGTGTACCCGCGCATCGGCGCGTCCTGCGTGACGGTGAACTGGACGACCTGGAGGTTCTCCGCGAGGTCCGCGATGGCGGTGACGTTCCCGCCGAGTAAGGCGTTTTTCGCGCCGATGGCGCCGAGGCGCTCGGGGTAGACGATTTCGTCGACCTCGTCGGCGTACTTCCGGTAGATGTCCTCGCGGTAGTCCTCGTCGATGCGGAGGACGGTGCGACAGCCGTGGTGGTTCGCGACCATGCACGCGACGAAGTTGGTGTTGAGGTCGCCGGTGAGCGCGCCGCAGGCGTCCGCGCTGTCGAGGTCCGCTTCCATCAGTACGTCTTCGCTGGAGCCGTCGCCCTCGATGACGTCGAAGTCCTCCTTGCGTGCCCGTTCGGCCTTGTCGTAGTCGCGTTCCACGACCGTCACGTCGTGGCCCTCGTTGGCGATGACGCGCGCGGTCCGCAGACCGACGCGCCCAGCCCCGATGATGACGATGCGCATACGGCCCGTACGACGTGACACGCCAAATATGTTTGTGCCGCGTTACCACGTAGCAATACTTTTGCTGTCAGGGGTGTTTCGTGTTCGTATGGTTCACGCGTTCATCATGGTGAAGGCGGGAGCGGGTGCCGCCAACGACGTCCGCGACCACGTCGCCGAACTCGACGGCGTCACCGCCGCGCACGTCGTCGCCGGCCAGTACGACATCATCGCGGAGGTGGACGGCGACGAGGTCCACAACGTCCTCGAAACCGTCTCGAAGCGCATCGGCACGGCCGCCGGCGTCACCGACACGAAGACGTACGTCTCGCTGTCCGCGTCGTAAGTCAGCAGTTCTCGTAGGTCTGGGGCGCGACGCGGACGTCGCCGCGAGTCGTCCGCACGAACTTCGCCGTCACGCAGTTCTCGCCCGCCGACGCCCACTTCGTCGTGTCGACGGTCGCCGTCTCGTCGCAGACGGTCGCTTCCACAGTGTACGCGTCGGGGTCGTCGAGGGGCGGTTCGCGGCTCACGTTCGCCGGCGGGCCGTCGCCGCCCGCCGCCCCGAGTCGGAACGAAGTCTCGTACACAGTCTCGCCGTCGCCGTCGGTCACGGCGACCGAAACGTCGCAGGCCTCGTCGCTGTCGTTCACGAACCAGACGGCGTGGAGACGGGCGCGCGGCCGAGACGGCGAGTCGGAGGGCGTGAGACAGCCGGCCGTGCCGAGGGCGACGGCGGGCGCGGCGGCGAGGAACTGGCGTCTGCGCACGACCGAGTGGTCGGCGCGGGCGCTGAAAAAGTCGAGGGGGACTCGAATCGCGCTAGAACTCCATCTCCTGCGGGTCGTGATCTTCGAGCCACTCGTCCAGCCACGCCTTCTGCTCGGCGATGCGGGGCGTGTGCTCGGCGTACGCGTAGTCGAACAGTTCGTCGACGTCCGGTTCGCCGACCTCCTCGGCGGCGGCGATGGCGTCGTCGAGTTCGGCCTCGGCCTCGTCGAAGCAGTCCTCGACGAACGCCTCGTCGATGACGCCCTGTTCCTCGAGGTACTCGGCGAACCGGTCGACGGGGTCGGCGGTGCGCCACTCCGGCAGGTCCTCGTCCTCGGGCCGGTAGCGGTCCGGGTCGTCGCTCGTGGTGTGCGCGCCCTGCCGGTAGGTCAGGCTCTCCACGAGCACGGGGTCGCCGCCGCGCGCGTCCTCCAGCGCGTCGCTGACGGTCTCGTGGACGGCCAGCGGGTCGTTCCCGTCGACCTGCACGCCCTCGAAGCCGTAGGCCTCCGCTTTCACCGCGATGGAGTCGCTGGCGGTCTGGCGCTCTCGCGGGAGCGAGATGGCCCAGTTGTTGTTCTCACAGAGGAAGACCACGGGCGCGTCGAAGACGCCCGCGAAGTTCATCGCCTCGTGGAAGTCGCCCTCGCTGGTGGCGCCGTCCCCGAAGTACGCGATGACGGCATCCGGGTCGTCCGCGTAGTCCATCGCCATCCCCGCGCCGACGGCGTGGGGAATCTGGCTGGCGATGGGAATCGCCTGCGGGAACACCGGCACGTCGTGGTCGGAGTGGAACTCCGCGTGCCCCCGGCGGAAGAGCAGAATGTCGCTGGCGGGCACGCCGCGAGCGAGCTGCATGGCGTTCGAGCGGTACGTCGGGAACAGCCAGTCGTCGTCGGCCATCGCGTGCGCGGCGCCGACCTGCGACCCTTCCTGTCCCTTGAACGGTGGGTAGCCCGGCATCCACCCGCGGCGCTGGAGCGACAGCGCGCGCTCGTCGAAGTGCCGAGCCCGGACCATGTCCCGGAGGACCGCTCTCGCGGTCTCCTCGTCGACGGCTGCCTCCGAGAGGTCACGTTCCCCGATGACGCGGTGCATACGCGCCCCGACGAGACCCGGTCACTTACCGATAGCGAAAAGCCGCCCGAGCACGAACCCCCGACCATGGTCTCGGTCGTCACCGCCGTCGGCGTCGGCTTCATCGTGCTCGTGCACACCGCCATCGCCGCGTTCGGCGCGCGGTTCTTCCGCGTCACCCTGAAGACGCGCTGGGGGTCGGTCGTCTACACCGCGCTGTTGATTCCGGTCGTGTACGCGGCGACGACGCTCGTGTTGGGCGCCGCGGGACTGGGAGCCGGCGCGTTCGACGACGTCGGCCAACTCATCGTCGTGACGTGGGCGTTCCCGTTCTTCCTCGGGTGGTCCATCGACCTGTTCTGGGTGCCCGCGCCCGAGGAACTCGAAGACCTACCGGACTACCCGAGCGAGTAAGAGAACCGTCAGCGACGGGAACGCCGTCAGCGCGCCGAATCCGAGCAGCGCCGCGATTGGCTCGGCGACGTACGCGACGCCGAGCAGGCCGAACGTCACGCCGGCGACGAGCGCGCCGCCGACCGTCCGCACCGCGGTGACGGCGGGCGCGTCGACGGTGAGCGCGAGTAGCGCGTCTACGAGGTCGAAACAGACGAGGACGGCGGCGACGAGTCGCGGCGACGCGCGCTGCCGGGGCGGGCCGCCGCCCGGCCACAGCACGCGGAAGTCCTCGGGGAACAGCGCCGGCAGTCGAATCGGCGGGAGCGAGAGCGAGAAACCGGAATCGTCGTCGTCAGGCATCGTCGAGCGCGCGGTCGAGGACGTCCTCGACGGCGTCGAGGACTACCTCGGGAGAGCGGGAGGCGTCCACGCGAACGAACCGCTCGGGGTCGTACTCGATGAGTTGCTCGAAGTTCGCCTGCACGTCTCGGAGGAAGTCGGCCTGCTCGAACTTGTTCGTGGCGCCCGACCGGGCGGCGCCCGTCTCGGGGTCGACGTCGAAGTACAGCGTGAGGTCCGGCGGGCGCGTCCACGGCTGGTGGACGCCCCGGACGTACTCCATCGGGCGCGGAATCTCGCCCTCCAGGGCGACGCCCTGGTAGGCGTACCGGGAGTCGGAGTACCGGTCCGAAATCACGACGTCGCCGCGGTCGAGTGCGGGTTCGACGACGCGGGAGAGGTGGTCGGCGTGGTCGGCGGTGAACAGGAACAGTTCGGCGAGCGGGTCGGCGTCGGTCTCGGCCTCCGAGCGGCGCACGGCCTCGCCGAACCACGAGTCGGTGGGCTCGTGGGTGAACGTGTAGCCGTCGCCGCGGGCGTCGCGAAGCGCCTCCCAGACCGTGGTCTTCCCGCTGCCGTCGATGCCCTCCAGCGTGACGAGCATACGTCGAAGACGGCCAGCGACGTACAAACGGCTTCGGGTTCGTGACGCCGTTCGGCACGAAAAACGTTAACACGAAGCGTTCGGTACGTGGCGACGACATGTCGCCCGAGCCCTCCACGGAGAGCGACACGAACCGCCGGTGGTCGCCGTGAGTTACGCCGAGTACCTCGCGCGTCGCGTGGCGTTCGCGGCGTTGTCGGCGTATCTCGTGGTCACCGCGACGTTCGCGCTCGTCACGTTCACGCCGAACACCGCCCTCGGCGGCCGCCTCGGCGCCGCCGCGTACTACCAGCGCGCCACCGCCGAGGAACTCGAACAGATTCGCCGGACGTTCCTCGAAGCCCGCGGGCTCGACGAACCCGTCCTCCAGCGGTACCTCGACTGGCTGATAGACGTGTCGACGCTGGACTGGGGATACTCGTTCGCGTACCGCGAGCCGGTGTGGTCGGTACTGGAAACCCGCGTCCCCACCACCCTCGAGTACGTGATTCCCGGCGTAATTCTCGCCGTCGTCCTCGGCGTCCTCCTCGGATTGCTCGCCGCGACGCTCCGCGGGTCGGTGCCGGACTGGACGATTCGCGTCGGGTCGTACACGCTGTTGGGGGTGCCGGCGTTCGTCGGCCTCGTCTGGTACACCGCCGTCGGCGGCGCCACCCTGAAAACCGTCGGCGGGAGCGTCTACGTCGCTTCCCCGCACCCGCAGGTGCTGGCGGCGGCGGCCGTCGCGGCCACCCTCCTGGCGGGCCAGATTCGGTTCGCGCGCATCGCGAGCCTCGAACAGGCGGGCAAATCGTTCACCAAACTCCTCCGAGCGAAAGGCGCCAACCGCCTGCGGGTCGCCCGCCACGTACTGCGGAACGCCGCCATCCCCATCGTCTCGCTGTCGGTGACCGAAATCCTCGGCGTGCTCGTCCTCAACATCTACGTCATCGAGGAGATTCTGGAGATAGAGGGGTTGGCGGGGGCGAGTCTGTTCGCGGTGCGGGAACGCGACCTCCCGCTCATCATCGGCACCACGATGATTCTCGTCTTCGTCGGCATCCTCGGTAACCTCCTCCAGGACGTCCTCTACGGCTACCTCGACCCCAGAATCAGCGCCGAGTGACGGCTGCCGGCGGCCATACATTTAGGGTCGTTCCGTGCGTGTGTCGGCGCATGGACGTGTTGGTAACCGGCGGAACGGGGTTCATCGGGACGCACCTGTGTCGGGAACTCGACGAGAGGGGACACGACGTGACCGCGCTCTCCCGGCACCCCGAGGGCGCCGACCTGCCCGACAGCGTCGAGACGGCGGTCGGGGACGTGACGGCCTACGACGCCGTCGCGGAGGCGATGGAGGGCAAGGACGCCGTCGTGAACCTCGTCGCGCTGTCCCCGCTGTTCAAACCGAACGGCGGCGACCGGCGCCACTTCGAGGTCCACCTCGGCGGCACGGAGAACGTCGTGACGGCCGCCGAGGAGGCCGGCGCCGACTACGTCCTCCAGATGTCCGCGCTCGGCGCCGACCCCGACGGGTCGACGGCGTACCTCCGGTCGAAGGGGCAGGCCGAGACCGTCGTGCGCGAGTCCGAGTTGGAGTACACCATCTTCCGGCCGTCGGTCGTGTTCGGGGACGGCGGCGAGTTCGTCGGGTTCACGAAGCAACTCACGACGCCGTACGTCACCGGGTTGCCGGGCGGCGGGAAGTCGAAGTTCCAGCCGATCTGGGTGCAGGACCTCGTGCCGATGCTCGCGGACGCCGTCGGCGACGAGACCCACTGGGGGGAGACGTACGAAATCGGCGGTCCGGAGGTGTTGTCGCTCGCGGACGTGACGCATCTCGCGTACCGCGCCGAGGGGAAATCGGTGCGCGTCCTCCCGGTGCCGATGCCGCTTGCCGGCATCGGCCTGACGCTCGCCGACCCGCTGCCGTTCGTGCCGTTCGGCTCCGACCAGTACCGGTCGCTGAAGTTCGACAACACGGTCGCCGAGAACGACATCGCGGCGTTCGGCGTGGACGAGTCGGACCTGACGACGCTGTCCGAGTATCTGTCCCTGAAGTGAGGACAGTACGGGTCGCCTGACCGCGGTAAGCGCCGCTTACGGTCGTGACACCGATTTTAAAATAGTGGCGTGATACCACACCTCGGTAATCGAGTGTACGCTCCCGCTTCCGACGCTATCCCTCGAAAACCTGTACTGCCGCGGAACCGTCGGACGGGCGTCTGCAAAAGTCTTATACGCTCGTTGCTTCTCTAACTTGGCAAAGGGTTCCGTATGAAACTCGCAATGATCGGGTTCGGTCAAGCGGGCGGAAAAATACTCGACAAATTCCTCGAGTACGACGAGCGCCACGACTCCGGCATCGTGCGCGCCGCGGTCGCCGTCAACACCGCTAAGGCCGACCTAATGGGTCTCGACCACGTACCACAAGAAAACCGCGTCCTCATCGGTCAGTCCCGCGTCAAGGGACACGGCGTGGGCGCGGACAACGAACTCGGCGCGGAAATCGCCGAGGAAGACATCGACGAGGTGCAGGGTGCCATCGACAGCATCCCCGTCCACGAGGTGGACGCGTTCCTCGTCATTTCGGGGCTCGGCGGCGGCACCGGGTCGGGTGGCTCGCCCGTCATCGCCAAGCACCTGAAACGCATCTACACCGAACCCGTCTACGGTCTCGGCGTCCTCCCCGGCAGCGACGAGGGCGGCATCTACACGCTGAACGCGGCGCGCTCGTTCCAGACGTTCGTCCGCGAGGTCGACAACCTCCTCGTGTTCGACAACGACGCGTGGCGGAAGTCCGGCGAGTCGGTGCAGGGCGGCTACGACGAAATCAACGAGGAGATAGTCACGCGATTCGGCATCCTGTTCGGCGCCGGCGAAGTCGAGCAGGGCGGCGACGTCGCCGAGTCCGTCGTCGACTCCAGCGAAATTATCAACACGCTCGCTGGCGGCGGCGTCTCCACGGTCGGGTATGCCTCGGAGACCGTCGACAACGACACGAGCGGCGGGAGCGGACTGCTCTCGCGGTTCACCGGCGGCGACGAGCAGATGGAGGACTCCGCGTCTACGACCAACCGCATCACCTCCCTCGTCCGGAAGGCGGCCCTCGGTCGCCTCACCCTCCCCTGTGAAATCGAGGGGACCGAGCGCGCGCTGCTGGTCACTGCGGGTCCGGCGAAGTACCTGAACCGGAAAGGTATCGAGCGCGGCCGGAAGTGGCTCGAAGAGCAGACCGGTTCGATGGAGGTCCGCGGCGGCGACTACCCGGTGCCGAACTCCCAGCAGGTCGCGTCGGTCGTCCTGCTGTCGGGCGTGAACAACGTCCCGCGCATCAAGGAGTTACAGGAAGTCGCCATCGAGGCCCAGGACAACATCGACGACATCCGGGACGAAAGCGAAGAGAACTTGCAGGACCTAGTCGAAGACGACGAGGATGAACTCGAGCCGCTGTTCTAAGCTCGCAGTCGGCCTCGTCGTCTTGCTCGCGGTCGCAGCGGTCCCAGCGGCCGCCGTCTCCGTGAGCGGGAGCGCCCCGGACAGGGTCGAGGTCGGCGAGCAGCAGGAACCGACGACGTTCACGATTACGGAACCGTTCAGCGACTACGAGGAGTGGACCCTCCAGATGCAGACCCAACTGGAGGACGTCTCGTGGACCGTGACGACGTACGACAACGCGGACAACCAGGTCGACGAGAGTACGCTCACGGGCCAGTCCGCGAGTTACGACCTGCAGGCGTCCAGCGGCGTGGTGCGCGTCGAGGTCCAGGTGGTCGGCACGACGCCGAGCGCGTCGGCCTTCGACTGGAGTTACGACCCCGCCCAGCAGATCACGTTCGCGGAGTTCGTGGAAGCCCAGGAGGGCGGGTCGAGTAACACCCTCCAGACGTACGAGACGCGGCCGTACACGTCGGCGAGTCAGGAGGCCCGCACCGCCATCGACGACGCACAGTCCGCCATCGAGAGCGCGCAGAGCGCGGGCGCCGGCGTCGGCGGCGCGGAGGGCGACCTCGAGGACGCCATCGAGTTCTACAACAGCGGGAACTTCGAGCAGGCCGTGGAGAACGCCGAGGAGGCCGAGTCCACCGCCAACAGTTCGAAGTCCTCCGCCCAGCAGACGGACATGCTGTTGATGGCTGGCGGCGCAGTGGTCGTCTTGCTCGCGCTGGCGGGCGGCGTCTACTGGTTCCTCCAGCAGCGCGACGACGGGTACGACAAACTCGGGTGATGCGGGTCGTCGTTCCGTTCGACGCCGCGAACCCGAACTCGCGACTCTCCTCCGTTCTTTCGGCCGACCAGCGACGCGGCTTCGCGGCGGCGATGCTGGCGGACGTGCTGTCCGCGGTGCGTGACGCGGGCGGCGAGCCGACCGTGCTCGCGGCGGCGCCCGTCGACGGCGTGGACGCACCCGTAGCCGTCGACGACCGCCCGCTGTCCGTCGCGGTGAACGCCGCGCTCGGCGACCTACCGACGGCGGTGGTGATGGCGGACCTCGCGCTCGCGACGCCCGCGGCCGTCGGCGGACTGTTCGACGCCGACGGGGACGTGGTGTTAGCGCCCGGACTCGCCGGCGGCACGAACGCCGTCGTCGCCCGACACTCCGAGTTCCGCGTCGACTACCACGGCGCGTCCTTCCGCGACCACGTCGCGGCCGCCGAGTCGGTCGGTGCGAGCGTCGCGACCGTCGACTCGTTCCGGCTGGCGGTGGACGTCGACGAGCCGTCGGACCTCGTGGACGTGTTCGTCCACGGCGACGGCGCGGCCGCCGACTGGCTCCGGGACGCGGGGTTCGAACTCGCGGTGCGTGACGGCGACCCCGTGGTCGAACCCAACGCCTAAACGCGCGTGAACCAACCCCACGGTATGGACTTGAAGCCACTCGCCCGAGCGGCGGGCGCGCTCGCGGCGCTCGCGGTCGTCGCCGCGGTGTCGTTCGTGGTGCTCGCGACGGTGTTGGCGCGCGCCGGCGTGCCGCGGTGGACGGCCGCACCGACGGCAGTGGGTGCGGTGGTGTCGGCGGTGCTGGCGGCGGCGGACGCGTACACACCCCTGGGGAACACCCAACGGACGGAACTGCTCCGAGCGAAGCCGCTGGGGTCGCTCGCCGTCGACTTCGGTGTGGCGGCGGCAGTCGGAGCGGTCGCGGGGTACGCCGGGTCGCTCCTCTTGCTGTCGGGACAGACGGCGGGGCTGGCGCGCACGGCGGTCGTCGCCGTGGCGGTCGTGCTGGGGTACGGGACGTTCGTGGCGCGGAACTTCGAAGTGTACCGGCCGGGCGGCGCGGCGGCCGCCGGGGAGTTCGACCCGAACGCATGAGTTCGATTCCGGGCGCCGACGAGTACGGCGTGGACGTGGCCATCGAGGACGCGGACCGGGAGCGCGCGCTCTCGGTGCGGCCCGAAGACGTGGAACCGGCCGACGAACTGACGTTCGCTCGCAACGTCTTCTTGCCGTTGACGACGGCGTGCCGGTATACGTGTACGTACTGCACGTACTACGACGTGCCGGGCGAGGCGTCGCTGATGAGTCCCGAGGCGATTCGGGAGACGTGCCGGACGGGCGCCGACGCCGGCTGTACGGAGGCGCTGTTCACGTTCGGCGACGACCCCGACGACCGCTACACCGAGGTTCACGACCAACTCCGCGAGTGGGGTCACGACTCGATTCACGAGTACCTCCGGGAGGCCTGCGAGATAGCCTTGGAGGAGGGACTGCTCCCGCACGCGAACCCGGGCGACCAGACCCGCGAGCAGATGGCGCACGTGGCGGACGTGAACGCGTCGATGGGCGTAATGTTGGAGACGACGGCGGACGTGCGGGCGCACTCCGGGTCGCGGGCGAAGAGTCCGGGCCAGCGTCTCAACACCATCGCGACGGCGGGCGAGCTCGGCGTGCCGTTCACGACCGGCATCCTCGTCGGCGTCGGCGAGGACTGGTCGGACCGCGCGGACAGCCTGCTCGCGATTCGCGAGTTACACGAGCGCTACGGGCACGTCCAGGAGGTCATCGTCCAGCCGGTGAGTCCGAACGAGCGCTGGGACGGCGACCCGCCGAGCGAAGCGACGATGCGGCGCACGGTCGCGATGGCGCACGCCGTGCTCCCCGAGGCGGTGGCGGTGCAGGTGCCGCCGAACCTCGCCGACGCGCGCGCCCTGCTGGACTGCGGCGTCGAGGACTTGGGCGGCGTCTCTCCGGTGACCGAGGACTACATCAACCCGGACTACGCGTGGCCGGCGGTCCGCGAACTCGAAGACGTCGCCGAGCACGGCGGCGTCCCGCTCCGGGAGCGCCTGCCGGTCTACGAGCGGTTCCTCCCCGAGGACGGCGTCGAAAACGAGTGGGTCAGCGAGCGCGTCGGGCGCGAAATCGCGGACGGGGAGCGCTACCGGACGGTGCTCGCCGACTAGCCGACTACAGGTCGTAGCGGTGGGTGAGCTCGCCGAGCGGTTTTCTGAGGACGGTGTAGACGACGGAGACGGCGAGCATCGCGAGCGTGAGGTCTCGGACGAGACCGTCGAACAGTAGGAGGCCCGGAAGCGAGAGGACGGCGGCGGCGAGCAAGTCCTCGGGCGCGCCGTCGTAGCGAATCCAGCGCCGGGGCGGAATCCACTCGCCGCGGCGGTGGGAGTAGACGCCGCGCTGGTCGTCGTTGCGCCACGGGCGGGCGCCGAGACCGCCGCCGAACGCGTCGCTGACGGAGTGGACGGCCGCCGACAGCGCGAAGAACGCGGCGCCGACGGTGACGGCCGACGGCGCGACCGCGGCGACGGGGGCGGCGAGCGCGACCGGGAGCCAGTAGTGTTCGGGGAAGTGGAGGGTGCGGCGGTGCGCGACGACGGCGACGTCGAGGTCGGGGAAGATGCCGCCGGCCATCGCGCCGAGCGCCGCCGGGACCGCGAGTTCGGGTGCGATCCAGACGGTGACGGCGGCGATGGAGACGCCCATGGCCGCGTGGGTGGTGCTCATCATGGCGTCAGTCGTCCGCGCTCGCGGCGTCCCGGGGACGGTCGCCGGCGCGCTCGGGGACGAGGGGCGTGCCGTCCGCCTGCGGGCCGAGTTCGGGGCCGTGGGTGTCGGCGTCCGGGTCGACGACGCGGCGCGTCTCGTAGTCCGTGGAGCGCTCGACGGGCGTGCGACCGATGGCCGAAACCATCTCGGCGTAGTCGGCGACCGACCGGAACTCGCCGTGCTGGCCGCCCGCGCGCTTCGTGATTTCCTCCGAGAGGATGGTGCCCATGAAGTCGTCGGCGCCGCAGTTCAGGAGTTTCAGGCCCTTCGCGTTCCCGAATTTCACCCACGACGACTGGACGTGGTCGACGTTGTCGAGGAAGAGTCGGGAGACGGCGACCATCAGTTCGTCCTCGGCGTCGCTGGCGCCGCCGGTGACGACGCCGCGGTCGTACAGCGGCGTCTGCTGGTGGATGAAGGACAGCGGGACGAACTCCGTGATGTTGTCCGTGCGGTCCTGTAGGTCCCGAATCACGTCGAGGTGGTGGACGCGGTGGGCGGCGTTCTCGACGTGGCCGTACATGATGGTCGCGGTCATCGGGAGGCCGACGTCGGCGGCGGCCTCCATCGCGGTCACCCACTCGCCGGTGTCGATTTTGCCGGGGCAGATGACCTCGCGCACCTCGTCGACGAGAATCTCGGCAGCGGTGCCGGGGACGGTGTCGAGGCCGGCGTCCTTCAGTTCGCGGTAGACGTCGCGGTAGCCCCACTCGACGCCGCGCTGGGCGTGTTCGGCTTCCTCCGGGGTCATCGAGTGGACGTGCGCGC
This sequence comes from Halobacterium litoreum, assembly GCF_021233415.1. Taxonomy (NCBI): domain Archaea; kingdom Methanobacteriati; phylum Methanobacteriota; class Halobacteria; order Halobacteriales; family Halobacteriaceae; genus Halobacterium; species Halobacterium litoreum. The sequence goes on along the minus strand of NZ_CP089466.1, from coordinate 317,138 downwards.
CCGCCTCGCTCATGGCGCGAATCTGTTCGACGTACGTGTGAGGGTCGGTGGTGTAGCGCTCGGGCGGCTTGTAGTTGTGTTCGGGGTCGTCGGCGTCCAATGCCTCGCGGTGTTCGGGGTTCAGCCCGAACGCGGGGTGGAGGCCGGACACCGACGTGACCTCGTAGACGCCCCGCTCGACGGCGTCCTCGACGACCGCCTTCGACTCCTCGGGGGTCTTGGTGAACCCAGCGTGGTCGTCGTGGTGGTCGACCTCGAACTGGTGGGCGGTGTCCTTGAAGTTGCAGAACAGACACCCCGTGTTGCAGGCCGTGGTCACGTTGTTGTTTACGTTGGCGACGAACGTCACTTCGTCGCCCACCACGTCGGCGCGCCGGCGGTCGGCGGCTTCGAGGACGAGTTCCTTCCGCCGGGGGTCGATTCCGTCGGTGTCGGTGCCGGTGGTGATGAGTTCGATGCCGTCCGCGACAGTGAGCCGGTGGCCGTCGCGGGCCTTCGCCAGCGCGTTCTCGAAGGACTGGTCGGTGTCGGGGACCACGTCGAAGTCCACGTCGCTGGCGTCCGTCATTGTCGGTGAGACTGCTCGCACGGACAAAAACCCTGCCACAGCGGAGAAACCCCGGATACACACCACGAATTTGTACATCTCCAGTCGAAGCGGTGGGGTTGTGGGCACGGGAGTGAAAGATTCATGGTGGTCGGTCCCGCCGGTACCCACATGCAGAGCGTCAAGGACCTGCGGGTGGAGTCGGGCGCCACGCGCGCCGACCTCGGTCGCGGCGTCTTCGAGTTCAGCGACCGGTACTCCGTCTTCGACTGGGGCGAGATGCCCGACCTGATTCCGCGGAAGGGCGCGAGCCTCTGTACGATGGGCGCGTACAACTTCGAACTCCTCGAAGCCGAGGGCGTGCCCACGCATTATCTCGGGGTCCGGGCGGAGCCACGCTCCGCCAGACGCGCGAGCGGGGAGGAAACCGACCCGCGAGCGGAGAACGGAGAGACGGTCTCGCTCGCGGACGCCCAGGAGGCGCCGACCGAGATGGTCGTCGCGCTCACGCAGGTTCCCGACCTCCCGTTCGCGGACGGCTCGTACGACTACGACGCGTTCCACGAGGCGGGCGGCGAGAACTACCTCGTCCCCCTCGAAGTCGTGTTCCGGAACAGCGTCCCCGTCGGGTCGAGTCTGCGCTCCCGCCGCGACCCCGCGGAGTTCGGCCTCGACTTCGACTCGTGGCCCGACGAACCAATCGACCTCCCGGAGCCGGTCGTCGAGTTCTCCACGAAGTACGAGGAACAGGACCGCTATCTCACCCGCGAGGAGGCCGACCGCATCGCCGGGACGGCGAGCATCGACGCCCTCGAAACGCTCGCCCGGGACGTGAACCGCGTCGTCACCGAGCGCGCCGAGCGCGCCGGGTTCGTCCACGAGGACGGCAAAATCGAGTGCCTCTACGCCGACGGCGACCTGCGCGTCGCGGACGTGCTCGGAACGTTCGACGAGAACCGCTTCGCGTTCGAGGGCCGCGAGGTCTCCAAGGAGGTCGTCCGGCAGTACTACAAGCGCACCGACCCCGAGTGGGTCGAGGCCGTGAGCGCGGCGAAGCGCGAGGCCGACGAGCGCGGCGTCGCGGACTGGCGCGCGCTCTGCGAGGCGTCACCGGACCCGCTCTCCGACGAACTCGTGCAGGCCGCGTCCGACGTGTACGCCGCGGGCGCGAACCGGTACACCGACCACGAGTGGTTCGACGCGCCCGCGCTCGACGAGGCACTCGACGCGTTCGAGTAGTCAGTCGTCGTCGGCGTCGTCGGCCTGCGCGCCGGCCGCGCCCCCGGACGGCCCGGTGACGCTCCCGGTCCAGTCGGCGATGTTGTTCTGGACGTAGTCCTTCCCGCCCCAGCCGAACGCGATGCCGGCGGCGAGCGCGATGGCAGCGGCGACGCCCCACGCCGCGGCCTGCGCGAACACGTAGAGGATGGCGACGTCGACGCCCATCGTGTCGAGGCCGATGACGAGCGCGACGAAGTAGAGGAACACCCGCAGGCCGTCCGCGAACACGTCGGTGTAGCCGGTGCCGGTGACGGTCTCGGTGCGCGCGACGACGTCCGCGACGAAGTCCGCGAGCACGAACCCGACGACGATGAGCACGATGCCGGCGAGGAACGCGGGCAGGTAGGACACCGCCGTCGACAGCCACTCGGAGAGCGTGTCGATGGCGAGGACGTTCGCCGCGGCGAGCACGGTGACGAGGTAGACGTACCACGCCGCGAGTCTGCCCAGCGTCTTCGCGCCGGCGCGCTCCTCGCGCCCGAGGAAGCGGTCGACGCTGCTGCCCTCGATGCGTTCGTCGAGGCCCGCTGCGTTCGCGACGCGACGCACCGCCCGCCCGACGACGCGGCCGACCAGCCACCCGACGACGAGCACGACGACGGCGCCGAGGAGGTTCGGGAGGAACGCGATGGCCTCGTTGACCGCCTCCCGGAGCGCGCTCTGGACGCTCTGTTGTGCCACGACGAACTGTTGTACGGACGACATAGTGTGACGGACGGCGACGCGACGGTTTGTTATGCCGAGATTAGGTAACGTCCACCACGGAACCGCCGAAACACGGGCTGACTAACCCGAGCGCGACCGCAGCGCGTTTCACGCCGGCGCGCGCAGACGGCGACGTGAAGGCCCATCGCGTCGCCGCGGCCGTCGCGCTCGCCGCAGTCGTCGGTGCCTCGCTCCTCCCGGCGTCGGGGGCGGGCGGCGCGGCGAGCAGTCTGCCAGCGGGCGCGGACAAACTCCTGCACGCCGCCGGCTACGCCGTCGTCGCGTATGCCGCCGCGAGCAGCGTGGACGGCAGCGCACCGCGGACGCTCGTCCTCGTCGCGCTCGGCGTCGCCGCCGTCGGTGCGGGCGTCGAACTCGTCCAGCCAGCCGTGGGCCGCCACGCCAGCGCGCTGGACGCGCTCGCCAATCTCGCAGGAGCGGTGGCAGGTGTCGCTTTGAACGCGCTCGTCGCCGACTGGACGAACGGCGGCCTGGCGGATTGAAAGGGCGAGGCGCGCGTGGCGGCGAAGCCGCCCACTCGGCGAACCCCCGGGAAGCTAGCACCGCAGGAGTGAGGAAGCGAACGACGAGGAGCGCAGCGACCGGCGGGAGCCGAGCGCGCCGAGGGCTTTCAGGAGGCAGAAGCGGCGGCGCCGACAGGAGCACGACGCCCTAGACGAAGCGGCTTTACGCGCACGACGGTTTCACTCGGGCAATGAGCGAGCCGAGCGCGGAGGTCTACGAGCGGGGGCGCGGGATGGACGCCCACAATCAGGTGATGCGGGAACTGCGGGCGGAGAAGGGGTCGAAGGATTACGACCCGCGGGAGCCGACGCGGGTGTGGATAGACGAGGACAACACGCCGGACGGCGTCTACCAGAGCCTCACTATCATTCTGAACACGGGCGGGTGTCGGTGGGCGCGGGCGGGCGGCTGTACGATGTGCGGGTACGTCGCGGAGTCCGTCGAGGGCGGGTCCGTGGCCCACGAGGACCTGATGGCGCAAGTCGACGAGTGCCTGGAACACGAACGCGAGGAGGCCGACGAGCAGTCCGGCCTCGTGAAGATTTACACGAGCGGGTCGTTCCTCGACGAGCGCGAGGTGCCGGCGGAGACGCGACAGGCCATCGCGGAGGCGTTCGCGGACCGCGAGCGCATCGTCGTGGAGAGCCTGCCGGACTTCGTGGACCGCGAGAAACTCGGGGACTTCACGGGCGTGGGACTGGAGACGGACGTGGCCGTCGGCCTCGAAACGGCGACCGACCGCGTGCGCCACGACTGCGTGAACAAGTACTTCGACTTCAGCGACTTCGAGGCCGCGTGCGCGGAGGCACGCGAAGCGGACGCGGGCGTGAAGGCGTACCTGCTGATGAAGCCGCCGTTCCTCTCGGAGTCCGAGGCCATCTCGGACATGGAGTCCTCGATTCGCCGGTGTGCCGACGTCGAGGGCTGTCACACGGTGTCGATGAATCCGACGAACGTCCAGCGGTACACGATGGTCGACCAACTCCACTTCCGGGGCGGCTACCGGCCGCCGTGGCTCTGGTCGGTCGCCGAGGTGCTTGAGTCGACGGCGGACGTGGACTGCATCGTCGTCTCGGACCCCGTCGGGCACGGGAGCGACCGCGGCCCGCACAACTGCGGGGACTGTGACGACCTCGTGCAGGAGGCCATCAAGGACTTCGACCTGCGGCAGGACCCGTCGGTGTTCGGCGAAGTGACCTGCGAGTGCGAGGCGACCCACGAGGCGGTCGTCGAACGGGAGACCGGCTACAATCTGCCGCTCGCCGAGTGACCTGTCAGTTCGCTCGGGAAAACGCCTAAGTCCCCAGAGCGAGAATAATTAAGCAAGGAGTTAGACGAAATTAAATCGTCGTTCTTTTCTATCAGTTCCCCGTAGACACTTCTCCGCGCCCGAACCCCCAGAATTCGGTCGCGGGCCGCAATCCACCCAGACGCCGGGCGCACCGCCATCGACCGCACCGCGAGCAGTCACGACGCCATCATGACAGACACGCCTCCAGCCGACGGCACCGCCAGCGAACCCACCCTGAACGTCACCCCCACCGACCCCCGCATCGACGACCGGCTCTCCATCACCGCGTCGGGGTTCGCGCCCGACCAGCGCATCACAATCAACGCGCGCTTCGCCGACCTCGGCACCCAGTGGGCGAGCGACGCTACCTTCGAAGCCGACACCGACGGCCGAATCGACCTCACCTCGGATGCCCCCGTCGCCGGCGCCTACGACGACGTGCGCCCGATGGGCCTCGTGCAGTTCGCCGAGCGCGTCGGCGACGCGCCCGTCGACACGCGCACCGGCACCGACACCACCCAACTCGAACTGACCGCGCGCGTCGACGGCGAAGCCGTCGCGGAAATCGCGGTCGCGCGCCGCGTCGCCCCCGGCGTCGAGCGCGTCCCTCTCGACCCCGAGACCGAGGGCCTCGCGGGCGACTGCTACGTCCCCGCGGGCGACGGCCCGCACCCGGGCGTCCTCGCGCTCCACGGCTCCGGCGGCGAACCCGCCGGTCGGAAAGCCCGCGCACTCGCCGCCCGCGGCTTCGTCGTGCTCGCGCTCCGGTACTTCGGCGGCCCCGACCCCGTCCCAGAGCCGTTCGCCGAAGTGCCGGTCTCGTACGTCGGCGGCGCCATCGACTTCCTCCACGCCCGCGACGACGTGGCGGCGGGCGACGTGGGCGTGATTGGCGCGTCGCGTGGCACCGAACTCGCGTTTCTGACGGCCGCCGAGCGCGACGGCGTGGGCGTCGTCGTGGCGTACGCCCCGAGCGCGTACGCGTGGTTCGGCGAGCAGGACGGCGAGGGCCCGCCGCCGTCGGCGTGGCGCGTGGACGGCGACGCGCTCCCGGTGCTCCCGCATCCGGGTCCGGACGGCCGACCCGAGGAGACAGACCGCGGCCTCCGTCACCGACCGCTGTTCGAGGCGTTCGTCGAACACGCGCCCGACGGCGCGCTCGAAAGCGTCCGTCTCCCGGTCGAGGAAATCGCGGCCGACGTAGTGCTCGTCTCGGGCGGCGACGACGGCGTCTGGCACGCCGGCGAGATGGCGGAAGAAGTCGCGAACGCGATGACCGACGCTCCCGGGAACGCGACCCACCACCACTTCCCCGACGCCGGGCACTCGTTTTTCGTCCCGTACCACCCGACAACCGAGCGCGCCGTCGCAGAGACCGAAGACGGCCCGGACGTCGTCCACGGCGGCACGCCCGCCGGCACCGCCGACGCCGACCGCGACTCGTGGACCGCCGCGCTGGACGCCCTCGACGCCCTTCGAGCATGACTGACGCCACCCACCCCGACACCATCGACTGGAACGCATTCTGGCGAGACGCCGACGCGGACGAACGCGACGGCGCGACGCCCGCGACGGCACACGTCGTCGACCTGCTGCCCGCGTTCTTGAGCGAGCGCGGCGCCCCCGACTCCGTCGCCGACGTGGGCTGTGGCCCCGGCCCGGTCGCGTTCGCGCTCGCCGAGCGCCACCCCGAGACCGAGGTGTTCGGATACGACGCCGCCGGCTCCGTCGTCGCAGAGAACCGCGAGCGCGCCGCCAGCGAGGGCGTCGCGAACGCCGCGTTCGAGCGCGGCGTCCTCCCGGAGTTCGACCCGGGCAGGCAGTTCGACCTCGTCGTCTGCTGTCACACGCTCTGTTACGTCGCCGACTCCGAGCGCGCGCTCCGGTCGCTGTACGACGCCGTCGCGCCCGGCGGCACGCTCGTGCTCGCGTACACGAACGACCTCGCGCGCTCGCACTACCGCGCCGCCATCCAGAACCCGCCAGACGACGACTTCGACCCGGAGCGCCACGAAGAGCGCTTCAGCCTCCTCTTGGACGGCGAGAGCACGCTGTCCTACGACGCCATCCACGACGCGCTCGGGACGTGGCCGCGGAGCTTCTGGTCGGTCGTCGACGAGCCGGAGGAGCCGTGGATGTGGCGGAACCACCCGCTCGTCTGGGTGCCGAAGTAGGACTCAGAAGCCCGCCGACTCGCCGGCGAGCACGCGATAGGATTCGAGGGTGCCCGCCATCGACGGTGCGTCCTCGTCGTCTCGCCGCTGGGTTCCGTAGTTCATCCACCGGCCGCCCGTGTAGCTGTACATCTCGAAGGCGTCCTCGGTCTCGAGCACGACGTCGACGACCGCGTCGTCCGGTGCGTCGTCGGGGAGGACCGCCGACCGGACGCTCTCCTCGTGGTCCATCACCCAGACCGCGCGCACGTCGCCCTCGCGGAGGTCGCGTGCCTCGGCCTCGGAGAGCGGGCGGTCGGGCCACTCCTCGGCTGGCTGTGGTTCGTCCACGTGGCCGAGTAGGAGCGCCGGCCGTATCGTGGTTTCCCCGGCGGCGAGTCGTCGCGCGGGGAAATCGGTAGGGCACTGGCGCCCCTACCGTGCGGTATGCCGACGATACACTACGAGGGCCGCGACATCGAGTGCGAGACGGGTGCGACGCTGCGGGACGCCCTGAAGGAGGCGGGCGAGACGCCCCACAACGGGCTCTCGGACACCCTGAACTGCCACGGGATGGCGACCTGCGGGACGTGTGCCGTCGAAGTCGAGGGCGACGTGAGCGAACCGACGAGCGGAGAGCGGCGGCGACTCTCCTTCCCGCCCCACGACGCCGACAGCGGCCTGCGACTGGCGTGTCAGGTTCGCGTGCGGGGGGACGTGACCGTCACCAAGCACGGCGGCTTCTGGGGGCAGAGAATCGAGGAGTAGCTACGCGAACGCGCCGAGGACGCCGCGGCCGTCGGTCAGGCCGAGTTCCGGGAGCGTCGCGCGCTCGGGGTGGGGCATCATCACGGCGACCGTCTCGCGCTCGCCGAGGACGCCCGCGACCGCGCCACGGGAGCCGTTCGGGTTCGCGTCGTCGGTGACGTCGCCGTCGGCGTCGCAGTACCGGAACAGGACGCGGTCGGACTCGACGAGGTCGTCGTAGGCGGGCTCGGCGACCTCGAAGCGCCCCTCGCCGTGCGCGATTGGGAGTTCGATGACGTCGCCCTCGTCGTAGGCCGCGGTCCACGGCGTGTCGGCGTTCTCGACGCGCAGGTGGACGCGCTCGCACTGGAAGCGAGCGCTCGCGTTCGTCGTGAACGCGCCCGGCGTCAGGCCGGCCTCGCAGCCGATTTGCGCGCCGTTGCAGACGCCGAGCACGGGCACGCCGTCGCCGGCGGCCTCGCGCACGTCGTCGAGAATCGGGGACTGGGCGGCCATCGCGCCGGCGCGCAGGTAGTCGCCGTACGAGAAGCCCCCGGGCAGGACGACGCCCGTGGTGTCCTCGGGGAGGCCGTCCTCGTGCCAGACGAGTTGGGCGTCCGCGCCGACGGATTCGAGCGCGCGGACGGCGTCCCGGTCGCAGTTCGACCCGCCGAAGCGGACGACCGATACCGTCACGCGAGCCACCCCCGGTGGCGAGTGTGACGTCGAAAGTCACAGCCCGCGGAGCGCAGCGAGCAGGACTGTCTTTCGGAAGTCATTCTCGCTGTTCGACCGCGACGTCGTAGTCGTGGACGGTCGGGTTCGCGAGCAGTCGGTCGGCCATCTCGCCGGCGCGGTCGGCGGCGGCGTCGGCGTCGTCGGCGTCGAGGTCTATCTCGAAGCGGTCCGCGGAGCGGAGGTCCGCGAGTTCGAACCCGAGGCGTTCGAGCGCGCGCTGGGTGGTCTCGGCTTCGGGGTCGAGGACGCCCCGCTTGAGTCGGACCGTCACCGTCGCGGTGTACGCGGTCATCGCGTAGTTGTGGGCGACCGTGGTCAAAGACTCTTTTGGAAACGTGCGAAGATACACGAACGTGCATCGGCAGACGTTGCGCGAGGGGCGCGGCTTATCCGCGCTCGCGCCGTCTCCGGTGGTATGCCCAGCGAACGGCAGCCCACGGGCGCAGCGACGCGCGACGACCACACCGAAATCACGGTGGTCGGAGCCGACCGCACCGGCATCGTCGCGGGCGTCACGGGACTGCTGTTCGAGCGCGACGCGAACGTCGAGGACATCGAGCAGACCGTCCGCGACGGCGTCTTCCGGATGACCCTTCATGCTGACGTCGCTCCTGACAGCGACGGCCCGGCCACGGACGCGGAGCGCGAGGAACTGCGCGCCGCGCTCGCCGTCCTCGGCGACGACCTCGGCGTGGACGTGCGCGTGCGCTTCCCCGACGAGCGCGACGAGGGCGTCGCCGTCCTCGTGACGAAAGAGGACCACTGCCTGCGCGCGCTCCTCGACGCGGACCTCTCGGCGGAGATTCGCGTCGTCGTCGGGAACCACGACGACCTCGAAGCCATCGCCGACGAGCACGGCGTCCCGTTCTACGACGTGGGCGACGACTCCGGCAAGCCCGACGAGGACCGCCTGCTCGACCTCCTAGACGAGTACGACGTGGACCTCGTGTTGCTCGCGCGCTACATGCGCATCCTCAGCCCGGACGTGGTGTTCCGGTACGCGGGCCGCATCGTCAACGTCCACCCGAGCCTGCTGCCGGCGTTCCCCGGCGCCCAGGCCTACCGGCAGGCCGTCGAGGCGGGCGTCCGGGTCGCCGGCGTCACCGCCCACTACGTCACCACCGACCTCGACCAGGGCCCGATTCTCACCCAGCGCGCCTTCGAGGTGCCGCCGGAGGCCACCGTCGAGGACGTGCGAGCGCGCGGCCAGCCACTCGAAGCCGACGCGCTCGTCGCGGCGGCGCGAGCCCACCTCGCCGGCGACACCGCCGTCCGTCGGGGGAACGTCGCCGTCTCGGGCGACCACGAGTTCGGCGCGCTCGCCGGCGACTGACGCGGCGGTTCCGTAGCAGTCTTGTAGCCGCCGACCGATTCCGGTGGCGTGAACGACCGCTACGCGCCGCGCCGGGGGGACGCGTGATGTCCGACCTCGCGGCGGCCGTCCGCAGTCTCCGGTACGCCGGATTGGACGCGGTCCGCGAGTTCGTCTCCCGCACCTACTACGCGGTGGGTTCGCGGACGGACCCTGACCCGGTGCTGGACGCCGACTGGGACCTCCTCGTCGTGCTCGACGCGTGTCGCGCCGACGTGTTCGCGGACGTCGTCGGCGACGGCGACTACTCCTTCGACGTCGGCGACACCGCCACGTCGCCCGCGAGCACGTCCACGGAGTGGCTCGAATCCGTCTTCGGGGCGGCGACCGACGACGAACTCGCGGACGTCGCGTACGTCACCGGGAACCCCTACACCACTCGGACCATCGACACCGACCGGTTCGGGTACGTAGACGAGGTCTGGAAGCACGCGTGGGACGACGACACCGGCACGATTCCGCCCCGTCCGCTGACCGACGCCGCGATTCGCGCGGGCCGCGAGGCCGACACCGAGCGCCTCGTCGTCCACTACATGCAGCCGCACTTCCCGACCGTGTTCGGGGACGACGACGGCATCGCGCTCGACGACTGGGGCGACCAGCCGATGTCCGTCTGGGAGGAACTCCGGTTCGGCAAGCGCAGTGAGGCCGACGTGTGGGCGGACTACGAGCGCAACCTCGAAGCCGTCCTCGAAGACGTGGAACTACTCCTCTCGAACGTCGACGCCGACACCGCCGTGCTCACGGCCGACCACGGCAACGCGTTCGGCGAGCACCACATCTACGGCCACCCCGGCGGCGTCGACATCCCCGCGCTCCGCGAGGTGCCGTGGTGCGTGACCTCGGCGACCGACGAACAGACCCGCGACCCCGGCGACGGCGCGGCGCCCGCGACCGACGAGACCGACGCGGACGTCGTGGACGAGCGACTGGAGAGTCTCGGCTACAAGACATGACCGACACGCCGAATCTACTCGTCGTCTGCGTGGACTGCCTGCGCGACGACTTCGTGCGAAGCGACCGCACCGACACCCCGTTCCTCGACGGCCTCCGGGAGCGCGGCATGGACTGCTCGAACCTCTACTCGACGACGACCACCACCACGCCCGCGATGGCGAGCCTGCTCACGGGCACCTACAACGAGCGCAACGGCGTGCAGTCCCTGCGCCACGGCACGCTCTCGCCGGACGTCGACCCACTCGCCGAAGTGCTCGGCGACGCGGGCTACCACACCGAAGCGATGGTGACGGGGCCGCTCCTCCCGGAAACGGGTCTCGACCGCGGCTTCGACGAGTACGACCACCGGGCCGAGAACGCCGATATGTTCGGCGACTGGCGCTCCGAAGGGCTCAGCAGGGTCGAGAGTCTGCCCGAACCGTTCGCCGCGTTCGTCCACCTCTGGGAGATTCACGAGGACGTCCGCGTCCCCAGCGAGTTCGACAGCCCTGAGTACGGCGAGACCCCGTACGGCCGCGCGCTCTCCGCGCTCGACCGCGAAATCGAGGCGCTCGTCGACGCCGCGCCCGACGACACCGTCGTCGCGTTCCTCGGCGACCACGGCGAGAGCGTCACCTTCCGGAACAGCCCCGTCCGCCTCCTCCTGAAGTCCGCCCGCGACGCCCTCCGGTACTACGGCGGCGTCGACACCCGCAACTGGGCCGGCAAACTCAACCGCCGGTGGGCCGACCGCGGCCCCGACATCGCCGACCACTACCTCGAGAACGGCCACGGCGAGAACGTCTACGACTTCACCACGAACGTCCCGTTCGTCCTCGCCGGCCCCGGCATCGAATCCGCGCGCGTCGACGCCCAACTCCGACAGGTCGACGTGTTCCCCACCCTCTTAGACGCGCTCGGCGTCGACGCCCGCCCCGAGAACGACGTGGACGGCGACCCGATTCGTCCCGGCGTCGCCGACCGCCCCGCCTACATGCGCGCCTGCGGCGCCTCCCTCCACGGCGACAAGAACTGGGCGCGCGCCATCCGATACGACGGCGCGAAGTACGTCGAATACCCCGACCGCGACTGGGATTCCGAACTCTACGACCTCGAAGCCGACCCCCGCGAACTCCAGCGCATCGAGGACAGCGCGCTCGAAGCGAAACTCCAGCGGCTCATGCCCGAACGCGGCCGCCCCCTCGACGAAGTCGAACAGCTCGACATCGACGACCACCTCGAAGACCTCGGCTACCTCTAGGACAGCCAGTCCTCCCGCTCCTGCACGTACCGCTTGGCCGCCGAATCCAGTGACTCCCCCACCCCCACCAGGTCCGACGCCGTCAAGATTCCCACGAGGTCGATGCCGTCGGCCACCGGCAGGCGCTTCACGCCCGCCTCGCTCATCTCGCGGGCCGCCTTCCGCAGCGACGCGTCCGGCCGCACCGTCACCAGCGGCCCTGACGCCGCCGCGTACACCGGAATCTCGCCGAACGCCCGGTCGTACTCCCTGCCCGCCGCCACGAAATCCCGCTCCGTGAGGATGCCCGCCGGATTCCCGTCACGCGTCACGACGACGCTCCCGATATCCTCCTCGCAGATTCGGTCCGCCGCCTTCCGCAGCGACGCGTCCGCCGGCACCGTCACCACCGGCGACGTCATCGCGTCCGCAACTCGCATGCGACGTCGTAGGGAGCCCCGTGACTTGTGCGTTCTCCAAGAGCAGAGAGAAAGAAGTAGAACGACGGCGTCGCGTTACGTCACTCGACCTGCCGGACGAGCGCCTGCACGTCGTACATGTCGAACGTACCGTCGCCGTTGAAGTCGAACGCGGCCGTGTCGGCGGGCACGACGTTCCGGAGTGCCATCTGGTAGAGGAGTTCCACGTCGTCCATGTCGACGACGCCGTCGCCGTTCACGTCCTCGTACTTGCCGTCTCCGTCCGGGTCAGCCGGATAGTACGTCTCCCCCATCACGTCGACGCCGCCCTCGATGGCGTCGGGGATGCCCGTCGAGACGGCGGCGACCGTGTCGAGGTGGCCGGAACCGCGGTAGGTCTTCGACGAGTAGGGGTCTTCGAGTTCGAAGTCGCCGAACAGCGTGTCGTTCGTCGACTCGAAGTAGCCGATGCCGGGGATGCCAGCCGCCTCGAAGATGTCCGGTGGCGCCTCATCGATTGTTCGTGCCGTCGATTCGAGCGTCTGCTTGAGTTGCGTGGGCGTCGCGTCGGGGTTCTCCGCCGCGAGGAGCGCGGCGACGCCGGTGACGTTCGGCGCGGCCATGCTCGTGCCGTGGAGCGTGCCGTAGGCGCCGTACTCGCCGTCGCCGATGCGGGCGAAGCCGCCGGGGTTCTCGGGCGGCATCGTGCTGAGGACGCCGTCGAAGTCGGTGAACAGGACGTTCCCGCCGGGCGAACTCAGGTCGACGCTCTCCGGGCCGTAGCTCGTGTAGTACGCTGGCGCCGTGGTCGGCGCTACGCTCCCGAAGTCCGGAATCGTACTCGGCACCGTCGCCGGGCCGGTCGCGCTAATCGAGAGGTAGCCGGGCTGGCTCCCCTTTCCGGTGTTCGTGGAGAGTTCCGGTGTGGCGTCGATGTTCACGTCGGCGTTCCCCGCGGACTCCACGAGGAGCGTGCCGTTGTCGCGGGCGTACTTCCCGACGCGCGTGTACGCCTCGGCGTTCAGGTGGGACTCGACGCTCGGACCGTACGGCGACCCCGGACCGAAGCTCATGTTCACCACGTCACAGCCGTCGTCGACGGCGGACCGGATCGCGTTCAGGAACGACGAACTGGATTTGAACGGGAACACCTTCTTGTCGACGAGTTCCGCCTCGGGCGCCATCCCGACGACGTACGGGCCGCCGTCTGCCGCGCTGTCCCCCGTCGCCGCCGCGATGCCGGCGACGTGCGTCCCGTGGTAGCCTCCCTCCGGCACGCCCGTCGAGGGCGCCGCCGAGTAGTTCTCGGAGAGGTCCTCCCGGAGGTTCCCCGAGAGGTCAGGGTGGTCGGGGTCGATGCCGCCGTCCACGATGCCGATGCGGGCGCCCTCTCCGGTGATGCCCTGCTCGTGGAGTTCCGCGACGCCCTGTGCCTTCTTGTCCCACTGAAGCGGATGTGGCCCGGGGATATCGGCGTCGCCCGCGTCTACGTCCTGTGCGGCGAGGTCGGTGGCGTCCCCGTTCTCGGTCGCGGGCGCCTCTTCCGGGCGGCCCGGCGGCGCGACCTCGTACTCGATTTCCGCGGCGTAGTCGAGGCCAGCGAGCGCGCTCTCGCTCCCTCGTACGGACGCGAATCCGAGTTCGGGCGCTTCCTCCACGATTTCGACGTCCTCACGCCACGCGTCCGAGTTCGCCGAGCGCGTGTCTACCAGATACTGGTCTTCGACTGTACCGTTCGCGACGACAGAGTGCGTGCCGACTGCGAGTCCCCCCGCGGCAGCCGCCGCCGTCTTGATGAAGTTTCGACGAGTCTGCTCCATGCGATACGGTATATACCGTCGGTATACAAATAATTAATCCTGTCCTAACCACTCCAGCACCGTCGATTGTCCGCGGTACGACCTGCGCGTCGCCGCGGCTACTCGCGCGATAAAAGAAGGAGAATTCGTCGGAGTGGTTCGCGTGCTATTCGGTGCGGAGTGCCAACAGTGCGGCAGCCAGCAGCGCGACGAGTGCGACACCGACGCCGAAGCCGGGCACGCCGCCGCCCGAACCGTCGTCGGCGCTGTCACCGGACGGGTTCTCGTCGCCGTCCTCGGACGTGGTCGCGTCGTCGGTCGTGTCGTCGACCGTCGACTGCGTGCCGTCCGTCGTCGTCGTGTCGTCCGACGTGGTGGGCGCGTCCGTCGTCTGCTCGGTGGACTGGGTGGTCGGCTGAGCGGTCGTGGTCGGCGTCTGCGTGGTCGTGTCTTCCTGACCACCAGCACCGCCACCGCCGCCACCGCCACCAGCGCCACCGCCGCCGCCGGCGTTGTTCTGACCGTCGTCGGAACCGTCGTCACTACCAGACCCACCGGTGTCACCGTCACCACCGCCGCCAGTGTTACCGTCACTGCCGCCGGTGTCGCCGTCACCACCGCTTCCGGAGTCGCCGTCGTCACCGCCGGTGTCGCCGCCACCGCCAGCCGAGCCGAGACTGAAGTTCGCCTCGGTCGACCCGGCGGACTCCCACTCGAACGTCGTCGAGCGGTCACCCACGGTGACAGTCACGGTTCGCTCCTCGGTCTGATCGACGTCCTCCTCGGAGACGCGCACGTCGTAGTACCCGTCCGAGTCGGTCGTGTCGGTAGCGACGACGTCGCCGTCGTAGACGACCTCGACGACCGCCCCGTCGACAGCGTCGCCGTTCGCGTCCTCGACCGTCCCGAAGAATCGGTGCGGTGGCGAGGGCGGCGTCGACGACGCAGCCGCCGCGGCCGCGGGGCCGGCGACGAACAGCGTCGCGACTACCGCGACGACGACCAACTTCCGCCAGTTCGTAGTTCGTGTCATGTTGTTGAATTACCCCCAAAGATGGCGAGAGTTGGTGTGGTTAGACCGCGACCGTGTGGCCAGACGACTCGGTGTACACCTCGTCGTCCTGCACGAACAGCCAGTAGGCCTCGCCGCGCTCCATCGTCTCGAAGTCTCCCGCGCCGTAGGACTCGTACGCGATGCCGTCTGCGGACTCGTCCTGCGAGAGCACGCTGTAGACGGAGTCGTTGCCCAGCGACGACAGCGCCGTCGTCACCGACTGGTCGTACTCCTGGAACTGACCGACGAGGTTCCACCCTTCGGTCAGTTCCTGCTGGTTCGGTGCGGGCGCCGCGGCACCGGCCTCGGCGCCAGCGACGTTGTACACGTTCACTTCGAGGGTTGCGGCTTCGTCCATCACGAAGACGTACCCTTCACCGCCCTCGAGCGCGGAGAAGTCGTTCTCCTTCGCGTCGGGGTCGTACGCCTCCCACTCGTTCGACGCTGCGTCGTACGCGTAGATGGCGTCGACCTCGGACGTGTCGAGTTCGTCGAGGTCGAGTTCGCCGCTCGCTGCGGGCACGGACACGAAGTTCTGGCCCTTCGAGAGGTCGAGCGTGTCGGTGTGGACCACCGTGTCGCCGCCCTCCTCGCCGGCCGTCCCGGCGAGGTCCGTGTAACTGTCACCGTCGATGGTCACGTCGGGGTACGCACCCGTCTGGACCTTGCCCTCGACGACGACCGTCACCGAGCCGAGCGGACCGGCCGGCTGGACTGCCACGACCTCTCCGTCGAACCCTTCGATGGAGACGTCGCTCGGCAGGATTTCGCTCGCGTCGATCGGTTCGTTGAACAGCACGCGAACGCGCGTGGTGTCCCGCGTGTCGTCAAGTTGCGCTTCGCTGGTGACGTCCGTGATGACCGCGTCGGTCGGGTGCGGCGCTTCCGCGTCGACCATACCCTCGGCGGACATCATCATCGAGTCGACCGTACCGGACGCCACGTAGACGCCGTCCTCGTCGACCGAGACCGTCGCCTCGTAGACGCCGGCCTCGACCTTCTCGAAGTCGGACGCCTTCAGCGTCTTCGTGTACCGCTCGTTCAGCTCGAAGCCTTCGAGCGAACCGAGCTCGCGGTACTTCTTCTCGACCGTAATCGGCGAGTCGATGGCCGTGGACACGTTGTTCGGCGACACCACAGTCACCGTGACCGAGTCCTCGGTCGTCGACACGCTGACGTCCGAAGTGATACCGATACTGCTGCTGTGTGCAGCGACCGGGTGACCGACCGAGTCGAACACGCTGTCCGCCTCGATGCCGACGGTGTCCTCGGCCATGTCGCTCGGCGTGAGCGACCCGTTCAGCGTGAGGACGACCGTCTGCGGGCCGGTCTGGGTCACCGACTCGATGCCGGACGCGCCGGCATCGTTCGCGTCGGTGTACGCGAAGTCAGAGGCGTTCAGCGCCCCCTCTTCGCCCGCGTCCACGTTCTCGGAGAACGTGATGGTCACGTTCTCGTCGCCGCGGTCCGCGGTGACGCTCATGACGCTCGGCGCGTCCACGTCAGTCAGCTTCTGCTGGGACGCGACCGGGTTGCCGGCCACGTCAGTGACGCCGGCGGCCGTAATCTGGGCGACACTGCTGTCGTTGATTGCGGCCGCGGGCACCGACTCGTTCAGCACCACCAGCACGGTGGCGTCGGACGAGCCGTCGTCCACGACGTCGATGACTTCGTGGCTCGAACTCGTGATGCCGAGCGCGGACGCGGAGACGCCAGTGACGTCCTCGGAGAACGTCACCGTAACCGTGTTCGTCCCCGCGTTCGTCGTCGCGGATTCGATGGTCGGCGCGTCGGTGTCCTTCGTGACCGTGCGCGAGGCCGAGGCCTCGTTACCGGCCGCGTCGGTCACCGTCACGTCGACAGTGACGCTACCGTCTTCGAGCGCGCTAGCGTTGACGGTGAGGGTCGCCTCGCCCGTGACTGCCGTCGCGCTGTCGGAGACGGACGTGCCGTTCGACCCGGTGACGGTCACCGAGACGTCGGTCACTTCCGACCCCGTGTCGACGGTCACGTCGTAGCTGTCGGCGTTGTTCGCGTTGATTGCGCCCGCGTCGACCGAGCCGACCGTCGGCTGGGTCGAGTCGGACAGCGCGACCGCGTCGGTGCCGACGACGCGCGCGTTGTCGCCGTCGGTGTCCACGATCTGCCCACCGCGGGCGTTCACGTGGTCGCTGCCGAGGTCACCGCTCGTGACCTCGGCGTCGAGCTCGAGCGTCACCGTGTCGCCGTCGTGGACGGCGACGGACTCAATGGCGCTCGCTCCCGCGCCGTTCACGTTCTGGTACGCGAAGTCGGCGCGCGTGATGTTCGCGTCATCGTCGCCGGGGACGACGGCCTCGGTGAACTGCACCGTGACCGTGTCGCTGCCGGCGTTCGCTTCGACGGATTCGATGCTCGGCTTCTCGGCGTTCACGTCGAGCGTGCTCGACGCCTGCGCCGCGTCGCTCTGCATCTCGTCGGCGTCCGTCGCGGTCACGAAGACCGTGTAGTCGTCGTTGTCCGCAATCTCGCCGCCGAGGTCGACGGAGAGTTTGCGGTCGTCGACGACGCCGTGGTCGACGGACTTCTCGTAGGTCGTGTACGACGCGTTCGCGAGGTCACCGGACGTGAAGTTCCCGGCGTCCTCGCTGTCGACAACCCACACCGTGACGCTCGTCGCGTTCGGTGCCGGGTCGTAGTCGTACGTGACGTTCAGCGTCGAGTCGGACGCGATGTCCGACGTGTCGCTCGCGATGGACACGTCACTGACCGTCGGCGCCTCGTCGTTCACCACGACGACGGCGTCCTCGGTCTGGACGGTGTCCTCGTTACTGTCTGCGTCGGTGACCGTAATCTCGACGTGGTAAGCACCGTCTTCGAGGGTGCCCTTGTTACCCAAGTCGAGCGTGACGGTCTTGTTCACGCCCGCGACGTACTGCGTGTCGTCAACCGTGAAGGTGTACGACGTGCCGTCGTTGTCGGTGAGCGTGATTTCGGTCGTCTCCGCGTTGTCCGGGACGTTCTCGACGTAGCCGTACGTCACGTCGAGGAGGTCGTCGGACTTCACGGTGGTCTGCTGGGTCGGCTGGACAATCTGGAGGTCGGACGGCTTCGTGCCGTCGGTGACCGCCGTGCTGTCCGTGAGGGAGTTGCCGAAGCGGTCGTACACGTCGCTGACCGCGATTTCGGCGCTGCCGATTTCTCCGGAGGTGACGGACGCGTCGAGGGTGACGACGACCGTGTCGTCGGCCGTCTGGCTCACACTCGTCACGTTCGCGCTACCGGAGTAACTGAAGTTCGCGGCGGTGAGGTCGCTACCGTTCGCGGCCTGCACCTGCTCGTCGAAGGTCACGGTGACCGTCGACGCGTCGTCGCCGACCGTCGCGTCCGTCAGCACGGGCGCGGTGGTCTCCGCGAACGTGTCGCTCGTCGCGGACACGTTCTTGTTCGGCGATTCGGTGTTCTCCAGCACGTCGGGCTGGATGCTGACGATGTCGGAGCCGACGTCGCCGGCTTCGACAGCACCGTTCAGCGTGACCGTGACTTGGGTGTCGCCGTCACCGACGCCACTGACTGCGGTCACGTAGTTGTCGACGTTGCCGTTCTCGTTGATGTAGGCGAAGTCGTCGGCAGTGATGCCGGCGGCCGTCGCCTGCACCGGACGGTCGAACGTGAGCACGAGTTCGTCGCTCGTCGCGCTCACGTCACCGTCGACTTCGATGCTGTCGAGGGTCGGCGCGACCGTCTCGTTGTCGACGAAGGTCGTCGTCCCCGTGTCGACAGCGTCGGTGTTCGAGGCGGTCCCGTAGGACGCCTCGACGTCGACGCCGACGTTGCCGGAGAGCGACGCCGTCCGCTTGAGCACGCGGTCACCGTCGTCGAGCGACGGGCCGACGTCACTGATGTCGACCGTCACGCTCTCGGTGATGGTCGCGTTCGCGGTCGCGTTCTCACCGGAGAAGTCGACAGCGACTTCCTCGGTGTACGTGAGGTACTTGCCCTCACTCGCGTCGTAGTAGTCCACGACGACGGTCGCGTTGGGTGCGGTGACGTCGACGTTCTCGAGGGAGTTCTGCGGGTCCTCGATGGCGCCCGCGTCAGTGACCTCGGGCACGGAGACGTTGTAGGTCGCTTCGACCGTCACGTTCTCCGGGTCCTCGCCGATGGACGCCGTCGCGGTCGGCGTGGTGCCCTGGAAGGACGGCGTGCCGTCCGACGGCGACTCGGCGTTGATCGCGACCGGCGCGTTCGTCGTGTTGTCGACGAGCTTGTTGCCGGCGAGGTCGGTCACCGTCACGGAGACGTTGTACCGACCGTCGGCCAGCGAACCGGTGTCGAAGGAGTCGACGAGGTCGAGCTCGAAGCTCTTGATGACGCCGTCGTCCGTGTACTGGGACTCGTCGACTGTGACGTTCGCGACTGCGCCGCTCTCGTTCGTGAGCGACACGGTCACGGTGTCGACGTTGTCCTCGGTGTAGCCGTAGGAAACGACGAGTTCGTCTTCACCCTCGACCGTCGGGTCGTACTCGGTCGCCTCGCTCGGCGCGACGAGGCTGAAGTTCGCCGGCGCCGTGTCGTCGAGGAACAGCGCGTCCGTCTGCGTCGCGGTCGTGGACTTGCCCGTGGAGTCGTCGACCGTCACGGACAGGTCGTAGACCGTCTGCGTGTCGAACGTGGTGTTCGTCGCGGACAGGTTCGGCTCGATGGCCGACGCATCCGAGGCGTTCTCGGACGTGTTCAGCAGGAGGTCGACCTCGTTCGAACCGTCGCTCAGCGACGCGTTGTACTGGATGGTCTTGTTGCCATCCGAAAGCACGAGCGTCGCGTTGTCGGCTGCGAGGTTCTGCTCGGTGACGTCGACGGTCACGTCGAGTACGCCACCGCTCTGGCGAGCCGTCGTCTCGGACGGGCTCTGAATGGTGACCTGCGGTGCCGTGTTGTCGACGTTGATGTCGGCCGTCGTCGCGTTGTCGCTGTTGCCGACGTTGTCCGTGTCGACGGCGCGCACGGTCAGGTGCGCGGTGTCGTCGATGGAGTTCGTGTCGAACTGCTCGTTGACCTCGGAGTAGTTCGAGCCGCCGGCGGTCGTGTTGATCAGGTACGTCGTCTCGCCCCCGTCGTCCTCCGAGATGTCGAAGAACGTCGAGAGGTCGAGTTCACCGCTGACGATTTCGCCCTCGGGCGCTTCCGAGTTGTTCACGGTGACACTCGGGGCGAGCGTGTCGACGGTGAGGTCGCTCTGGTTCCACGTCTCGACAGCGTTCCCGCTGCTGTCGTCGCCATCGGAGACGTTGACGTAGACCGAGACGTCCTCGTCGTTATCTGCAATCTGACTGACAGTCGTCGCGGACAGGTTCGCGTCGCCGTCGTCAGCGCTCGCGGGCGACGCCGTGATGTCGCCTTGACTGAGACCGACGAGCGTGACCGACGGGTCAGTGCCCATCTTCTCGCTGAACGAGACGTTGACTTCGACGTCGGCAGGCACGTCGGACTCGTTCAGTTCAGTGACGTTCAGCGTCACGTCGGTGACGACGGGCTTCGCGCCGTCACTGACCGGCTTGAACGTACCAGTCGTCGGACCGGGGTTACCCGCGGTGTCCTCAATGGAGTTCGAGAACAGCGAGAGTTCGTCCGTCGCCGCCGTGTTCCCGAGTCCGGAGACTTCGAGCGAGACCGTCGCGTCGTTCGCTTCGCCACCGTTGAGGTCTTCGACGGTAGCGGACTTGAGGTTGAAGTCGTCGTTCTCGATTGCGGTGAGAACGGTGCTGTCGTCGACAGCGTCACTGAACGTGACGTTGATCGTCTCGACGGTTCCGTCGTCGTTCAGGTCGGCCGTCTCAGCGGAATTGATGCTGATGTCCTCTTGCGTGTCGATGGTCAGCGCCTGCTGGCTGTACGCTTCCTGAGTGTTGCCGTTCTCGCCGCTGAATCCAGTGACGCTCAGGTTCGCTTCGACGTCGTCGTTGTTGTCGTTGATCGTGACCGTTCCGCTGAACGTGTCGTTGTCGACGGAGCCAGTCACGTCGAGCGGACTGGTGGCCAGACCGCTGTCGACAATCTGGACGGTACCAGCGGTGACGTTCTCGCTGAACGTGACGTTGACCTCGACCGTGGCGGGTGCGTCCGCGTCGTTGACGAGCGTCTTGTTCAGGTTCTTGTCCGTCACGGCAGGGTTCGCGTTGTCAGTCGCAGTGACCTGCTCCTCAGCCGCCGGGCCAGCGTTGCCGGCGACGTCGGTGACGCTACCTGCGGAGAGGTTGACGTTCGGCGTCGCCGCCGTGTCGCCGACATCGCTCACCGTCAGGTGGACTGTGCTGTTGTCGGACGGGCTCGTGTCGACGCTGTCGACGCTACCGTCACTCAGCGAGAAGTCCGAAGCCTCGACGGACGAGTCCTGTACGTCCTCGCTGAACATGACGGTAATCGTGTCGACGGAGCCGTCGTTGTCGTTGTCAGCCGTCGACGCGCTGCTGAGACCCGGCTCGACGGTGTCGAGCGTCTCGGCGACACCGTCAGTCACGTAGGCGGTCTGGCCGGAGTTCGGTCCCTCCGTCCAGTTCGCCTTCGTGGCCAGTTCCAGCGTGTTGCCGTCTTCCGTGGCGTCCGGGGCAATCGTCACTTCGACTTGGAGCGTCGTACTCCCGTTGTCCGGGATAGTGACGTTCGTGATGTCGAAAGTCTGTCCGGTACTCAGCGCTCCGGACGGGGCGGCCGACGCGAGCTCGTTGCCGCTCGCGTCGAGAATCCGCACCTCGGAGACGTTCGACGCGGAGACGGTGGTGCCACCTGCATTGGACACGTTGACCTTGGTCACGTTGACCGGGTTCGTGTCACCGGTTCCGTCGTCCGCGTCGGTGTCGTTCACTTCTATTGTCTGTACGACTGCCGTCTCACCGGCCGCGAGCGTCCCCGCATCTGTCCCCAGATCGGAGAACTCCTCGGGTCCGGCGTTTGAGGCGGCTGCAGCACTCCCGGCGAACGCGATGGAGCCCACCATGACGGAGAGCACCATCAGCGCCGCGAGTAGTACCGCGCGCGCCTGTTCAGTCTTCGAAGTCCGTGTCATGTTGTGGTTGAGTCACAGCGAATGCCGGACAGCAATCCCCGCCAGTCCCCCGACGTGTCATCGCTACCCACCATTCGCATGTACTGTCGGTATATAGCAAAAGAGGTTAAAATAGTTTCGGAGAGAATAGGTTGGGCGTTAAGCAGGAACTACCGGGTGGGAGAAGCGAGCCGCGGCGGACGGACCCGAGATGAGAAGCGTTACTCGCCGTTCAGTTCGTCGTCGACGAACTGGTCGAAGTCGTCGACGTCGCCGTCCTCGTAGACGCTGCGGTGTTCGAGGACGACCTGTCCTTTCTCGGTGATCGCGTAGAGCCCGCTGTTCGGCGCGGGGCCGACGCGCTCGACGAGCGAGTAGTCGGCGAGCACGGGGAGGCGCGTGTTGATGTACGCGCGGTTCTTATCGATGATGTGAGAGATGTTGACGGCGTTGTTTCGTTTGCCGTCGGAAAGCGCGTCTAATATCTCGAAGTCCGTCGGAACGGCGAGTTTCATCGTGCCAAGACTCGCGCCTCGCGGACATATATTCCGGGGTTCCTATCCGGTTTCGAACTATTCGTAGATACTGTTAGCGAGTACTAACAGTATTAAGGGTTATTCGGGACCGTCTATCGCTTCTCTGGCCAGTTCGAGTTCTGCGACGAGTCGCTCGTGTCGCCGAATCATGTCGTCTATTTGTTGTTTGAGTTGGTCGGACCGGTCGTCGGCGTCCGGTCGCGTCGCGTGGAAGACCAGGTCCTCGAGTGTGCGCGTACACGCGTCGTTGACTTCGAGCAGCGACTTCGCGACGATCCACTGTCGGTTCTCGAACTGCGGGCCGTTCACGTCGAGTACCCCCCTCGACTGTTGAACTGTGTTTCTGTCCCCCATTATTGGAGCGCATGTAGGCATAGTTGATAAGCCACTTGAAAGTAACGCTAAACAATAATGTACCGGCTAAGTACAATTCAGGCGGGGCGTAAATATACCCTCGATTCGCGGGACACCGAGGTGTTACGGCGATAATAACACCGGACGAGGAGTTCGACGAGGCCACGTAAAGCGGGGTCGTGTCAGCGACGACGACCGCCCGCCTGTCACTTCTCCTCGCAGTGGCGGACCTGCACCGCGACGCCGCGAGTGGCGTCGGCCATCGCCGGGCCGGGCATCTGCGCGCGCCCGACCGCGAAGGCCTTCGGCCCCTCGACGACCACTTCGTCGCCGACCCGGATGTCGTCGCTCGCGTCCAGGATACCCGGTGCGAGCACGCTCCCCTGCGGGACGAAGCCGTCTATCTCCACGCGCTTGGTGGGCGCGTCGCTGTCCACCCAGCGGCGCGCGCCGGCGAGCGTGAACGACAGCGACCCGTACTCGGGGACGAGCGCCGCCAACTGCTCGCCGTCCGCGTCGAGCGCCTGCAGTTTCGGGTAGCGGCCCTGCACTTCGAGGTCCGGGAACAGGTCGTCGCCCGCGCCGTCGCCGATGAAGTAGTCGGCCACCGAGCGAAGCGTGGCCTCCTCGCGTTCCTGCACCCAAATCTTGTCCTCGCCCGCGAGCGCGGCGTTCAGTTCGCCGAGCGCCTCGCTCGTCGTCGGGTGCTCCTCGACGGTGAACTCGAAGGGGACGTCGACCTCGCCGGCGACGCGCTCGCAGATGTCGCGGTAGCCCTCCGGCGGAACGTGCGCGATGACTCGGGAGTAGTCGGTGCGCTCGAGATAGCGCTTCAGGACGCGCGCGACGAAGTCCTTCTCCTCCTCGCTCCACCGCCCCGTCACCACGGAGTCGTAGTGCTGGGCGGGGTACGTGAGTTCGAGTTCCTGGGGCACGACCCCGATGGGCGACGTGATGGAGACCATGTGCGCGCGGTAGTCGGCGGCGTCCTGGAACTGCCGGTGGCTCTGAGAGTCGCTGTACGGCTTCCGCGCGGAACACGGCACGAGGAGGAGGGGATGGCCGTCCAGTCGTTTCTTGTACCGCGAGGTGACGCGGTCGGCGAAGCGCTGAATCTCCACGCGGCGGAGCGCGTCCTCCGTCGACGCCAATAGCAGGGAGTCGCGGAGCGCGGGCGTGCGCTCCTCGAGGTAGCCGTACTGCTGGTCGAACTCGCGGAACGCCGCGGTCACCCACGCCTCGTGGCGCGCCTGCCCCTCGACGTAGTCCCGGAGGCGACCGTCACGGATGCGGCGACGCACGCGCGCCAACTCGGCCTCCAGCAGGGCGACGTTGTGGTCGACGCAGTCCTCCCGGTCGAATTCACTGATTGGCTGGCGGCACGCCGAACAGGCACACGGCAGTTCGTCCAGTTCGTCGAGGTCGTACTCGCCGTCGGTCGTGAGGTAGGTGCCCTGCGTCCCGCGAATCACGGCGCGGTCGGCGTCCACGAGGTCGACGCCCGCGTACACGAGCACGGCGACGTTCTGGGGCGTCGCGACGCCCGGGAGGTAGAGCGCAGTGTCGTCCGGGACGGCCTCTCGAACCTCGACGACGGCGTCGCGGAACGCCGACCCGTGGCCGACGGTCCCGGGCGCGCCCGACAGCACGTACGCGTCGGCGCCGAAGTCATCGGCCGTCTCCGGAGAGACGACTGCGGCGCTCGGGTAGTCGACGTCCGGGTAGTCCGGCGCGAACGACTCCTGCACCTCGTCGGCGGTCCCCGACGGGAACGCGCGGTGGGGAAGCACGGTCAGCACGAAGTCGTCGCCCTCGGGGAGTGATTGGGGTTCCGCCCACCGGCTCCCGGCGTCCTCGACGACGTCGTCGGCGAGCGCCGGCGTCGTCACGGACTCCGCGAGGCGGAGTTCGCCCACGCGCGCCGCGGCGTCGCGCTCGTGGACCTCGAAGTAGTCGGTCATGCCCTCTGTTCGGGGGCGCGCGCCCAATTGCCTTGCCTTTCAGTCGCCGCCCGACGTGTCCACCGTCTCCACGCGCTCGGGCACCGCGTCGAGCGCCGTGGCGGGCCAGTCGTGGTGCGCGAGCGTGAACTGCGTCTCCGGGTTTGCGTCGGCGAGGCGCCGGATTCCCTCGGCGGCCGCCTCGTAGCCCGCGGCGTCCATTCGCTCAGGCGTCTCCGCTGTTAGGGGGTAGGTCGTGGAGAGCGCGGACGGGAAGGGGCCGAACGGCGCGACGACGTTCCAGCACTCGTCGAACCGGCGGTTGTCGTCGCCCTCGGTGAGGAGCACGTCGTCGCCCGCCACGTCGAGGCGCGCGAGGCGCCGGTGGTGCCGGAGGACTTCGGGACGGCGCGCGCTGTCGGCGGACGTGTACCGGAACGCGTCCTTGCTCGCGGGGTCGCTCGCTTCGAGTTGGTCGGCGTGGTCGAGGAGCGCGCGGTAGCCGTCCAGCGTCCGGGGGTGGGCGTGGGCGCGCGCCTCCACGAGTTCCATCAGGTTCCCGGCCTTGATGGCCTGCTTGACGCGCCGGAGTTCGCCGAAGGAGACGTGGAGGTTGTGCTCGGCGAGCAGTTCCTCCCGGGCGGCGTCGCCCATGCGCTCGACCTCGCGGGGCGTGTGCTCGGCGCAGACCGGGCAGTCACAGGGGAAGTAGTGGAGGCTGTCGAGGTGTTTCGTCCCGGAGACCGTGAGGTAGCGGTCGTCGCGGGCGTAGATGGCGTACGCGGCGGAGTCGAAGAGGTCACAGCCGAGCGCCGCGGCGAGCGCGAACATCATCGGGTGGCCCGCGCCGAACAGGTGGACGGGGGCGTCCCGCCCGAGGCCGCGTTTCGCCGCGAGCACGGCCTCCGTCATGTCGTCGTAGCGGTACTGGTTCATCAGCGGGACGACCGCGCCCACCGGGAACAAATCGAGGCTCGTGCCGTAGGCGTGCTCGCCCGCTCGCTCGCGGAGGTCGGGGTACGTCGACCCCTGCACGGGCGCGTTCACGAGCATATCGCCGACGTCGACGGTCTCCGCGAGTTCGAGGCGCTCTTGGGTGGTCGCGAGTTCCTCTTCGGCCTGCTCGCGGGACGAATCAGGCGGCGTCGGGATGTCCACGGGCGTCCCGATGTCGCTCCCGATGTCGCGCTGGAACTGCAGAATCTCCTCGGTGTCGGTGTCGATTTCGCCGTACTCCGCGAGTTGGAAACTCCCCGAGTCGGTCATGATGGCGCCGTCGAAGCCGAGCATCTCGTGGAGCCCCTCGTCGAGCGCGCGCTCGTTCAGGTCGGGGTCGTTCTTGATGATGTAGGAGTTCGTGATGAGCATCTCCGCGCCGAACTCCGGGAAGCGCGCGGGGTCGACCGTAATCAGGTTCGGGTTCACGACCGGCATCAGGGTCGGCGTCTCGACGGTGACGCCCGCCCGCGGCACGTCGAGTTCGCCGATGCGCGCCGCGCCGTCCTGCGCGGCGATTTCGAAGACCTCTCTCATTAGCCCCCGGTAGCCGCCTCGCTCGCATAGGGCTTGCCGTTCGGCTACACCGACGTCTCCACGTAACAGACGCGCTCGCGGGGAATCCGCCGGACGGTGCCGTCCTCAGTCCGCACCAGCCAGTGGCCGGTGTCCTCGTCGTAGTGGAGGTTCTCGTCGTCGGTCGGCCACTCGGTCACGCCCTTCTGGGGGTCCTCGTAGACGATGGTTCCCATGCAGGGGCGTCGCGTCGGACCGAAATAAGCCCCGCCCCCGCTGACAGGGATTTATCTGTTCGTCTGCCGAAACGCGCGTATGGAACTCCTGATGCTGGGTGTGGCTGTCGCCCTGGTCACCGCGTATCTGTTCCTGTTCTTCCGGTCGTACTGGACCGGTACCACCGGCCTCAACGGCGAACTGTTCGATTAAACGCCCGCTCTCGCGCCGCTCGAACTGGCTGACCGCTTCGACCGGCGGTCGAGACCGCGGCCTCCGGTCGCGCTACGCGTCGCCGAGTTCGTACTGCAACACGCCGAGCGCGGTGCGGCCGTCGCGCACGTCGTCCCGACGGACCGAATCGAGGAGTTCGTCGTAGGCCTCGGTCGTCACGCGAATCGACTCGTTGAAGTCCAGGTTCTGCTCGCCCGTCGGCTCGCAGCCCTCCGCGACGAAGTAGTGGTGGACGGCGTCGCTGATGCCGTTGGCGGGCTCGTAGGTCGCGAACCGCTCGACCGACTCGGCCTCGTAGCCCGTCTCCTCCGTGAGTTCCCGGCGCGCCGCCACCGCGAGGTCCTCGTCGCCCTCTACGCTCCCCGCCGGGAGCGCGCGGTTCACGCGCTTGACGGTCTGGCGCCACTCCTCGATGAGCACCACGTCGCCGTCGGGCGTGAACGGCAGGACGACGACGGCGGGGTCGTCGACGAGGTAGTCGAAGTCCGTCTCCGTGCCGTCGGGCAACACTACGTCCTCGTGGACGACGTCGAACCCCGGGCACGTGTACGCCGTCTTGCGGTTCGTCGTCTCCCACGCCATGGGGTCGTCGCTCATCGACGGCGATTCGCAGAGCGCGGAGAAAAGCGTGGCGAGACCTAGAACAGGCGGTCGACCTGCGCGAGCGTCTCCTCCAGCGTCCCCGAGTTGTCCACGCGCGCGTGCTCCCCGGCGAGCGACTCGAACTCCTCGCGGTACTGCTGGTGAATCTCGAAGTCGGCGTCGCTCGCGTCCCCGGAGCGCGCGCGAATCCGCTCCCGAACCACGTCCTCCTCGCAGGCGACGCGAACGAGCGTGAACGGCACGCCGAGTTCTTCGGCCGCCCGACGCGCCCGCCCGCGGTACTCGCGGCGCTTGAACGTCCCGTCGAGCACCACGGCGTCACCGTCGGCCACGGCGTCCTCGGCCCGCGAGAACAGTTCGTCGTAGACGGCGCGCATCTCCTCGCGCGTGTACTCGGGGTCCGGGAACAAGTCCTTGCGCACGACGTCCGTCCGGAACAGCGTCGCGTCGAGCGCGTCGACGGCGTGCTCCGCGACGGTCGTCTTCCCCGCGCCCGGCAGCCCGCACACCACCACGAGTCGCGTCTGTTTCCCGGCCTCCGATGCGTTCTCGACGACGCGCTCCCCACTCACGGTAATCGGGTGGGAAACGGAGCGCCCGCGTAATGAAGGTGTGGAATCCCGGCGGCACGCCGTCGCGCCTGCGGGACCTACAGCGACACCGAATCGAGGTCGTCGCTCAGCGACGCCACGTCCTCGTTGAACGCCGCGACGAACGACGCCACGTCCGGCGCGTACTCACGGAGGTCGCGGGCCGACGGCGGCCCGTACTGGG
The DNA here is from genome assembly GCF_021233415.1 of Halobacterium litoreum. Taxonomy (NCBI): domain Archaea; kingdom Methanobacteriati; phylum Methanobacteriota; class Halobacteria; order Halobacteriales; family Halobacteriaceae; genus Halobacterium; species Halobacterium litoreum. Next base: position 289,138 of record NZ_CP089466.1, on the reverse strand, counting down.
AGACCAGATAGACGCCCTGCGCGCCGCCGACGCGCACGTACGACGCGCGGTCGAGTTCGCGTTTCAACTCCCAGCGCGTCCCCTCGACCGTCGCCGCGAACGTCCCGTACTCGGTGTTCTCCACGCGGTGTAACGCGCCCGCCATCTCGTCGGCGACGCCGCGAATCCGCGAGACGACGCGGTCGCGCTCGTCGGCCACCGACGCCGCCGACGCCACCTCGGGGAACTCCTCGGGCACGCCGTCGAGCACGCCGTCGAGTCCCCGGACGTACGCCTCGAACGAATCCACGAGGCCCGCGTAATGCTCCATCGCCCGCGCCAGCGGCTCGGGCTCCGGGGGCTGGTGGGTCGACACGACGTACACGTCCAGCCCGGCCTGCCCCTCGAAGCGCAGGAACTCCAGTTCGCCGGCCTCGTGTTTCACCGTCCACTCCCCGCCATCCACGCGAAACGACCGGCGTCCGTACTCGCCGCCCTCCAAGCGCGCGAGTTCCCACGCCATCTGCCCGGCGTGCTCGCGCACCCGCGCCACCACGTCGTCCCGGCGCTCCCGCACCGCCGACGCGTCCGCCACGTCCTCGTCCAACCCCTCTATCATCGGCGTGGACCACGGCCGCCGCCGGCATAACGTCGTCGCCCACGCCGGCGAGAAGCCACGAGCCTTTATTCCGTGACGCCGCCATACCCAGACGAACGAGCGCCCGCCACCGACCACACCATGCAGGACACCACCATCGACGCGCCCGAACTGGACGACCGCGGCGTGAGCCCGGTCATCGGCGTCGTGTTGATGGTCGCGCTCACCGTCATCCTCGCGTCCGTCGTCGCCGCCGCGGTCCTCGATTTCGGCGGCAGCGTGGACGACGGCCCGCGAGCCACCGTCTCCGTCGACGACGGCAACGTCACCGTCACGTCGCTCGGCGACGACACCGCGGGCGTCTACTGCACCGGCGCGGACACGCTCAACAGCCCCAGCGGCCCCGACACCGACGCCGGAACGCTCGCCGACATCGGCGACCGCATCCTCGACTGCGCCGGCGACAGCGTCGTCGCGGTGACCGACGGCGGCGACGAAGCCGTCGTCAGAACCCGAGTGTAATCGACGCCCATCGACCGGGCAGGACTGACGCGGAGAACGCGAAGAGAGCGTAGCGGCTGCTGTCGAATTAGCGCGAGGAGGGAGATTCAGTGGAACACCACACGGCGATTCCCGTGTGCGTCTCGGCGCGTCGCGCCGAGCGGAGAGGTGGCGGGGGACCGAATTCCCTAAAGGGAGCGAACCGGGCGAGTTCGCGGTTTAGATGTCGGTCCGGATGGTCGCGTTGTTGGCGTTGTCGTTGCCGACAGCGACGACGTTAGAGCCCTCAGCACAGGACATCGAACCACCGACACTCGAAGTGCTGTTCAATTCGCTGCCACCGCTGTCAACACAGGAGACCCGGAGGGTATCGTCTCCCTTTGAAACGACAGAGACGGTAACATTACCGGTATTACTTTCATCTGGGCTGATATCCACACCGGCAGACGCGTTACTGGAGACGCTACCGCCGAAGCCGAGCACGAAACTCGCGATGACGGCGGCGAGGATGACCGTAATCGCCACCATCAGGATGACGCCGATGACCGGGCTCACGCCACGGTCGTCGTCGTCCGGCAGGTCGAAGAGACTGATTTTGTCTTTCATGGTTTCTGATACGCGTACCGAAGTGCGAGTTTGGGTGCGGCGGCTGAGCCGCGGTGAAGGATGTTATCCACATCCTAACCACCTCCCCTCCACTTGAGTACGCGCTTACCACCGCTTATCGCGATTGTGACTTATACTCTTTCCCTATTCAGGGTACAATAACGCGTTCGCGTCGGGCGAGCGCAAGACGGCTGGCACCCGCAGAGCGCATTAACGACCGACTAAAACCGCGACGAAGCAGAACAGTCTCGCGAACGCCGCCGCTGTCCGAGCAGAATGCGGGAGAAGTGGGCCGGCGCGAATTCGAATCGCGGTTACGGCCACCCGAAGGCCGAAGGATACCAAGCTACCCCACCGGCCCGCACTCGAACAGACGCACGTGGGCGGTTTAACGGTTCCGACTCCGCGAAGGTGCGTCACTGGATGGCGCACGAACGGGAGTCGAGAGCGCAGCGAGCGTCGCGGTGTTCGACACCGGCGAAGGGGCGACTCGGCGCCAACCGACCTACGGGTTCGGTAGATTGCTTCGGCTGTCGCGAAGAATCCTTTCCGAATCAGACAATATTAATACGCCAAAGCACAATCCATCGACGATGACTGGGTCTAATCAGGACTGGTGGCCGAACCAGTTGAACGTGGACATTCTCGACGAGAACGCCCGCGACGTCGGGCCGCACGGCGAGGACTTCGACTACGCGGAGGCGTTCGAGTCGCTGGACCTCGACGAAGTGAAAGCCGACATCGAGGACGTGATGACGACGTCCCAGGACTGGTGGCCGGCAGACTACGACCACTACGGCCCGCTGTTCATCCGGATGGCGTGGCACAGCGCGGGCACGTACCGCACCACTGACGGGCGCGGCGGCGCCAGCGAGGGCGCCCAGCGCCTCCCGCCGCTGAACAGTTGGCCGGACAACGCGAACCTCGACAAGGCGCGACGCCTGCTCTGGCCGGTCAAGGAGAAGTACGGCCGGAACCTCTCGTGGGGCGACCTGATGATTCTCGCGGGGAACGTCGCCATCGAGTCGATGGGCGCGAAGACGTTCGGCTTCGCCGGCGGGCGCGAGGACGCGTTCAAGCCCGACCAGGCGGTCGACTGGGGCCCCGAAGAGGAGTGGGAGGCCTCCGAGCGGTGGGACGAGGACGGCAGCCTGCAGGGCGACCTCGGCGCCACCGTGATGGGGCTCATCTACGTGAATCCCGAGGGCCCGGACGGCAACCCGGACCCGGAAGCGTCCGCGGAGAACATCCGCGAGTCCTTCAGCCGGATGGCGATGAACGACGAGGAGACGGTCGCGCTCATCGCCGGCGGGCACACGTTCGGGAAGGTCCACGGCGCCGACGACCCCGACGAGCACGTCGGCCCGGAGCCCGAAGCCGCGCCGCTGGAGAAACAGGGCCTCGGCTGGGAGAGCGACCACGGCTCCGGCAAGGGCGGGGACACCATCACGTCCGGCATCGAGGGGCCGTGGACGCAGTCGCCGACCGAGTGGGACACCGGCTACGTCGACAGCCTCCTCGACTACGAGTGGGCGGCCCAGAAGGGGCCCGGCGGCGCGTGGCAGTGGCTCCCGGTCGACGAGGAACTCCGCGACTCGGCGGAGCCCGCACACGGCGACGACGAAGTGACGCCGATGATGCTCACGACGGACATCGCGCTGAAACGCGACCCGGACTACCGCGAGATTCTGGAGCGCTTCCAGGACAACCCGATGGAGTTCGGCATCAACTTCGCGAAGGCGTGGTACAAACTCACGCACCGCGACATGGGCCCGCCCGAGCGGTTCCTCGGTCCCGAGGTCCCCGACGAGGAGATGCTCTGGCAGGACCCGCTGCCGGACCGCGACTACGACCTCGTCGACGACGAGGACGTCGCGGAACTCAAGGACGAACTCCTCGACTCGGACCTCTCCACGTCCCAGTTGGTCAAGACCGCGTGGGCGTCGGCGTCCACGTACCGCGACAGCGACAAGCGCGGCGGCGCGAACGGTGCGCGCCTCCGCCTCGAACCCCAGCAGAGTTGGGAGGTCAACGAGCCCGAGGAGCTGACGGCCGCGCTCCAGACCCTCGAGGAGATTCAAGAGGAGTTCAACGCCTCGCAGTCCGACGACACCCGCGTCTCGCTCGCGGACCTCGTCGTCCTCGGCGGCAACGCGGCAGTCGAGCAGGCGGCGGCTGACGCCGGCTACGACGTCGAAGTTCCGTTCGAACCGGGTCGCGTCGACGCCACGCCCGAGCAGACGGACGTCGAGTCCTTCGAGGCGCTCGAACCGGAGGCCGACGGCTTCCGGAACTACCTCGGCGACGACGCCGAGCGCCGGGCCGAGGACCTGCTCGTCGACAAGGCCGAACTGCTGAACCTGACCGCGCCCGAGATGACGGTGCTGGTCGGCGGGATGCGCGCGCTCGGCGCGAACTACGACGACACCGAGTACGGCGTCTTCACGGACGAACCGGGGACGCTGACCAACGACTTCTTCGAGACCCTGCTCGCCATGGACACGAAGTGGGAGCCGGTCTCCGAGGACGGCTACGTCTTCGAGGGGCGCGACCGCGACACGGGCGAAATCGAGCGGGAGGCGACCCGCTTCGACCTCGTGTTCGGTTCGAACTCCCGGCTCCGCGCCATCGCAGAGGTCTACGGCGCCGACGACGCCGAGGAGAAGTTCGTGCAGGACTTCGCCGACGCGTGGCACAAAGTGATGACCAACGACCGCTTCGACCTCGAATAGCCGTCGAAGCCGGCGCGTAGCGCGCCGAAACCTCGTTTTCTCTCTCGGTTCTCGCCTTCTCTCGCGATTCCGGGAGTCAGCTCGTCGCGTCCTCGACGTAGTCGACGGCGCCGTCGGGCGTCTCGACGGCTTCGACGTGCGGCGCGTCGGGCGCGTCGAGGCCCGCAATCGGCCGGTCGTACACGGACGCGAACCCGACCTCCGAGAGCGTGCCGCCGCTCCCCTCGACGGCGATTGCGGCGTCCCCGTTCATCACGACGAGCGCGTTCCGCGCGTGGCCCATCCCGGTCGCGATAGCGGTCTCGACGTACTCGTTGGCGGCGTCGCGGTCCTCGCCCGGGAGGATGCCGATGGTGTGGCCGTCGGCGTCTCGCGCGCCCTCGCAGACGGCTTCCATCACGCCGCCGAGGCCGCCGCAGACGACGGTGTGGCCGCGTCGGCCGAGCACGCGCCCGAGTTCGCGGGCGGTGTCGATACCGGATTCCGTGGGCGTGCTCGCGCCGATGACACTCACCCGCATCAGTAGTCGGTGAAGCCGTCGGTGTCGAGGTAGTTGTGTGCGACGGTGACCGTGTGGTCGGCGTGCAGAATCTGGGGGCCGACGCGCACCCGGCGGTCGCTGCGCTCGGCGAGCAGCGCGGCCTCCTCGTCGGTGAAGTCGCCGTGGTCCGAGAGCACGAACACGGGGTTCTCGGGCGGCTCCGCGTCGGCGAGTGGCGTGCCGTCCTCGTGGAGTTCAACGACCGTCCCGTCGAGCGAGTCGAGCACGGCCTCGAACCCGCGCTTCGAGACGTGGATGCCGGGCGTCGACTCGGCCTCCCGGTGCCCGATGGCGCCGTCCTTCGCCTCGATGGCTTGCTTCAGCAGGCTCGCGACGTTGCGCTCGTCCGGACTCATGTACTGCAACTCGGAACTATCGATGCGGACGGTGAGTTCGTCCCGGAGCACGAGATAGACCTCGACGTCCTCGCGGATGCCGTGCGAGAGGAACACCGCGGCGCTCACGCACCGACACAGCACGTCGAGGCGGCCGGCCGCACCCGGCAGGTCGTCGAGCGGGAAATCGGGGTCCGTCGGGGCGTCGTGCCCGAGGACGACGAATGTTCGCATGCGTGGTGTGTCGGGGCTGGGTGGCTTCTGTCTGTCGGGTTCGGGTAGTCGGCTTCACAGCGACGACGAGCGGTGGCACTCACTGAAAGCCCTCGGCTGGGTACGCTCCCGCCGCTCGCTGCGCGCTTCGCTCACTCCGTTCGCTCCAGTGCTTGCCTCGCGGGGGTTCGCGTACCCAGCCTCGCCCTTTCAATCCACCAGGACTACCGGCTGAACGACAAGCGAAACGACCAACGACTCGTCTATCCGAACAGCGTCGGTTCGAGTGGCGCGACAAAACCTATCTGTCCTCCGAACGAGCCCCCGGAATGGGAATGGGCCGAAGCCTCGAACTCTCGGGGTCGGCGTTGCTGTTCGTCTTCGAAGCGGTGACGCTGGTCGCCCTCGTGGTGCTCGTCGGCCCGGTGCTGTGGCCCATCGACGACCCGAGGAGCGCCGCGCTCGCCGGCGCGTTCGCGCTGGCGCTGGTCGCGCTGGCGGCCGCGATGTGGCGCGCCCGGACCGTCGACGTGACGTACAGTCCGGGGTACGACATCGCGTGGAACCCGAGCGCGTTCCCCGGGCAGGCGGCGAAAGAGCGATGGGTGAAAGCGGTGCGGCGGTTGCCGCGTGGAGAGGACGAGGACGGGGAGGAGTGATTGTCGCTGTCACGGGGCGCATCGGCGGACCGAAGCATACGTACCACCGGCGCGCGACGACACGCCCATGACTGTCTTGGAGGACGCGCGGCGCGTCGCGGCGGAGGACCCCGTCTGTGACGCGTGTCTCGGGCGGTGTTTCGCGGACCGGAGTTTCGGGTTGTCGAACGCGGAGCGCGGGCGGGCGCTCCGGACGACGATGGCGCTCGAAGACGACGAGCCCTACGAGTCGCCGGACACCGCGGACTGCTGGGTCTGCGAGGGGCTGTCCGGGCGCTTCGAGGAGTTCGCGGAGATGGTCCGCGACGCAATCGAGGACGTGGCGTTCGACACGTACCAAGTGGGGACGCGGGCGCCGCCGCTGGTGGAGGAAAACGAGACGATGCTCCGCGACCTCGCGGGGCTGGACGCGGACGCGGGCGAACTGTTCAAGTCCGAGTGCAACCGCGAGGTCGGGAAGCGCGTGGGGCAGGCGACGGGCACGGACGTGGACTTCGAGCGCCCGGACGTGCTCGCCGTGCTGAACGTCGAGGAAGAGACCGTCGACGTGACAGTGAACTCGGCGTTCGTGTACGGGCGCTACCGCAAGCTCGAACGCGGGATTCCGCAGACGAAGTGGCCGTGTTCGGACTGCAACGGGACGGGGACGCTCGTTGACTCGCCGTGCCCGCACTGCGACGGCACGGGATTCCGGTACCCCGAGAGCGTGGAGCAGTTGACCGCGCCGCCGGTCGTGGAGGCGATGGACGGGGGCGCCGAGTCGTTCCACGGCGCGGGCCGCGAGGACATCGACGCGCTGATGCTCGGGACGGGGCGGCCGTTCGTCGTGGAGGTCGAACACCCGACGAACCGCCACCCGGACGCCGACGCGCTCGAAGCGGCCATCAACGAGTACGCCGAGGGGAAGGTGGAAGTCGAGGGCGTGCGCGTCGCCGACTACGGGATGGTCGAGCGCGTGAAGGAACTGGACGCCCGCAAGCGCTACCGCGCGAACGTGGAGTTCGGGAGCGCCGTGAGCGACGACGACCTGCAGGCCGCCATCGCGGAGTTAGACGGCGCGACCATCCAGCAGGAGACGCCCCACCGCGTGGACCACCGGCGCGCGGAACTCACGCGCGAACGCGAGGTCTACGACATCTCCGCGGAACTGGAGGACGACGAGCACGCCGTCGTGGAGGTCGAGGGCGAGGGCGGCCTCTACATCAAGGAACTCGTCTCCGGCGACGAGGGGCGCACGAACCCGAGTCTCGCCGGCCTGCTCGGCGTGGACGCGACGGTCACGGCGCTGGACGTGGTCGCCGTCGAGGGCGAAGAGGAGTCCTTCGAGGACACGGAGTTCCTGCACTGATGGCCTTCGGCGTCGACGAGGCCGGCAAGGGGCCGGTACTCGGGTCGATGTTCGCGGCGGCCGTCGCGGGCGACGCCGACGACCTGCCCGACGGCGTCGCGGACTCGAAGCGCCTCACCGCCGACAGGCGCGAGACGCTGGACGCCGAGATTCGGGACCGGATGACCGTGGGCGTCGCGGAGATTCCCGTCGCGCGCATCGACGACCCGGCGACGGACATGAACGCGCTGACGGTCGCGGCACAAGCCGACGCGCTCTCACAGGTCGCCGAGGGCGGCGACTCGGGCCACGTGGACGCCGGGGACGTGAACGAGGACCGGTTCGGGCGCCGGGTCGCCGAGGGCGTCGACGCCGAAATCGACGTGACCGCCGAGCACGGCGCGGACGACGAGTACGCGCTGGTCGCGGCGGCAAGCGTCGTCGCGAAAGTCGCCCGCGACGACCACGTCGCGGCGCTGGCCGCCGAGTACGGCGACGTGGGCTCGGGCTACCCGAGCGACCCGACGACCCGCGAGTTCCTGCGCGAGTACGTCCGCGAGCAGGGTGGTCTGCCCGACTGCGCGCGAGCGTCGTGGCAGACCAGCGCGGACGCGCTCGCGGCCGCCGAGCAGTCCGGCCTCGACGACTTCTGAGCGTCAGTACCGCCCCTTCACTATCGAGTACGCGGCGCCGAGGACGAACAGGAAGCCGAAGCCGACGACGAGCAGGGGTTTGTCGCTCGTTTTGTGCTTCAGGAACGCGTTTCCGGGGTCGTCGGTCGGCACGTGCGCGGTGATGGTGTCGCCGGGACCGCCGTCGATTTGGGAGCGCGCCTTCTCCCTGCTTCCGAACTCTCGCGGGAGTTTCCCCGGATAGACGTTCGCGGAGGTGTACGTCTCGCCCTCGTAGGTGTACTCGTAGGTCGCCTTCGGGCTGTACGTGTCGCCCTTCCCGGCGTGTTCTTCCACGGAGACGTCCGTGAGCGTGGCGTCGACCTCTACCGTGGAGTCGAGGGCCGCGGTCTGCGCGTCGTAACTGTACGCGCCGTAGCCGACGGTGGCGACGCCGACGAGGAGCGTCAGGGCTATCTGGAGTTTGCCGGAGGGCCCGCTGATTTCCATGCCGAGACACGCCGACGGGGCCACAAGAAACTGCCCCCGAGTCGCGGGCGGTGCGACGGCGGCGCGCAATCCGCATCCTTTTCGTCGCCGCCGCTCGTCGCCTCCGAGAGACATGGCCGCACAGCGAGTGGAGGCGCCGGACCCCGAGGCGTTCGTCGAGGCGGCGAAGGCAGCGTTCCGGGACGGCGCGGTGTTGAGCGTGCAGGCGCGCTGCGAGGTGGAGTACGAGGGCCGGACGAACGGCTACCTCGACGAGGGCGACCGACTGCTGGTGGCGAAACCCGACGGGACGTTCCTCGTCCACCAGCCGACGGGCCACAAGCCCGTGAACTGGATGCCGGGCGGCGGCACCGTCGAGGCCCGGGAGAGCGAGGGCGACGCCGTGTTGCTCGCGCGCCGCACGAACCCGAGCGAGCGCGTGGAGACGCGCCTCCACGAGGTGTACGGCGTGACCAGATTCGACGCCGAGGACGGCGCGACCTACGAGGAGTCCGGAACGGAGGCCGAGATGCACGAGTACATCGAGGCGAACCCCGAGGAACTGGAAGCCGGCCTGCGCATCGTGGAACACGAGCGCGAGACGAAGTACGGCTTCGTGGACTTCTACGCGGTGGACGACGACGGCACGCCGGTCGTCGTGGAGGTCAAGCGAATTCAGGCGACGCTGAACCACTTCGACCAACTCAAGCGCTACGTGGAGTTGTACGCCGAGAGCAACGACGAGGTCAGGGGAATGCTCGTCGCGCCGTCGGCGTCCGAGCGCGTGAAGCGCGCGCTCCGGGACAACGACCTGGATTTCGTGGAACTCGCGGAGTTCGGGCTGGACGCGAAGGGCGCGACGGAGGCGAAACTCACTGACTTCTAGGCGACGCGCCCCCAGAGCACGAGCACCGACGGCGTGAGGAACACTGCGGTCAGGTAGGAGTAGAAGATTGAGAGCGCGGTGAGCACGCCGAACTGCCCGAGGACGGGCGTGATGGCGAATACGAGCACGCCGATGCCGGAGGTAGTGGTGAGCATGCTCCCGGCGAGCGCGCTCCCGGTTCCGCGAACGGCGTCGTCGAGCGCGTCGTACACCGTCTCGTCGGGGCCGTACTCGTCGGCGAACCGGTGGACGACGTGCGCGGAGTAGTCGGTGCCGAGGCCGATGGTGATAGAGAGGATGGTGGCGGTGAGCGCGTTAAACGGCAGGCCGAACGCGCGCATCGACCCGGCGAGGTAGGCGATGGTGAGGACGATGGGGACGAGGTTGACGACGCCGAGTGACGGCCGGCCCTCCAAGGCGGCGTAGACGGCGACGAGGAAGACGGCGGTGGCGGCGAGCGCGACGGCGAGGCTGGTGACGGCCGACGCGAGAATCACGTCCGAGACGGCCTGAAACACGACCGTCTCGCCGGTGGCGGTCGCCTCGAACCGGTGACGGTCGGCGAGTTCGCGGCCCGCCCGCGACACCTCGGCCTGCGTGGCGTCGGCTTCCAGCGTGTAGACGACGCGGGCGGCCCGGCGGTCGTCGGTGACGAAGCGGAGCGCGCGGTCGCGGGCGGGCGAGTCCAGCAACGCCGAATAGATGGTGTCGAGGTTGTCGTCGGGAACACCGTCGTCGTTCGCGTCGTTGCGCTCGACGAGGCGGCGAAACGACGCCGATTGGGCGGCCCGGTCCCGAATCACGTCGAGGATGCTCTGCGTGGTCGCCGTGCGGTTCGCGGACACGACGACGGCTGGCGGGTCGCTGGCGGCGCGCTCGAAGGATTCGAGGGCGTAGTCCCGGCGCAGTATCCCCTCGACGTAGACGGTGACGGAGTCGCCCTGCGAGCGCTCGAAGTTCGCCTCTAAGAAGTTCAGGGTGCCCGTGACGGTGTACTCGCTCGGGCGGAACGGCTCCGGCAGGTCGTCGAGGTAATCGGGCGTCTCCTCGGGCGGGAGGAAGTCGTTCTGGGAGAACTCCGTGTCGACGCCGAGCCCGTAGAACCCGGAGAGCGCGGCGAGCAGGACGGCGAACGCGACGAAGAGACGCGGCGCCTTCCGCGCGGCGACGAGACCGCCCGCCGAAACGGACCCCAGAAGCGACCCCTCCGCGCCGAGCGGTCGCTCGCCGAACGTCGGGAGGTTCCGGCGCTCGCGGAAGCGGTCGGCGAGCACCTTCGACGCGGGCAGGAAGACGCCGAAGATGAGGAACGTGAACGTGATGCCGACGGCGGCGACGAGGCCGAACTCCCGAATCGGGGCGAGGCCGCTGGTGAGGTTCGCGGCGAACCCGAGCGCGGTGGTGGCCGTGACGATGAAAAAGGCGACGAGCAGTTGCCGGCTGGCGACCGCCATCGACGGTTCGATTGCGTTGCCCTCGACGCGCTCCTCGCGGTAGCGGTTGACGCTGTGGATGCCGAAGTCGATGCCGACGGCGAGCAACAGCGGCGGGACGGCGATGAGCAGTTGGGAGAACGGGATGCCCACGAGCCCCAGGAAGCCGAACGTCCAGACGAGCGCGACGGCGAGCGCGACGAGCCCCAACACCAAATCGACGGGGTCGCGGTACGCCACCAGCAGGAACGCGAAGATGAGCGTGATAGAGGCTGGCAACACGAGAATCAGGGAGTCGAAGACGACGTTCGCGAACTCCGCGGCGACGAGGCCGGCGCCGAAGACGGTGATGTCGCCGCCGGCCGAAGCGACGACGCGCTGGGCGCGCACCTGAATCGACGTGAGCGGGCTGTCGGTGCCGGCGCCCGCCGTCGCCGAGAGGCCGGCGGGGAGTTCGTGTTCGACGACGGCGACAGTGGCGCTGGCGCGCGCGCCGGGGCGGTTGAAGTCGTCGCTGAGTTGGTTCGCGAACCCCTCGCTCGCGGCGGCGTCGCGGACCGCAGCGTCGATTTCGCCGGGCGTCGCGCGCTCGACGGCGCGAATCTGGGCGTCGAGGTCCTCGGCGGTCGGGTCGAGCGTGGTCGCGACGACAGAGGCCGCGCTCGTCGTGGAGACGACACGCAGACTCGGGCGCTCTGCGAGGCGCTTTTGGGCCTCCAGCAGCCGCAACAGCGACGGTTTCGAGAGGACGTTCCGGCTGGACTGCACCAGTTGGGTGCTCCCGGTGTCGGGCGCGAACGTCGGCGTGAACTTCTCGTTGACCGCCTCGAAGGCGCGCTGTGCGGGGAGGTCTTCGGTGAACTGGCTGGTGCCGGCCTCGGTCGAGACGTTCCCGAGCCCGACCGCGAACACGCCCGTCAGGAGGAGGAAGCCGACGACCACCGCGCCGGGTCGGTCGACCGTGGCTCGCGCGACCGCCCGGACGAGACGACGGTCCGCCCTCATCCGTTCTCGTCGTCGCCGAACCACGACGACCCGTCGTCGGTGCCGCCGTCCGTCTCGCCGTCGTCCGCACCGCCGTCCGTCTCGTCGTTCTCGCCGTCACTCGCCGCGTCGTCCTCGCCGGCGCGCTGGCTGCGCCGGTGTCGAATCACGAGCGCGACGGCGACGAGGACGACGAGCAGCGCGACGGCGGGGAGCACCCACGCCGGCAGCGCGCTCGGCGGCGGTCGGTCGACGTCCACGCCGACGTTCACGGGTTCGGAGAGTTCGGTGTCGCCGTCCGGCGTCGTGTAGAGGAAGTCGACGGACAGCGGGTAGGCCTTCTCGCCGGCGCTCCCGGCGGGCGAGACGGTGAACCGAATCGTCGCCGACTCGTTCGGTTCGAGGGCGGCGACGAACGCCTGGTCGTCGCTCACCGAGAGCGGGTCGTCGGCGAACGCCTTCGCCTGAATCTCGGTGACGGTGACGCCGCGGTTGTTCGTCACCGTGAGTTCGACCACGGTGCTCTGTCCGGCCGTCGCGCTGACCGTCTCGCGCTCGACGACGAACGCCTCGCGCTCGGGCGCGACCCGCACGTCCGTGGTGAGGCGGTCGCTCGTCCGCCGGTCGCCGTCGTCGTCGGTGTACTGGACGCGGTACGCGAACTGACGGACGCCCGGCCCGGCGTTCTCGGTGATTTCGACGGGGAGTTCGAACGCCACCACGTCGCCCGCCGCGAGGTCGCCGACCGCGGCCTCCGTCTCGACGGGCGCGACGTTCGGCGCGTCGGTGACGAGCGTGACGCCCGCGGCAGTGACGTTCGCCGGCCCGGTGTTCGTGAGCGCGACGCGAACGCGACCCTCCTCGCCGACGCGCAGCGTGCTCTCGACGGTCTCGGCGGCGAACGCCTGCTCGTCGGCGGGCGTCGCGCCGAACGCGAGCGCGTCCGAGCGCTGGGGCTGTCCCTCCTCGTCCTCGAAGGCCACCGACGCCTCGAAGGCGTACGTCTGGTTCCCGGTCTCGTTGCCGGCGCGCACTCGGTACCGGACGATTCGGCGCTCGCCCGTCGGCCACCGCCCGACGAACCGCGTGTCGTTGACGCCGTCGCCGACGAGCAGACTCGTGCTGCGGGAGGTCAGCGAGACGGTGGCGTCGGTCAGCGTCTCGTTCCCGCGGTTCACCACCTCGAGGGCGAGCGTGCCGTCGTCGGCGGCCTGCAGGTCGGCGTCGACGGTCGCGAGTTCGAAGCGCGCCGTCTCGCTGGACGCCGCGGCGACGACCGAGATGGGGTCGCTCTCCCGGCGGTCGCCCGCGGGCGTGACGTACTCCACGACGACCGTGAGGCGTCGCTGGCCGGGCTGTGCGGTGTCGAGGACCGACGCCGGAACGGAGAAGTCGGCCTCGTCGCCGACGAGCAGGTCGCCGAGCACGACGGTTCGCTCGCGGGGCCGGAGGTTGTCGTCGGTGCCGGTGACGCGGAGGACGGCCGTCTCGACGTGGCTCGGCCCGAGGTTCCGGACGGTGCCGTTCACGCGGCCCTCCTCGCCGACCCGGAGGGTGCTCGTCACGTCCTCCACGGCGAAGCCCTGCTCGCCGTCTGGCGTCACCGACACGACCAGCACGTCCGAGGTCTGGTCGTCGCCGTCCTCGTCGGTGTAGGAGACGGTTACCTCCAGCGGATAGCGCTGCGTGCCCGCGCCGTCGGCGACGGTCGCCTCCACCGCGACGGTCTCGAGGTCGGCCTCGTCCCAGTCGCCGACGTACCGCGTCGCCTCGCCGTCGCCGCCGAGTCGCAGGTCGGCGTTCGGCGACCGCACCGTCACCGTCGCGTCCGTGACGTCCTCGTCGAGGAGGTTCGCGAGCGTCAGTTCGACGGTACCCGTCTCCCCGACCTGCAGGGACTCCTCGACGTCCGAGACGGCGAAGTCGTCGCGCTCGTCGAGCACCGTGGCGGTGTCGAACAGCGGGTCGCTCCGGCGCGCGTCCCCGTCCCGGTTCACGTAGTCCACGACGAACGACAGCCTGCGCTCCCCGGGTTCCGCGTCGGCCGGCACGCGAACGGGAATCCGGAAGTCCTCGCTCTCGCCGTCGTCCAGGTCGCCCACGACGGCGGCACGCCGCGCCACCACGTCCCCGTCGCCGTCCACGAGTCGCACCACCGCGTCGGCGACCGGCTGTGGCCCGTCGTTGGTCACGGTCCCCACGACGGCCCCGTCCTCGCCGACCCGCAGGTCGCCCTCCACGTCGTCCACGTCGAAGGCCTGCTCGTCGTCGATGCGCACGCCGAAGGGGCGCGGCACGGCCCGCTGTGGGTCGCCGTCCTCGTCGGTGTACTCGACGACCGCGGACAGCGCGTACCGCTGGGGCGCCGAGGTGTTCAGCGCCGTCGCCTCGATCTCCACCGTCTCCTCGTCGCCGTCGTCCCAGTCCCCGATGTACCGCGTCGCGTTGAACCCCGAGTCGACCGTGAGGTCGCGGTTCCGGGAGCGAATCGTCACCGTCGCGTCCCGCAGGTCCTCCTCGCCGACGTTCTCCAGGGTCACCTCGACGGTTCCGGTCTCGCCGACCTGCAGGTCCTCGTCCACGTCCACCACCTCGAAGCGCGCGTCCTCGGTCACCACGAGGTCGAGTTCGAACGTCTCCGTCTCGGACTCCTCGTCCCGGTCGTCGTTCGAAATCTCCTCGGTGTAGTCGTAGTCGACGGTCACGTCCAGTTCGTAGACGCCGGGGTCGGCGTCCTCGTCGACCACCACGTCGAAGCCCGCCTCGCCGATGGCGCCCGCCGGCAGGTCGCCCAGCGGCGTCGTCCCGGTCTGGATCGTCACCGGCGCGTCGCCGTCCTCCAGTTCCACCTCGACGTTCCGCGCCGTCGTCACGGCGTCCTCACCCTCGGGCGGCGTGTCGAGGCCGCCGTCGTCGACGGTGCCGCCGTTCGACAACTGGACGACGAGGCGCGTCTCCTCGCCCGGCGACACCGTGTTCTCCGGGAGGAACGCCGACAGGTCGGGTTCCCCCTCGACGGTCACGTCCTCGGGCTCCTCGGTCGTCTTCGGCGGTCGCTTCGTCGTGGTGCGTTTGGTCGTCTTCCTCGTGGTCGTGGTCGGGTCGTCGTCGCAGTCCTCGGTCGTGGTCGTCGTGGTCGTGGTCGTGTCGTCGTGGTCGTCGTCGCAGTCGCCGCCGCCCGCCAGCGTCGGCGCGTCTCCGGCGACGACGCCGAACGCGCCGACGACGAACATGCACGCGACGGCGACGGCGAGGACGCGGCGGTCGCGGCTCATGCGCTCGTCGAGCGCGGCGAACCAGTCTGTCGGCGCGGCACGGCGCCCGATTCCCCGTGTTGCACGACACCGAGTATCGCCTACCGGTCCGTTTGTAGTACACACCTTACTCGACGCCGCCCGACTGCACCACAGAATAGTGTTCAGGTAACTCGCGGAAACGGGCACGTCGCGGGTCGGAAGCCCGCCGGACTGTCGACGGTTTGCTCGCCGAAACCGACGCGTACGTCGGCGTAACCGGTCGCTTCACGGCCACGAAAACGACGAAAACGAGACGGCAGGCAGTCAGTCAGTGGTCCTGGGTCAGGAGGCGCCGGAGGATGTCACCGTACGCCGGGCGCGTGATGAGCACACCGACGAGCACGCCGAGGATGGTGACGACGGCGAAGCCCCAGAGGTCGCTGAGGCTGAGCACCGCCAGCGGCGACATCGCGATGATGGTCGTCGCGGCGGCCGCGCCAATGGTCCACAACGCCTTCCGGAAGCGACTCTGGAAGACGCGACTGGAGGACACCTCCTCGGTCATCACCTCGTCGGCGATGATGACGAGGTCGTCCACCCCCGTCCCGATGACCGCGATGAACCCGGCGATGTGCGAGAGGTCGAGTGCCAGCCCGGACACCGCCGCGAATCCGAGCAGGATGACCACCTCCGAGAGCGCCGTGAACACCATCGGCACCGCGACCTTCGCGTCGCCGTACCGCAGGAACACGACGAGCGAGACGGCGAGCGCGGCGGCGATGCCCGTCACGAGCGAGAGCGGCTTGTACCGCTCGGCGAAACTCGGGGAGACGTAGTAGGAGTTCTCGAAGGACAACTCGGCGGGGAGCGCGCCGGCGCGGAGGTTGACCTGCAGTTCGCGGGCCTCCTCCATCGTACTCGCCTCGATGACGAACGTCCCGGAGCGCGCGAAGTCGCCGTTCTCCATGTCCCGCGCGAGGCCGTCACCGAGACTGGAGTCGTAGACGACCTCGCCGTCCACGGTCGTCAGCAGGCAGTAGCCGCCGTTGGGCCACTGGCAGTTCCCGACGCCCTCCTGCGTGAAGCCGTACTGGCGCATGTCGGCCGCGAACTGCTCGGCGCCCTCGTCGGTCAGTTCGACCGGAACGATGGGGACGCCGCGGGAGTCAGTCTGGGCCTGACTGATGGTGTCGAGGTCCTGTTTCGTGATGACCGTCGTGTTCGTCTGGCTGCCGTTCTCGGGGTAGTACGCCCACATCTCGACCTCGCCGCGGCCCTCGATGAGGTCTTTGACCTGCGAGGCGTTCCGGCCCGGCACCTCGATGACGACGTAGCGGTCACTCGTCCCGCGCGGGTTCGCCGTGTAGACCGACGTCCCGGAGAACCCGGTGGCGTCGACCTTGCTCTCGATGGTGGTGACGATGGTGTCCCGCGTCGTCTCGGTGACGCCCGTGCGGACGTTGTCGGGTTCGTAGCCGAGGTCGGTGAGCGCGGCCTCCACCTCGCTCGTGGAGGCGTTCGAGTACACTTCCACCACGTCGGTCCCTTCGCGGGCGCGGACGCTGTCGCGTTCGAGCCCCAGCGCCGACGAGACGTTCGCCTCGATGGCGTCCTCGTTGGCTTGGGTCACGTCGACGCCCTCGGCGGTGACGCCGACGACGGACGCCCGCAGGCGGACGCCACCAGAGAGTTCGAGACCGTACTGGAGGTTCGTCGGGGAGGACGCCTCGTTCCCGCCGCCGCTGTCGCCCGCGCTCGCGCCGATACCGGGCGCGAACAGCGCGACCGAACTCGCGAGCAGGAGGACGACGAGGAAGCCGACCCGCCAGTTCTCGCGGAACCAGCTCATCGTTTCACCCCCTCGAACTTGTACCAGCGAAGCAGTGTGACGTTCAACATGTACGTGTTCATCAGGTCAGTCGCGAGGCCGAGGACGAGCACGATGGCGATGGACGTGAGCAGTTGGATGCCGAAGAAGTAGGAGACGGCGGCCATCACGGTCATCGCGGAGATGGAGGTCAACGTCATCGTGACACCGGTGCGCATCGCGCGGTGGACGCTCTCCCAGAAGCCGCCGGAGCGCCGGAGGACGTGGTTGTTCAGGAGGATGTCGGAGTCGACGCTGTAACCGATGAGCATCAGGAGGGCGGCGACGGTGCCCAGCGAGAGTTGGATGCCGAAGAGGTTCATCAGCGCGACGGGCACGACGATGTCGCTGAACGCCGAGAGGACCACGGCGATACTCGGCACGAACGACCGGAACAGGAGGAAGACGACGATGCTCATGCCGACGAAGCCGCCCACGACGCCGAGTACGGCGAGTTGCTGGGTGGAGCCGCCGAACGTCGCGGACGTGGTCTGTGACTGCACGATTGTGATGTCGGCGTCGGCGTCGTCGCGGACGTCGGGCACGTTCTCGGACTGGAAGGTGACGATGTACGTGCCGCCGCCGGTACCGACACTGCGAATCGAAGACGGGTCGGAGACGAACGCGTCGGCGACGGCCGACTGGGACGCACTCGAGTCGACGACAGCCTCCGAACCGCCTGTGAACTCGATGCCGAGAGCGACCGGCGACCCCGTGAGGGCGAACGTCGCGCCGATGACGGCGAGCGCGACGACCAGCACCGCCAGCGGGGGGGCGACGAGTTCCCGCATGGAGTACTGGCTGAGGTCGACCTCCGGGACCTCGAATTTGGGCATGGGTGCCGGTCGGGAGCGCGCGAGGATAAGGCTTCTTATACCTGTTCGCCGGCGTTCGAGAACCGGTCAGGGACGCGCCGACGGACGCCCTCGGGGACGACGGCGACCAGTCGCGTGGCGACCGTCGGGAGGTACTTGCGGACGGCGGCGTACCCCGCGGAGACGGCGAGCGCGGCGGCGACGACGCGGTGAGTCGGCGGCCCGAGCGCGAGCGCGGCGGGGACGCCGAGGACGGCGGCGACGGCGACGTCCTCGGGCGCGCCGTCGTACCGGACGAGACGCCGGGGACGAATCCAGCGCCCGTGGAAGTGGCTGTAGACGGCGCGTTCGCTGGTGGCGCGCCACGGTTCGAGTTCGAGGCCGCCGCCGAGCGCGTCGCCGGCGGCGTGGAGCGCGGCGGCGGCGAGGAAGACGGCGGCGCCGACGGTCAGCGCGCTCGGGGAGACGACGGCGAGCGCAGCGGCGAGCGCGGCGGCGACGCCGTAGTAGACGGGGAAGTGGAGGGTGCGGCGGTGTCCTGCGTAGAGGTCGAGGTCGGGGAAGACGCCGCCGGCGAGCCCCGCCGCGGCGATGGTCGGCGCGTGTTCGGGTGCGACAGGTGCGACAAGCGCCGCGAGCGCGAGGCCCGCGAGCGCGTGCGTCGTCGCCATCATGGATGAGGGGGTAGGCCGCGGGCCTATTTCAGTTTGTCGTCGCCTATGGGACAGAATTCCGCCCCGGCGGCCGGGACGCCGCGGCGGATTTACGAGGCTGCCGCGTCAACGACACGTATGGACGAGTCGGTGTCCCGGAACCTCGTGCGCGCCCTCCAGGCCGGCATCGCGGCGACGCTCGTCTTCGGCCTCGCCACGCAGAACGTGAGCGTCGTCGTCAACGCCGCGCTCGGCCTCCTCGTCACGTTCGTGCCGGCGGTCGTCAGGCGCGACTTCAGCCTCCGGCTCTCGCCCGGCGTGTCGGTGTGGGTCGGGGCCGCCGTCTTCCTCCACACCGTCGGGATGACCGGGCCCTACCACACGGTCTGGTGGTACGACCACCTCACGCACGCGTTCTCCGCGGCGCTCGTCGCCGCCGCCGGGTACACGACGGCGCGCGCGCTGGACTACCACCGCGAGGACCTCTACTTCCCGCGACCGTTCCTCGCGGTGTTCATCCTGCTCGTGACGATGGCGTTCGGCGTGCTCTGGGAGGTCGTGGAGTTCGTCGGACGGGAGGCGGCGTTCGCCACGAACCTCGACCCCGTGCTCGTGCAGTACGGCATCGACGACACGCTCCTCGACTTGGTGTTCGACGCCGTCGGCGCGGTGCTGGTGGCGACCGTCGGTGCGCGCCACCTGCGGCCCGACGTGGCGGCGCTCACGGCGTGGCTGGACAGCGCCGACGACTAACCGGCGGCAGACCTATCCAGTTCTCGCGCGTACCTCCGGGTATGACCGAACGCGTCACGCTCTCGTTCCCGGCGGACGTGAGCGACTGGGGTCGCGACCAACTCACGACGAACCACATGAAGGCGTACCTCCGGAAGACGAAGGGGCCGGCCCGCGAGGGCGACGTGTGGGACGTGTTCCTCGACGTCGGCTGTTGTGGCGACAGCCCGGACGTGCCGCTGCGCGTCGAAGCAGTGGAGGGAGACGGCGAACTCACCGAGGAGACCGAAATCGAGTTCGTCGAGCGGGAGGCCTGCGGCGTGCAGTCCGGCTGGGAGGTCCAGAGCGAGGCCGGGCCGTCGTAGTCAGGGGAGATACCGGACGCTCAGGAAGTCCTCGCCGTACCGAATCTCGACGCGAGCGATGCCGATGCGGGCGGCGCGAGCGACGGTCGCGGAGTCCTCGCGCACGTCGTCGACCGCGTCCTCGACGCCGTCGGCGGGCACCGCGAGCACGTGGACTTCGCCGACGCCGGCGCGCTCCGTCGTCGCGAGGTCGCCTTCCGGCAGGTCCTCGGCCATCTCGACGGCCTGCGGGGTCGGCGACTCGTCGCTCACTTCGACCGGAATCTCCTTGCGCTCCTCGACCTCGACGACGCTGTACGTGACGCCCATCGGCGGGTCCGGCGACACGGTCGCCTCCAGCACGTCGCCCTTCTCGACGCCGGGGTTCTCGGAGAGCGTGTGTACCTGTGCGTCCGACACGTCGGAGAGAATCGCGGAGCCGTCGCCGGCCTCCGTCACGAGGAACGTGGCGGTCTTCTCGTCGGTCATCGCCGCCGCCTACGCTCGCTCGCTGTTTCCGTGTTTCGACCCGAAGCGGCGGTGGGCGGCGTAGACGGCGACCGCGCCGACCAGCGGGACGACCGGCGACGCCACCGCGGGCAGTTCGTAGAGGAGTTCGACGACCGGCGCGAACAGCCCGGAGGGCGGCGGGCGGGCGACGACCTCGCCGTTCGTCTCGAACGTCGGCGGCATCGACGCCACGACGCCGAGGTACACCGACAGCACGAACAGGTAGCCCGCCGCCGCGAGGCCGGGGTCGTAGCGCTCGCCGACCGGCGTCTCGCGGCGGTGGCGGCGCGCCACCAACAGCACGGGCGCGACCAGCGGGATGAAGACGAACAGCCCCACGACGACGTAGAACGTCCGGGAGAGCGTCAGCGACCCGCCGCGCGCGCCCGCCGTGTTCCCGATGAGCACGAACAGCGCGCCCGCCATCAGGAACGCGAACAGCGCGCCGAGGACGCCGCTGACGACGACGTAACTCCGGAACAGCCGGGAGTCGGACTGCCGGAACGCGTACGGGAACGCCGTGAGCAGCCCCGAGTAACTGTCGAACCGTCCCATCGTCGGAGACTCGGCGCGCACGGAGCAAAAGCGCGGCGACTCGCTTCCGGGTCACGCCCGCCAGCCCGCGACGCCACCGGCGGCGAGGGCCTGGGCTGGAACGAAGGCGACGACGGCGAGGAAGACGCCCGCGGAGAGGCTCTCGACAGGAAGGGAGGGGACGAGTGCGAGGTCGCGCGCGAGCAGGACGACGGCGGCGAATCCGAGAATCACGAAGCCGCGCCCGCGGAAGCCGATGGCGTCGAACCACGCGCCGGCGCGTTCGCCGAGCGCGGACCGCGCGAGCGGGCCGAGCGCGAGGAGTGTCGCGGCGAACGCGAGGCCTGCGGCCGGCAGAGAGAGCGCTTCGACGCGCCGGAGCGTCGCGACGAGGAGCCACGCCGAGAGCACGCCCGCCGCCACGTCCATCCACGTCGCCGGTCGGTCGGGGAGCAGTCGCGTCACGGGCGAGTGTGCGTCCGGCGACGCCAAGAGTCTGTCCGCGGGAGACCAACCACGCTTAAGCGCTCGCGCGTCCCGGTCGTTGGCATGTACGTAGACGTGGGGAACGCGCTCGCTTCGGCCGCGAATCCGGGCGTCCCCGAGGACGCCCTCGAACGCTTAGACGACCGCGTGGCCGACGCGCACGACCGCATCGCCGCCGGGATGGACGCCGACGAGTTCGGGTACGCCGCGCTCAATCTCCCCGAGACCGCCGACGCCGACGCAATCGAGGCGGCGGTCGAACCGTTCGCGGACAGCGAGACGCTGCTGACGGTGGGCATCGGCGGGAGCGCGCTCGGCGCCGCGACGCTCACCGAGGCCGTCGGCGGCGACATCGACGCCCACGTCCTCGACAACGTCGACCCCGAACACGTCGAGGACCTGCTCGCGGACGTCGACCTCTCGGAGACCGCGGTCCACGTCGTCTCGCGGTCGGGGACGACGGCTGAGACGCTCGCGAACTTCCTCGTCGTGCGCGAGGCGATGGCCGAGGCGGGCGTCGACTGGACCGACCGCACGTTCGTCACGACCGGTCCCGAGGGGAACCTCCGGGACCTCGCGGACGAACACGACCTGCCCGCGCTCGACGTGCCCGAGGGCGTCCCCGGGCGCTTCTCCGCCCTCTCGACCGTCGCGCTCCCCGCCGCCGCGCTCGCCGGCGCGGACGTCCACGAGATTCTCGCCGGCGGCCGCGACGGCATGGACGCACTCGCCGGGTCGCTGTTCGACTGCCCCGCGTACGCCTACGGCGCGACGGCGTACGCCCTCGACGTGCGCGGCGCCGGCGTGAACGCGATGATGCCGTACGCCGAGGGGTTGGAGACGTTCGCCGAGTGGTTCGCGCAACTGTGGGCCGAGAGCCTCGGCAAGGACGGCCTCGGGCAGACGCCCGCCCGCGCGCTCGGCGCGACCGACCAGCACAGCCAACTCCAACTCTACCGCGCCGGCCCCCGCGACAAACTCGTGACGCTCGTCCGCCCCCGCGAGCGCGCCGACCGCGGGATTCCCGACAGCGACCTCGACGGCCTCGACTACCTCGCCGGGAACACGCTCGGCGGCCTGCTCGACGCCGAGTTCGAGGCGACCGAAGCCAGCCTCGCGGAGTCCGGCGTCCCGAGCGTTCGCGTCGAGATTCCCCGCCTCGACGAGCGCGCGCTCGGCCGTCTCCTCTTCGACTTCGAGGCCGCCTGCGTGCTCGCCGGCGAACTGTACGGCGTCGAGACGTTCACGCAGCCCGCCGTCGAGTGGGGGAAAGACGCCGCACGCGGCCTGCTCCGGGGCGACGAGGCGCTCCCCGAGAAGACCGAACTCGGCGTCGGCGACGCGAACGACAGCACCTAAGCCCGCTCGCCCCTCATCCCCGGGCGTGAACGACCGGTACGCGCAGACCGTCGGCTTCGTCGTCGCGGGCGTCGGCCTCGCCGCCGCGTTCCTCGACTGGACGCCCGCGCCAGCGCTCGCCGCGCAGGCCGCGGGCGGGTTCGCGGGCGCCGCGCTCCTCGCGTTCGCGGCGCGCCGCCACGGCTCCGGGCCGGCGTGGCTCGACTACGCCGCGACCGCCGCCAGCGCCGGCCTCGCGCTCGCCGCGGCCGCCGGCATTCTCGACGTCTCCGGCGCACTTTCGGCCGGCCCGCTCGTCGCGCTGTTCGCCGGACTCGGCGCCGTCGCGGCGGGCGCCGCCGCCGTCGCTGGCGTCGAGAAATCGGGGGTGAGAGCGCGCGAGCGACGCACGGTCGTCGCAGTCGTCGCGTCGCTCGCGGCGCTCGTGTTCGGCGGCCTGCTCGCCAGCGTCGCCGTCGCGTTCCTCCCCGAGGACCCGCTCGTCACCGTGCCAGTGAACACCGCCGTCGCGAGCGCCGGCTACGGCATCGCGGGCGTCGCGTTCGTGCAGTGGTTCGACGGGGGCATCGACGTCAGCAAGCCCGGACGGCGCGACGTGGCGGTCGCGGGCGTCGGCGTCGTCGCCATCTTCGCGTTGCACCTCGCGATGAACGCCGTCGTCACCGTGTTCTCGCTCCCGCAGAGCACCCACGGCCTCGTCGAGACGGCGAAAGCCCACCCCGGCATCCTCCCGCCGCTCGCCGTCGTCTCGCTTTTGTTCATCGGGCCGGGCGAGGAACTGCTCGCGCGAAACGGCGTCCAGAAGTACCTCTACGGGTCGTACTCGCGGTACGCCGCGGTCGCCGCCGCGTCGCTCGTGTTCACGGGGAGTCACGTGCTCGCGTACACCGCGACGGGCGTGCCGCCGGGCGCCGTGCTCGTCACGCTCTCCCGCGTGTTCGTCGTCTCGCTGGTGCTCGGCGTCACCTACGAACGCACCGACGACCTGTTCGCGCCGGTCGTCGTCCACGGCGTCTACGACGCCGTCCAGTTCATGCTCGCGTACGCCGCGTTCTCGTGAGCGTCTGACGCGGGGCTGACTAAGTATTACGTCCCCGGTCCGCGAATGGAAGGGGTATGCCCCAGAAGTACTCCGTCGTCTGCGAGGACTCGCTGGCGGCGGACATCGACGAGTTGGCCCGCGAGTACGGGCTCTCGGAGCAGGAGGTCCTGCGACAACTCATCGAGAACGGGCTGGAGTGCGTGGACTAACGGGGGTTCTTCCGCGACAGGTCGCTGCCACAGACCGGGCACCGGGGTTTCGACTCGTCGAACTCCCGGCCACAGCCCGCACACTGGAAGCGCCAGTCTCGGCGCTCCGAGATGCCGTCCTGCGCGATGACTTCGACGTCGACGCCGAGTTCGTCGGCGACGTTCTGCATCGCGTAGTCGTCGGTGACGAGCGTCCCGCCGAGTTCGCGGGCGGCCGCCAGCAGGCGGCGGTCCGTCTCGGACAGTTCGCGGTCGTCGCCCGTGCGCTCGGCGGCGTACCGGACCGCCCGCAGCGACTCGTTGCCGGGGACGTGGACCTGCATGCCGCCGCCGGACGCCGCGTCGAACCGGAACGCCGCGGAGTCGGTGAGTTCCTCGCGGACCTCGGGCACCGACGCCGTCGGGCCGTCGGCGTCGTAGTCGTGGATGAACGCCGACGAGTCGAGGACGCGCACTATCGCTGGACGACGATGTAGTCCTTCACGGCCTGCACGCGGTTGACCGGGACGCGATACCGGCCGTTCTCGTCGGTGGGGAAGTCGATTGCGACCGTCGACTCCTCGTGTTGCTCCACGAGGAGGTCCTGGAGTTTCCCGGACTTCAGGTCCATCGTGATGTTGTACAGCATCCCGAGTTCCGTGCCGTCGGACCCCATCACGGCCTTCCCGGAGAGGTTCTCGGCGAGGATGTCGGCCATACCCGGTGTGACTCTCGGGATTCACATAAACCCCGCGGGGTCGTCGGACGGGCGCGTGACGAACTCCGGTGGGATTTGGGAGAATCCTCTTGTGAGGGCTCGCCCACCTCGAACTATGCATCGACGCGCACTGCTCGCCGCCGGCGCGACCGGACTCGCCGCCGCACTCGCCGGGTGTGCTGGCGACGGCGCGGACGACGAGGCGACCACGGCGACGGAAACGACGACGACGGCCGAATCGACCACCACGGCATCGACGACGGAGCCGACGACGACAACGGTGGGCTCCGGCGGCGACGAAACCGAGACGACGGTCGTCACCGTCGCACCGGGCGGTGACTTCGAGTTCGCGCCACGGACGGTCACCGTCGACGCCGGGGCGACCGTTCGCTGGGAGTGGGACGGCGGCGGTCACAACGTCCGACCGGCGGGCCAACCGGCGGACGCCGACTGGACGGGGACGGCGGGCGACGACGGCGAGACGTACGGGAGCGAACACGTCTACGAGCACACGTTCGACGTTCCGGGGCAGTACGACTACTACTGTGCGCCCCACCGTTCTATCGGGATGCGGGGCACCGTCGTCGTGGAGTAGTCGCGGCGTGACGATGGAATTAAACCACGTGGCCCGCTCTGTTCGGGTAACAACCGTTCTCTCGGAGGATTACATCTATGCCCGACGAATCCGAATCCCCCGGGGACCTCCGCACGCCAATCGTGGCGGTTCTCGGTCACGTCGACCACGGGAAGACCAGCCTACTCGACGAAATCCGCGGCTCCGCGGTCATCGACGGCGAAGCCGGCGCCATCACCCAGCACATCGGCGCGACCGCCGTGCCCCTGGACGTGGTGTCCGAAGTCGCCGGAAGCCTCGTCGACCCCACGGAGTTCGACCTGCCCGGCCTGCTGTTCATCGACACGCCCGGCCACCACTCCTTCTCGACGCTCCGGTCGCGGGGCGGCGCGCTCGCCGACATCGCCGTCCTCGTCGTGGACGTCAACGACGGCTTCCAGCCCCAGACCGAGGAGGCCATCCGCATCCTGAAGGACACCGGGACGCCGTTCGTCGTCGCCGCGAACAAAGTCGACACCATCCCCGGCTGGAACCCCACGGAGAATGCGCCCATCAAGCAGACCTACGAGGCCCAGACCGACCGCGTGCGCTCTCAACTCGACGAGAAACTGTACGAACTCATCGGCGAACTCTCTGGCGCGGGGTTCTCCTCTGACCTCTACTGGCGCGTGCAGGACTTCCAGGCGAACATCGGCGTCATCCCCGTGTCGGCGATGACCGGCGAGGGCGTCCCCGACCTGCTCACCGTGTTGATGGGGCTCGCCCAGCGCTACATGAAATCGGAGATGGAGGTGAACATCGACGGGCCGGGCGCCGGCACCGTCCTCGAAGTCAAAGACGAGCAGGGCTTCGGGAAGACCCTCGACGTGATTCTGTACGACGGCACCGTCCGCAAGGGCGACACCATCGTCGTCGGCGCGAAGAACCAACCCATCGTCACGGAGGTTCGGGCGCTCCTGAAACCGCGCGAACTCGCGGAGATTCGCACCGAGAAGCGCTTCGAGGACGTGCCCGAGATGCAGGCCGCCGCCGGCCTGAAAATCGCGGCGCCCGACCTCGACGACGCGATGGCGGGCGCGCCGGTGCGCGTCGTCGGCGACCGCGACGTGGCGACGGTCGTCGAGGAGGTCGAGGCCGAACTCGCGGAGGTCGCCGTCGAGACGGCCGAGGAGGGCGTCGTCGTGAAGGCCGACACGCTCGGCAGCCTCGAAGCGCTCGCGAACGCGATGCAGGAAGCCGAGATTCCCGTGATGTCCGCGGAAGTCGGGGACATCGCGCCCCGGGACGTGGCGATGGCGACGACCGCCGACGACGACAAACACCGCACCATCCTCGGGTTCAACGTCGACGTGCTCGCGGACGCCGAGCGCAAGGCCGACGAGGAGAACGTCCGCCTGTTCGACAGCGACGTCATCTACCAACTCGTCGAGGACTACGAGACGTTCGTGGAGGAACGCGAGCGCGAACAACAGCAAGCCATCTTCGAGAACATCGTGCGCCCGGCGCGCTTCCGCATCCTCAAGGACCACGTGTTCCGGCAGAACGACCCCGCAGTCGTCGGCGTGGAGGTCGTCTCCGGCACCCTCAAGCGCAACACGCCGGTCGGCCTCGTGGAGGGCAACGACCTCGACCGCGTCGGCGTCGTCAAAGGGATTCAAGACCAGGGCGAGGACGTGGACGAGGCCCGCGCGGGCAACCGCGTCAGCGTCTCCATCGACGGCCCGACGGTCGGCCGCGACATCGAGGAGGGCGACGAGCTCTGGGTCGACCTCCCCGAGAAACACGCGAAAGTCCTCGAACAGGAACTCTCCGACGAGATTCCCGCCGACGAGCGCGAGGCACTGAAAGCGTACCTCGAAATCATGCGGAAACGCGACCCCTTCTGGGGGAAGTGACCGTCACGGACGAACGACGGCGTACGACGTCTTCCTCACGCCGCTAACCACGGCAACCGGCTACGAACGAAAGAACTAGCGCGCCGTCTTCGGCACGTCGTCGCCGAGCGCGTGCTTGACTTGGAGCGCTGCGCTCGCCGCGAGGCCGCGAGCGACCTCCTCGCGGTCCTCGGAGGGGATGAGGTCGTCGTCGGAGACGTCCTCGAACTCCGGGGAAAACCCGGCGCTCACGGGACTGCCGACCGGCGGCCGGACGGCGACCGTGACCTGCACGCCCGCGGTCGACGACGAGATTTCGGAGCCGACGACGTACTCGTCCGGGAGGAAGTCCCGAGTCCGCGCCGCGATCTGGTTGATGCTGTGCTTGAGCGCGCGGCGCTGTGTCCCGGTGAGTTCCGGTTCCGGGTCCGACGGTTCCGACCCACTGTACGGCGAGTTCCCGTGCATGCCCAGCCGATTAGTGGCCACCACGTAAAGGCCTTACACTGTGGGAAGCGCTCGCACTCAGAGAATCGACTCGCTGTCGCCGTAGGCGGCGACCACCACGGCGGCGGCGTACTCGCCGGGGTCGGCGTCGGCGCTCGCGGTACGAACCGACACGTCCGCGGGCGTCCAGTCGCGAAGGTCCATCCCGGCGTCGATGCCGGCGCGCACGCGCGCCTCGACGTCCTCGGCCGCCGTCTCGTCGGCGACCTCGTAGAACAGGCCCGGACCGGCGTCGCTTTTCCCCCACGCCAGCGCCGCGCTCACGCGAGAGGGGCCGGCGGCGTTCGCGTGCGCCTGCACGACGGTCAAGCGATTGCCGGCCGGCCCCAGGTCGGGTGCGGTGCCGACCGCCTCGACGTCGGCGTCCGCGGGAATCACCGACGAGACGGAGACGAGGTTGTAGTTGTGGAGGTTCGCGGCCGCGAGCGCGGCGTCGTACGCCGACATCTCGGTCGGGCCGGTGCCGGTTCCCCACGCCACTCGAATGGTCATACCCGGAGTAGCCCGCTCACCGAAAAGAGCCTTCGCTATTGGATGTAACTCGGGTAACTCGCGCCGAACTCCTCGTCGTCGCCCTCCGCGACGAGTTTCTCGTAGGCGTCGTCGAAGTCCTCGCGCCGGACCTCGCGGCGGTCGTCCCGAATCGCGAACATCCCCGCCTCAGTCGTGAGGCTCGCCAACTGCGCGCCCGAGAAGCCGTCCGTGTCCCGCGCGAGGTCCGTGAAGTCCACGCTCTCCGCGACGTTCATCTCGGCGGCGTGGATTTCGAGGATGCGCTCGCGGGCCTCCTCGACCGGGTTCGGCACCTCGATGAGGCGGTCGAAGCGGCCCGGGCGGAGAATCGCGGAGTCCAGCATGTCGAAGCGGTTGGTGGCGGCGATGATGCGCACGTCGCCGCGCTCGTCGAAGCCGTCCATCTCCGAGAGCAACTGCATCATCGTACGCTGAACCTCGGCGTCACCCGACGTCTTCGAGTCCGTGCGCTTCGCGGCGACGGCGTCGATTTCGTCGATGAAGATGATGGCTGGCTCCTTCTGGTCGGCGAGTTCGAAGAGGTCCCGGACCAGCCGGGAGCCCTCGCCGATGAACTTCCGCACCAACTCGGAGCCGGCCATTTTGATGAAGGTGGCGTCGGTCTGGTTCGCGACCGCCTTCGCGAGCATCGTCTTCCCGGTGCCCGGCGGCCCGTGGAGCAACACGCCGCTCGGCGGTTCGACGCCCACCGCGTCGAACTTCTCGGGGTTGACGAGCGGGTCCTCGACGGCCTCCCGGACCTCACGGAGTTGCTCGTCGAGGCCGCCGATGTCGTCGTACTCGACGGTCGGCGACTCGTCGACCTCCATCGCCTGCGCGCGGGCGTCCGTCTCGTCGCTGAGCACGCGCTGGACGCTGAAGGAGTCGTTGATGGCGACGCGGTCGCCGACCTCCAGTTTCTCGGCGAGGCGCGGCGACAGTTCGGTCAGCACTTCCTGGTTGTTGCCGTGTTGCTTGATGACCGCGTTGCCGTCCTCGGGCAGGTCTTCGACCGTCGCGAGGTAGAGCGACGCCGTCTTCAGCGTCTCGTTCTCCCGCTGGAGGCGGTTGACCTCCTCGCGGAGTTCCTCCCGACGCGACTCGACTTCGTCGAGTTGGTCCTGGAGTTGTTCGTGGACTTCGAGAATCTCCCCGTAGTGGTCGTGGAGCGCGTCGAGGTGTTCCTCCGGCGTCGACTCGGGGTCGACATCGAGCGTCGGCCGGTCCGGCAGTGAGGGACTACGCGACATTCGTTGCCCGTCCTAGGGCCCGGGCGTAGAAGTTCCTTTGGGTAGGCTGAACGCCTACCGACTG
Source organism: Halobacterium litoreum (assembly GCF_021233415.1). Lineage (NCBI taxonomy): Archaea > Methanobacteriati > Methanobacteriota > Halobacteria > Halobacteriales > Halobacteriaceae > Halobacterium > Halobacterium litoreum. Next base: position 259,978 of record NZ_CP089466.1, on the reverse strand, counting down.
GCGCGTTTCAGACGCGCTGGCCGCCTCAGACGAGGTCTTCGGCCTCGCCGAGGTAGTCGTCGTAGACGGAGAGCGCGCGCTCGATGGGCTCGCTCGTGGACATGTCCACGCCGGCGTGCCGGAGCAGCTCCAGCGGGTACTCGCTGGAGCCGCGCTCGAGGAACTCCAGGTAGCGGTCGGCGGCCGGCTGACCCTCTTCGAGGATGTCCTGCACGAGCGCGACGGCCGCGGAGATGCCCGTGGAGTACTGGAACACGTAGAAGTTGTAGTAGAAGTGCGGGATGCGCATCCACTCGCGGGTGATGTGCTCGTCCACGTCGGCGGGCTCGTAGTACGCGCGCTTGCGCTCGCCGTACACCTCGTCGATGCGGTCGGGCGTCAGCGCCTCGCCCTCCTCGGTGAGTTCGTGGAGGCGCTGTTCGACGTCCGCGAACAGCGTCTGCCGGTAGAGCGTCGACCGGAACCGCTCGAGGTACTCGTTGAGGATGTGGCGGCGGAAGTGCTCGTCTTCGACGGTGTCCAGCAGGTGGTTGACGAGCAGCGCCTCGTTGACCGTCGACGCCACCTCGGCCACGAAGATTTCGTACTGCGAGTAGACGTAGGGCTGCTCGTCGCTCGTGTACTGGCTGTGGAGGCTGTGCCCGAGTTCGTGGGCCAGCGTGAACATCGAGGAGATGTCGTCCTGGTAGTTCATCAGGATGAACGGCTGGGTGTCGTACGTGCCCCCGGAGTACGCGCCCGAGCGCTTCCCGCGGTTCTCGTAGACGTCCACCCAGTTCGATTCGAGGCCTTCGCGGACGCGGTCCTGGTAGTCCTCGCCGAGCGGCGCGACGGCCTCGACGACGTGTTCTTTGGCCTCGTCGTAGGTGACCTCCGGGCTCTCGGAGTCGACGATGGGCATGTAGAGGTCCCACATCTTCAGTTCGTCCACGCCGAGGGCCTCGCGCTTGAGGTCGGCGTGCCGGTGGAGCTTGTCGAGGTTGTCGTCGACCGTGTCCACGAGGTTGTCGTAGACGTCCGTCGGGATGTTCGAGCCGTCGAGGGCGGCCTCGCGGGCGGTGTCGTAGTTCCGCGCCTCCGCGAGTTTCACGTCCTTTTTCATCTGGCTCTTCATCGTCGACCCGATGGTGTTCCGGACGTCGCCGATGGTCTCGTAGAACTCCTCGTGGACGGTCTCGCGGAACTCGCGGTCCTGGTGTTTGAGGAGTTTCGTGAGGTTCGCCTGCGAGATTTCGACGGCGTCGCCGTCCGGCTTCTCGACGGTCGGGAACTCGAGGTCGGCGTCCGTGAGCATGTTGTAGGCGTCACTCGGCGCGCCGAACACCTCGCTCAGGTCGCTCAGGAGTTCCTCGACCTCCGCGGAGCGCGTGTGGGGCTTCATCCGGAGGACGTCGTCGAAGTAGTGCTCGTACTCCTCGAGGCCCTCGGTGGACTCGACCATCGACTGGAGTTCCTCGCGCGTGCAGTCCTGCAGTTCGGGGTCGAAGTAGGAGGTCGCACTCGACACGTCGGCCATCAGGCTCGCGCCGCGAGCGCGGAGCGCCTGGTATTCCTGGTCGCGCGTGTCCTCGTCGGAGCGCATCCGGGCGTACGACGACACCTTCTCGGCCTGCCGGTAGATGTCGTCGCGGAGTTCGAGGGCTTCGAGGAGGGTGTCGCCGTCCTCGGTCAGCCGGCCCTCGTAGGCTTCGAGGTCGTCGAGTTTCGACTGGAGGTCGTCGAAGGCCGCCTCCCAGTCCTCGTCGGTGGCGTAGATGGACTCCAAGTCCCACTTGTAGTCGTCGTCCAGGTCGTCTCGTTCGGGGACGCTGCTCATACCCGATTGCTCCGCGGCGGGTCGGTTAAACGTTGGCAAACGGCGTCGCGCTTGCCGACGACCGCCCGCGAAATTAACTGTCCGCCGCGCGTACCGCGAGCCATGACCGACGACGAAGCGCTCGCGCTGGGGCGGGCGTGGACCGACGAGACGCCGTGGGACGTGCTCACCGCGCTCACCGAACTCGACGACCGCTTCGCCGGCCACGACGGCGAGCGACGGGCCGCCGAAATCGCCGCCGACGCCTTCGCGGACGCCGGCGCTCGGGACGCCACCGTCGAATCCTTCGACCTCCCGGTGTGGACGCGGGGCGACTGCTCGCTGCGCGTCACGGCGCCGACGGAGCGCGCGTTCGAGGCGATTTCGCTCCCCTACGCGCCGAGTGCCGAGATAGCAGGACGGCTCGTGGACGTGGGCTACGGCACCGAGGACGACTTCGAGGACGCGGACGTGGAAGATACCGTGGCACTCGCGTCCACGGACAGTCCGCCGGGCGGCCGCCTCGTCCACCGGATGGAGAAGTACGGTCGGGCAGTCGACCACGGCGCCGCCGGGTTCGTCTTCTACAACCACAAGGACGGCCAACTGCCCCCGACGGGCTCGCTGCGCTTCGGGCGCGAGGGCGAGATTCCGGCCGTCGGCGTCTCCACCGAGACGGGCGACTGGCTCTGCGAGTACGCCGACCGCGACGGTGCGGTCGAACTCGCGGTGGACGCCGACACGGCGCCGGGCGAGGGAGCCAACGCCCACGCCATCCTCGGCCCGAACACCGACGAGGAGGTCGTCGTGCTCGCGCACCACGACGCCCACGACATCGCCGAGGGCGCGCTCGACAACGGGTGTGGCGTCGCCACCGTGGTCGCCGCGACGCGCGTCCTCGCGGACCTCGACCTCGACTGCCGGGTCAGAGTCGCGACGGTCGGTGCCGAAGAAGTCGGCCTGCAGGGCTCGCACGCGCTCGCAGAAACGCTCGACCCCGAGTCGGTGCGCGCAGTCGTGAACGTCGACGGCGCGGGCCGCTACCGGACGATGCGCGCGTTCACCCACGGCATCCCCGAGTTCGGCGACGCGCTGGATGCCGTGAGCGAGCGCACCGGCCACCCAATCGAAGTCGAGGAGACGGTCCACCCGTACAGCGACCACTGGCCGTTCCTGCGCGCCGGCGCGCCAGCCGTCCAATTGCACAGCGTCACGCCCGAACGCGGCCGCGGCTGGGGCCACACGCACGCCGACACCCGCGACAAGGCCGACTCGCGAGTGATTCGCGAGCACGGGATGCTCGCCGCGCTCCTCGTCCGGCGGCTCACCCGCGAGTCCGTGCCCCGACCCGACCAGTCCGCGCTCCGCGAGCGCCTCCTCGACCGCGAGATGCGTCCGGGCATGGAGGCCGCGGACGTGTGGCCCGCGGACTGGGATTAGAGGTCGGCGAGGTCGCCGGCGACGCGAGCGCCCGCCAGCCGGTCGTCCCGTAGCGCTCGGAACGTCCGCCGCGCGCGCTCGGCGGCGTCCTCGTCCACTTCGAAGTCGAGGTCGTAGCCCACGTCGTGGAGCACGAGCGGCTGGGGATTCGCCGGCTGGACGCCCGCGTTGCCCTGAATCGGCTCCTCGGAGAACACGCGGTCGATGCGGTCGAAGTCGCCCGAGTCGGTGACTTCCTGTGCGAGCGAGACGACCCGGCGCACGAGTTCCCGAGAGAAACCGCTCGCGCGAACCGTGACGACGAGGAAGTCGCCGTCGCGTGCCACGTCGACAGCGAGGTCCCGGACGGTGTGGTCGTCGTCGGGCGTGAGGTTGTGGAAGTCGTGTTCGCCAGCGAGCGCCGCCAACGCCCGGCGTGCCCGGGTGTCGTCGGCCTCCGAGGCGAGCCAGTAGTACCGGTACTCCCGGTACTCGGCGTCGTGGGTCGCGTGGAAGTCCGCGGGCGCGTCGGCGGCCGCCCACGCCTGAATCGGGTCCGGGAGTTCGCCGTTCAGCGCGTACGGCGTCAGCCACTCCGGGGCGTCGAGCGCGATGGTCTGCGCGCGCGCCGAGACGCCCGCGTCGGTCCGACCCGCCGCCGCGTAGCCGGGTGGCTTCTCACCAGAAAAGGCGTCGAGGCGCCGGAGCGCGCCGAACAGTTCGCCTTCCACGGTCGTCACGTCCGGCTGGCGCTGGAACCCGTAGTACGGCCGGCCGTCGTAGGCGATTCGGAACGCGCGGCGGGGCATCCGCTTACTGGTAATCTTCGAGTGTCGGGCGGTCGCGGTCGCCGGGGAAGTCCTCGAACGGCGCAGTCGTCTGGTCGCCGCTCTCCATGTCCTTGACCGTGACCTCGCCGTTCGCGAGGTCCTGCTCGCCGACGATGACGACGGTTTCGGCGCCGATGCCGTCGGCGTAGTTCATCTGCGCGCCGAAACTCCGCCCGGAGACGTCCGTCTCCACGACGTTCCCGCGGTCGCGGAGCGCGGTGGCGACCTCGGCCGCCTCGGCCTCCGTGTCGCCGACCTGCAGAACGTAGTAGTCCGCGGTGAACTCGCCCTCGGGGAGGACGCCGGCGCGTTCGAGCAGGAGATTCAGGGGCGCGTGGCCGGGCGCGACGCCGACCGCGGGCGTCGGCTGGCCGCCGAACTCCTCGATGAGGTCGTCGTACCGCCCGCCGCCGAACACCGAGCGCCCGACCTCGCCGGTGGAGTCGAAGCACTCGAAGACGACGCCGGTGTAGTAGTCGAGCCCTCGGGCGGTCGTCAGGGACACGTCGCAGTACTCGCGCACGCCGAGGTTCTCGGCGGCGGCGAGGACGTTCCGCAGGTTCGAGACGGCGTCGTCGACGCGCTCGGTGCCCGCGAATTCAGTGAGTGCGTCGAGGTCGTCGCCCGCGAGCAGGTCGTCGAAGCGCTCGGCCTGGTCGTAGGAGAGGCCCGCCGCCGCGAGGCCGTCGAGGTACTCCGCGCGCTCGATTTTCTCGCGCTTGTCCACGGTGCGAATCGCTTCTTCGACGTCCACGTCGGCGTCGAACGCCTCCAGCAGGCCGCCGAGGATGTCCCGGTGCGAGACGCGGAACTCGAAGTCCTCGCTCGTCAGGCCGAGTTCGGTGAGGCCGTCGGCCGCCACCGCCAGTACCTCCGCGTCGGCGCGCGGGTCGCTCGACCCGAAGATGTCCACGTTCGTCTGGTAGAACTCCCGGAACCGCCCCTGCTGGGGCTCCTCGTAGCGCCAGAACGCCCGCGTCGAGTACCACTTGATGGGCTTCGAGAGTTCCTGCTGTTTGGCCACCACCATCCGCGCGACGGTCGGCGTCAGTTCGGGCGTCAGCGCCACATCACGGCCGCCCTTGTCGGTAAAGGAGTACAGTTCATCGACGATTCCCTCGCCGGACTTGTCCACGTACATCTGCGTAGACTCCAGCGCGGGCGTGCCAATCTCCCGAAAGCCGTACCGGGCGGCCGCGCCCTCCAGCGCGTCCATCGCCACCCGACGCGGCCCCATCTCGTCGGGGTAGAAGTCGCGAAATCCCTTGAGTCGGTCGTACATGGAGCGTGCTACTCGCGTCTCGCGCTTCAATGCTTCCGTTCCGTGTTTCGTGTCGGGGGAGTCCAGCTGTTGGTTCTGTGCTTGGAGACGCCGTGTCCTCGAAAGCCCCGTCCGGCTACGCTCGCGCGGCTCGCTGTGCGCTTCACTCGCTTCGCTCGTTCCAGTGCTTGCGTCGCCGTGCTTCGCGTACCCGGCCGCCCCTTTCGAATTCCCACCCCACACGGCTACCGGATGGCTACCGAGCGCGCTGCTACCGACTGGTCAGCCGGCAGGGCAGGAATCCGAAAGGGGCGGCGCGCTCGCGTTCACGTGGTCGTCTCACGAAGCAAGCACTGCAGCGACCGCCGGGAGCGAAGCGCACAGCGAGTGAGCGACCGCGAGCGCGCCGGGGCTTTCGAGGACGCGTCGCCACGAACCACGCGAGAGCGTACAGACGAAACGAGGGCAACACAACCGAACAGAATCAAATCGCAATCAGTCCGACGCCCACGACCGCCAGCACAGCAGCCCCGAGTCGCCGACGCAGTCCGGGTTCGTCCAGGAGGACACAGCCCATCAGCACGGCGACGATGGCCTGCGCGTTCACGAGCGTCGAGACGATGCTGGCGGGGGCGCTGGCGAACGCGAGCGCGGTGACGTGTTCGCCGACGGCGACGCCGGACCCCGCGAGCACGAACTTCGGGAGATGGGGCCGGACGCCCTCGCTCGGCCACCGGCGGAGCGCGAGCGGGAGGACGGCGATTGCGACGCCGCCGAGGAACGTCGGCACCCAGACCTTCGTCGGGAACGTGAAGCCGTCGAGGACGAGGCGGCGGCCCACGTCGCTGACGGCGTACAGCATCGCCGAGACGACCGCCAACTGCGCGGGGCGGGCGTGGACGGCGCGCCGGAGCGGCGCGAGCAGGTGGCCGCCCTCGTAGTTCGCGAGGTAGACCGCGGTGGTGGCGACGCCGATGCCGACGACGGCGGTCGGGTCGAGGCTGGCGCCGAGGCCGAGCACCTCGATGGGAACGACGAACACGGGCACGATTTTCGCGATTGGCGCGACGTAGGACACGTCGCCGACGGCGAGCGCGCGCACCGACAGCAGGAATCCCGCGCCGCCGATGACGATGGTGCCCGCGAGGACCGCGAGGGCCGCGGTGTCGAGCGTGGGGAACGCCGGCATCCCGTCGCCGGTGCCGACCGCGTACGGGAGGTACCACGCGATGGCGGCGGCGTTCACGAACACCGTGAGGACGGCGCCGTGGATGCCCGCGAAGTAGCGTTTCAGCGCGAACAGGTAAGTGCCCCAGATGCCGGCCGCGACGAGCGCGTAGACGAGCCCCGACTCCATTCACGCGAACGGAGCGGGCGCCCGGAGAAGAGTAATTCGATTGCGGCGAACTCAGTCCCGGAGACCGTGGACGTACGTCTGGTCGTGGTCCGGGAACACCTCGCGGATGGCGTCCTCGCCGTACTCCTCGGCGAGGACGGCGCGCAGTTCGGCCTCGTAGTCGGCGCGCGGAATCTCCTCGCTCGGCCCGACCTCCACGTCGAGTTCGGCGTCCACGAGGCGGTCGACCGCGCCACGACCGAACCCCGACAGCGGCGAGAGGTAGTCCACCTCGTGGCGGTCTTCGAGGCTCTGGGCTTGCGCCCGCGACACCGTGGGAACGCGGTCGTCGCGGCGCGTGCCGTCGGCGATGGCGTCGAACCCGAGGTCGGCGACCGCCTCCAGCGCGTGCTCGTGGACGTGCTGGATGCCGTTGCGCGGGTAGCCGTCCTCGCGCATCGCCTCCACGGCGTCCGTCGCCACGTCGCGGTCGAGTTCCAGCGCCTCGAACTCGAAGTCCGTCGCGGCCGCGGCGTCACGCGCGTGTTCCCACTCGTCGGTGACGCCGAAGTGCGCCGTGACGAGCGTGATGTCGTAGAAGCGCTCGAGGACGAGCGCCGCGAGCGTGGAGTCCTTCCCGCCGCTGTAGAGGAGTCCTAACTCCATCTATCGGCGGCTGATGTTGAAGCTCTTGGAGTCCGGCTTGAGTTCCTTGAGGAGTTCTTTCATCTGCTCCTCGTCGATGCGGTCCTGCAGGCGCCCGGACTGCGCGAGCGCGACGACCTGCTGTTCGACCTTCTCCGCGAACTGCGGCTTGCTCATCTTGATGGTGTTCAGGCGCTTGCGCGCGCCGTCGGTCAGGTGCTGCTTGAGCAGGGCCTGTTTCTGCTGTTCGGCCTGCTGTTGGGCCTGTTGCTGGGCTTCCTGCTGGGCGTCGCCGCCGCCCTGCTGTTGCTGTTTCAGCTCTTCCATCTTCTGCTGGCGCAGCTCGTCGAGCCGTTCGTCGTCTGGGTTCCCACTCATGTTGCTCGGTAGTTGGCCGCGAATCCCGTTAATTGTTGCGCACCCAGGCAATGTCGCGGGAGCACGCGACGCCCGAAGCCGGCGGAGCGCGCCCGAGACGGCGGCGCCGCTGCCCGAGTGGAAGACGGCTCGCTCTCTCGAACGAGCGAAGAAGCGTTACGCGTAGCGCTCGAGTTCCGGACGGTCGAGGTTCTCGATGACGTCGTTGGCGGTGTCGTCGAGGAGGCTGCGACCCTCGCCCGTGACGACGCGACCGCGGTCGTGTTGCTTCTCCACGAGGTCCTCGTCTTCGAGTTGCTGGAGGATGGTACGGACGATGTTCCGCGAGCCGTTCGTGGAGTCCGACGGCGAGACGACGTAGCGGTTGGAGCCGTCGCGGGTGTCGCCGTACGCCGAGGAGAGTCGCTTCACGCCGATGGGGCCGTCGACCGCGACCTTACGCAGGAGGCTCGCGGCGCGGCGCGCCCAGAAGTCCTCCTGCTCGGGGGGGAGTTCGCGGCCGACGCTGGTCTTCGCGAACTGCGCCCAGTCCGGTTCGTCGAGTCGCTCTTCGAGTTCCGCGGCGAGCTCGTCGAGGAGCTCGTCCGTGGGGGCGTCGTAGAGGGTTGCCATTGGGCGGAATTCTCGTCGGATTCGTTTAAAGCCATCGTTAGCCGGCCGAGCGACCGGGCGGCGAGCGGCCCCAGACCCGCCGCGTCCGGCATCCGCGGTCTTTTGAGGAGGGACAGCGAAGGCGGTGGCATGGACGAACGGGCGGCGCTGTCTCTCGTCGGCGGGCTCGTGTCGAGCGCGGGCGACGACGCCGCAGTCGTGGACGGCACGGTGGTCACCATCGACATGCTCCACGAGGCGACGGACTTCCCCGGCGGGACGACGCGGTACACGGCCGGCTGGCGGGCGGTCGGTGCGAGCCTCTCGGACGTGGCGGCGATGGGCGCGTCGGCGTCGGCGGCGGTCGCGGTGTACGGCGCGCCCGACTTCGACGAGGACGAACTGACGGGGTTCGTGGACGGCGCGAGCGAGGTCTGCGAGCGCGTGGACGCGGAGTACGTCGGCGGCGACCTCGACGGCCACGACGAGTTCACGGTCGCGACGGCAGCCATCGGCGACGTGGACGAGCGCATCGGGCGGGACGGCGCGAGTCCGGGCGAGCGCGTGGTCGTGACCGGGACGCTCGGACGGAGCGCGGCCGCCCTCCGACTGTTCGAGGCCGGCGAAATCGAGCGCGCGAACGACCTGTTCCGATTCGACCCGCGGGTGGCGGCGGGGCGCGCGCTCGGCGAGCACGCGACCGCGATGATGGACTCCAGCGACGGGCTCGCGCGCTCGCTCCACCAACTCGCGGAGGCCAGCGACTGCGGGTTCGAAATCGAGGCCGGCGCCGTCCCCGTCGCCGACGAACTCCGGGGGCTCGCGGACGACCCGCTGGACGAGGCCATCTCGTTCGGCGAGGACTTCGAACTCGTGGCGACGGTGCCCGCGGACGCCGTGAGCGGGGTCGAAGCCGCCTGCGACGTGCCCGTGTCGGTCGTCGGCGAAGTCACCGAGTCGGGCGTCTCGATGGACGGCGACGAGCTCGCGGACCGCGGCTGGACACACTGATTCTGTCGGCGACGTTCAGCCGACGATTTGGATGGGGACGGGCATGAAACAGAGCGCGCCGAGTGCGAACGTCAGCACGCCGACGGCGACCCGGCGCTTGTCGAGGGGTCGGTCGTCGATCGGTTCGACGCTCCCCATGAACGTCACGACCGACGCCATGATACCCCACATCACCCAGATGCCGGCGGCGTTCCCGGCGTCGTTCGTGAGGTAGAGGTAGCCGGCGAGCGCGAACAGGCTGGTCGGGACGAGGGGCGCGATGCGGTCGGCGGTGTCGCCGACGAGCGACCGCAGAATGTGGCCGCCGTCGAGTTGGCCGACCGGGATGAGGTTCAGGAACGTGATGAACATGCCAATCCACCCGCCCATCACGACGGGGTTGATGGACTTCGTCGGGTCGCTGTACGCCAGCGGTTCGCCGAGCACCGCCGCGACCGCCTGGAGGAGCGGCGGGTAGCCGAACCGGATTTCGACGGCGGACGCGGAGTTGACGACCTCCGGCGGCACCGACACCGGCGGGAGCACGAGGCCGATGGCGCCGACGACGACAGCGGCGACGAGTCCGGCGAGCGGGCCGGCCGCGCCGATGTCGAAGAGGGCGTCGCGGTCGGGCATCTGGCCGCGCATCCGGATGACCGCACCCATCGTCCCGAACAGCGACGGGAACGGGATGAAGTAGGGGAGGCTGGCGTCCACGTCGTGGTACTTGCTCATCACGTAGTGGCCGGCCTCGTGGACGCCCAGAACGCCCATCACGGCGACGGTGAACGGGAGCGCGCGCAGAATCTCGGGGGAGAACGGGTCGACGTAGTACCACTGCGCGCCGACGAACAGCGTCGAGAGCAGCGTCGCGACGAACAGGGCGGCGTTCTTCCACGGCACGCCGCCGGAGTCCGCTTCGTGGGGTTGGGCGACGAGTACGAGTTCGCCCGTGCGCTCGGCCAACTGGACGTCGTAGCCGTGGTCGCGGAACACCGGCCAGACGGTGCGTTCGAGCGTTCGCTGGTCGGTCGTCGGGTCCCCGAAGTAGAGCACGGCGCCGTCGGTCTCGCGCACCTCGTACACGTCGAAGACCGACTGGAACGCCGACGGGGCGGGCGCGTCGTCGGGCGGCTGAGCCGACATCGTGGTATCGTTGCGGCCACAGCCGTTTAAACGCTTAGTCGGGGGAAGTGGGGGAGGAAAGCGGGGAGTGGTGGGGCACGCGAGGGGACGCGTGCGGGAGCGGTCGATTCGACGACGGGTCGGCGCGGTAGGCCGGCGTTACGCGGGCTGGACGCGCCACGTGGTCGCGCTCGTGTACGACCACTTCTCGACGTCGAGGTCCTTCGCGGAGTTCGAGAGTTTCACCATGAGCGCGCCGATCTCCTTCGGGGACATGCCCACGTCGTCCGCGATGAACTTGCTCTTGAAGTAGAGCTCGCCGTCTTCGGCCTTCTCGCGGAGGTAGGACTTCAGGCGGGATTCCTTGTCCGTCGGTTCGGCGTCAGTGGAGGGCTGTTGGGTTGCGCTCATTGTCGTTGGCCTCGCTCACCCCTACTGGCCGGACGGGGTTATAAAGGGGTGAACGTTCGGGCAGATTCGCGCGTTTTCACCCGAAAATCGATTCCGTCGGACGTTTCACCACAGTTCGAAATTCGCTTAGACATTTTATCGAGCGCTCTGAGAGTTTCTTTCACTATAGACACGTGCGATGGAGTTAATGGTGGTGAACGCGCGTCGAGTCCCGAAATCGGGCCGATTCGGGGGTGGGTCGCGGCGAGGGCGCGCCGTCACTCCCGGTCGTGGACCCAGAACTCCTCGTCGACCGTCACCTCCTTCTTGAAAATCGGCACTTCCGCCTTGAGGCGGTCGATGCCGTCCGAGACGGCCGCGAACGCCTCCTCGCGGTGGCCCGCGAGCACGACGACGAACACGATGTCCTCGCCGGCGTCCACGCGCCCGACCCGGTGGTGCAGACGCACGCCGAGCACGCCGTCTCGGGCCTCCAGTTCCTCGCGAATCGTCTCGCTGCGCTCCGCGGCGACGGCGTCGTACTTCTCGAAGGTCAGCGACTCCGTCCAGTCGTCGTCCTCGTCTTCGAGCGCTCGGACCCGCCCGGTGAACGTCGCGACGGCGCCCGCGTAGTCTGCTTCGGAGGTGCGTTTCAGGTCCGCGACGAGCGAGGACAGCGTCTCGAACGGTTCGGCGTCCTCGACGGCGTCGACCGCCGAATCGAGGTCGGGGTTCACCGGGTCGAGTTCGAGTGCGGGGGCGGCAACGTCGGCGTCCCCGACTGCGATTTGCGGGACGCGAGCGTCGGGGAAGTCCACGAGGAGCGCGTAGTCGTGGTCGCGAGCGAGTTCGTCGAGTACGTCGTCCACCGAGCGGTCGCCGCCGACGCCGGTCCACCCGTCGCCGACGACGTACGCCGTCCAGTCCGGGGCGTCCGTCGCGCCCTCGCGGACGACGCCGACGCGCCCGCGGTCTGCGAGGCGCTCGGCGACGCGGTCCGCGACGGCGTCGGCCTCCGGGCCGGTGATGCCCACCAGTTGCATGGAGAAACGTGGGGCGGCCCGCCGCTTGTAGGTGTCGCCGCTACGACCGGACGCGACGCCACAGGCGACGGGCGAGGCCGGACGCGAGCAAGACCGCGACGGCCGCAACGACCGCACTTTCTGCCGGGTCGTCGCCGGCCTCGGCGGCGAATCCGGGGAGCGACGCGACGCTGTACGCGACCACGAGCGACCCGAGTGCGACCGCGGCGGTAGCACGGACGGGCGGGAGGGAGTCGAACTGGGCGCGCCAGCCGGCGACGAAGCCGACCACCAGAACGAGCGCGGACGCGAGGACGACGTGAGTGGCGAGTGCGACCACGCCTGCAGGTCGATTCGCGGACGCTTAGGCGTTGTGCGCAGCCGCGCCGCGCGCGAGTTGACAACCCTTAAGACCGCATCTCGGCTATCACGGTGTAGTATGCGAGTCGTGGTTTCTATCGGCGGTAGCGTCCTCGCGCCCGACCTCGCCCACGAGCGCGTCGAGGGCCACGCCGACGCAATCGAAGAACTCGCCGACGCCGGCTGTGAAATCGGTGCCGTCGTCGGCGGTGGGGGTGTCGCCCGGGACTACATCGGGACGGCGCGCGAACTCGGTGCCAACGAGATCGAGTTAGACGACATCGGCATCGACGTGACGCGCCTGAACGCCCGCCTGCTCATCGCCGCGCTCGGCGGTCGAGCGGCGCCGAGTCCCGCGAAGACCTACGAGGACGCCGGGGAGGCGATGCGCCGGGACGACGTGGCCGTGATGGGCGGCGTCGTCGCGGGGCAGACGACCGACGCCGTGAGCGCCGCGCTCGCGGAGTACACGGACGCCGACCTCCTGTTGTACGCGACGAGCGTTCCGGGCGTGTTCTCCGCGGACCCGAACGAGGACGAGGACGCGAAACACTTCGAGGAGATGACCGCCGGCGAACTCGTGGACATCATCGCGGACGTGGAGATGAACGCCGGGTCGTCGGCGCCCGTCGACCTGCTCGCCGCGAAACTCATCGAGCGCTCGGGCGTCCGCACCATCGTCCTCGACGGCACCGACCCCCAGCGCATCGTGGACGCCGTGCTGCGCGGCGAACACGACGGCACGGACGTCATCCCGGAGGGCACCGACGACCAGATGACGTACTGGGCGGACGGATAGATGCACCCCGACGACGACCCCTACGCGGACGACGACGGCCACGTCTTCTGGGCTGACGCCGCCGCGGACCGCATTCTCGCGCGAAACCCCGAGGAGCCGATCGTCGTGAAGGGCGGCATCTCGCCCTCCGGCGTCCCCCACCTCGGGAACATGAACGAGATCGTGCGCGGCTACTTCGTCGCGGAGGTCCTCCGAGAGCGCGGCTACGAGGTCCGGCAGGTGTTCACGAGCGACGACCGCGACCCGCTCCGGAAGCTCCCGCGGAAACTCGCGGACCTCGACGGCGACATCGTCGACCTCGGGGACGTGAACGCGGGCGCGCTCGGTCAGAACCTCGGCGCGCCGTACACCGCGATTCCGGACCCGTTCGGGTGCTGTGACTCCTACGGCGAGCACTTCTCGAATCTCATCCAGTCCTCCGCGGACCTGCTGGGCGTGCCCGTCGAGATGGTGTCGAACACCGAACTGTACGAGGACGGCGACTTCGAGAACGTGACGGAGTTCCTACTGGAGAACCGGGAGACCGCTCGGGAGGTCCTCGGCGAGTACCAGGACAAGGTCGACGAGGACTACGTCCCGTTCAACCCCATCTGCGAGGAGTGCGGGAAGGTCACTGAGACGGTGACGGCAGTCGACACGGACGCCGGCACCGTCGACTACGTCTGCACGGACATGGAGGCCGGCGACCAGACCATCGACGGCTGCGGGCACGAGGGCACCGCGACCCTGCGCGAGGGCAAACTCCCGTGGCGCTTCGAGTGGCCGGCGCAGTGGCGCGTCCTCGGCGTCGACTTCGAGCCGTTCGGCAAGGACCACGCCGAGGGCTCGTGGCCCTCCGGAGCGGACATCGCGCGGAACGTCCTCGGCGACGAACCGCCCGTGCCGATGGTGTACGAGTGGTTCACGCTCGACGGCGAAGCGTTCAGTTCCTCGTCGGGCCACGTGATTCTCGTCCAGGACGTGCTCCGGATGCTCGAACCCGAGGTCGTCCGCTTTTTCTTCGCGAAAGACCCCCGGAAGGCGCGGGACTTCTCCATCGAGCACCTCGACCAACTGGTCGACGAGTTCGACCGGATGGAAGCCGTCTACTTCGGCGAAGTGGACGCCGACGAGGACGAGACCGAGCGCGCCGAGCGCGTCTATCCGTTCCTCGTCGAGGACGCGAACGCGGACCGCGTGCGCATCCCGTTCACGTTCGCGGCCGTCCTCGGGATGACCGACGACCCCGACCTGCGCGAGGAAATCGCGCGCCGCGAGGGCCACATCCCCGACAACGCCAGCGACGACGTGGTTGAGGCGGCGCTCGCGCGCGTCGAACTCGCCCGCGAGTGGGCGCGACGCACGGACAACGAGTTCAACTACGACCTCAAGCGCCAGGCGATTCCCGACCACGACTTCGACGCCGCCACCGAGGCCGCACTGGACGACCTCGCGGACTTCGTCGAGCGCGAGGACCCGGACGGCGACGCCCTGCAGGGCGAAGTGTACGAGTCCGCGAAGCGCCACGACGTCGACGTCGGTGCGTTCTTCTCGGCGGGCTACCGGCTGTTCTTCGACGAGGACCAGGGCCCGAAACTCGGGCAGTTCCTCGCGAAACTCGACCGCGAGTTCGTGCTCGCGCGCCTCCGCCGCGAAGCGTAGGCGTCGCGTCCCCGAACGGCTTTTGTCGCGCCGTCCCTGACTGTTCCACCAATGGATATCTGGCAGGTGCTCTTGGTCGCGCTCGCCGTCTACTGGGCGGGCGTGGCGTGGGCGCGCAACAGCGGGCTGTTGCCGTCGTTCGTCTCCACGACGGGGCCGATACTGACCCTCCACACGAAGCGCGGGCGCCGGTTCATCGAGTGGGCGTCACAGCCCAAGCGGGCGTGGCGCGCGTGGGGCAACTTCGGGCTCGGCCTCACTGCGGTCGTCCTCGTCGGCGTCCTGTTCGCGCTGGTGCTGTCGGCGGTCGCGACGCTCGCGAACCCGCCTGAGCCGACGGCGGTGAACCAGCCGCGGAACACGCTCGTGATTCCGGGCGTCAACGACTTCCTGCCGCTGTCGGTCGCCCCCGAAATCGTCGCGGGGCTGTTCATCGGCATCGTCGTCCACGAGTTCGGCCACGGCCTGATGTGCCGCGTCGAGGACATCGAAATTAAGTCGATGGGGCTCGCGTTGCTCGCGATTCTCCCGATGGGCGCGTTCGTCGAACCCGACCAGGAGAGCGAACAGCAGGCCGACCGCGGGGCGCGAGCGCGCATGTTCGCGGCGGGCGTCACGAACAACTTCCTGGTCGTCGTGCTGGCGTTCGGCCTGCTGTTCGGCCCCGTCGCAGGCGCGGTGGCGGTCGCGGACGGCGGCCTCGTCGGCACCGTCTACGATGACTCGCCGGCGGCCGAAGCCGGCATCTCGGGCGGCGACCGCGTCGTCGAGGTGGCGGGGACGCCCGTCGAGAACAACTCCGAGTTCCAGCGCGCAATCGAAGCGTCCGACGAGCGCTCGGTCGCGGTGACGCTCGCCAACGGCGACAGCGTGACCGTCGACCGGCGGCTGTTCGTCCTCGGGAACGCCACCGAGTCGCCGTTCGCCGGCATCGCCACGGGCGACACGGTGACCACCGTCAACGGCACCGCCGTCTACACGGAGCAGAGCCTGGAGCGCGAACTGGAGAACCGCACGATAGCCACGCTCGAAACCGACGACGGCGACTCGGTGACCGGGCCGGCGGGCGCGTTCATCACCGTCTCGCCGGACGGCCCGGCCGCCGACAGCGGCTTGGCCGCCGAGACCGACGCGGTCGTCGTGTCGATGGCGGGCGAGCGCGTGACCACCGGCGACGACCTCGCCGACCTCATCGACCGCCTGTCGCCCGGTGACAGCGTCGACGTCGTCGCGTACGTCGACGGCGAACGCGAGACCTACGACGTGGAACTCGGCCAGCAGGCCGACGGGTCGGCGTACCTCGGCGCGTTCATCGCGCCCGGCGTGAGCGGCGTCGAGACCTCCGGGTTCGGCGCGGAACTCTACCCCGGACAGGAGTTCCTCTCGATGCTCTCCGGGAACACCGACGACTCGGCGTACCTCACGGCCATCTTCGGCGGCGCGAACAACCCCGTCACCGGCTTCCTGCAGGCCGTCGTCGGCGCGCTCTACCTGCCGCTGCTCGGCCTGCTTGACCCCAGCGTCGGCTTCAACTTCCCCGGCTTCGCGGGGACGAACACGAACTTCTTCGTGGTCACCGGCGCGCTCGGCGCGCTCCCCGAGAGCGTCGTGTTCCTGTCCGCGAACCTCCTGCTGTGGACGGGGTGGGTGAACCTCAACCTCGGGTTCTTCAACTGCATTCCGGCGTTCCCGCTGGACGGCGGCCACCTGCTCCGGTCGGGCGCCGAAGCCATCACGTCGCGGCTCCCGGTCGGCGACAAACACGCCATCACGCGCGCCATCACGACGAGCATCGGGCTGTTGATGCTCGCGAGCCTGGCGCTGATGTTACTCGGCCCGCAGCTCCTGAACTAGAGGCCCATCCGGTCGGCGAACTCCTCGGGGGTGTCCTCGACGCGCTCGAAGTCGTCGAAGTAGTACTCGTGGTGGCGAATCAGTTGTTCGACGATCCACGCCGAGAACGCCTCGTCGAACCGCCATCCCTCGCCCTCGTCGGGGTTCTCGATTTCGAAGCGCTCGTCGGTCCCGAGCACCGCGAAGACGTGGTAGAAGCCGAGAATCACGTCGATGAAGTCGTCGCCGGTGTCCCCGACCTCGTCGCGTTTCTCCGCGAGTTTCTCGCGGCCGTCGTCGGTAATTTCGAAGTACTTCCGGTCGGGCTCGTCTTCGACCTCGATTCGCTGGGCGTACCCCTCGTCCTCGAACTTGTAGAGGATGGGGTAGACCGACCCGTAGGAGGGCTCCCAGTGGCCGCCGGACAGCGACTCGATTTCCTTCAGAATCTCGTAGCCGTACCGGGGCTGTTCGTCTAAGAGTTCGAGAACGAGGTAGGAGACGAGTCCCTTCGGCGGCCCACTCTTGCGCATCTGGGGTGACGTTCCGCAGGTCAGCGGGAAAGGGTTTCGGTCCCGGTCATCGCGGCGTCGGGCGCTCGCACCGCCGCCAGAACGGTCCGGCGGCGGTTCCCACGAGTCGGTTTGGGAAAGCCCTTCTACGCGCAATACGAACCCACGCGCATGGCAGAGGTTCCACCCACCGACGAGGGCTGGTTCGTGCTCCACGACTTCTACACCGTGGACTGGGACGCGTGGCGGGCGGCGCCCGAGCGCGACCGGGAGGCCGCACTCGACGAGGTCGAATCGTTCGTCGCGCACCGCGAGGCGCTCGCGCAGGCCGACGAGGGCGATTCGGCGGTGTTCTCGATCACCGGCCACGAGGCCGATTTGATGTTCGTCCACTTCCGGGAGTCTCTGGACGAACTCGACCGCATCGAGCGCCAGTTCGAGCAGACGGCGTTCGCCGACTACACGGACCACGCGGACTCCTACGTGTCTGTCGTCGAAATCTCGGGGTACACGGCGCCGGACTACTTCGAGGACCCGGAGTCCGTCGACACGGGCCTCCGCAAGTACTTCGAGAGCAAGCTCACGCCGGAGATTCCCGAGGACACGTACGTCTCGTTCTACCCGATGAGCAAGCGCCGCCAGCCCGGGCAGAACTGGTACGACCTCGACATCGAGGAGCGCGCCGAGATGATGGAGGTCCACGGCGACCTCGGCAAGCAGTACGCCGGCAAAATCGAGCAGGTCATCGCGTCCTCCGTCGGTCTCGACGACATGGAGTGGGGCGTCACGCTGTTCGCCGACGACCTCACGGACGTCAAAGACATCGTCTACGAAATGCGCTTCGACGAGGTGTCCGCGAAGTACGGCGAGTTCGGCTCCTTCTACGTCGGTCGTCGCTTCCCGCCGGAGGACTTCCCGGCGTTCATGGCGGGCGAGGAAGTGCCGACGCCCGAGGACGACCACCCGCACGGTGACGGCCACCACGGTGACTCGGAGAGCCACCATCACGGCGACGATGGCGGTCACCACGGTAGCGACTCGGACGACGACGGCGGCGACGCCGACCACGGTCCGGACGGCGACCGCGCGGGCGACGTGGACAGCCTCCGCGAGGAACTCGACGACCTCGACGTGTACGCCGGCCAGCCCCACGGCGAGGACGTGTACGCCACCGTCCTCTACTCCGAGGCGGACGCCGACGACCTCTTCGAGGAAGTGGACGGGCTCCGCGGGAACTTCGAGCACTACGACACGCACGTCAAGACCGCCGTCTACGACGGCCGCGAGGCCGACCGGCGCGCCGTCGTCTCAATCTGGGACACCGCGAGCGCCGCCGACACCGCCTCCGGCTTCCTCGCCGACCTCCCCGGAATCGTCGACCGGAGCGACGAGGAGTCCGGCTTCGGCACGATGGGGATGTTCTACACCGTCAAACCCGAGAAGCGCGAGGACTTCGTGGAGAAGTTCGACGTCGTCGGCGGCGTCCTCGCCGACATGGACGGCCACTTCGACACGGACCTGATGGTGAACGTCGAGGACGAGAACGACATGTTCATCGCCAGTCAGTGGCGCTCCAAGGAGGACGCCATGACGTTCTTCCGGAGCGACGATTTCGCCGACACCGTCGACTGGGGCCGCGACGTGCTCGCCGACCGGCCGCGCCACGTCTTCCTAGCGTAAATTTTTCCTCGGGGTTCGCGAGCGAACCCCGCTCGCAAGAAGTAACATAAAAATCCGCGCTCGCTCCGTTCGCGCGGTGAAACCCTCGCTCCGCTCGGGGACTGCTTGCTAAGTCCGCGACACCCGAAAGTACTTGCTCGCGTCCGCCGACAGAACGGGTATGTTCGAAGCCCTCCCCGGTCCCCAGGAAGCCGCCATCCTCGTCGCAATCGTCGTCCTCCTCGTCGGCGTCGCGCGCGTCCTCCTGCAGTTCGTTCGCGGTTCGGCAGGCTCGTAACGTCCGCGCCCCAACACTTTCACCGTCCGCCCGCGTTTCGAGAGTCGATGCGGTCGAATGCCCTGCACCTCGCGGTCGCGGCGTGCCTGCTGCTCGCGGGCTGTTCGGCCGCCGCACCGAGCACCGACCAACCGACTACGCCGACAGACACCACCACGCAGGAGCCGTGCCGGACGATAGACTACGAGCCGAAGCCGCTCCCCGACCCGCCGGCGAATCTCACCGCCGAGCGCGCCGCCTCGTTCACCGCGGCGTACGAGAACGCCACGGTCTGGAACGAGAACGCCCCGGAGGCCGACCACGCCCTCCGCGTGTCGACCGAGGCGTCGGTCGTGAACCGCACCGATACCGGGTTCGTCGTTCACGTCTCCGGCGGCGGCAGTTACGCCGCCTGTCACGGCGAAGCCGAAGCGGTCGCGGACATGTTCCTCCACACCAACTACTTCGTGAACGAGACCACCGTCGTTCGACTCACCCACCCCGAGAACAAGACCGACGACCCGCGCCGCCACGGCGGCGAAGTCCTCACGGGAAGCGGGTAACCTACCTCAGTCCGCGGACAGCAAGCCCGCGTCTTCGAGGTCGTCGCCGTCGACGCTCGTGCGGTAGTCCTCCTTCTCCATGCCATCGAAGCGGTCGACGCCGAAGTCGTCGGCGTACAGCGCGGCGACGCGCTCGGTCTCGTCCTCGCTGAGCGCGGGCGTCTCGGAGGCGGCGGCCCACTCGTCGATGTCGTCTTTCGAGCGGAACGTCGGCGTGACGCTGGCGACCTCGTCGAACGAGAGGAGCCACTGGATAGCGGCCTGCCCCATCGTGCGCTCGCCGTCGCGTTCGAGGAAGCGCAGTTCCTCGATTTTCTCCCACCCGGTCTCGTACCACTCGTCGGGACGGAAGCCGCGGTGGTCGCCCTCGCCGAGTTCGGTGTCAGGCGTCACCTGCTCGTTCAGGAGGCCCGAGGAGTGCGGGACGCGCGGAATCAGGGACGTCGCGGCGCCCTCCTCCCGGACGGTGTCCACGAAGTGGTTGTGTACGTCCTGTTCGAGCATGTTGCCGACGTACTGCACGCCGTCGAACTCCTGCTCGATGGCGAAATCGCCCTCCGCCAGCCAGCCGATGGAGGGACCGAGCGCGACGCCGATGGCGTCCGCGCGCCCGTCCTCTCGGAGTTCGTCGAGGAATTCGAGCACGTCCGGCGTCATCTCGCCGACGTCCGGGTTGTGGAGTTGGAGGTAGTCGACGTGGTCGACGCCGAGGCGGTCCATCGACTTGTCGACGGCGTCACGGAGGTAGTCGACGTCCATCTCCTTCGGGAGTTCCCCGTGGCCGGCCTGCGGGTTGTTGTAGAAGTCGTAGCCGACCTTCGTGGCGACGGTCATCTCGTCGCCGCGCTCGGCGAGCACCTCGCCGAGCAGTTCCTCGCTGCGGCCGTGGCCGTACACGTCGCCGGTGTCGAAGTACGTGATGCCGGCGTCGAGCGCGTACTCCACCATCTCGATGGCGTCGTCCTCGTCTCGGTCGCCCCACCAGTCGGTGCCGACGACCCACGCGCCGAAGCCGACTTCGCTGACCTCGACCCCGGAGTCCCCGAGTTCGCGGTGTTGCATGCGCCAGTCTTGGTGACTCTGTCACTTAGCGCGTGCGGTTCCGGTGGGGCCTCCCGCGAGCCGAGAACGACCGAAACATGTGTTCGCTGGGCGACCGGAGCGGTATGGACGACGCCCTCCGCACGCGTCTCACCACCGTCGAAGTCCTGCTCGCCGTCGTGGCCGTCCTCGGCACCTCGCTGTCGATTCTCGAATCGTAGCACTTCCGGCGCTCCCCGTCGGGACGGAAACCACTATCAGTGCAGGCGGCCCACTTCGGGGCATGACCAAGCGACACGTCTCCCTGCCGGACGACGCGGAGGCGACCCTCCGCGGGTTCGTCTCGGCGGTGGACGACCGACTCGCGGCCGCGAGCGACCCGGACGAACTCGCGGACGCGGTCACGGAGACGCTCGTGGACCTGCACGGCGCGCGGGACGCCTACGAGTCGTGGCAGAACGACGACGCGGCGTCCCCCGTGGAGGCCGCGCGGTTCGCGAACTTCGACCCGCGGAACGCCACGCTCGAGTCCGAGTACTACGCCGAGAAAGACGAGGGCGCGTTCGCGCGCTCGAAGCCCCTGCAGTGGCTGTGGCGGCAGTTCGACAACACGCCGCTGGCGGACAACGTCGCGTTCGCGCTGCGGTTCCGGCGGATGCTCGCGGGCCACCTGTTCGCGGACGTCGGCGAGGGCGTGCGCCTGTTCAAGGGCATCTCGATGACGTACGGCCACAACATCGAACTCGGGGACAACGTCGTGGTTCACGACGACGTCCACCTCGACGACCGCGGCGAACTCGTAATCGGGGACCGCGCGAGCGTGAGCGACGCGGCCCACGTCTACACGCACGACCACGACCTCGTCGACCAGACCGAGGTGACGAACTTCCGCACGGAAATCGGGGCGGACGCGCGCGTGACCCAGGGCGCGCTCGTCAGGGCCGGCGTGCGCGTCGGCGAGAACGCGGTCGTCGGCTCTCGCGCGGTCGTGCAGGCGGACGTACCCGACCACCACGTCGCGGTCGGGATGCCCGCGAAGAGCGTCCGCGTGAAGCCGGGCTGGGAGTCGGTCGCCGACCCGGTCGAAGCCGACCACGAGCGCCGGCAGGACGAGCGCCGCCTCGACAGCGAGATGCCCGAGGACCTCGACGCGTTCGACGAGTTCCAGCGCGACCTGACGCCGCCGGACGCCTGACGGTGCCAAGGCTGAATAGGCTCGCCGTGTTACGTAGGCACATGGAGTGGGGTCTGTTCGTCCTCGCGCTGGTGTTCATCGCCGTCCTCCAGTTGGTGGTGTGGCGGCGCCTCCAGAGCGGCGACGTCGGCGTCACCGAGAACGCGGCGTCCCGCGAGCACGGCTACCCCGCTGACGTCCCCGCCGCCGACGACGAGGAGCGCACCGCCGCCGACCCGGACGTGACGCTGTGCCCCGAGTGCGGCAGCGAGAACGAGACCGGCTACAGGTTCTGCCGGGAGTGTGTTGGGATGCTCCACGCGTGACCCGCGCCGTCGCCATCAACGTCGCCGCGAACACCAACGAGCCGGGCGTCCGCGGCCCGCTGTACGCGGACGGCTCCTTCGAGTACGTCCCCATCCCGGAGTCCGAACCGACGAGCGAGCCGCTGCCGACGTACGCCGACCTCGACCTCGCGGTCGACCTCCCGGACGGCGCTGCCGACCGCCCCGTCCACCTCGACCCGACGTTCGCCGAGTACCCCTGTTGTGACCGCTACACGTACGGCGACCCGCACGGCGTGAAGGCCCGCCCCCTCCTCGATTTGTCGGCGGGCGACCGCGTCTACTTCTACGCGACGCTCGACGCGCCCGACGCCCCCGCGGACTGGATGGCCGACGACTGGGGCGCGTACCTCATCGGGGAGTTCGTGCTCGCCTGCGACCCCGTAGACGGCGACGAGTACGCCGCCCTGCCGGCGGGCGAACGCGAGCGCTTCGCGGGGAACGCGCACCTGAAACGCGACCCGTTCGACGCCGCCGTCCTGCTCGCCGGCACGGACGCCTCGCGGCTCTACGACACCGCGGTTCCGCTGAGCGAGGGCCGAGGCATCGACGCCAACCGCGCGGTCACCGAGTGGTCGGCGGACTCGGGGAAGGGACCGTGGTGGCGCCGCCCGCTCCGGTACGACGACGACAGCGCGGCGCGCCTCCGCGAGTGGGTGCAGCGGGAGTCCTATCCGCCGGTACGCTGACCCTTACGTGGCGTCCGGGCGAACGTCGACGCGTGCTCGAACTCTACCAGTCCGAGGGCTGTCCGCACTCCCAGACCGTCCGCGAGCGGCTCTCCGAACTCGGCGTGTCGTACGTCGCGCACAACCCCCGGCTTCCGGGGAGCGAGGGCGGCGACGTGACGAACGAACTCACGCACGGCGAACTCGTCGACGCCGGCGGCGACGACCAGATTCCCTGTCTCGTGGACACCGACCGCGGCGAGGTCGTCTACGAGAGCGAAGCCATCGTCGACTACCTCGACGAGCACTACGCCTGACTACCGCAGTTCCGCCGTCACCGGCGCGCCGCCGGCGCGCTCGTACCTACGGTCGCCGGTCACGCGAAACACCGCGACGGTGACGACCAGCCGCCCGCCGTCCAGCGTCGCGCGCAAGACCGGTCCTCTGCTCGTCACGACGACGTAGGGCGGTGCGGCGACCGGCGACGCCTGCATCGTCCCGCCGGCCGCGTTCACGGCATCCGCGAGCACCCCCGGGAGCGCGTCGAGCACGCCGCGCTCCGCGAGACACGATTCCAGTCGGTCGGCGACGGCGCTCGCGTCCTCGGTCGCGTCGCCGCCCCACGACGCCGCCACCGCGTCCGCGCACGCTCCGACGGCAGTCACCACGTCGGCGTACTCGGTCTCGACGCACTCGCGGGCCGCCGTCGCGTCCAGTTGCACGCCCCGACGTGGACGGAGCGCGGCAAAGAGGGTTCTGGACGGGTATCGCCAGTAACACCAACAAAGGGGCGCTGGCCGGGGACTCACGCGAGCGAAGCGAGCGTGAGGACGGCCAGCGCACGAGCTGTCGAACGAAGTGAGACTGCGAAGTGCGCTGGCCGGGAATTGAACCCGGGCTATGAGCTTGGGAAGCTCATGTCCTACCACTAGACCACCAGCGCGGGCGCTCCGCGCCCGCGCTGAGGCTCGCAAACCCGAGGGGTTTGCTCACCACCAGCGCTTACGCGGAGTGGCTTCGACTCCTGCTTGTCTGCGCCCGCACTTGAACGTAGCGTTTCGGAAAGTGGACGAACGTCCACGAACGCGGGGCGGGCGAGTGGGTTTTAGTCGGCGTGCGCCGAATCGCGGGACGATGACCGGCCCAGACGTTATCGAGCCACTCGACGTGCGGTTCTCCGAGGCGGAGTTGACCGAGCGACGCGACCGCATCCAGTCGTTTCTCCGGGAGACGGTGGAGGCGGCTGGCGCGGAGCGCTGTGTCCTCGGGCTCTCGGGAGGCATCGACTCGACGACCGTCGCGTACCTCACCGTCGACGAACTCGGCGCGGACGCGCTGCACGGCCTCGTGATGCCGGCGGCGGCGTCCGACGAGGAGAACATGAGCGACGCGGAGCGCGTCGCCGAGGACCTCGGCATCGAGTACGACGTAATCGAAATCGACCCGTTCGTCGACCGGCTCACGGACCTCTATCCCGAGGCGGGCGACGACCAACTCGCGGTCGGGAACGCGAGAGCGCGGACGCGAGCCGTCCTGAACTACTTCGTCGCGAACCACGAGAACGGCGTCGTGCTCGGCACCGGGAACCGCACGGAGGCGGCGACCGGCTACTTCACGAAGTACGGCGACCAGGCGGTCGACTGCAACCCCATCGGGAACCTCTACAAGATGCAGGTGCGCCAACTGGCCCGCGACCTCGGGGTGCCCGAAGGCCTCGTGACGAAGACGCCGACGGCGGGGTTGTGGCCGGACCAGACCGACGAGGGCGAACTTGGCGTGGGCTACGACACCATCGACGCGGTGCTCGCGTTGCACGTCCACGGCGGCGCGCCCGCGAGCGCGACGGCTGCCCACCTCGACGTCCCCGAGTCGGTCGTCGAGACGGTCGTCGAGTTACACGAGCAGAGCACGCACAAGCGCTCGATGCCGCCGGCGCCCTAGAACGGGTCGTCGGCGAGCAGGCGACCGAACGCGTCGGCCTCCCTCCTGTCGGTCTCCTCGCGGTCGGCGTCCACGCTGAGGAGGGGTTTCAGTTCTCGGAGCGCCGCGGCGTCGTTTCCCGCGATTTCGTCGGCAACGGCGCGCGGGTCGTCGACGACACGGGAGACGAGTCCCGTCTCGCGAGCGTCCGCGGCGTCGACGGTGCGCCCGGACAGCGAGAGGTCGGCAGCGTGAGTCGCACCCACGGCTTCGCGGAGGCGCCGCGTGCCGCCCCACGCGCCGAACAGGCCGAGCGTGACGCCGGTCTCCGCGAACGAGGCGTCGGGCGTGCAGACGCGGAGGTCACAGGCGAGCGCGAGTTCGACGCCGCCCCCGCGGGCCGCACCGTCGACACCCGCGACGACGACGCTGTCGGCGTCTTCGATGGCGTTCATCGTGCGCTGCCCGCGGCGCGCGAACTCGCTTCCGGAGTCGCCGTCGAGGCCGCGGACGGTGTCGAGGTCGGCGCCAGCACAGAACGCGTCGCCTGCACCGTGGACGTAGACGACCGGCTGGCTGGCGTCCGCGACGGCGTCCCGGAGCGCGTCGAGGCCGGCGGGCGTGAGCGCGTTCCGACGGGCGGGTCGGTCGAGCGCGACCACCCGGACGGCGTCGGTGTCGGTGACGTCGAGCATGGCGGAGGGACGAGGGGGTTTCCAAAGGTCTTTGCCGTTCGCACCGCAATCTCCGGCCGATGGAGGAGGCCGAGCAGGCACGCGTCGCCGCCCTCGAGGCCGTCGAGGACATCGAGCCCGACGGGCTCCGCGCGGTCATCGACGACCACGTCGCGTCGTCTTCGATGCTGCCGGGTGTTCTCACCGTGTTGAGCGCGCGCGTCGTCGACGGCTCCGTCGACCCCGGCGCCGTCTCGCGGCGCGCCGCGGGCGTGCAACTCATCTACGAGGGGCTGCGCGTCACTCGCGACCTCGTCGCCGACGAGCCGTGGGCGTACACCGACGACCCGGACCCGGACGACGACCTGGACGTGCTGGCGGCGGACGTGCTGGTCGCACGCGGCTTCCGGTTGCTCGCGCGCACCGAGGCCGCGGGTCACGCGGTCCAGACCGTCCGCGAGTTCGGCCACGAGCAGACCGACGTACAGGAGGGCCGGACGTCGACGGCCCGCACGCTGGAGGCGAACGTCTTCGAGTTGGCGGCCATCGCTGGGGGGACGGCCGCCGGCGGCGAGACGCCGGTCGCGCTCCGCCAGTACGTCGTCGGCCTCGCGGACAACCACGGCGCCCCGCCGCTCCCGCCCGCGGCCGACGCGCTCCCCGACGGCATCGAGGACGTGATGGCGCGCGTCGGCCGCCCGTCGGGCGACGAGCGCGTCGGCACCACGTCGGTCGGCGACCGATAATCGAAACGCCTAAAGAAGTCGCGGGGCCTTCGTACGAATGCGTGCCTGGGTAGCTTAGCGGTAAAGCGCGTCCTTGGTAAGGACGAGACCCCGGATTCAAATTCCGGCCTAGGCTTCTTGCGAGGAACGAACGTGACGAGCAGAAGCCGGTCCGGAATTTGAGCCTGTCAGTCGCAGCGCGACCGTAGGGAGCGACCGTCTGACACCGTTCAAATTCCGGCCTAGGCTTTCTACGAAGCGACCAACCGCGGAGTTTCATCTCCGCGGGTACCGAGCGACGGTGTACGCCGACCGGGATTTGCATCCCTGCGAGCCGACGCATCCATCCACCGTTTCGACGCTACGTAGCCGGGGCTCCGTCGGACCCGGAGGTTTCACGTCGGTGGTCCGAGACGGCGACGGCATGGGACTGTTCGACGGTGGCTCGGGCGACGAGCGGATCGAGGCGTTGGTCGAGGGGGCGCGCGGCGACTCGGTGACGGAGACGAAACTCACGCGCACCGGGTCGAAGGTGCTCGGGACGGGGACGTTCGAGAACCACGCGTTGGCGGCGTTCCTCCGCGAGGACGAGCAGCCACACTACGCGCTGTTCAACACGGTGTACGACGTGGAGTTCGGGGACGAGACGGTGGATTCGGAGACTGGGTACTGGCAGGTGTTGGTGGCGACCGACCAGCGACTGCTGGTGCTGGCCGGGGGTGAGGACGGGGACGTCGGCGAGGTGGTTCCGTACGGCGTCGTCGACCCCGAGACGGTCGTCGGGGAGAAAGACGGGCTCGCGGAGCGCGAACTCGGGTTCGTCGCGGGCGGCGTGGGCTTCGAGTTCGAAATCGACGGGGAGGTCCCCGTGAGCGAGGTTCGCGAGGCCGCCGAGTACGTCGCCGAGCGCGCCGACCGTGAGGACGTAATCGAAGCGGAGCGGTCGCGGGGGTTGGTGTACGACCTCCCGAACTTCGACGTCGAGACGCCCGTGTGGCGGCCCGAGGCCGACGAACCGATTGCGGCGGCCCGCGGCGGGGACGTGGAGGTCGCCGTCTTCGACCGCGAACTCGACGTCGAGGGCGGCGAGCGAACCGCGTCCATCCCGCTGGCGCACGTGCTGGAAGTCGACGTGGAGGGGAGCGAGGCGGAGTTCGAGTTCGGGTTCGCGGACGGCGACGGCAGGGAACTCGAAGTCGAGCACGCGGAACTGGACGTCGAGTTCGAGTCGGCGGCGGCCGCCGAACGCGTCGCCGAGGCCGTCGAGAGCCAGCGGAACGACGTACCGGACGGAGTGACGCCGGACGACGTGCTGACGGACGGCGTCTCGGCGGCGCTGCGGGAGCGATTCGACGCGCTCGCACGCCTCGCAGAGGAGTGACCGGGCGTCAGAACAGTTGTTCGAAGCCGTCGTCGTCCATCGACTCGATGACGTCGTCGGTCTCGGCTTCGAGTTCGCGTTCGCGTTCGAGCAGGCGCTGGTAGCGGTCGCTGTCTTCGAGTTCGCTCTCGGGGAGTTCGGCTTCGAGCGTGACGCGCTTCTGGACGACGCTGTAGAGGTCGTCGATGCGTTCGTCGTAGCGTTCGAGGTCGGCGAGCCGGTCGATGAGTTCGGTGAGTTCGGCTTGGTCGACCGGCTTCTGGACGTACTCCTCGAAGGGCATGTCGACGATGTCGAAGTCCGGGTCGACGCCGGTCACCATCGCGACGCGGCAGTCGTAGCCGCGCTCGCGGATTTCCTCGAGCACTTCGTCGCCGGACATGTGGGGCATGTGGCGGTCGAGCAACACCACGTCGACGTCGTCGTCGATGGCGTCGAGTGCGTCCTCGCCGCCGGTGGCGGTGCGGACGTCGTAGTCCTCGAGCCAGAGGGAAAACGCCTGTACGACTCGTTTCTCGTCGTCTACTGCGAGGACGACCGGGCGGTCGTCGCCGTCGGGGGTTGTCGTGTCCATCGTGGGTCACCTCGTGTCTATCTCGAAGCGCGCGCCGCCGTCGTCGCTCTCGGTCGCGTCGACCGTCCAGCCGTGTGCGGTGACGATGTCGCGCACGATGCTGAGGCCGAAACCGGTGCCGTCGGTGTCGGTCGTGTAGCCGTACTCGAACAGTTGGTCGGTGTCGGCGTCGCCGAATCCGGGGCCGTCGTCTTCGACGTAGAAGCCGGCGTCGTCGCCGAGCGCGCCGATGCGAACGGTGACGGCGTCGCCGCCGTGGGTCACAGCGTTCCGGAAGAGGTTCTCCAGCAGCGACCGGAGGCGTTCGCCGTCGGCCTGCAGGGTCGGGAGGTCGTCGTCCACGACGAGCGTGGCGCCCTCGACTTCGGTCGTGCACCACGCGTCGTCGGCGACCGATTCGAGCGCGACAGGTTCGGTCTCACCGACGGTCTGGCCCTGTTTCGCGAGCGTGAGGACGTCCTCGACGAGTTCCTCCATGCGGTCGAAGATGTCGTCTAAGTCGTCGAGTGCGGACTCGTCGCCGGCCTTCGCGACGGCGGCGGTGGCGCGCGCCGACTGCAGGGGGTCGCGGATGTCGTGGCTGACGATGCTCGCGAACCGTTCGAGGCGCTCGTTCTGTCGCTCGCGTTCGGCTTCGCGCTCGGCGCGTTCGAGCGCGGCTTCGGCGTTCGCGGCGAGAATCCGGACGAGGTTCCGGCTCTGCTCGTCGAAGGTGACGGCTTCCGTGTCGGAGACGAGGAGACAGCCGCGGTCGCCCATCGGGACGACGTACTCGGATGCGACGTCGCCGTCGGGCCGGTGGAGCGGGACGTCCTCGTCGCCGGCGTCCTCGTCGGCCTGGTAGACGCGCGGTTCGCCGTCCTCGAAGGCCGCCCACGCGAGTGTCCCCTCGTCGAACGTCGGCGGGTCGGCGACGAGGTCGTCGACGGCGTCGGTGTGCGCGACGGGTCGGAGGACGTCGGCGGCGTCGTCGTAGACGTACAGCGAGGAGACGGGGAAGCCGATGCTGTCCTCGACGGCGGCGACGACGCGTTCGCCGATGGCTTCCGGGTCCGGCGCCTGCATCAGGTCGCGGGCGGCGCCCTGCAGCGTCTCCAGCGTGTCCTCGTAGGCTTTCCGTTCGGAGATGTCCCGCATGATGCCGGAGAACACGCGCTCGCCCTCGTAGGCGTGCTCCTCGAAGGTAATCGAGAGCGGGACCTCGTGGCCGTCCTTGTGTTCGGCGGGGAGCTCGATGGCGTTCCAGTCGAGTTCGCGTTCGCCCGTGTCGAGGTAGCGGTCGATGGCGCCGAAGTGCGCGCTCCGGAACCGCTCGGGCATTATCATCGTGAGTTTCTCGCCGACCATCTCCTCCGGTTCGTAGCCGAAGACGCGCTCGACGGACCGGTTCGCGTAGAGGATGGTGCTGTCCTCGTCGATGGAGACGATGGCGTCGGAGCCGTTCTCGACGAGCGACCGGAAGAACTCGGTGTCCTGAACGAGCGCGTCCAACTCGGTCGTCGAGATGCGGCGGTCGTCCGTTGGTCCCGATGCGGCCATTGTACCGATTAGGGGCGCGTTAGGGTGTTAAATCTGTGGCTACCGAGACGAGTGGGGTGCGGCGCGGTCCGAGCGCCGCGAATGCGGGAAAGGGGAGTGGGGAGTGCCGGACGCGCGGGGGGATGGGAGTGCGCGTCCAGTCGGCAGATTCCCGCATTGTCACTTAAAAGTTCGTCAGACGGACACCCCCACCGGAACCGACAATGCGCGGGGCTGTGTGGCCCCCCACATGAACGGACTCGGCGTTCCCCTGGCGACCCCCTTCGACGACGCTGGCGACGTAGACCACGGCGCGCTCGCGGACCTGACGGCGTGGGTGACCGACCGCGGCGTCGACTTCCTCGTGCCCTGTGGCTCGAACAGCGAGGCCGAACTGCTCACCGCCGAGGAGCGCGCCGCCGTCGTCGAGACGGTGGCGGACGCCGCGCCGGACGGCGTCCCCGTGCTCGCCGGCACCGGTAGTCCCGGACTCCGCGAGACCCTCGACGCGACCGAGCGCGCCGCCGACGCGGGCGCGGACGCGGCGCTCGTCGTCACGCCGTTCTACTACGACCACGACGACGCGGACGTGGAAGCCTACTACCGGGAGGTCGCGGACGCCTCGCCGCTCCCGGTCTACCTCTACAGCGTCCCGAAGTACACCGGCCACGCGCTCGCGCCGTCGACGGTCGCGGCGCTCGCGGACCACCCGAACGTCGCCGGGATGAAGGACTCGACCGGCGACCTCGGCGGCTTCCAGCGCCTCCGCGAGCGCACCGCCGACGCCGACTTCGACCTGCTCGTCGGGAGCGGGAGCGTGTTCGCGCCCGCCCTCGACGCGGGCGCCGACGGCGGCGTCCTCGCGCTCGCGAACGCCGCGCCGGAGCGCGCGAGCGAAATCTGGGACGCCCACGCCGCGGGCGACGACGAACGGGCGCGCGCCGTCAACCGCGACCTCGTAGAACTGAACCACGCCGTCACCGCCGGCCACGGCGTTCCCGGCCTGAAAGCCGCGATGCGCTCACGGGGCGCGCCCGCAGGCGCCGTGCGCTCGCCTCACCGCCCCGTCCCCGAGGCGGTCGCCGCCGACCTCGCGGCGCTCGTCGAGGACACGATTTAGCGCTCGACCGCCCGCGTCGCCGTCGCCTTCCACGTCGCCACGACCCGACTCCCGGCTTCGAGGCCGAGTCTGTCGACGCTGTCCACCGTCACCAGCGCCGCCAGCGCGTCGTCGCCCCCGACGTCCACGCTCACGCGAGCGACCGCGTCCCCGCGCTCCACCCCTGCTACCTCGCCGTCGAGGCGGTTCCGCGCGCTCGTGCCGCCAGCGTCGGGCGCGTCGGCGGGCGCGTGGAGCGTCACCGCGTCGGCGCGCACCGGCACCGCCACGCCGTCGGCGTCGGGTGGCACGAGCGCGCGCAGGCGACCCACATCTGTCTCCACGGTGCCGAGTTCGCCCTCGCGGGAGCGCACCTCGCCGTCGAAGACGGTCTCCGCTGCCGCCGCGACGCCCTCGTAGCCCGCGCGGAGGCGTGCGAACCGGTCGAGGAGCGCGCGAGCGCGGTCCGTGAGTTCGCTCCCGCCGCCGTCCGCGCCGCCGCGCTCGCGGGCGACGAGGGCGCCGAACGCCGCTTCGAGGTCGCCGAGGCGGCGGTGGGCCCGCGAGTACGACCGGCCGAGCGACTCGGCGCCGCCGCTCAGCGACCCCTCGCGGTCGACTGCGCGCAGGAGGGCGGCGTCCCGCGCGTCGAACACCACGCCGTCCGCGACGAGCGTCGCGTCGAATCCGGCCTCGGGTTCCGATTCCACACGCTCTCTCGCGCGCCCCGGCACAATGATTATGTCGCCGTCGCCCGCCAGTTCGATGTGTCCATGCGAACACATCGGTCGATGGGGCGGTCGCCGTGAACCTCGGCCAGCGACCCGGTGCGACCGTCGTCTTCGCCGTTCTCGCGGTCCAACTGGTGGCGTTCGCGGTCTGCGTCGCGCTCGGCTACCCGACCGCGTACGCCGCTTTCGCGCTCGCGAGCGCCGCCGCCCTCGGCTACGGGAGCGCCCGCGGCGGCTTCGAGACGGTCGCCGCCGTCCTCGCCACCGGCCTCCTGCTCGTGCTCGGGCTGCCGCTCGCGCTCCTCGTCGCCAACCAGCACCCCGGCGACCTCGCGGCGCGCGCGCTCGACCCCGCCGTCCAGCGCTCGCTGTACCTCTCCGTCTACGGCCCCCTGCTCGCCGCCGGCCTCGCGGTCGGACTCGGGGTTCCACTCGCCTACCTGCTCTCCCGGGGCTTCCCGGGGCACGCGGTCGTCGAGAGCCTCGTCGACCTCCCGCTGGTCGTCCCGCACAGCGTCGCCGGCATCGCCGTCGTCTACGGGTTCGGGCGCGACGGCCTGTTCCCCGGCGTCTCCGTCACCGAGACGATGGCCGGCCTCGTGCTCGCGATGGCGTTCGTGAGCGCGCCGTTCGCCGTCAACGCCGCCCGCGAGGCCTTCGAAGCCGTCGACCGGGACGCCGAGCGCGCCGCGCGCTCGCTCGGGGCCTCGCGCTGGGAGACGTTCAAGCGCGTCACCGGCCCGCTCGCCGCGCGCGGCATCCTCACCGGGGGCGTGCTGTCGTGGGCGCGCGCCGTCTCCGAGTTCGGCGCCGTCGCCATCGTCGCGTACAACGTCGAGTTCTTCTACCCGCCGGCGGGCGACGCGGTCACCGCGAGTCACGCGCCCGTCCTCATCTACCGGACGTTCACGACGAGCGGCATCGACGGAAGCGGGGCGGTCGCGACGCTGTTGCTCGCGCTCTGTGCGAGCGTCTTCCTCGCGGTGCGAACGTACGCCTACGACGGGGAGGGGTGGCCGTGACCCTCGCGTTCGACGTGGCGGCGGCCTTCGACGCGAACAACGGCGAGACGTTCGACGTAGCCGCCGACCTCACGGTCGCGGACGGCGAGACGCTCGTCCTCCTCGGGCCGAGTGGCTCCGGGAAGACGCTGCTGTTGGAGACGCTCGCAGGCTTCCACGACCACGACGGCGAGGTTTCGCTCGACGGCGACGACCTCACCGGTTCGCCCCCCGAGGACCGCGACCTGGGGTTCGTGTTCCAGGACCACGCGCTGTTCGAGCACCTCACCGTCCGCGAGAACGTCGCGTTCGGCGAGCGCTACCACGACGACGTCCGCGACCCCGACGACCTGCTCGACGCGCTCGGCATCCCGGACCTCGCGGAGCGCGAACCCCCGACGCTGTCCGGCGGCGAGAAACAGCGCGTCGCGCTCGCCCGCGCGCTCGCCGTCCGGCCCCGAGCGTTCCTGCTGGACGAACCGCTCTCGGCGCTCGACGCGCCGACGCGCGCCGCGCTCCGCGCCGACCTCGCGGACGTCCTCGCCGACGAGACCGCGGTCTACGTCACCCACGACCGCACCACGGCGCGCGCGCTCGCAGACCGAGTCGGCGTCGTCCGCGACGGCCGCATCGAGCAGGTGGGACCGACCGAGGCCGTCTTCGACCGGCCCGCCACCGCGTTCGTCGCCGCGTTCACGGGCGCGAACGTCCTCCGAGAGCGCGAACTCGGCGTGTCGCTGCCGGCCGACGTGGTGGCGATTCGCCCGGAACGCGTCGGCCTCGACCCCGACGACCCCGACGCCGTCGGGAGCGTCGAGCGCGTCGCCCGCGAGGACGCCGTCTACCGCGTCACCGTCCGCGTCGGCGACGCCACCGTGGACGCGTTCACCGACGACCCGCCGACCGGCGAGCGCGTCGGCGTCGCGTTCCCGGCCGCGGCGTGTCACGCGCCGGAAGACACATAGTCTCGGAGTGCCGGCTTCCGAGCATGAAACGCCGCACGTTCCTCGGGAGCGCGGGTGTCGCCGGCGTCGGCGCGCTCGCCGGCTGCATGAACGCCATCGGAACCGTCGCCCCGCCGGAAGTCCCACAGGGCGACCTCGACGACGGCGGATGGACGCGAACCGACCGCACCGAGGAGACGGTCTTCCAGGAGTCCTACGGCCCCGTGGACATCACCGCGAAGTCCACGACGCTGACGTTCAGCGACGAGGAACTCGCGGCGAGCGTGACCGACAAGACGCTCGGTCGAATCGACGGGACGCTCGCGCTGTACGCGGCCTCCCACATCAACTTCTCTCCGGACCTCAACAACCTCCCGGCGGCCGTCGGGCGCGAGGAAGTCCTCCAGCAGACGAAAAAGCAGGCCCGCGACCAGTTCGAGCAGCGCATGAAAGACGAGGGCCTGGAGAACGTCGCCCAGACCGGCGAGGTCGCGTTCGAGACCGACTCCGGGAAGACGCCGGGGCTGACGACATTCTCCGCCGAGTTCCCTGTCGGCACGCTCACCTACGAGACGAGCGGCGAGTCCTTCGACATCGACGTCGGCTCCATCGAGGTGGCGGGCGACCTCGCGGTGTGGAACGAGGGCGACTACGTGGTCGTCGCGGGCGGCGCGTACCCCGCCGAGAACTACGCCAAGACCACCGAGAAGCAACTCTCCGAGGCCATCACCGTCACCGTCGACGTCGACCTCGGGCTGACGCCCGAACAGTACCGCGAGGAAGTTCGGAGCCTCATCGCCGGCACGAGATGACCTGGCGGGAGTTGTTCGACCGCGCGAGCGACCGCGGCGTGGACGTCGAAGCGGTGCGGGACGCACTCCGAGAGCGCCGCGATGAGTGACCCGAACCCCGCGCGGGTCGCCGCCGACGCCGACGTGCTCGCCGCCGACCTGTTCGTGGACGGCGACGCGCGCGACGCGCTCGACCACGTGCGCTCGCACTCGTGGGTCGAACTGGTCGCGAGCGACCCCCTGTTGGACGACGCGGAAGCCGTCGTCGCCGACCTCGGTGACGACGGTCTGGCCGCGGACTGGCGGGAGAAAATCGAGGGACTGGCGACGCTGGTCGACCACCCCGCGGGCGACCACCCGGCGCTCGCCGCCGCCTACCACGGCGACGCCGCGCACGTGCTCACCTACGACGAGCGCCTGCGCTCGGCGAAGGCCGGCGTCGAACTCAAGAAGCGCGTCGACCTCAGCGTGAAGGCGCCGGACGCGTTCGCGCGCCTGTTCGACCCCGAACGCCTCTACCCGGAAGTCGTCGGCGGCGACTACCCCGGTCCCGACCGCGACCCGCGCGCGTAACTACTC
Organism: Halobacterium litoreum; assembly: GCF_021233415.1. Classification (NCBI taxonomy): domain Archaea; kingdom Methanobacteriati; phylum Methanobacteriota; class Halobacteria; order Halobacteriales; family Halobacteriaceae; genus Halobacterium; species Halobacterium litoreum. The sequence goes on along the minus strand of NZ_CP089466.1, from coordinate 225,388 downwards.
GCGCTCGGCGAGCCAGTCAGCGAGTTTCGCGAGCGCGCGACCCCGGTGGCTCAACGCGTTCTTCTCCGCGGTGTCCATCTCCGCGAACGTCTCGCCGTCGTGCTCGAAGATGGGGTCGTAGCCGAACCCGCCGTCGCCCCGCGGCGCGACGAGACGGCCCTGCACCGCGCCCGAGAACGTCTCGGTCGTCTCGCCGTCGGTGAACGCGACCGTACACCGGAAGGCCGCACGCCGGTCGTCTAGGTCCTCCGCGACGTTCCAGACGCGTTCGATGCCGAGCGTGTCCTCGACGTACGACGAGTACGGCCCCGGGAAGCCGTCGAGCGCGCGAACGAACAGCCCCGCGTCGTCCACGATGACGGGCGCGCCGTCGTCCTGGGCGTCGTAGGCCTCCTCGGCGCCGCGCGCCGCGATGGCGGCGAGGTCGTCGCTCTGTATCTCCGCGTAGTCGTAGTCGAACTGCTCGACCGCGTAGCGGGCCGCGAGGTAGTCCTCTGCCTCCCGCACCTTCCCGGGATTCGTCGTCACGAACCGGAGCGTCTCCATGCGAGAAGCGAGCGAGTCCAGAGAGAAGGGTGCGTCGGTCTAGTCGTCGACGACGACTTCCACGGCCTCGTCGACCGCGCTCTCGTCGCCGTCGCCGCTGCCCTGCTGTTGCCAGAGCAGGACGCCCGCGACCGCGAGCACGATCCACGACCGCCAGTTCGCCAGATTCAGCGTGTACCCGATGCCGAAGGGCTTCTCCACGAGCATCCCCTCGCCCGGCTGCCAGTACGAGGAGAGCATCCGGCTGAGTTTCGGGCGCTCGAAGTTGTACGGCACCCCGAACAGTTCGCCACTCGTCGGTTTCTCGGCCATGGTACGTCGTTGGTCGGGACTCGTCAAATCACTTTGGGCGGCCCGCGGCTACGCGTCGTCGCCCTGGTACCGGCCCCGCCCCTCGATTTCGCGCAGTTGGTCGAGCACGTCGGGGTCGCCAACGTCGCGGTAGGCGTCCTCGAACGCCGCCGCGAGGCCCGCCGCGTCGTCGGCGGTGCCCGCGAGGCTCTGCTCGAAGACGTGGCAGTCCATCGCGTAGTCCTCCACGTCGTCCGTGTAGTAGCCGAGCCCGAAATCGATGAGGAACGTGCGGTCGTCGCCGCGCTCGCGGGACGCGTCGCTCACCCGCACGTTCCGCGTCGTCGGGTCGCCGTGGACGAACCCGGCGTCGTGAATCGCGGCGAGGTGGCGGCCCACGTCGCGCACTCGCGACTCGGTGAGTGCGTCCCGGAGGTCGCTGTCGCCGACGAACTGGAAGACGAGCGTCGACTCGGGCACGTCCACGTCCCAGACGAGCGGCGTCGGCACGCCCGCCGAGCGCGCGTCGCTCGTCAACCGGGCTTCGAGGACGGTGCGGTCGCGGCGCAGGCGCGCGTCCAGTTCGGCGTGCCGGTAGGTCTTCGGCGCGCGGGACTTCACCACGCGGTCGTCCTCGAAGGTGACCGTCGCTTCGGCGCCCCGAATCACGTCGCCGTCGCGCGCCGGCGGCGACTCGGGCGTCCGCCACGTCACCGGCACCTCGTCCGGCCGGAAGTTCGAATCGATGCCCGACTCCTCGACTGCGAGCGTGTCGCCCGCCTCGGCCATCTTCGCGCCGAGGACGGCAATCATCCCCGCGTTGTCCCGAAGGAATCGGGGTTCGGGCGCGTAGAAGTCGGCGCCGCGCTGGTCGCACATCTCCGCGAGCATCCCCCGCAGGCGGTCGTTCTGCCCGACGCCGCCCCCCAACACGAGTTCGTCGCGGCCCGTCAGCGAGAGCGCGCGCTCCGCGACCTCGGTCAGCATCGCGAAGACGTTCTCCTCGAGGCCGCGACAGACGTTCTCCACCGGCTCGCCGTCGTCGACAGCCTGCTTCGCGGCGCTCATGATGCCCGAGAAGGAGAAATCCATCCCCTTCACGACGTACGGCAGGTCGGTGTACTCGCCCTCCTTCGCGTGGGACTCGACCTTCGGGCCGCCGGGGTGGCTCCACCCGACGTGGCGCGTGAACTTGTCCAGCGCGTTCCCGACCCCGGTGTCCATCGTCTCGCCGAGCACGCGGTACCGGCCGTTCCGGTACGCGAGGATGTGGGCGTTCGCACCGCTCGCGTTCAGGCAGACTGGCGCAGAAAAGCCCGAACGGTGGCGGCCGATTTCGAGGTGCGCGACCATGTGGTTCACGCCGACGAGCGGCACGTCGAGGGTCTGGGCGAGCGCTCGCGCCGCCGACCCGACGATGCGCAAACACGGACCGAGGCCCGGGCCGCGAGAGAAGGCTACTGCGTCGACAGGCGCCGCCTGTCTGCTCGACGAACCTCGTTCGTCGGCGTCGATGTCGCCGTCGGCCTCGTCCAGCACCGTCCCGACGACCGAGGGAATCGCCTGCCGCATGTGCTCGGCAGCCTCGCGCGGGTGGATGCCGCCGCTCTCCGGTTGGTACGCGTCTGACTCGATGACGACAGAATCAGTCTCGGAATCGTACAGCGCCGCGCTCGCACACCACGCAGTGCCCTCGATTCCGAGAACCCGCATCTACCGCGTCAGTTCCACTCGGTGTAGCCGCACTTCCCGCAGTGCTGGCGGTCACCGTGGTCCGCGAGGAACGTGTCGCCACAGCGCGGACACTGCTCTTTCTCCGTGGACCCGTCGTCCTCGTAGTAGTCGCCTCGGGGCATTATTCGGCCTCCTCCGCGTCGGCCTCGGCGTCCTCGCCGATCTTGTTCCGCTCGAGCATGTGCTCGTGTTCGACCTCCGCGGCCTCGTCGGGCGAGTCGTAGACCTTCGCGCGGCCCGCGGTCTTCCGCATCCCGAACTTCGTGTCGAGTTCGTGGACGACGACCTCCTCGGAGTCCTTGTCGAGTTTCGCCGCGAGACTGTCGCGAACGGAGAGTCGCGACGGCGTCGCGTCCTCGTGTTCGATCTCGAACGTGACCTCAGTCCGGTGGAGCAGGGGGTTGTCCTCCTGCTCCAGAATCTCGATTTCCATGGTCAGTTGTCCGTACATGAGCGCGAAATCTGTAAAAGCATTTCGAACGACCGGTACGGCGCGTCACTCCAGCGTCGTCCAGAACGCCTCGGTCGTCTCCAGCAACTCCGCGAGTTCGACCACGCGCTCGCGCAGGTCGGGGGTGACGTTCGCCAGCACCATCCCCTCCCCGGGTTGGCCGTAGACGACGCTCCCGCCGTCGGGCACCGCGAGCACCGCCGGCACCGTCGCGAGGTCCTCCTCGCCGACCACCGAAATGACGGTCGAACCCTCGAATTCGACGGCCGCGACCAGCGCGTCCAGTAGTGCCGCCGAGACGGTCGCCGGCTCGCTCTCGACTTCCACCTCGCGGTCGGCGTCCGGCACGCCGCCGCGGACCTCGTCGCTCACCTCCTCGCGCTCGGTCTTCCCGTCCACCACGGCGACCTTCGGCGGCGCCCCCGCCTCGACGAGGTGGTAGGTCACCACGTCGCCGACCGCCACCACGGGGTCGCCGGCGTCCGCGAGCAGTCGCTGCGTGTCCGTGTAGACGGGGCCGAGTGGCTCCTTGAACGCCTCGCGGGCGTCCGCCGGGAGCGTCGCCACCGGGTCGACCACGCTATCTGACCTTCAGCGCGTACTCGCCCGCCTCGCGGACCTCCATCTTCTCCGCGATCTCGGACTCCTCGGGGTGCGTGATGACCACGTAGCCCGCCCAGTCCTCGGTCAGGCTCGTCGACGAGCAGTACGGACACATCTCCTCGTCCGGCTCGACGATGCGGTGGCAGTCGTGACACGCCAGTCGGTTCGACGCCATCTAGTCCTCACCCGCCGCCTGCTCTTGCTCTCGCGCCTCGCGGAGCCAGCCGTGCTTCCCGAGGCCGGGCTGTTTGGCCGTGAGCCCGATCTTGGACTCGCGGGGGTTGCGCTCGTCGATGCTCTTCGTGACGATGCGCGCCCGCACCGCGTCCCCGGTGCCGATGACGCTGTTCGACTCGCGGGACGCCAGTTGCTGGTTCTCCTCGTCGAACGCGAGGTACTCGTCGCTAATCTGGGAGACGTGGAGCAGTCCGTCCACCGGGCCGATGCCGACGAACGCGCCGAAACTCACCACTTCGACGATTTCGCCGTCCACGACCTCCTGCATCTCGGGGTCGAACGTGACCGCGTCGAACTCGGCCTCGTAGTAGACGCCCGGACGGTTCGGCAACACCGCGCCCTCGCCGAGGTCGTGGACCTCGGTGACGGTGACGATGCTCCCCACGTCCTCGTCCATTCGACCCTCGAGTTTGTCCTGTAGCAGTCGCTTCACGAGGTCCGGACTCACGTCCCCGAGGTGCTCGGGCGGAACCTCTACCGTGTCCTTCAGCCGTGCTCGCTTGTACATCTATGGTTGAGTGATAGTCAGTTGATTCCGGCCCCTTAAATGAATTACCGGCACGCCCGCGTCGAGCAGGCGTTCCTTCAGGGGGGCGTCGTTCGTCACGACCGCGTCCACCTCGCCGTCGGCGGCGAGCGCACAGAGCGCGTCGTCGGCGTACGATTCCTCCGTCGCCACGGTGTCACAGCGCTCCGCCAGGTCCGCCGCCACGCTGGCCGCCGTTCCCTGTTCGCCGCCGCTGTCGCCGAGTTTCGACAACTCGGCGCGGACGGATTCGGGAACGACCGCGTCGTAGTCGCCGAGCAGGGAGTCGAGTTCGTCGAAGACGCGAACTCCGACCCCGGCCGGCATCATCAGCGCGTTGGCGTCCATGGCGATTCGCATCACTCCGTGAGCGTTCCGACGCCGATGAGCCGCCACCGCGCGCCGACGCGGCGGTTGATGGCGATTTTCGCGCCCGCCGGCGCACAGACGGGGCGTTTGAGCGCGACCTCGCACTCGCCGTCGCGCGCGCTCGTCACCGAGCCGACCGTGGTCGCGGTGCCGACGGTGAGCATCAGCGGTTCGCCCGTGGAGATGTCCTCGATTTCGTCGCCCTCCTCGGCGCCGACGAGGCGCTCGAGGAGTTCCACGTCCATCTCGAAGGAGTCCCACGTCGGCGGCAGGCTACCGGGCGGCCCGGCGACCTGTCCCGCGAGCGCGTCGCCCTTCGTCAGGCTCGGGTCGAGCCCCGTGCCGACGCCGAGCAGGCCACCGGGGGAGACCGTGTCGACGGACTCGCCGCCCGCCTGCAGGCTCCGGACGTCCGTGGAGACGGACCGCCACTCGGTCTGTCCGCCCTCGTCGACCTCGCGGCCGGGGCGCAACTCGATTTCGTCGTCGACGTCGAGTTCGCCCTGCACGAGACTGCCGCCGAGCACGCCGCCGAGCAGGCCGTCCCACGTCGTGCCGGGACGGTTGATGTCGAACGAGCGCGCGACGTACATCCGGGGGTCGGCGTCCGGGTCGCGGTCGGGCGTCGGAATCTCGCGTTCGAGCGCGTCGATGACGAGGTCGACGTTGATCTCCTGTTCGGCCGACACGGGGACGATGGGCGCGTCCTCGGCGACGGTGCCCTCGACGAACTCCTTGATCTGCTCGTAGTTCTCGCGGGCCTCGTCGGCGTCGACGAGGTCGACCTTGTTCTGCGCGATGACGATGTTGTCGATGCCGATGATGTCCAGCGCCATCAGGTGCTCCTCGGTCTGGGGCTGGGGCACCGGTTCGTTCGCGCTGACGACGAGCACCGCGCCGTCCATCAGGGACGCCCCGGAGAGCATCGTCGCCATCAGCGTCTCGTGGCCGGGCGCGTCCACGAACGACACCGTGCGCAGAATCTCCGTCTCGGTTCCGTGTTCGGGGCACTGTTCGGCGACCGTGTAACACTCCGGTTCGTCGCAGTCGGGACACCGGCGCAGCGTCGCGTCGGCGTACCCGAGTCGGATGGAGATTCCTCGCTTCATCTCCTCGGAGTGCTGGTCGGTCCACTCGCCGCTGAGCGCGCGGACGAGCGTGGTCTTGCCGTGGTCTACGTGGCCGACCAGTCCGATGTTCACCTCCGGTTGTCGGTGGTTGTCTGCCATGTTCACAGAGTAATCTTGCGTGAATTTCGCCCCGAACGACTGATAAACCTACTGTTACGGAGGCGACGGAGACGGCGCTTCGCGCCGGCAGACGCGACCCTCGCGGGCCGGAACCGAAGGAGTTGGCGGAGACGCGGTATTTAACCGAGAGAGTCGCGTACGCGCCGGTGTGCGAGAGTACGGGTTCGAACTCCGGTTGTGCGCCCGTCTGGAAGCCGGCGGCATCCCCGGAATCGGAGACGCGGGCGTCGTCTCCCGGCAACTCGGGACGAGCGTCCACGCCGCCGGCGGGCGCATCGTCGACACGGTCTGCGTGCTTCCGGGGCCGGAGTTCGACGCCCGAACCGAACTCGCGAGCGACACGATTCCGCCCGCCGTCCTCGACGCCGACGTGCCGGTCGGCGAGTACGAGCGCGTGACGCGCGTCTTCGACGGGCCGCCGGAGCGTGCGCGCTCGCTCGCCGAGCGCGGCGCCGACACCGGCTTCCTGGACGTGACGCGGCGGGGCGGCCAGCAGGTCGTCAGGCAGACCACGCGGTACCCGGACTGGGTCGGCGGTCTCGTCGGCGTGGAGAACAAGCCGGACCTCGGGCGGCCGGGCGACCTCGCGTTCCAGACGCGTCACGACGCCAGCCTCGGCGTGCTCGATTACGCCGTCGTGGCGACCGAGAGCCACGTGACGCGCGCCCACCTGAATCGCCTCCCCGACGCGGTGGGCGTGTGGCGCGTGGACTTCGAGCGCGAGAACCCCATCGAGGTGGTGCGAGCGCCGGAGCAACTCGATTCCGCGGGACCGGGACTGGAAGTCCTCGCGGAACACACCGCCCGGACCGAGGTGCGTCCCGTCACCGCCGACGCGAAGGCGCGCCAGCGCCGCCGCGTCGCGGAGCGCGCGTACGGCAAGGGCTGGCGGACGTTCGACTTCCCGGCGTGTGCGAACGCCTCGACGGGCGACGGGGACGCAACAGTCCCCCACTGCGCGCACTTCGAGCGCGTCGTCGACCCCGCATCCGAATGCGGGCCGGACTGCCCCGGCTTCGAGGCGGCCGACGCGCCGGACGCGGACCTCGACGCCGAGCGCGAGCGCCGGACGCCGTGGCGGTCGGACGCGGGAGGACGCCGGCGGCAGTCCGGCCTCGACCAGTTCTGAGCGTTCGCAGTCACTGCAACGGCCGGCGAACACTGAAATCCCGAGACGCCGAAGGGGAGCGCGTGTCCCCGGAACGTCGATACGTCCTCACGGTCGCCGTCGGCGTCGCGGCGTTCGCCCTCGCCCTCGCGCTCGAAGCGCACGCGACTGTCGTCGTCGCCACCGGCGTCGTCTACGCCACCGCCGCGTACCTCACCGCCGACCACCCGGACCTGCTGTGGGGCCGCGAGGGCCAGCAAAACGGCGGCGTCGTCGCGGGCGCCTCGGCCGTCGGGATGCTCGGACTCGTCGGCGCCGACGTCTCCTCGGGCGTCGTGGTGCTGGCGCTCGGACTGCTCTACTTCGGGTTCGCGGCCGGCGCGTCGTACGCTCGCGACGCGGAGTGAGTGTCGACAGTCAGAGACGGAACGTCTCGCCGTCCACCGCGAGTTCGTCGGCGAACGCCTCGTCGGCGGGGAAGAAGTGGGAGACGTGGACGACCCGGGTCTCGCTCGCGTTCAGGTCGTCGCCGAGCGCGAGCGCGCCCTCCAGTGTCATGTGTTTCGTGCCGAACGTGCGCGGGACGCCCTCGCTGTCCTCGTGGCGGCCGCCCCGCGGGTGGTGATGCGAGAGGTGCGCGGGGACGATGCCGTCCGCGAGCAGGAGGTCCGGGTCGCACATCGCCTCGCGACTCTCCTCCGGGATGTCGTAGGTGGTGTCGCCCGACAGCGAGAGTTTCGCCCCGTCGCGCTCTATCACGACCCCGTAGCAGAGCAGGGGCGGGTGGTCGACGGGGACGAGCGTGACCTCGAAGCCGGCGGCGTCGAACGACTCGAAGGGCGTGACGGCGCGGGCGTCGAGCGGCCGGAGGTAATCGAACTTCGACGCGACGGTCTCCGCGACGGACTCGCCGGTCTCGGGGTCGGTCTCGTCGGCGGCGTACACGGGCAACTCCTCGAACAGCCGGTACGCGTTCCCGAGGCCGTCGAGGTGGTCGAAGTGCTGGTGGGTGACGATACCGGCGTCGGGGAGGGGAACGTCCTCGCGGAGGAACTGGTAGCGGAAGTCCGGGCTGAAGTCCACGAGCAGGGAGTCCCCCGAGGGTTCGTGTTCGACGTGGACGGAAAAGCGCGTGCGCTCCACGCCGTGCTCGTCGGCCGCTCGGCAGGTGTCACAGTCACACCCCGGCGTCGGGGTGCCCGTGGTGTCGCCCGTGCCGAGCAGCGTCACCTTCATTCGTGGCTGTGGTCGGCCGCCTCCGCGTCGTGGTCGTGGCTGTGGTCGTCGTCGTCGCCGTCGAGAGCGTCCTCCAAGGTGTCCAGATTCCGGAGGTGGTCGCGGTCCTCGAAGTCCTCGACGGCGTCGAGGAGGTCTTCCTGAGTGAGTTCGCGGCGGTCCTCCACGAGCGCGTCGAGGACGGCCTCGCGGAGCACGAGGCGGAGGTCGCTCCCCGTGAGGCCCTCCGTCTCGGCAGCGAGTTCCTGCGGGTCGAAGGAGGCGATTTCGAGTTCCCGCACGACGAGTTCGAGGATGTCGGCGCGCATCTGCTCGTCCGGCCGCGGGAAGGAGAGAATCTCGTCGAAGCGCCGCCACGCCGCGGCGTCGAGTTCGTCTGGGTGGTTCGTCGCGCCGATGAGCAACACGTCGTCGTTGACGAGGCTCACCTCGTCGATGCTCTTGAGGAGCGTGTTGACGGCGCGCTTGATGGCGTTGTGCTCGTCGCCCGTCCGCGTCGTCGCGACGAAGTCGAACTCGTCCATGAACAGGATACAGGGCGACAGTCGCTTCGCCACCTCGAAGACCTTCTCGACGTTCTTCGCCGTCTCGCCGAGATACTGGCTCGTGATCATCGAGAGTTTGACCTCGACGAACGGCAGGTCGAGTTGGTGGGCGAGACCGCGCGCGGTCGAGGTCTTCCCCGTCCCCGGCGGCCCGACGAAGAGGAGTTTCCCGATTTCGCTGAGGCCGATGGTCGCGAGGTAGTCGCGGTGCTCGATGGCCTTCGCCACCTTCGACATCTCCTCCTCTTGTTCCTCGGTGAGGACGATGTCGTCGAGGGTCACCTCGATTTCGGCGGGCGACCGGACCTCCACGAGGTCGAGCATCTCCTCGTCGTCCTCGTCGAAGTACTCCGCGAGCAGGCCGTCTATCCACTGCGGGTCCGCCTGCACCGGGCGGTTCTCGTCGCGGGACGCCTCGTAGTCCACGCCGAACTCGTCGTCCAGCACGAAGGCGAGCGCGGGGTTGTCGAACACGCGGTCGGCGTCCGCGCGGTCGACGAACCAGTCGACGGCCATGTCGTCGTCCACGAGCGAGATGTTCCCCGCGAACGCGTCGCGGTCGGTGAACATCAACTCGGAGACGGCGTCCCACGGGTCGTCGACGCCGGTGGCGTCGCGGACGGCGGTCTCGGTCACTTGCGGCGGCCGGGGGACGCCGTCCTCGGCCCAGAGTGCGCTGCGGTGCGCGGGCGGTAAGTCGTTCTCGTCGAGTTCCTGGTGGCGGTCGTAGACGCGGGCCGTGAGCAGGAATTCGACGACGTCGAGCGCCTCGGTCACTACCCACGGACTACCCACCGGGGGCGCTTAAGGCCGTCGCAGTCCGGCCAGCGCTGTCACAACGTCGCGTTCTCGCTGACGTAGAAGACGAGCGGGCCGGGGTCCTGGGCGAACTGGTAGCGCGGGAACACGCGGCGGTCGTAGCCGCGCTCCGTGAGGTCCGCCTCCAGGTTGTCCTCGTCGCCCTCCGCCACGACGACGACGGGCGGTTCGTGTTCGAGGAGCGTCTCGGTCTGGAGCGTACTGGAGACGTTCGTGTCGTACTGCTCGAAGTACCACGGGAGCGGCAGGCGGTCGAACCAGCTCTGGTAGCCGCCGCCGACGTCGTTCGGGTCGTCGTAGTCGTCTATCTGCAGTTGCAGGTCGCGGTCGAAGTCGTTCGGCGCGTAGAACGAATCGCCGTAGAACATCACGTCGACGCCGTCGTGTTCGGCCGAGATCTCCTCGATTTCATTCAGGGTCGGCTGCATGTTCCCGGAGGACTGCGCGTACTGGATGAGGGGGTTGCCGGGGCCCTGGGCGTTGACGTACGAGGTCTGTGCGGCGACCGCGCCGGTGCCGGCGGTGGCGACGAGCAACACGACGACGGCGACGCGAGCGCGGGCGAGATTCCCGGTGGCGACGGCGCTCCGGCCGTACTCGAAGACGAGGCCGACGCCGACGCCCGCGGGCACGGCGAGGGGAACGACCGCGTTCACGGCGGTCCAGCCGGCGGTGATGTCGGTGACGGCGGGGTAGCCGAACAGCGAGAAGACGCCCCAGTAGAAGCAGAACGGGACGATTGCGCGCGGTCGTTCGCGGCCGTATCGCTCGTAGAAGAAGCCGAGGAGGGCGAACGCGACGAGCGCCGCGGCGCCCACCGAGAGCACCGTGAGGTCGTGTTTCAGGAACTCGATGTAGGAGTGGGCGTGGGTGTCCGTCGCCGTCCACCGCTTCGTGAACTCCTCGAACGTCCCGAGCGTGGCGGCGCCCACGACCTCCGGGAGGAGGCCGGGGTTCTGCGGGATGCGGTAGAACTCGGGTTTCGGCGCGTAGAACGCGACGACCACGACGGCGGTTTCGAGCGCGGCGAGCGAGAGGTGGAGTTTGTACCGCCACGCCGCCCGGAGCGCTTCGCGGAGGCGGTCGCGGGCGGTGCCGAGGCGGGTGGCGTCGTCGCTCGCGCCGGCGAGCACGAGGCGACCGTCGAACACGAGGACGAGCGCGCCGAGCCAGCAGACGGGGTAGAGGAGGCTGTTCTCCTTCGTGGTGAACGCGAGCGCGAACGGGAGCGCGCCGAGGTAGAGGTACCGCGCCTTCCCCGTGGAGAGCGCGCGCAGGAAGAACCCGAGCGCGGCGAACATGAACGCGGCGAGCAGGAGGTCGTTGCGCATGAACCGCGAGTAGTACAGCAGGACGGGGTTCAGCGCGAAGAACGCGCCGACGGCGACGACTTCGGCGTCCGAGAGGTAGTCGCGGTAGAGCCACGCGGCCAGCGGGAGCAGTCCGCCGACGACGGCGACGACGAGGCGCATCGTGAAGTCCGACGGCCCGAGCACGCTGAACACGACGCCGTTGACGTGCGGGAGGAACGGCCCGTGGATGATGGCGCGGTACTCCCAGCCGCCGAGTTCCATGTAGTTGAGCACCCAGTGGGCGACGCGCGCTTCGTCCTGGTGGGCGACCCGCCACCCGAGCGCCCAGACGCGGGCGACGAGCGCGAGCGCGGCGACCGCGAGGAGGGCGACGGCGACGCGGGTTCGCGACGAGTCGTCGCGGGGCCGAGGCATACTCCGCGTTAGCGAGGGATGCGATAAACGCTTTCCGGAGTGCGAGAGTCCGAGCGAAGCGAGGACTCTCGAAATCGCGAGCGGCGACCGGAGGGAGCCGCGAGTCGCTGGCGTCTTCGATTCGAGTGGACACGACACGACGCGCAAGCGAAACGAAACCGCGAGCCGCGAGGTGTGACGATGGACTCGTCGCCACAACGCGGTTTCGCACGGCCCGATATCCTACCAGAGTTTTATACGTCAGAGAGAAGAACGGTCGGATATGCCGACTCGCCCTTCGGTCGCCGCGGTGGCGTGTGCCCTCCTCGTCGTGAGCGCCGGCTGTGCCGGTCTCGTGGGGTCTGACGGCGGGACCACGACAGACGCAACGACCACGGAGCCGTCCCCGACCACGGAAACGACGAGCGAACCGACCGAGACGTCCGCCGAGCGTCTCGCGCCCGGACTGACGCGGGACGGGGTGGTGGACGCGGCGGCGCTCGCGGACGCGCACCGCGACGCGGTGCGAAACCACTCGTTCACGAGACAGTCGCGCGTCGAGCGCACGAACGACAGCGCGACGGTGTCCCGGGAGTCGACGATGGTCGCCGCGAGCGAGTCGCACTGGCGGTGGCGCGTGACGACGGACGGGACGCCCCTCGCGCTCGGGACATCGAACGGCACGTTCGTCCAGTACGCCGACGGCGAGCAGGTGGTGTGGCGACTCGAATCGCCGGCCCGCGAGAACGCGACCTACGGCGTGCGCTCCATCTCGGTAGACGGCGGTTCCGAGCCGATACCGCCCGCGCAGGTGTTCCCGTCGGCGCTGTACGAGCGCGACCTCGTCTACTCGCTGTTCGGGAACGCCGACGTGACCGTCGAGCGCGCCAACGAGTCGGCGATTCGAGTTCGCGGGACAGTCGCCGAGATGGCCGTCGACCGCGAGCAGGTGACCGACGTGGCGTTCGCGGCGACGGTCACGCCGGAGGGCCTCGTGGAGTCCCTGGAGATGACCTACGAGCAGGACGGCGCAACCGTCGAGCGGACGGTTCGCTTCGAGCGAACCGGCGGTGACCCCGTGGAGCGCCCCGGGTGGTACGACACCGCGCTGAATCGGACGGCCGCGACGGGCGCGGGCGAGTAAACAGCGAGCGGCGTGCGCCCCGTTGTGGGAGGTTTATGGTTCGGCGTGCGCCACGTGGCGGTATGGGAAGCGACACCACTCCGGTCATCGCGGCGGCGTACCGAACGCCCCAAGGGAAAGACGACGGCGTGTACGCCGACACCCGCAGCGAAGACCTCTCGGTCCCGCTCATCGACCACATCCTCGACGAGCACGGCCTGACGAGCGACCACGTCGACGACCTGCAGTGGGGCGTCGCCCAGCAGCGCAAGGAACAGGACAACAACGTCGCGCGCGTCATCGCGCTCCTCTCGGAACTCGGCGAGGACGTGCCGGCGGCGTCCATCAACCGCTGGTGTGCGTCCTCGATGGAAGCCATCATGCGCGCCGCGGACTCCATCAGCGCCGGGCAGCGCGACGCCATCATCGCGGGCGGCGTCGAGAACATGAGCCGCGTGCCGATGGACGGCGACTCCTACGCCCACCTCCACCCGAAACTCGGCGAACTGTACAACGTCCCCCAGTTGCAGATGGGGATGACCGCTGAGGAGGTCGCGGAGCGACACGACATCACCCGCGAGATGCAAGACGAGTACGCGCTCCAGAGTCAGCAGCGCGCCGCCGAGGCGACCGACTCAGGGCGCTTCGACGACGAACTCGTCCCCATCGAGACCGACGACGGTCTCGTGGAGGAAGACGAGGGCATCCGCCGCGGCACCACGAAAGAGGCCCTTCAGGGCCTGCCGACGGTGTTCAAGAGCGACGGGACGGTGACGCCCGGGAACGCCAGCCAGATTTCCGACGGCGCCGCGGCGACGCTCGTCACGAGCGAGGAGTTCGCGCAGGACCACGGCCTCGACGTGCTGGCGCGCGTCGGCGACCACAACGTCGCGGGCGTCGACCCCGAAGTGATGGGCATCGGCCCGGTGCCGGCGACGAAGGGCCTGCTGGAGCGCACGGGACAGGACATCGACGACTTCGACCTCGTGGAGCTGAACGAGGCGTTCGCCTCCCAGACTGTCTACTCGCGGGACGAACTCGGCGTGGACAACGAGAAGTTCAACGTGAACGGCGGCGCCATCGCCATCGGCCACCCGCTCGGCGCGAGCGGCGCCCGGCTCCCCGTCACGCTCATCCACGAGATGCAAAAACGCGACGCCGACAAGGGCCTCGCGACGCTCTGTGTCGGCTTCGGGCAGGGCGCGGCGATTACGTTCGAGCGGTAAGCCAGTCGCCGTCGCCGCTTCGGCGACCGGTTCCACCGCGGCGCGATTCGGCCAGTAATCGCACGCAGCGCGGCCACTATCCGCATTTTCTCGGTTTCGAAGGTGTCAGTTTGAACCACGAAACTCATACCGTTCGCCCGATTGCTTCGAGCCAATGCGCTCTGTCGGCATCGTGGTCCCCGCCTACGACCCCGACGTCGAGGTGCTCGCGGACTACCTCGACGCCCTCCAGTCGGTCATCCGGCCCGCTCGCGTCCACGTCGAGTTGGACGACGGCGACCCCGAGACGGTCGCGGCAATCGAACAGGCAGGGGCGACCGTCAACGACGCGGCGGCGCGCCGCGGGAAGGGCGCCGCGGTCACCGCGGGGTTCGAGCGGCTCGACACGGACGTCCTCGCGTTCGCCGACGCGGACGGGTCGACGCCCGCCGAATCGTTCGCGGACGTGGTCGAGTGCGTCCGCGAGGACGGCGCGGACCTCGCGGTCGGGTCGCGCCGGCACCCCGAGGCCGACGTCCAGAGCCACCAGACCGTCGTCCGACGGTTCCTCGGCGACGGGTTCGCGTGGCTCGCGAGTGGCCTGTTGTCCGTGGATTTGCACGACTACCAGTGTGGCGCGAAGGCGCTGACGGCCGAGTCGTGGGAGCGCGTTCGTGACCACCTCTACGAACCCGGCTTCGCGTGGGACGTGGAACTGGTCGCCATCGCCGGCGCCCACGGCCTGCGCGTCGCCGAAGTCCCCATCGAGTGGGAGGACCGCCCGAACTCGACCGTCTCCCCGGTGCGCACGCCGTTCTCGTTGTTCCGGTCGCTGGTGTCCGCGCGACACCGCGCGAAGCGCCTGCGGGACAGCCGCCTGCACGCCGCCATCGCGCAGCGACGCGACGACCCGCCGGCGCTCGTCGACTACGTCGGGTCGCTGAGCGACGACCGCCGAGGCTCGAAGCATGAGTAAGTTACTCCCCGAGCGGTTCGCGTCCCTCGCTTCTGGCGCGCGCTTCGGGCAGTTCGTCTCGGTCGGCGTCGTCGGCGCAATCTCGGACAACGCCGTTCTCGCGGCGCTCCGTCTCGGCGCCGGCACTCCCGAGATGTGGGCGAAGGCAGCGGGCGTCGAGACGGCGATTCTCGTGATGTTCCTCGTGAACGAACACTGGACGTTCGCCGACCACGGCGACGACGGCCGGTGGCCGTTCGCGCGCCGCCTCGCGCGCTCTCACGTCGTGCGCTCGGGCGGCGTCGCCGTCCAGTTGGCCGTCTACTGGCTGCTCACGCAGCGACTCGCGGTGACGCTGGTGGTGGCGGGGACCGACCTCTGGTTCCTCGCGGCGAGCCCCGTCGCCATCGCGGCCGCGATGCTCGTGAACTACGTCTTCGAGAGCCTGTTCACGTGGCGCGTCCACGACGCGTAGCGGCTACGACGCGTCCGAGGACGCTCGTCGCCGCCACCAGACCGCCAGCGAGAGCGCCGCGATGAGCGCGTACGCCGGCGCGAGGAGCACCGTCCGGCCCTCGGCGAGCACGAGGTACGCGACGGCGAACGCGCCGACGAGCGCGCCAGTGAGCGCGACCAGCAGCCGGCCGCCGTCCGACGCGACGCGGAGGTCGAGGCCGGTCACGCGACGGACCGCGAACAACAGGAGCGCCACTCCGAGCGCCGTGAACGCGGGCAGACCGACGACCGTCAGCGGCGACGCCGCCACGCCCTCGGCGTCCGCGACGACCGACGACCACCCGACGAGCGCGAGGAAGTACCACGCGACGCCGCGCAGGAGTTCCTCGCCGAGGACGCGGTACGTCGACCCGTCGGCGAGGTCCGCGCCGACGAAGTAGAACGCGCCCAGCGGGCAGAACAGTCCGAGGTAGAGGCCGACGGCGCTGTCCGCGCCCCCGACCGCGAACGCGACTGCGGCGGCGATGATTCCGGCGACCGACGCGACCGCGCCGTATCGGTGGAGCGCCCGGAACGTCCCAGCGTCCATGGGCGGGCGTTTGGCGGCGCGAGACGGAAATGCGCCACGGCGATTCGCAGGAACCGAACTCAGTTCGAGCGCGGATTACACCAGTCGAGGGCGTCCCGCACCGCGTCCTTCCGCCCGAGGAACGTCAAGTGGTCGCCGCGCTGGAGCGTGAAGTCGCCGTCCGGCACCTGGTTCTCGCCGTCGCGCCCGACGAGCGCGATGATGACGCCGTTCGGGAGGTCGGCGTCGAGTTCGTCGATGGTGTAGCCGACGAGCTCGTCGGAGGTCACTTCGACCTCCTGGACGTCGCCCGAGCGCCCGATTTCGGTCATCCAGTTGGCGAGCGCGGGGCGCTCGATGATGTTGTCGATGCCCCACGCGGTGGCGAGCGACGAGGAGACGGTGCGCACGCCGAGGTCCTCGAAGGCGTCGACGTTGTCGGGGTTGTTCGCGCGAGCGATGATGGTTTCGACCTCGAACTTCGATTCCGCGAGCTGGGCGACCAGCAGGTTCGCGTCGTCGTCGCCGGTGGCGGCGACGAGGATGCGGGCGTTCTCCGCGCCGGCGGCACTCAGTTCGTCGGTGTCGGTGCCGTCGCCCTTGTGGACGGAGAACCCCTCGTTTCTGGTTCGTTCGACCATCTGTTCGTCCTGCTCGACGATGACGACGTTCTCACCGCGGTCTTCGAGGCGCTCGGCGAGCGCTCGACCGACGGTGCCGCCGCCGACGATGATGACACGCATTGGTATGACGTCTAAGGCTTCCGCGATGTGTCTGGCGAACCCTCCCTCGAAGACGACCGTCAGCAGAATCGTGAGGAAGACCGTGCCGACGAGGAGGTTCGCGGCGTCCTCCATGCCGACGGCTCGGAGTTCCGCGGCGAACAGCGTCGCGACGGACGCCGGGATGATGCCGCGGGGGCCGACCGCGCTCATGAACGCGCGTTCGGCGGTCTCGTAGCGGTCGCTGCCGGTGGAGGCGAACACGGCGACCGGTCGGATGACGATAGCGACCAGCGCGGCGACCGCGAGGCCGCCGACGCCGAGGTCGAGGAGGGTGTCGAAGGAGAGCAACGCGGCGAGCGCGATGAACACGAACGAGAGGACGACGAGCGTCACGTCGCCCTTGAACGACTCTATCTCCTCCTCGTAGGGGAGGTCCGCATTCCCGAGAATCATGCCGGCGGTCGCGACGGCCGCGATGCCGGCTTCGCCGCGCAGGAAGTCCGCCGCGCCGTACGCGACGAGCGCCCCGGCGAGCACGATGAGGCGGGCGTTCTGGGGGGCGTTCCCTCGGGAGAGGTCGACGTGTCGGAGGAGGTACCAGACGACGCCCGCGACGACCAGTCCGATGAGAACGCCGATGCCGAGGCGTGCGGCGAACTCGTTGACGATGGCGGTACTGGAGAGGTCGGGGTTGACGACCACCTCGAAGACGACGATGGCGAGGATGGCCGCGGTCACGTCGTTGACGACGCCCTCGGTCTCCAGTGCGGCCTCGACGCGGTCTCTGACCGGGACGACTTCGAGAATCGGCGTGATGACCGTCGGGCCGGTGGCGACGAGGAGGCTCCCGACGAGGAACGACATGTCCCACGCGGCGCCGAGCAGGAAGCGGACCGCAATCGCGGTCCCGACGAGCGCGATGCCGGCGCCGAGCGTGACGAGGCGGAGCGTCGCGCCGGGTGCCTCCCGCAACTTCGAGAGTTTCAGGTGGAACGCGCCCTCGAAGACGATGATGGCGACCGACAGCCCGACGATGCCCGACAGCGACCCGATGCCGCCGAAGGACTCGAGCGTGACGACACCGAGCACCTCGGGGCCGACGGCGATGCCAGCGAGGATGAGAAACAGCACGCTGGGCACTTGGAGTCTGTCGGCGACGACCTGTGCGGCGACGCCGAGTGCGATGATGGTGGCGACCAGTGGGATTATCGACGAACTCACCAGTCTCCCTCCGAATTCGGCATCGTGACCGATTTTGCCGCCTGCCCGTATAAAAGAGCCGGGTTGCGGCGAGGGGTGCCGACCCCGTTACTCGGCGTAGATGTCGCCGATGTCGTCGGCGAACCGGTCGAGGATGTTCCGGCGTTTCTTCTTCATCGTCGGCGTGAGCATGTCGTTGTCCTCGGTGAACTCCGTGCCGACGAGGCGGAACTGCTTGATCTGCTCGTAGGACTCGAAGTTCCCGTTCACGTCGTCGACCTCGCGCTGGATGCGCTCTTTCACGCGGTCGTCGCGACAGAGCGCCTGCCTCTCCTCGGGCAATTCGATTCCTTCGGCGTCGGCCCACTTGCGGATGCCGTCGACGTTCGGGACGATGAGCGCGGAGACGAACTTGTGGCCGTCACCGACGACCATGCACTGTTCGACGAGCGGGCTGGCGGCGAACGCGTCCTCGATGGGGCCGGGGGCGACGTTCTTCCCCGTCGACAGCGTGAGCAGTTGTTTCGCGCGTTCGAGGAAGCGGACGTAGTCGTCCTCCCGCACCTCGACGACGTCGCCGGTGCGGAACCACTCGCTTCCGTCCTTCTCGACGAACGCCTCGTCGCTGGCTTCGGGGAGGTTCCAGTAGCCGTCGAACACCTGCGGGCCGCGCACGATCAGTTCGCCGACGCGGCCGTCGTAGCGGTCGCGCTGTTCGGGGCTGGCGACCGACGAGTCGACCGCGATTTCGGTTTCGGGGAGCGGCGGGCCGATGGTGCCGACCTGCGGGCGCTCGGGCGGGTTCACGCTGATGACTGGACTCGTCTCGGTGAGACCGTACCCCTCCAGAATCGGGAGGCCCATGCCGTGGTAGAGCGCACAGAGGTCGGCGGACAGCGACCCGCCGCCGGAGATGAAGAACTCGATTTCGCCGCCGAGCGCGTTCCGGACCTTCTGGAAGACGAGTTTGTCCGCGACGGCGCGCTTCCCGCGCAGGAGCAGGCCGGGGTCGTCGGTCTCGTGGTACTCGCGGCCGACGTCGGTCGCCCACTCGAAGATGCGTTCTTTCGTCGGGGACTCGGTGGCCTGGTCGCGGACGGCGTCGTACAGTTTCTCGTAGACGCGCGGGACGCTCGTCCCCGTCGTCGGTTCGAACAGCCCGAAGTCCTCCTGGAGGGTGTCCGGCGACTCGGCGTAACAGACGTGCGCGCCGGTGGTGAACATCAGGTAGTGGCCGGAGAGGCGCTCGAAGACGTGCGCGAGCGGGAGGAAGGAGACGTGTCGGTCGTCGGGCGTAATCGCGGGCAGACCCTGCTTGTCGGGTCGCGGCCCGAAGCGCTTCCGGCACTGGTTGACGTTCTCCCGGAAGTTCTCGTGGGTGAGCGCGACGCCCTTCGGTTGGCCGGTGGTGCCCGACGTGTAGATGAGGCTCGCGAGGTCGTCGTACTCGGTGGCGTCCACCCACGACTCGTAGGTCTCGCGGTCGTAGGTCTCGCGGCCGCGCTCGTACACCTCCGAGAGCGGGATGGCGTCGCCGTCGGCGACGTGGTCCATGGTGACGACGAACTCCAGGTCGAGGTCGTCCTCGACCTCGCGGACGCGGGCGAGCAGTTCCTCGTTCTCCACGACGACGCCGACCGCGCCGCTGTCCCCGAGCAAGTGTTTGACCTGCCGGGGGCTGGAACTGGCGTAGACGGTGGTGACGGCGCCGCCCGCGGCGAGCACGCCGAAGTCACACTGCGCCCACTCCATGCGCGTGTGGGCGAACATCCCGACGCGGTCGCCGGCTTCGACGCCGAGGTCGCGGAACCCCGCCGCGAGGTTCCGCACGATGTCCCGCATCTCGCCGTAGGTCACGTCCTCGAAGTCGCCGTCGGGCGCCGGCGGAAGTACGTCCGGCGTGAGCGTGCGGTCGTAGACGCCGCCCTTGTACCCCTGGGCGGGGCGGTCCGTGTGGCGCGCGGCGGCCGCCTCGAACGTGCGAGGGAGTGTCTCCCGTGCGATGGTGTCGTCCTCGTACTCGCGTTCCGCCTCGCGGAAGTTCATGGCCCCAACTATTCCTCCTGGGTCTTAAGGTATCGCAGAACCCCACGGACGTTCATTGCAGTTTCCGCACTCGCCTTGTGGTCGCCCCAGACCTCCGCGACCTCCGTAGACGCCGCGAAGTGGTCGATAGCGGCTTCCTCGCCGCCCCGTTCGACGACTTCGTACTTCACCGCATCCACCCAGTCTCTGAGCACTTGCTCGTACTGCTTGAGCACGGCGTCGGTGTCGTCGGGGCCGGGACCGAAGTGCGCGTACAGCAGGACGTCGGGGTCGAGGCGTCGAATCAGCTCCACGTCGTCGATGCACTGTTCGAGGTCGAAGTTTGGCGGCGGGCTCGTCTCCCGAACGCGGTCCTGCGACGGCACCCAGATGCCCGCCGCGTCCGCGGTGAACACGGCGTCACACGAGTGGTCCTCGAAGACGACCTGGTGGGGAGCGTGGCCGGGCGCGTGGTGGGCCGTCAGTTCGCGACTCCCGAGGTCTATCGCGTCGCCGCCTTCCAGTTCCACGATGCGGTCCTCGGGGACGGGCTTCGGCTCGGTGTAGTACTGCCACTGGTCGCCGACAGCCTCCTTCGTCCCCGCGACGAGGCGCTCGGGGTCCACGAGGTGGCGTGCGCCGATTTCGTGGACGTACACGTCCGCGTTCGGGCACTCGGCCGCGAGGAACCCCGCGCCGCCCGTGTGGTCGAGGTGGACGTGCGTGACGAGAATCGCTTCGAGGTCGTCGGGCGCGATTCCCTGCTCGTCGAGCGCGTGCAGGATGCGCTCGTAGTTCGTGCCGATGCCGGTGTCCACTATCGCGGGCCGGTCCGCGTCGATGACGTAGACGGAGCCGTACTCGGCGGTGTCGTACATGCCGGTGTCCACGTAGGAGACGCCGGGACACTGTTCGACGTCGGTGACGTCGCCGGGAGTCATACGTCCAAGCGGGAGGGCCGCGAGGAAAAGCGTTCGCGTCGCGGCGCCCCGCGAAGGCCTCACAGGGATGCGATACGTTCTTGCCGCGGCCCGGCGAACCGACGTGCAAATGCTGAGCAGACAGTTCGTCCGCGAGAACCCCGACACCGTGCGGGACGCCCTCGAGAAGAAGGGCGTGGACGCGGACCTCGACCGAATTCTGGAAATCGACGAGGAGTGGCGCGAACTCAAGGCCCGCGGCGACGAACTCCGCCACGAGCGAAACGAGGTCTCCTCGAAAATCGGCCAACTCAAGCAGGAGGGCAAAGAGGAGAAAGCCCAGGAGGCCATCGAGCGCTCGGGCGAACTCAAGGACGAACTGGAGGACGTGGAGGCGCGCGCGGACGAACTCGAAACGGAACTGGAGCGCCGCCTGCTCACGCTCCCGATGGTGCCCCACGAGGACGTGCCCGTCGGCGCTACCGAGGACGAGAACGTCGAGCGCCGCCGCGAGGGGTTCGACGACCTGCGCGAGTTGCCCGACGAGGTGGTCCCGCACTACGACCTCGGCGAGGAACTCGACGTGCTGGACTTCGAGCGCGGCGCGAAGGTCTCGGGCGGCGGCTTCTACTTCTCGAAGGGCGCCGGCGCGCGCCTCGAACACGCCCTCGTCCAGTTCATGCTCGACCTCCACCGCGAGCAGGAGTACGTGGACGTGTTCCCGCCGATTCCCGTGAACTCGAAGTCGATGGAGGGCACCGGCCAGTTCCCGAAGTTCGTGGAGGACGCCTACCGCATCGGCGACGTGAACGAGGCCGACTACGAGGACGACGACCTCTGGCTCCTCCCCACGGCGGAGGTCCCGGTGACGAACATGTACCGGGACGAGATTCTGCTCAGCGACGACCTCCCGCTCAAACACCAGGCGTACTCGCCGAACTTCCGCCGGGAGGCCGGCGAACACGGCACGGAGACGCGAGGTATCGTGCGCGTCCACCAGTTCAACAAGGTGGAGATGGTGAACTTCGTCGAACCCGACGAGTCCTACGAGCGCTTCGAGGGCCTCGTCGACGAGGCCGAGGAGGTCCTGCGCCGCCTCGACCTCCCGTACCGGATTCTGGAGATGTGTACCGGCGATTTGGGCTTCACGCAGGCGAAGAAGTACGACATCGAGGTGTGGGCGCCCGGCGACGACATGGAGGACGGCCCCGAGGAGGGCGGGCGATGGCTCGAGGTCTCGTCGGTGTCGAACTTCGAGGACTTCCAGGCGCGCCGCGCCGGCATCCGGTACCGGCCCGAGCGCCACGAGTCGGCGGAGTACCTCCACACCCTGAACGGGTCGGGGCTCGCCATCCCGCGCGTGATGGTCGCGATTCTGGAATACTATCAGAACGACGACGGCACCGTCGACGTGCCCGAACCGCTCCAGCCGTACATGAACGGGCAGGAAGTCATCGAGGGCACCCGGAAGGTCGGCGAGAGCGCACTCGGGGACGGGGAGCGCGAGGCGTGAGCGAAGCGAACGCCTCGGAATGCGCGAGCGGTGGAGCGTAGCGGAACCGCGAGTAGCGTGGTTCGGAGCGAGCGCAGCGAGCGAGAACCACGGAAACGCGAACGGTGAACGAAGTGAGCCGTGAGCGACGCGGGCGCGAGAGTGGGAGCGAGCGCAGCGAGCGAGAACCGCGGAATACGACCGTCTCGCGATTAGTCCACGTACGTTCGCAGTTTCTGTATTCTGCCGTCCGCTGTCTCGAAGACGTCCACGAACGAGAACATCGGGCCGTCCGTCGCGACCAGTCGCCCTCGGGCCGCGACGCCGCCGGCGCCGTCGTACACCGCGTCGAGGACGTGCTGGGTGTCGGTGCGGGGGCGGTCGTCGCGCATGAACGCGACGAACGCGTCCCGGCCCTCGTGAGTGAGGTCGGGGCGCACCTGCACGAAGTCCGCGGCGAGCACGTCCCGGAGGGCGTCGTAGTCGCCGTCGTCGATGGCGTCGTAGTACGCCTGCACGAGGGCGTCGTCGTCCATGTCCGGAGGGAGGCGGCGGGGCGACAAGAAACCGAGGGGCCGATGGTTGAGCGACGCGAGGGCGTGCCGGCGAGCGAGTCGCTTTTCCAGTACGGCGACCAAGCGAACGTAGAATCGTGGACTTACACGTCCGGTACGAGGGGGACGACGACCCCGAGAAGTGTACGGCGCGCCGCCTCGCGAAGTTCGACGAGGCGACGCTCCACCGGTCGGCGCGCGAGACGCCGTACGGCGTGGTGTTGAATCCGCACGCCGAGCAAGCGCTGTCGCCGGCCGACGACACCGGAACGCTGGTCGCGCTGGACTGCTCGTGGGAGACGGCCGAGCGCGCGATGTTCGAGATGGACGGCGAACACCGCGCGCTCCCGTTCCTCGTGGCCGCCAATCCCGTGAACTACGGGCAGCCGTTCCAGTTGAACACGGTCGAGGCGTTCGCGGGCGCGCTCGCCATCCTCGGTTACTGGGAGCGCGCGGAGGCCGTGCTGTCGCACTTCTCGTGGGGGCGCACGTTCCTCGAACTGAACGAGGAGCCACTCCGGCGGTACAGCGAGTGCGAGGACTCCGCGGACGTCGTCGCGGTGCAGGAGGACTACCTCGCGGACGACGAGTGAGCGAGGGGGCCGAGCGCGGCGTAGTTCTTTCTCGGAAGGCGTCGTAGGTGGTGTATGCCGCGACGCGCGAACTACGCGCTCCACTTCCTCGGGGCGCACCTCGGCCGCGATAAGGACGCACTGCGAATCGACTGGGCGGAGTTCGCGGGGCGCCGAGCGGAGTTCACCTTCGACGTGGAGACCGACGACCCGACGGACGCCTACGTCCGCCTGCAGGCCTACGACATCGGCGTGTACGGCCACGAACTCGTGTTGAACGACGAGCCCCTGACGGGGTTCGACGTGCCGCCGTCGAACGGCTGGCAGACGTGGATGGACGCGGTGACGGGCGCGACCCTCCAGGAAGGCGAGAACACGCTCGCCGTCGTGCGAGACCCGGAGTCCCACGACGAGTTCGCAATCGGGAACGTGGCGGTCCACTGGCGGGAGCCGGCGCCGCCCGCGCCGTGACGCGCGTTCCGAACCGCTTAAACGCGCCGCGAGCGAACCCCGGTGCATGAGCGAGACCATCGAGGACCGTCTGCTGGGCAAGCAGATCTGCATGCGGTGTAACGCGCGCAACGCCAAGGAAGCCGAGCAGTGCCGGAAGTGCGGCTACAAGCGACTCCGCCCGAAGGCCAAGGAGACGCGCTCCGCGTAACCGATTCGGCTTTCTCGCGGTCGTTCACGACCGAGCAGCGACGCGTCGGTCCTACTCGGCGCGCCACTCGTCTTCGAGGACGCCGTAGTACCGCACGTCGTGGTAGTCGCCGTCGAGGTACATCTCGTCACGGTGCGTGCCCTCCAACTCGAAACCGAGTTTCTCCCAGACCGCGGCCGAGGCGTCGTTGAACTCGAAGACGCGCGCGACGACGCGGTGGCGGCGGTGCTGGTCGAACGCGTAGTCCGTCACGAGTTCGGCGGCCTCGGTGCCGTACCCCTCGCCCCAGTGCTCTTCGGCGACGAAGATGCCGATTTCCACGCTCCCGTTCGGGTCGTCGACGCCCTCCAAGCCGACGCTCCCGACGGCGTCCCCGTCGACGGCAATGACGAAGTCGACGCTGCCGTTGTCGGCGCTCGCGCGCTCCTCGTACCACTCTCGTTCCTGTTTTTCGGTGAGCGGTTTGCGCGCGCCGATGTTCGACCAGACGGCGGGGCTGTTGACGGTTCGCTGGAGGAACTCGACGTCCTCCTCGTCGACCGCACAGAGGTCGACGCTGTCGCCGGAAATGAACGTAGGGCCGGGCATACCAGAGCGAACGCGGAGCCCCCGAAAAAGGCTTCCCGTCGTCTGTCAGTCGTTGGCTAGTCGTCGTACTTCGGTTCGCGGCGCTCGGCGCGTTCGAGCGCGCGCTCGACGACCCCCCGAACGTCGCCCTCGAAGACGCCGCCGTGCCCCGAGTACATCTCGGAGACGGAGTCGGGCAACCGCGCGAGCAGTTCGCGGACGCTCCCGATGAGTCGCTCGCGGGACTGGCCGGGCATGTCGGTGCGCCCGAAACTGCCGTCGTCGAACGCGCCGTCGTCGTGGACGACCACGTCCCCGGAGAACAGCGCCGTCTCGGAGACGAGCGAGACGTGGTCGGGGGCGTGTCCGGGCGTGAACACCACGTCGAAGTCGTCGTCGCCGATTCGGACCGTATCGCCGTCGGCGAGTTCGTGCGTTCGCAGGGTGTGGTCGGCGAACGCGTACACGTCCGGGTCGAAGGCGTCCACGACGGCGTCCAACTGCTGGACGTGGTCGCCGTGCTGGTGAGTGAGCACGACGCGGTCCACGTCGTCGACGTGGCTGCGAATCTCGTCGACGACGCCGTCGTAGGCGCCCGCGTCCACGAGCGTCGTGGCGTCTCCGGGCGCGAGGTAGGCGTTGCACGTGAACGTCTCGGCGGCCTCCGTGACGTGTCGTACGTCCATGCGTCACGGAACGCGCGCTCGCATCCTAAAGCCGGCGGGAAACTTTAGTGACTGAGTGTCCTATCTGCGAGTGTACCATGGGTTTCGGGAGCTACGACGAATCCGAACAGGACGCCCAGTCTCTCGACTCCGAAGACGTCGACCCGGACGAGGGCCTGGACACGTCCGAGCACGAACACGACGGGGGCGTGGACTACGAAATCGGCGCGTCCAACGACGAACTGCTCGACCGGCTACAGGACATCAAAGAGTAGTAGCGCCGTGAAGTCCGGGACGCGCGCGCTCGGCGTCGCCGAGTCCTACAGCGGTAGCCAGTCGACGCTCGGCGGCGTCGTCGTTCGCGCGTCCCGCGTCGTGGACGGCTTCTCCTTCGCTTCGTGTACCGTCGGCGGAACCGACAGCACCGACGCCGTCGTGGACTGCTACCAGAAACTGGACCGCGAGGACGTGCGGTACGTCCTCGTCGCGGGCGTCGCGCCGGCGTGGTTCAACGTCGTCGACCTGCACGCCGTCCACGAGGCCACTGAGCGCCCCGTGCTTTCGGTCTCCTTCGAAGCGAGCGACGGCCTCCGGGACGCCATCGAGCGCGAGTTCTCGGGCGAGGAGCGCGACCGCCGGCTCTCGGTGTACGACGCCCAGCCCGAGCGCGCGCCCGTCGACGTGAACGACCAGCGCGTGTTCGTTCGGAGCGTCGGCTGCGAGAACCCGGCGGAGGTCGTGCGCGCGTTCACGCCCGAGGGCGGCAGACCCGAGCCGCTGCGGGTGGCGCGGCTGGCGGCGCGCGCCGCCGACAAACGCGAGGCGGCGATGGGAGCGAGCGGCGACCGACGGGAGCCGTGAGCCGGGGCTTTCGAGTCGGCGCCGAAACGGTCTCGTCACACGCGCGCAACTCGATGGAACGCTTAACACGACGTGAGTGAGAGTTGGGAGCATGGACGAGATGGACGGGCTCGACGTGGTCGCGTGTACGAAGTGCGCGGACCTCGTGGAGTCCCGGAGTCGCATCGTCAACGGCGACGGCCCCGAGGACGCGGACGTGTTGTTCGTCGGCGAGGCGCCGGGCGCGAACGAGGACGAGGAGGGCGTGCCGTTCGTCGGGCGCTCGGGGGACGTGCTCGACGTCGAACTCGCGGACGCCGGGCTCTCCCGGGACGCGATTCGCATCACGAACTGCGTTCGGTGTCGCCCCCCGGACAACCGCGACCCGCGCAGCGAGGAACTCGCGAACTGCCGGCCGTACCTCGAACGCGAAATCGACCTCGTCGACCCCGAAGTCGTCGTGACACTCGGGAAAGTTCCGGGCGAACACTTACTCGGACGCGACCTCGCGGTCACGAACGAGGCCGGCACCGTCGAGCGCGTCGAACTCGGCGGCCAAGCCCGCGACGTGCTGGTCTGTCTCCACCCGGCGGCGACGCTGTACGACGCGAGTCAGAAGGAGACGTTCAGGGAGACGATAGCGAAAGCGGCGACGATGGCGGGCGCGGAGGGCGGGCAGTCCCGGTTAGGGGACTACTAGTCGTTCTTCGAGCGGTTGCCGACGCCGAGCCACTTGCCGGGGTCGAAGAGGTCCCGGACGGCTTCGACGAGGCTCTTCCCGGAGTGCTCGCCGGGGCGGAGCCGTGCGCGGATGCGCGAGGAGATGAGTTCGATGCCGAGCACCACGACGAACACCATGATGAGGCCCGCCGCGGTCTGCTGGAACTGGAAGAGATTCTGGCTGTTCTTGATCATCAGCCCGAGGCCGCCGGCGCCGACGACGCCGAGGCTGATGGCGATTCGGGTGTTGATTTCGAGGATGTACAGCGTCCACGCGATGAACGACCGGGAGACCTGACTGAGCATCCCGAAGCTCACGGTCTGCGTGCTGGACGCCCCGGTAGACCGGATGGCCTCGATCGGACCTTCGTCGATTTCCTCGAGGTCGTCGGTGAACAGTCGACCGAGGTTCCCGATGCTGTCGGTCCCGATGGCGAGCACCGCGGTCATCTGACTGGGTGCGCCGATGGGGATGTAGAGGAAGATCCAGACGATAGCGGGAATCGCGCGGATGGCGCTGAGCGTCCCGCGGAAGAGGAAGTTGAACGGGAACGGCGTGACGCGCTCGCTACCGAGCACGCCGAGGATGAGCGCGAACGGGAACGCGATGACGGTCCCCATGAAGCCCAACAGCAGCGTCACCAGGCTGGCTTTCACCAGCGAGAGCCGCGACGACTGCAGGCTATCGATGATGGGCGCGCCGCCGTCGCGGAAGCTCGCCGCAATCGCGCGGAGGCCGGTAATCTCCCGTTCTTTCGTGTAGACGGTGAAACTCTGGAAGTCCGGCGGGAAGAACCCCTGTGCGATGAAGTCGTACATCTGCGGGAACCGGTCGGCGACGACGTAGGCCTGGAAGCCGACGAAGCCCATCCCCCAGTACGTGATACCGAGAACCGCGGCGACCACCACAAACCACAGCACGTAGCGGAGGCGGCGGAGGCGGTCGAGTCCCTGGAGTTTCTCTCGAATCACGGTGTCGGCGGATTCGGAACTCACGCGTGTTCACCTCCGTCGGCCGCCGACTCCTGACCGGTCGCGCTGTCACCGCTCTCAGCGCCCGGTGCGACGAGGCTGCCCTCGTCGTCGTCCTCGTAGTAGATGCGTTCCATCTCGTCCATCGTGAGGTCGTCGGTGTCGCCGTCGAAGACGACTTCGCCGTCGCGGATACCGAGGAAGCGGTCGCCGAACTCCCGGGCGATGTTCACCTGGTGGAGGCTCGTGACCGTCGTGAGGTCCTGTTCGAGCGCCGCCTTCTTCAGGTAGCGCATCACGTCGCGGGCGGCCTTCGGGTCGAGGCTGGCGACCGGTTCGTCCGCGAGCAGAATCTCGGGTTGCTGAACGAGTGCGCGTGCGATGCCGACGCGCTGTTTCTGCCCGCCGCTCATCGATTCGGCGCGTTGGCCGGCCTCGTCGAGCAGGCCAACGGTCTGGAGCGCTTCGAGCGCGCGAACTTTGTCGTCGTCCGACTGGAGGCCGAGCGCGCTCCCCAGGAGCCCGTTCCGGGCGAGCGCGCCGGTGAGGGCGTTCCCGAACGCGCTCTTGCTCTCGATGAGGTAGTGTTCCTGGAAGACCATCCCGACTTCGCTGCGGTTGTTCCCGATTTCCTCGCCGCCGACCCGAACTGCGCCTTCGGTCGGTTCGGTGATGCCGTTCAGCACGCGGAGCATCGTGGATTTCCCCGCGCCCGACGGACCGAGGAGGATTACGAACTCGCCTTCCTCCAGGGTGAAGGAGATGTCGTCGAGAGCGACGGTGTCACCGTCGTATATCTTTGTTACGTTGTCGAATTCGATGGTGGGCATCTGATAACCTCTTGACCGGCAAATTGTGGGGCCGCGGGAAAAACGACCCGAACTAGCGTGACTGACAGCTGGCTAAATCGCTACTCGAAGATCTCCTGGCCGACGCCGAGTTCGTTCGCGACGTCGATGACCGACTGGTAGTCGTCTCTCGTCGCTTCCCGGACGTCGCCGAACCAGAGGTCGTCGTCGGTTCCTTCCTCGCCGTCGGCGCCGTAGTAGATGCTATCCGGGCCTTCGGTGAACGCCTTCTGGATGGCCGTCTTGGCGTCGTCGCTGAGTTCCGGGGAGACGACGATGGGGGCACGCGGGAGACCGGAGTCCTCGTGGAGCGTCGTCGCGACGCTCTGCCACTCCTCGGGGGCCGGGCCGGTCTTCGTGTCGCGGACGAACCCGCCCATCGCGGCGGCGTCGACTTTCCCCTGTTCGAGGAGCGTGTACGAGCCGACGTGGCCGCCGGCGAACCGCGCGTCGAACTCGGCCTGCGAGCCGTTTCCTTCGGGGAGGTCGCCCACGTCGAGGCCGCCTTCCGAGGAGATGCTGTACAGCGGGTACAGCGCGCCGCTGGTGGACAGTCGGTCGGAGAACGCGACTGTCTTCCCGGCGAGGTCCGAGAGTTCGGTGATGTCGCTGTCGTTCGGGACCGCGATGATGCTCTTGTACGTCCAGCCGCCGTAGCCGTAGCGCTGGAGGATGATTTCGGAGTTCTCGGACTTCACGCCGAGCGCGGCCGCGAACGGCCCGGTTTCGGCGACGTCCATCGTACCTTGGCCGAGCGACTGGATGACGGCGCTGTAGTTGCTGCCGATGGTGCCGTCGACCTTGAGGCCCTCCGGGACGTCGTGGTTCTCCCGGAGGTGGCTCCCGATGTGGTCGAGGAGCGGGGAGTACTGGGCGTTGAGGTCCTCCTGGGGGACGGACGGCGAGATGCCGAAGTTGACCTGGCTGTCGCCGCCGAAGGTCATCGAGGCCGATCCGCTACCGCCGCCGCCGATGCCCAGGCAGCCGCTCAGTCCGGTGATTCCGAGGGTCGATGCCGCACCCGCCGTCTTCAGGAAGTCACGTCGGTCCATGGGGGGATACGGGTAGAGATTCTGTAGAATACTGAAAAAGTTTTCTAAACTATCCACAGACGTGTACAGCACCCACAACTCGAATGTGAAGTAATACATAGACCTACCGAGAGGAGGCAGAAATCACCGATGGGAAAGGGACTTGCGCGCGGTGTGCGTAGACGGAGCCATGAGTACGACGGCCACCGACCAGACGACGGCGTCCGTCGTCGTCGTTGACTACGGACTCGGGAACCTCCGGAGCGTCACGCGCGGTCTCGAGCGCGCGAACGCCGCCGTGACCGTCTCCGACGACCCGGGCGCGCTCGACGACGCGGACGGCATCGTCCTGCCGGGCGTCGGCGCGTTCGGCGACGGTATGGAGAACGCAGGCCCGTTCCGGGACGCGCTCGCGGACGCAGCCGACGACGGCCGCCCGCTGTTCGGCATCTGTCTGGGGATGCAGATGCTGTTGACCTCCAGCGAGGAGGCCGAGCGCGCGGGACAGGGCGACGCCACGGGCCTCGACTTGATTCCGGGCCGGAACGTCCGGTTCACCGGCGACGTGAAGGTCCCCCACATGGGGTGGAACGAACTCGACGTGGTTCGGGACCACCCGCTCGTGGAGGGCGTCGACGGCCAGTACGCGTACTTCGTCCACTCCTACTACGCCACCGTCGAGAGCGAGAACCACGTCGTCGCGGAGACCGACTACGGGACGACGTTCCCGTCCATCGTGGCGAACGACGAGGGCAACGTCTTCGGGACGCAGTTCCACCCCGAGAAGTCCGGAGAGACCGGCCTGCGAATCCTCCGGAACTTCGTGGACATCTGCGCCGACCAGTAGCCCGGCACGCCATCGCACACCCGACGAACGCTTTTGTCCGTCTCCGAGAGAGTCGACGTATGACCGCCGTGGAGTACGGTGCGACCGCCGAGGAGTTGTGTTCGCTGTACCGCGAGTACGGCTGGTGGGCCGACCGCGACCCCGAGAGCGTGCGCCGCGCGCTCCAGAACACCGACGAGACGGTGCTCGTCCGCGACGAGGCGGGCGACCCGGTCGGCGCCGCCCGAATCCTCACCGACTACGTCTACTACGC
This sequence comes from Halobacterium litoreum, assembly GCF_021233415.1. Lineage (NCBI taxonomy): Archaea > Methanobacteriati > Methanobacteriota > Halobacteria > Halobacteriales > Halobacteriaceae > Halobacterium > Halobacterium litoreum. The sequence goes on along the minus strand of NZ_CP089466.1, from coordinate 194,768 downwards.
GATGGTGTACGACGTCATCGTCGCCGCCGACGACCGCGGCGAGGGCGTCGGCCGCGAGGTGATGGCCGCCGTCCGAGAACACCCCCGGCTACAGGACGTCGCGCCGTCGCTGCTCGCCCGCGAGGGCCTCGTCCCCTTCTACGAGGCCTGTGGCTTCGAGGTGATGGACGAGGCCATCGAACACCCGGACGGCGACCCGGAACCGCTGTCGTGGATGGTGCATCGGCGACGTGACGACGAGGACGAGCAGAGCGCCTGACGACACAGCCGACAGCGAGCATCCGCGACCCGAGCGGGTCGAAGACCCCGGAAGGGTCGCGGTCCACTCTGCGACCGAGCAGCGCGAGGGAGCAGCGGCCGACGAGCGACTAAGCGCCGAAGGCGCGCTGGAGTGAGGAGTGCTTTTTCCGCAAGTTTTTGCCAGCGCAGGGCGCGCTCTGCGCGCCCAAGCGCAGCAAAAAGTGCGTCTCAGAGGAAGTCCCGGACTTCGCTGTAGAACATGTCGTGGTGGTCGACTTCGCCGACGCGTTCGGCGATGTCGACGGCGATGGCGTGCCAGCAGGATTCGTCGGGGGCGAGGTTGTACTGGGCGTCGTGGCAGTTGCAGGAGCCGTCTTCGACGATGTATTCGTCTTCGTGGCCGACGACGACGGTGAAGTCGTTGTACTGTTTGACGCGGCCTTCGCTGGCGGCTTGGATGGCGCGTTGGCCGCGGTCGCCGTGGTCGGCGAGGAGGCGTTCCGTAATCGGGGCGGTGAGTTCGCCGGTGTCGGCGAGTGCGGTCCGCCAGTCGTCGACCTCAGACACGGGCGTTCGTTGGGTGGGGCGCGGTTTAGCAGGTTCGGTTGGGCGAGGGCGGCGAGTCGTGTGGTGCGTTCACACGTGTCAATCTGATTTCTTAATGATTATTCATTGTACCCACAGCAATATACATGATTAATCATTAACTTTATTCGTGTGGTCCGCGCCTCACAGGTCGCAATGTCCGTAGCAGGCCACCACGGTCCGACACACACCCAGACGCGCACCGCCACCCGACCGCAGACCCCCAGAGAACGCCGATGCCAACCTACACTGACATAGAGAACACGGGCGCCCCAGTCGTCCCCGACATGCGAACCGACTACGACCGCGAGACGTGGCTCGACGAGACCGTCCGCAGCCACCGCCTCGACGAACCGACCGCCGACCCCACCGACCCAACCGATGACTGACGAGTACCCCGACTACACGCGACGAGACATCGACAACCCCGCGGCCCGCGAGTTCCGCGACCTGCTGGACGACCAGTACGTGTTCGCGCCCGGCCTCTACCACGCCCTCGACGCTCGGCTCGCCGAGCGCGCCGGCCACGACGCAGTCTACATGAGCGGCTACTCCACCGTTCTCGGGCAGTTCGGCTACCCCGACCTCGAGATGGTGTCGATGACCGAGATGGTCGAGAACGCCAAGCGAATCGTCGACGCCACCTCCCTGCCGGTGGTCGCGGACTGCGACACCGGCTACGGCGGCGTCCACAACGTCCGGCGCGCCGTCCGCGAGTACGAGAAGGCGGGCGTCGCCGCCATCCACATCGAGGACCAGACGACGCCGAAGCGCTGTGGCCACATCGCGGGCAAGCAGATCGTCTCCCGGGAGAAGGCTCGCGCGCGCTTCGAGGCCGCCGTCGACGCGAAGCAGAGCGACGACACGGTGATTATCGCGCGCACCGACGCCTACGGCTCCGCGAACGGCGACTGGGAGGAACACCTCGAACGCGGCCGCATCTACGCGGACGCGGGCGTCGATCTCGTGTGGCCGGAGATGCCCGACCCGAGTCGGGAGGACGCCGTGGAGTACGCCGAGACCATCCACGAGACCCACCCGGACCTCGATTTGGCGTTCAACTACTCGTCGTCGTTCGCGTGGAGCGAGCAGGACGACCCCCTCACGTTCGAGGAACTCGGCGACCTCGGCTACAAGTACATCTTCATCACCCTCTTCGGCCTGCACTCCGGTGCGCACGCCGTCTACGAGGACATGGTGAACATCGAGGAGAACGCCGAGCAGGCGCAGTTCGACCTCGAAGACCGCTACCTCGGCCACGAGACGGAGAGCCACCACGACCTCTCGCTGGTCTCCCGGTACCAGGACATCGAGACGGAGTTCGACCCGGAGGCCAAGCGCCGCATCGAGCAGTCCGAGGGGTACAGCGAGGACGAGTCCGACCCCATCACGGCCGAGGACGCGGCCGCGGAGTCCGATGACGACTGACCCGACCGCGCGCCACTACGACCGCGAGTTCGTGCGGACGTTCTTCACGTCCCCGACGGCCGTGGAGGGCGGCGACGACTCCGCGAAGATGCTCCGGAGCGCCGCCCGACTCCGGGGGATGGAGGCGCCGGACGTCTGGGTGCCGGACAACGAGGACGCCACCGCGCCGTCGATGCGCGAGCAGGGCGTCGAGAACGTCGTCGAGGTCGTCAGCGAGCACGGCGCCGACTTCCCCGGCGAGATTCACCCGCGGGTCGTCTGGCACCGCGACGACCCCGCGACCCGGTACGCGGGGTTCCGGCAGATGCTCGCGATGGCCGACCCCGACGGGGGCGCCGTCGACCACCTCGACGGCTTCGTGATTCCCGAGGTGGGCGACATCGACGACTGGAAGAAAGCCGACGAGGCGCTCACGAGAGTCGAAACCGAGCACGGCCTCGACCCGGGGAGCCTCTCGATGTCCGTCATCATCGAGAGCGGGGAGGCCGAACTCGCGATGGGCGACATCCGCGAGGAGGCCGGGAAGCCCTCGAACAACCTCGAACGCCTGTTCCTGCTCGTGGACGGCGAGGTCGACTACACGAAGGACATGCGCGGGATGACGCCGACCGGCGAACTCCCGCCGTGGCCCGAACTGCGCCACAACACCTCGCGGGGCGCGAGCGCCGCCGGCCTCATCGCGGTCGACGGCCCGTTCGACGACATCCGGGACGTCGCGGGCTACCGCGAGCGCATGACCGAGAACCGCGCGAAGGGAATGACCGGCATCTGGTCGCTGACGCCGGGACAGGTCGTGGAGGCGAACACGGAACCCCTGCCGCCCGCGTCGGGCTACTGGCTCCTCGACGACGGCGAGGGCGAAGGCGAACTCCGCGCGGAAGACGAACGCTGGGTGTACGACGGGGACGCCCTCGGCCTCGAAGAGACGGGCGACGGCTACGTCCTTCGCGTCGACGGGCGCGAGCAGGAACTCAACGCCGACGACCTTCGCGAGGAACTGCTCAGGCGCGCGGCGTACGTCCCGAGCATGGCCGACATGGTGGACTCGATGGCGGAGTTCGAGGCCGCGAAGGAGGCCGGGAAGGGCGCCATCGCGATGACGCGCGCGGCGACCGTCGAAATCGACGGCGTCCCGGTGGACATCGAGGCCGACCGAATGTGGGACGAGGCCACGTATCAGGCCGCGAAGACGCCAATCGACCTCTTCCAGGACGTCTACGAGCACCGCCCCGACCAGCACGACGCGCTCGCCGACCGGTACGGACGCGAGGTCGTGGAGCGCGCGACCGAACTCGGATAGCGGGTGCGCTCGCCGCGACCGCGCCGCGCCCGCCAACCGTCGTCCTTTTTTCCCGACGCCGCCGAGTAGCGGTATGCTCGTCGAGGAGGGAGGCGTCACCGTGGAGGTTCCGACGGCGTCGGGCGGCGGCGACGGCGCCGCCGACGACGTGTTCTTCAACGAGACGCAGGAACTCAACCGCGACCTGACGGTGGCGACACTGTCGGCGTACCGCGACCGCGAACCGCGCGCCGCGTCCTACCTCGACGCGATGACCGCGAGCGGCATCCGGGGCGTGCGCGCCGCCGCGAACGACTGGGACGCGACGCTCGCCGACCTCGATCCGGACGCCGTCGAACTCGCCCGGGAGAATCTCGCGCGCAACGACCTCGACGGCGAGGTCGTCCAGCGGAACGTCAACAGCCTCCTCCACGACCAAGAGCGCGTGTTCGACGTGGTGGACGTCGACCCGTTCGGGTCGCCGATTCCGTTCGCGGACGCGACGTTCGCGAACGCCCGGAACCTCGTCTGCGTCACCGCGACCGACACCGCGCCGCTGTGTGGCGCGCACTTCGAGTCCGGCGTCCGGAAGTACTCCGCCGTCCCGCGGAACACCGAGTACCACGCCGAGATGGGGCTCCGCGTGTTGTTGTCCGCGCTCGCGCGCACGGCGGCGCGCTACGACGTGGGCGTCACGCCCATCCTGAGCCACGTCAGCGACCACTACGTGCGCACGTACCTCGACCTCTCCCATCGCGCGACGGACGCCAACGAGACGCTCGACGAACTCGGTTACGTCTACCACTGCCAGCAGTGTCTCCACCGCGAGCACGAGTTCGGCCTGCTCTCGGACCCCCGCGACGAGTGTGCGCACTGCGGCGGCGAACAGGTGTTGACCGCCGGCCCGGTGTGGCTCGGCCCGGCCCACGAGGAAGCGTTCGTCGCTCGCGTGCGCGAACACCTCACTGAGGACATGGGGAAGGCCGAGCGCGCGTCGAAACTCCTGACGACCATCGAGGGCGAACTCCACGAGCCGACGCACTTCGACCAGCACCGCCTCTACGGCCGGTGGTCGGAACCCGCAATTGGGATGGACGAGTTCCTCGACCAGTTGCGGGACGCCGGCCTCGACGCCTCCCGCACGCACTTCGGCGGCACGACGTTCAAGACCGACGGAACGCTCGCGGACGTCGAAGCCGCGATTCTCTGAGGCGCGTCAGTAACCCGTTTTATATTTCGGGCCGTCGAAGTCGGTGACGTGACTCGAATCGGACGCGCCGTCGGCGTCGCCAAACGGACGCTCGCGGCGGCCCGCGACGAGCAGGTGACGTTCCTCGCGGCCGCCGTCGCGTACTACGCGTTCGTCTCCGTCATCCCCCTGTTGTTGTTGGGCATTGCAGTGGGGACGGCGTTCGGCGGCGAACAACTCGTCGACGTGGTCGTCGACGGCCTCGAACAGTTCCTCTCCGAGACCGGGCAGGACGCCGTGCGGGACGCGCTCACGAACGCCCGCGGGCGCACCGGCGCGACCGTCGTGAGCGTCGCGTTGCTGACGTGGTCGGGCCTGAAACTGTTCCGCGGACTGGACGTGGCGTTCTCCCAGATTTACGGCTCCGACTTCGTCGAACCGCTCCCGAAACAGCTGTTCGACGCGCTCGTCGTCCTGCTCACGATTCCGCTCGCGGTCGCCGCGTCGGTCGCCATCGGCGTGCTCGCGCCCTCGCTCGGGATGGTCCCCTACGTCAACGCCACCGCGAGCGTGACGCTGTTCCTCTCCCTGACCCTGCTGTTCCTGCCGGCGTACTACGTGTTCCCGGACGTCCCGATGACCGCGGGCGACGCGCTCCCCGGCGCGGCGTTCGCGGCGTTCGGCTGGACGGTGCTCGCGGAGGCGTTCCGCGTGTACGCGAGCGTCGTCAGCCTCGAAGTGTACGGCCTGCTCGGCGCGGCGCTGTTGTTCGTCACCCTGCTGTACTTCGGCGGCATCGTTATCACGGTCGGGGCGGTACTCAACGCCGTGCTGTCGGGACGAACTGACGACGAGGCCGAGGTCGAGCGCGAACCGCCCGACGAGGCGCCGGACGTCGCGGAACTCGGCGCGGAAGTCGAGGCGCTCCGCGAGGAACTCGACGCCAAGACCGTGAGCAAATCGGAGTTGGAGACGGACCTGAAACAGTACGTCCGCACCCGACTCCGCCGCGGGAAGGCGCGAGGCTGGGGGCCGTACCTCGTGTTGCTGTACGGCACCGCGATGACCGTCGGCGCGTTCGCCTACCTCTCCGGCGGGTGGGCGATACTCGCGATGGTCGTCGTGTGGCTCTCGACGCTCGGTCTCTACACGCTGATGGTGTTGTTCGGCGTCACCGCGAGCGCGTTCGGACTGCCAGGGCGAGTCGCTGACCGCGTACGGTCGTGGCGCTCATGACCGGACGCGGTGTCGGCGTCACGGACGCTATCGCCGGGAGCGTCCCCGACGCCCTCGTCCCCGCGCTCGTCGCGCTGACGTTCCTCGGGAGCACGTGGTTCATCACGACCGTCGGCCCCGCGCTCTACCTGTTCGGGCCGCGGCGCTCGTGGCTCTCCCGCCGGAACGGCGCGCGCCTGCTCGCGGTGAGCATCGGCGCGCTCGCGCTCGTCGTCCTCACGAAGGGCGCGTTCGCGGAGCCGCGCCCGCCGGAGACGGTGATGCTGATAGCCGAGGACGGCAACGGCTTCCCGAGCGGCCACGCCACCGGCGCGGCGGCGTTCTACGGCGCCGTCGCCGCGCTCCTCGGCGTCGGCTCTCGGGCGCGACGCGCGCTCGCCGCGGGCGGCTTCGTCGTGTTCGTCGCGTTCACGCGCCTCGCGCTCGGCGTCCACTACCTCGTGGACGTGGTCGCGGGGACGGCACTCGGCCTCGCGTTCGTCGGCGTCGCGCTCGCGCTGACGCGGCGCCGCGTCGCGTACGGCTTCGCGCTCGCCGTCGCGCTCGCCGTCGCCGCTGTCGGCCTGCTCGGCCCAACCGAGGACGCCGTCGCCGCGCTCGGCGGGACGGTCGGCGCGCTCGCCGGGTGGCTGGTCGTCGACTCGCGGAACGCGCTCGACGCGCCCGTCCGCACCGCGCCCGCGCTCGCGGCGGTGGCGGTGCTCGGCGGGTCGGCCGCGCTCACGCTGAAAATGGAGGCCGCGGCGCCGGTAATCGTCGGCGCACACGCCCTTGCGGGCGTGGCGTTCGTCGCGCTGCCGGCGGTTCAGAACGTCTCGAGGTAGCGGTCTTTCTCCCAGCCGGAGACCGAGGCCTTGTACTCCGCGAACTCCTCGCGTTTCGCTTCCACGAACTTCTCGGTGACGTGCGGGCCGAGCGCCTCGGCGACGACCTCGTCGTCTTCGAGCGCCGTGACAGCCTGCCCGAGGTTGCCGGGGAGCGTGGTGATGCCGTACTCGTCGCGTTTCTCCTCGTCGAACTCGTAGATGTCCTCGCGGACCGCGTCGCCCGGGTCGGCGCCGTTCTCCATGCCGTCGAGGCCCGACGCGATGACCGCGGCGAGCGCGAGGTAGGGGTTACACGACGGGTCCGGCGACCGAATCTCGAAGCGCGCGGAGACGCCCGCGGCGTCCGGGACGCGGATGAGCGCGGAGCGGTTCACGTCGCTCCACGCGATGTAGACGGGGGCCTCGTAGCCGGGGACGAGGCGCTTGTAGGAGTTCACCGTCGGGTTCGTGACGGCGGTAAAGGCGGGCGCGTGGTCGAGCACGCCGCCCATGAACGCGTAGGCCGTCTCGGAGAGGTTGAACTCGTCGTCGTCGTCGGCGAACGCGTTGTTGCCGTCCTCGTCGAACAGCGAGATGTGGCTGTGCATGCCCGACCCGTTGATTTCGCCGATGGGCTTGGGCATGAACGTCGCGTGGACGTCGTTCTGCTCGGCGACAGCGCGCACGACGGCGCGGAACGTCGCGATGTTGTCCGCGGCGGTGAGCGCGTCGTCGTACTTGAAGTTGATCTCGTGTTGGCCGTCGGCGACCTCGTGGTGGCTGGCTTCGATTTCGAAGCCCATCTTCTCGAGCGTGAAGATGATTTCGCGGCGGATGTCCGACGCGAGGTCCTTCGGCGCGAGGTCGAAGTAGCCGCCCGTGTCGTGGGGGACGGTCGTGGCCTTCCCGTCGTCGTCTTTCTCGAACAGGAAGAACTCGGGTTCCGGGCCGATGCTCACGGTGTAGCCCATGTCCTCGGCGCGCGAGAGGACGTTCTTCAGGACCTGCCGGGGGCCGCCGGCGAACGCGCGGCCCTCGCGGTCGACGACGTCACAGATGAGGCGGGCGCTCCCGCCCTCGCCGTTGTCGCGCCACGGGAGCACGGCGAACGTCTCGGGGTCGGGGTCGAGGCGCATGTCGGACTCCTGAATCCGGACGAACCCCTCGATGGAGGAGCCGTCGAAGTAGATGCCCTCCGTGAACGCCTTCTCCGCTTGGTGGGCGGGGATGGAGACGTTCTTCACGGTGCCGAGGATGTCCGTGAACTGGAGGCGGAGGAAGTCGATGTTCTGGGCCTCGATTTCCTCGAGTACGTCCTGCTCGCGTTCGGTGAGTTCTGGGTTTCCGTTCGTCATCTCTCTGGACAGAGAGTACGACTACAGCCACCAATAAAGCAGTATCGCTTGGGGTAAGTATCCCTGTCCGCGGTAGAATTGGACATTCGTAAACTTCTATATCGTGGAGTCGGTAGCGGAGTGTATGACCTACGAGCACCTCGACGTCCGCCTCGTGAACGAACTGCTCGGCGACGGTCGCGCCAGCCTCCGTAGCCTCGCCGACGACCTCGACGTCTCGGTCACCACCGTCTCGAATCACCTCCAGACGCTCGAAGACCAGGGCGTCATCGAGGGGTACACGCCCGTCGTGAACTACGACGAACTCGGCTACGACGTCACCGCCATCCTCCAACTCAAAGTCGAGGGCGGCGCCCTCCCCGACATCACCGACCGCCTCCGCGGCCACAAACAGATGGTCTCGGTGTACGAGGTCACCGGCGACTACGACGTGGTCGCCGTCGGGAAGTTCACCGACACCGACGACATGAACGCGCTCATCAAGGAACTGCTATCGGACGCCGACATCAAGGAGTCCTCCACGAGCGTCGTCCTCAACGCCGCCGCCGAGAACGAGCAGTTCGAACTCGACGCCGGCGACGAGTGACGCTCCCGCGGCGCGAGCGTCAGTACGCCACTGACAGCCCGTCGCGCTGGAACCTGTTCGTCGTGTAGTCGACGAGGTCGCCGTCCGCGCGCTCGCTCAGTCGGCGAACGTCCTCGCGGGCCGCGCCCCGGGTCGAAGAGCGAGCACACTACCGCATCGAACGCCGTCGCTACGCGGTCTGCGTCGAAAGAAAACGTCGGCCGGTCAGCGAGCGGTGCGAGACGGAGTGGAAGTGGGTGGCTTCTGGACCGATTTTACATCATGCCGCCCATGCCGCCGCCCATACCGCCGCCCATGCCGCCGGCACCGCCTTCGTCGTCGCCCTTGTCCGTGGACAGGTCGCCCGCGGAGATGATGTCGTCGATTTTGAGGACGAGGTTCGCGGCCTCGCTGGCGCTCGTGACGGCCTGCTCCTTGGCGTGAGCGGGCTCGACGACGCCGGCTTCGAAGGTGTCCTCGAGTTCGCCGGAGAGGACGTTCAGGCCGGTGCGTTCCTCGCCGGACTCGTGTGCGGAGCGCAGGTCGACGAGCGTGTCGATGGAGTCGAGGCCCGCGTTCTCCGCGAGGACGCGCGGGACGAGTTCGACGGAGTCCGCGAACGCCTCGACGGCGAGCTGCTCGCGGCCGGAGACGGAGTCCGCGAAGGTGCGGAGGCGGTCCGCGAGTTCGACCTCGATGGCGCCGCCGCCGGGGAGGACGCGGCCGTCCGAGAGCGTCTGCGCGGACACGTCGAGGGCGTCAGTGACGCCGCGCTCGAGTTCGTCGACGACGTGGTCGGTGGAGCCGCGCAGGAGGATGGTGACGCCGTGGGCCTTCTCGCTGGCGCCCTCGACGTAGAACAGTTCGTCCTCGTCGTCGCGCGTGACGGAGCCGGACGCGACGTCGGCCTCGGTCGCGGCGTCGAGGTCCGTGACGACGGACGCGTCGAGGACGTTCGTCAGGAACTCGATGTCGGACTTCTTCGTGCGGCGGACCGCGAGGATGCCCTCCTTCGCGAGGTAGTGCTGGGCCATGTCGTCGATGCCCTTCTGGCAGAAGACGACGTTCGCGCCGGTGTCGACGATCTGCTGGACCTTCTCCTTGAGCTGTTTCTCCTCCTGGTCGAGGAAGGACTGGAGCTGGTCGGGGCTCTCGATGTTGACCGAGGTGTCGGCTTCCGCCTCCTCGACTTCGACGGCCTCGTTGAGGAGGAGAATCTTCGCGTCGTCGACCGCGGTCGGCATCTCGTCGTGGACCGGGTCCTTGCTGATGGCGGCGCCGCGCAGGAGGTCGCTCTCGCTGGAGGAGCGGCCTGTCTGGGTCTCGATGTTGATGTTGGCGGCGTCGACGACGACCTCGCCGTCCTCGGTCTCGACGGAGACCTGCTTGATGGCGTCGTAGATGATGCCGGAGAGCAGTTCCTTGTCGAGTTCCGCGCCCTTGCCCGTCATGGAGGTCTCGGCGACGGAGCGAATGAGGTCCTCGTCGTCGGGGTCGACGTCGATGGCGATGTTGTCGACTTCCTCGCGGGCCTGTTCGGCGGCGAGGTTGTAGCCCTTGATGATGGCCGTCGGGTGGATGTCGCGCTCGAGGAGTTCCTCGGCGTTCTTGAGGAGTTCACCCGCGATGGCGACAGCCGTCGTCGTGCCGTCGCCGGCCTCGTCTTCCTGGGTCTCGGCGACTTCGACGATCATCTCCGCGGTGGGGTTGTCGATGTCCATCTCCTGGAGGATGGTGACGCCGTCGTTGGTGACGGTGACGTCGCCCATCGAGGAGACGAGCATCTTGTCCATGCCCTTCGGGCCGAGCGTGGAGCGTACGGCGTCGGCGACCGCGCGGGCGGCGGAGATGTTGTGTTCCTGGGCGTCCTTGTCCTTGACGCGCTGTGCGTCGTCGCCCATGATGATCATCGGCTGTCCCTGCATTCGCTGTTGCTGAGCCATGGTGTACCGGATAGATTGAATGTGCTTCTATATAAATGTTTGGCCAATCCAGTCCGGGAGCCACGCCGGTCGTGGACAGCAACCCCGTACGAACATCACCGAGCGGTCCTGAAACACCCGAATAGTGTGATAAGTAGTCACAAGGTTCGCCGGGTAGATGGCGGGCTTTAAGTCTGTGAGTGAGTGGCACGCCCGGCCGGCGGCCCGGCTACGCGCCGCCCGACGCGTACCCGAGCGCCTCAACCGACGAGAGCGTCCCCACCGGCTCCACCGAATCCTCGCCGCCGTCGTACTCGTCGACCAGCGGCGCCAGCCAGCCGTTCGCCCACTGCGTCTCGATGCGGAACACCCGGTCCTCCCGCGTTCGCACGACCACCCACAGCCGGTCGTCCTCCACGCGCTTCCGATGCGAGTACCCCTCGAACTGTTCGTCCGCCACCTCGAAGCGCAGACGCTCCAACATCCCCAAACTCGACAGCGTCTCCGCCGGATTCTCCTCGCACGTCGCCATACCCAACGACGGCCACCGCGCCACCTTCACTATGCGTCGGCTACTCCGTCTTATGGGTGTGTTAACGGTCGAACGCCGTGGCTAACGGGTTCTACTGCGACCGGCTATAGTTACCACTGATAGTGGCATCCGCGTTCGCGAGGGTCGGCGCGGCTTCGCCGCGCCGGAATTTGAACCCGATGCCAGACCTCGCTGACTCACGGTTTCACCGTTCGTCTTTCCGAGGTTGCGTCGCAACCTCGCACCGCTCGGTCTGCCGTGGTTCGAACCCCTGCGGCGACTACACACTTCGCGTCACGCGGCGCGACGAGACGCGCCGCTTCGGACGCGGTATCGGAAGAAGACGCCGGGACAGGGATTTGAACCCTGAACCCCGTAAGGGGACACGCTTTCCAGGCGTGCGCTTTGCCATTCGGCCATCCCGGCCCAGTCTACCGTACCGGGGTCGGGCGTTTAAACCCTTCTTTTCGCGTCAGTGGAGGTAGCCGTCGAAGACGTACGCCGTGACCGTGGCGGCGACGGCGACGACGACGGCGATGCCCACGGTGGGTTCGAAGCCGACCGTTTCGCCGGCGGCGAACAGGTACGCCTGCGCGAGCACGAGGAAGGCGAGCGCGCCGATGACGCCCCAGAGGAGGCTGGCTTTCGTGCGCGCGTCCATCGCCGTCAGTCGCGCTGGGCGGCGATGGCTTCGATTTCGATGCCGACGCCCTTCGGGAGGTTCGCGACCTCGACCGCGGAGCGCGCGGGCGGATTGTCCTGGAAGTACTCCTTGTAGGCGTCGTTCATCTCGTCGAAGTCCTGGATGTCGTCCATGAACACCGAGACCTTCAGGACGTCCTGCATGTTCAGGCCCTCCTCTTCGAGGATGGCTTTGACGTTCTCGAGGCTCTGTCGTGTCTGGACCGCGATTTCCTCGTCGTCGAGGAGGTCGCCGTCCGGCGTCATCGGAATCTGTCCGGCGGTGAAGACGATGTCGCCGTCCGTGGTCGCTTGGCTGTACGCGCCGACCGCCGCGGGAGCGTCGGGGGTCTCGATGATGCGTTTCATACAGATGGGGTCGCAGTCGTCCGCCTTAAACCCACGGCGTCCGGGTCAGGCCTGCGGGCGCGGCCCGTTCAGCACGGTCACGTCGAAGCCCTCGTCGCGGATGCGGTCGAGGAGGCCGTCGACGTGCTCGGGGCCGCGGGTTTCGAGGTCGAGTTCGACCTCGGTCGCGTTCATCGCGATGTCGCGGTTGGTGCGGTCGTGCTGGATGGCGTAGATGTTCGCGCGCTCCTCGGCGACGATGTCGAGCAGGTCGTTGAGCGACCCGGGGCGGTCCTTGAGGACGGTGCGAATCTTCACGTACCGGCCCTGGTCGACGAGCCCGCGCATGATGACCGTCGAGAGGAGGTTCAGGTCGATGTTCCCGCCGCAGAGCGCGGGGACGATGGTCTCGTCGTCCTCGTAGTCGAACTTCTCTTCGAGGACGGCGGCCAGCGGCGTCGCGCCCGCGCCCTCGACGAGCGTCTTCCCGCGTTCGAGCATCAACACGAGCGCGGTCGCGATTTCGTCGTCGGAGACGGTGACGACTTCGTCGACGCGCTCCCGAATCACGGGGAACGTCCGCTCGCCGACCTTCCGCACGGCGATGCCGTCCGCGATGGTGTCCACGGAGTCGACGCCCTCGGGGTGGCCCTTCTGGAGGGAGCGAGCGACCGTCGACGCGCCCTCGGCCTGCACGCCGACGACGCGCGCGTCGGGGTTGTGGGCCTTGACCGCGGTGGCGATGCCGGAGATGAGGCCGCCGCCGCCGATGGGGACGACGACGGTGTCGAGGTCCGGGAGGTCCTCGGTGATTTCGACGCCGAGCGTTCCCTGTCCGGCCATGATGTACTCGTCGTCGAACGCGTGGACGTACGTCCGCCCCTCCGCTTCCTCGAGTTCGTGGGCGTGGGCCTGGGCCTCGTCGTAGTCAGCGCCCTCCAAGACGACCTCCGCGCCGTAACTCTTGGTCGCCTTTATCTTCGAGATGGGCGCGGTCTCGGGCATCACGACCTTCGAGTCGACGCCCGACCGACTGGCGGCGAGCGCGACGCCCTGCGCGTGGTTGCCGGCGGAGGCGGTGACGACGCCAGCGGCCTGCTCCTCGTCGGAGAGCGTGCGGATGCGGTTGCTCGCGCCCCGAATCTTGAACGACCCCGTGCGCTGGAAGCACTCCAGTTTCAGGTGGACGTCCGCGCCGGTCATGTCCGAGAACGTGTGCGAGTAGTCCAGCGGTGTGTGTCGAGCGACGTCCGCGACGCGGTCGCGGGCCGCCAGCACGTCGTCGTATTCGAGCATACGCGAGGCTACGGCGGAACTACTGTTAACGGTTGGTGATGCGACCGACCGCAAGGAACCGGGGAAAAGCGTGTGACGGTCGTGACGAGGACCGCGATTGCAATAAAACCGACCAAAGCGAAGTGAAAGTGAAACTGGACGCCGTCCCGCGGTCGGACGGACTACCGCGACCGACACGCACTTTCCACCCGCCCGCGACGGTCCGCTGTGTACTCGCGACTGCGGACGGTGTGGAAGCGCGTGTTCGCGCTCGCGTGGCCGGTGATGGCCGAGCAGACGCTCCGCACGCTGATGCGCACCGTCGACGTGGTCGTCACCGCCGCCATCTCGCCCGCCGCCGTCGTCGCCGTCGGTCTCGCCGACCTCTACGCCCGATTCCCGCTGCGCGTCGGCCTCGGCCTCGGCGGCGGCGCCATCAGCCTCTCAAGTCAGGACACCGGCAGGGGGGCGGCCGCCACCCGCGACGAAGCCGTCACGCAGGCCATCGCGCTCGGCGCGCTCGCCGGCATCCCGTTCGCCGCGTTCGGCGCGCTGTTCGGCCCGGCCGCCATCCGCCTGCTCGGCGCCGACCCGAACGTCGTCGAACTCGGCGGCACCTACCTCGCCGTCGTCCTGCTCACGGCGCCCGCGCGCCACGTTTCCCTCATCGCGGCGCGCTCCCTCCAAGGCACGGGCGACACCCGCACCCCGATGTACGTCAACGCCGTCTCGAACGTCGGGAACATCGTCGGGAGTGTCGGCCTCGGCCTCGGCTACTTCGGCCTCCCAGAACTGGGCGTCGTCGGCGTCGGCGCCGCCACCGCCGGTGCGAACGTCTTCACCGCCGTCGTGCTCTGTCTCGCCATCGCGTCGGGCTACACCGCCGCCGGGTTCGCGCGCCCCGAGTCGGCGGTCATCACCAAGCAGTTGTTCGTCGTCAGCACCCCGAAAATCGCCGAGGGGATGACCTCCGCGCTCGCGGAGTTCCCGTTCAACGCGCTCCTCCTGACGTTCGGCACGAACGTCAACGCCGCCTTCCAGATCGGTCGGCGCGCCTACCAGCAGGTCACGGGCCCGCTCTCCCGCGGTTACAGCGTCGCCGCGAACGTCGTCGTCGGACAGGCCCTCGGCGAGGGCGACCCGAAGCGCGCGCGCTACGACGGCTGGGCGGTCGCCGCCCTCGGTCTCGTCACTGTCGGCACCATCGGCGTCGCGCTCGCGTACTTCGCGCGCCCGCTCGTCGCCCTGCTCGCCGACGACCCCGAGACGCTCCGGTACGGAACGTGGTTCGCCCGCGCGTACGGCCTGAGCGCGCCGTTCCTCGTCGCGTTCGTCGCGCTGTCGGGCGCGCTACAGGGCGCCAGCGAGACCCGCGTCCCCCTCGTCGCCCGGGCGACGGGGATGTTCGGGTTCCTGCTCGGCTTCTCCTACGTCGCCGGCGTCACCCTCGGCTGGGGCGTCTCGGGCGCGTACTGGGGCGTCGCGCTCGCGAACGTCTGGATGGCCGCCGTCGTCGCCGCCGGCTTCCACTACGGCGACTGGGCGACTCGGGCGGCGGACATGATGGCCGAACGCGGCGGCGACGCGGAGCCCACCGACTGACCGAGTGCGAAACGAACTGCGAGAAGAATCGGCGTGAAGCGGCCTACCGGAGCGTTACCGCTCGTCGAAGTCCGGGAACTCGCGGTCCTCCTCGCCGACGTACCGGGCGCGCGGCCGGATGAGGCGGTTGTCCTCGTACTGTTCGAGGACGTGGGCAATCCACCCGCCGACGCGGGACATCGCGAAGATGGGCGTGTAGATGTCGACGGGGATGCCCATCTGGTAGTACGTCGAGGCGGAGTAGAAGTCGACGTTCGGCGCGAGGCCCTTCTCTTCGGCCATGTAGTTCTCGATGGCGACGCTCATCTCGTACCACTTCGTGTCGCCGGCGGCCTCGCCGAGGTCCTCGGACTGCTCGCCGAGAATCTTCGCGCGCGGGTCCTTGACGTTGTAGACGCGGTGGCCGAAGCCCATCACGCGGTCGCCGCGGTCGAGGGCGTCCTCGACCCACTCGACGGGGTCCATGTCGCTGTCGTCGACCTCCTTCAGCATGCGCATGACGTTCGCGTTCGCGCCGCCGTGGAGGCTCCCGGAGAGCGTGCCGACGGCGGACGTAATCGCGGAGTGGAGGTCAGCGAGCGTCGAGGACGTGACCATCGAGGAGAACGTCGACGCGTTCAGGCCGTGGTCGGCGTGGAGCACGAGCGCCTGGTCGAAGACGTCGGCGAGCACGTCGTCGGGCTCCTCGTCGTTGAGCATGTAGAGGAAGTTCGCGGCGTGGTCGAGATCCTCGCGGGGTTCGACCGCGTCGTTCCCGTCGCGGAGGCGCGTGAACGCCGCGACGATTGTCGGAATCTTCGCGGTGATGCGCTTGCCCTTGCGGAGGTTCGCGTCGCGGTCGGTCGGGTCCGCGTCGGCGTCGTCGTCGAACGCCGAGAGTTCCGAGACGGCCGTGCGGAGCGCCGCCATCGGGTCCTCGTCGGCGGCCGCGAGGTCCTCGACGAGGTCGTAGACGTCGTCGTCGAGGTCGCGGTGGGCCGCCATGTCGTCGCGGAACGTCGCGAGTTCGTCGCGATTCGGGAGGCGGCCGTGCCAGAGCAGGTAGAGGACTTCCTCGTAGCTCGCGTCGCGCGCGAGGTCCTCGATGGTGTACCCGCGGTAGACCAGTTTCCCTTCGTCGCCGTCGATGTAACTGAGTTCGGACTCGGCGACGAGCACGCCCTCGAGACCCTTCTTGAGTTCCTCGGACATGGCTTAGCGTCGCTGGGGGCGCTCCTAATGGGTATCGGTTCAAGCGCGCCGAATCCGGCAAGCCGTTCCGGCTGTCGCGCACGAACGTTTAACGCGGGCCGGGGCGAACGTCCAGCCATGAGCGGCCGCGTCGAGTACGAGCCGGCGAGCGTGAAAGCGCTGCTCGCGGAGATGAAAGACACCGCCGAACTCCTCATCGACCTGTCGTACTCGGCGGTCCTCCACGGCAGCGCGGACGTGGCCGCGGAGGTTCTCGAACTCGAAGAGCAGATGGACGTCCTCCAGATGCGCGCCCGGATGAGCCTCCTCATGGCGGCGCGCAACCCCGAGGACGCCGAGGCGCTCGCGCCCGTCCTCGGCGTCGTCGGCGCGGCCGAGAAGATAAGCGACGCGGCGGGCGACATCGCGAAGGTCGTCCTCGAAGAGGTCGGCGTACCGGACGCGGTGCGGTCGGCGCTCCCGGAGGCCGTCGAGACGCTGGTGCGCGCCGAACTCGCCCCGGACTCGCGGTGGGCGGGCGCGACGCTCGCGGACGCGAACCTCGAAACCGAGACCGGCGTGCGCGTCATCGCCATCCGGCGGGGCGGCGACTGGATTCTGAATCCGGGCCGAGACACCGACCTGCGCGCGGGCGACGTGTTGCTCCTGCGGGGCCCCGAACCCGGCGTCGCGGACGTCTACGAGGGCGCGACCGGCGACGCCTACGAACCGCCCGAACCGCCCGCACAGGAGGTCGCGGACCTCGAACGCGCGGTGGACTCGCTCGTGACGATGAAGAACATGAGCGAACTCGCGGTCGACCTCTCGTACGGCGCCGTGCTGTTCGACTCGACGGACCTCGCCGAGGAGGTCGTCGCGCTCGAAGCCGAGGTGGACGCGCTCAAATCCCGCTTCGAGGCGTGGACGCTCCGCGCCGCGGGCCGCGTCGACGACCCCGTCTCGCTGCGCGGCCTCGTCCACATCGCGACCGCCACCGAGGTCATCAGCGACGCCGCCGTGGAAATCAGCGAGGGCGTCCTGCGCGGCCTCGACACCCACGTCGTCGTGCAGGAAGCCGTCGAAGAGTCCGACGAGGTCATCGTTCGCGTGGACGTGGCCGACGGCGCGCGACTCGCGGGCGCGACGCTCGGCGACGAACAGGTGGAGACGGCGACCGGGATGCGCGTCATCGCGGTGCGGCGGCCGGGCGAGGACGGCGACGAGTGGGTCGTCCAGCCCGGCCCCGAGACCGCGGTGCGGGCGGGCGACGTGTTGCTCGCGAAAGGGACGCGGGCGGGCGCCGAGCGCCTCCGCGAGTTCGCCGGCTAGTCGAGCGCGCGGCGCTCCGCCACGAGCGCCCGCAACGCGAGGTCGGGGAGCGGCACGGAGACGTAGTCGCGGCCGTCCGAGAACCCCGTCACCGTCAGCATCGACGTGGCCGCGGTCTCGAACCGGAGTTCGAAGCCGACCGGGTCGTCGGTGGTTCGCGTCGTCGTCACGCGGTCCTCGACGCCCTCGGCGACGATTTTCGCGCGGCGCTCGGCGAGCGCACTCGCGCACTCCGGGTCGACGCCCAGCGCGTCGTAACTGCTCGACCGACCGCGGATTCTGGAGAGCAGGCCGCCGGAGTCAGTCGGGTGGAGGCCGTGGCGAGCGTACACGTACCCGTGTTTCTGGTAGACGGCGAGGCGGGCGATACACCGCTGTCCGCCGAATCCGACCTCGCACGTGAACGCGTACCGGTTCTCCGCGTGGTCGGCCGACTCGGCCTCGAACTCCCTGCCCCCGGTCGACTTGTCGAATCCGCGGAGCGGCGCGAGGAGGCCGGCGACGACCGCCGACGCCTTCGGGAGGCTGTCGCCGCCGTCCCCGTCCTCGTCCATCGCCGCCGCGAGACGAACCGGGAAGTCGTCTTTCGGCATCTCTCGGACGGAGCCGATTCCCCCTACAAGAACGTTTTCCCGGCAGTATCAATCGAGAGATTTCGAGACGCGGTACGCCGCGCCGACCGTGAACGCGAGCGTCGCGAGCAGACCGAGCGTGAACGCCAGCACGGCCGCGAGCGCGAACAGGTAGAGACTGGAGTACGCCGACCCGCCCGACGCGACGACGAAAAACCAGTACGTCGCGGCGGCGGCGAGTATCCCCACGAGGAAGCCGCGTTTGGCCTGTCGACGCACGTCGAGTGTCCGCATGAAGTTGTCGACGCCGGGCCGCTCGGACATACCCGAGGGTTGTGGCGGGCCCGCCAAAGCCCCGTCGGTTCTCCGGGACCGAATCGCTCAAGGCGCGGCCGGCGGATTCTACACGTGATGACTACGCTCGGCACGGCGTCCGCGGACCCCGGGGAGTTCGACACGGGCCGACTCACCGTCGGCGAGACCCGGGACGGCACCGCGGTCGGCCTCCCGGTCGCGGTCGTGAACGGCGAACGCGACGGGAAGACGCTGTACGTGCAGGCCGCCAGCGACGGCGACGAACTGAACGGCGTCGGCGTCGTCCGGCGGTTCGTCCCGCAGTTGGACCCCGCCGACCTCGCCGGCGAGGTGCGGGTCGTCGGCATCACGAACTACCACGCCTTCCAGGTCGCGGAGCACCGCAACCCCATCGACGACACGAAGATGAACCGGGCGTATCCCGGCAACCCGAACGGGTCGTCCTCTGAGCGCATCGCACACGCGACGTTCTCCGCCGCGGAGGACGCCGACCTCATCCTCGACCTCCACCAGGGGTCGACCTCCCGGATGATAAACGAGGTTCGGGTGCGGTGTGGCCGCCACCACCGGATGCACTCGGAGTGCCTGGAACTCGCGAAGGTGTTCGGGACGGGCCACGTCCTCGACCAGAAGGGGCCGGACGGCCAACTCGCGCGCGCCGGCCCGGACGACGGCATCCCCACCATCGACCCGGAGCTCGGCGGCTGTGTCGGCTGGGACGAGGAGTCGATTCGGTACGGCGTCGACGGCGTGTTCAACGTCCTCCGGTACTACGGCTTCCTCGACGGCGACGTGGAGACGGAATCCCAGACGCGCGCGAAGGAGTTCGACCGCTACGGCTCGCCGGTCGGCGGTCTCGTCAGTTTCGAAGCCGACCTCGGCGAGGAGGTCTCGGCGGGCGACACGCTCTTCGAGGTGACGGACGTGTTCGGCACGCTGAAAGCCACCGTCACCGCGGACAGCGACGGCATCTTCTGGCGGAGCCGACGGCTCCCGCAGGTCGCCACCGGCGAGTACGTCTGCTCGGTCGGGACGAACGTCGATTCCTTCTAGTCCGCCGCCACCGCCACGCTCAGGTAGCCCGGCGTCTTCCCCCCGAACATGCTCGAATGCCGGTCGTGTGGCGCGACCTACGATTCCGGTCCCGGCGAGCTGTGGCGCTGCGAGTGCGGGCACGCGCTGGACTTCCCGGCGGTGTCGCTTCCCGAGAGCGACCCGGACGTGGACACGCGCGAGGGTCTGTGGGCGTTCGCCGACTTTCTCCCAGTTGGCCCCGAGGTGACGCTCGGCGAAGGGTGGACGCCCGTCGCCGATTCCCCCGAGTGGGACGCCCAGTTCAAACTCGACTACGTGTTCCCCTCGGGGAGTTACAAGGACCGCGGCGCGGCGCTCACGCTCTCGCGGGCGGCCGAGTTGGGCGTCGAGCGCGTCGTGGAGGACTCGTCGGGGAACGCGGGCGCGGCCATCGCGCAGTACGCGGCGCGCGCCGGCGTCGACGCCGACATCTACGTGCCCGCCGACGCGAAGCAGTCGAAACTCGACGCCATCGAGGCGGCGGGCGCGACGCCCGTCCGCATCGAGGGGAGTCGACAGGACGTGACCGACGCCTGCGTCAGCGAAGCAGTCGGCGGCGACGCGTGGTACGCGAGCCACGCGTGGAATCCGGCGTTCTACGCGGGCACGGAGACGTTCGCGTACGAACTCGCGTACCAGCGCGACTGGAGCGTCCCCGACGCCGTCGTCTTGCCGCTCGGGCACGGGACGCTCTTTCTGGGGGCGTACCGCGGCTTCTCGAAACTCCGGGCGGCGGGCTGGACGGACTCGGTGCCCCGACTGCTCGGCGTGCAGGCCGAAGGCGTCGCGCCCGTCGTCGCGGAACTGCACGGCGCGAGCGCGGCGGGGACGAACGACGTCGCGGACGGCATCCAGATTCGGGAGCCCGCGCGCTTCGACCAGATTCTGGACGCCATCGACGCGACGGACGGCGACGCAATCGCCTGCGGCGAGGCCGAAACCGAGCGCGCGCTCGGCGCGCTCCACGAGCGCGGGTTCTACGTCGAACCGACGAGCGCCGTCGCGGTGGCGGGCCTCGAAGCCTACCGCGAGCGCGGCGTCCTCGACGCCGGCGACGACGTGGCGGTGGCGCTCACCGGGAGCGGGCTGAAGAAATGATTCCCCGGTACTGCGACCAGTGCGGTTCCAAACTGGACGACTGGGCGTTCGACGGCCGGGAACGAAAGTGGTGTGAGGACTGCGAGCGCCCGGTGTTCCGGAACGCGGTGCCCTGTGCGGGCGTGACGGTAGTGGACGGCGAGCGCGTCCTGCTCGTGGAGCGCACGGCCGAACCGGGCGTCGGTGACTGGTCGATTCCGGCCGGCCACCTCGAAGTCGAGGAGGAACCCCGTGAGGGCGCCTCGCGGGAACTCGAAGAGGAGACCGGGCTGACCGTCGACCCGGCGGCGCTGACGCTACTGGAGGCGACGCAACTCGAATCGCCCGGCGAGAAGCACGTCGTCTCCGTGGGGTACGCGGCGCGCGCGGCGGACGCCGCGGGAACACCCGAGGCGGGGTCGGACGCGAGCGCCGTCGAGTGGGTGGCCGTCGGAGAACTGGGCGAGCGACCGCTCCGCCCGCACGTCGAGCGGCGGGTCGCGGCGGCCCTCGACGCGCTGGACTAGCGCCAGTCGTCGAGCGAGACGAACGCGTCGTCGGCGGCCGTCACCCACGTCGTGACGAGTTCGTGGGCGGGGGCGTCGGCCGGGAACAGGGTACACTCCTCGCGGCCGTCGTCGGCCTCGATTCGCGCGGCGACGCGCCCGGCGGCGGCGTCGCTGTCGGCGGGGGACTGAGACGGGTCGGGGTCGTCGGGGCGGCTGCGGCAGCCGGGCTTCATAGTTACGAGTCGTTCGGCGACGGCATAAAGTGTTCCGGGACAGTGCGACGGCGTCACAGAGCGCCGACACGTACTTGTGGGGTCAGCGTTCCGGGTGGACGGGCGCGTCCCAGTCGCCGCGAATCAGGGGTTGGGCGACGTGGCGGCGCGCACAGGGCGGCACCTCGTACCAGCCGACTTCGAGGTCGCGGTCGAGGGCGCGCTCGGTCTTGCCGGGCGCGCTCGTCGAACAGTCCCGGCACCGGTAGCCCTGGTCGGCGCCCGCGCTCTCCATCCGCGTCCCGCAGTCGGGACACGTCGGCGTGACGCGTTCTGTCGTCACCAACTCCCGGACGGCGAACTTCTCCAGTTTGAGCGTGCCGTCGCTCACCTCGCCACAGACCGTGACGCGGTCGCCGGGCCGGAGCGCTCGCACGCGGTCGCGGAAGCGCTTGGTCGGTTCGAACGCCGCACACCGCAGGCTGTCGCCGTCGGCTTCGATGTCGACGAAAACGTGGCCGCCTCGGTACGTCTCGGGGTCGCTCGCGACGGCGGCGTCGACGCGGTAGCCGCGGCCGTCCGCGACGTCCGCGAGCGCGGCGTCCCGGAGGTGGGCGTCGGTGCCCTGATTCGTGACGAACAGTTCGCTCGCGTAGACGGACTCGCTGTCGATGTCCGCGGCGACCCCGGAGACGGCGCCGGCGTCGTCGCCGCGAATCCCGTAGAGGATGGGGCACGGCGTGTGCGGGACGCAGACCGTCTCGCGCTCCACGCGGTCGACCGTGTCCCAGACCTCGGGGTAGGCGGCGTCGGCGACCGCGAACACGCTGTCGGCGTCCACGTCGCGGGCGGTCCCCCAGCGGTCGGGGTGGCGGTAATCGATGTGCTCGTACGTCCAGTCGTCGAACGCCGCCCACGCGCCGACGGCGGCGAGCGCACCGACGACGCCGCGGCCCTCGCCCCACGACGCGGTGTCGTAGCCGTGGGCGGCGGCGAGCGACTCGGCCTCGCCGGAGTCGAGGAGTTCCCGCATCGCGCGCTCCGCGAACGCCGCGACGGCGGGCGGCGCGTCGGCCTCGTGGGCGACCACGACGCCGGGGTTCGTCCGAGGGTCGTCGGTCTCGGCGGTCTCGCCGACCACGTCGGTGGCGACTTCGAGGGCGACGGCGGGGTCGACGTCGGCGTGGACGGCGAGCGCCGCGTTCCCCCGGGTCTTGTACTCCACCGCGGGGTTGAGGCGGACGAGCAGGACGCGCTCGACGTTCGCGCCCCGGGAGCGCAGTCGCTCGGCGACGAGGTGGGCGGCGTACGTCGTACACATCCCGCGCTCGCGGGAGTCCGTGTCGTCGAGGGCGACGACCGTCATCGCCGACGGGTAGGGCGCCCGGACGTTTCGCCGTTCCGGTCCGCGGAGGAAACGCCGAATCGTTATGTCCGGCGGGTGTCTGGACCGACCTATGGACGTTCCGGTACAGGCGGGGTTGGTCGTCGGCGGGCTGCTGTTGGGGGTCGCTGGCGTCCACATCGAACGGGTGGCAGTGATGCTCGTCGGGTTCGTGCCCGGCGCGTTCGCGGGGGCGACGCTCGCACCGCAGTTCGTCTCGAACGCGGGCGACGGCGGCGCGCTCGTCGTGACGGCGGCCGTCGGACTAGTCGGCGGGATAGTCGGCGCGCAACTGGCGTGGAGCGCGTGGGTGCTCGTCCACGCGATTCCCGGGTTCGTCGCGGGCGTCGCGGTGACCGCGCCCGCGGTCGGCGTGTCCACCTCGGACCCGTCGCTCGGCCCGGAAATCGCGGTCGTGCTCCTCGCCGGGGTGGCGGGCGCGGTGCTCGCGTGGGCGGTCCACCGCGTGTTCGTCGCCGTGCTCACGGCGGGCGTCGGGTCCGCGATGGTGAACGTCGCCGTCCTCGGACAGGACGTCTACCTGCCCACCGGGCGCGCGCTCCTCCAGTACCCGGAAACAGAACTCCGGCTCGTGGTGGAGTCGGCCCGGGACCTCGGGACGCCGTTCGTCGGCCTCGCGGTCGTGTTCGCGCTCGTCCAACTGGCGTCCCTCGCGGCGACCGAGAACGACGAGGAGCGCGGCGAGTAGCCCGAAACCCGGAGGCAGCGGCAGTCTCCCGGCACAACGCATATATGTGGCCGACGGCTTACGTCCGGCTATGTCACGGTCGGCACTCATCGAGAACGTCACCGCGATGCTGGCGGACGCGGGTTTTTCGGTGAGCGACCGCTGTGCGACGCGGCCGAAGAGCTTCGACGTGGCCGCGCGCCGCGGTGAGGACGTCGTCCTCGTGAAGATTCTCGGAAACATCGACGCGTTCGACGGCGAGACGGGCGCGGAGATGCGGCGGCTCGGCTCCCACCTGCAGGCGACGCCGCTGGTCATCGGCCTCCGCACTCGCGACGAGGAACTGAAGCCGGGCGTGGTGTACTTCCGGCACGGCGTGCCCGTGCTCAGCCCGGACACCGCGATGGAGTTCTTCGTGGAGGACGTGCCCCCGCTCATCTACGCGGCGCCGGGCGGCCTCTACGTGAACATCGACGGCGACGTGCTCGCGGACCGGCGGGAAAACGAGGACTGGAGTCTCGGCCGGCTCGCGGGCGAACTCGGCGTCTCCCGGCGCACCGTCTCGAAGTACGAGAACGGGATGAACGCCAGCATCGAGGTGGCGATGGCGCTCGAGGAACTGTTCGGCGGCGACCTCACGTCGCCGGTGTCGGTGATGGACGGCGCCGAGGAGGTGCGGGACGCGGACCCGACGCCGGAGGACCCGGAGGCGGCACCCGAGGACGTACCGGTGCTGTCGGTGCTCGCGCGCGTCGGCTTCGAGGTGCATCCGACGGTTCGCGCGCCGTTCAAGGCCGTCGGGGAGGACGTGTCGCGCGCCGACCGCCTGCTGACGGGGCACTCGTCGTTCACGGAGGCGGCGGTCAAGCGCGCTCGCATCATGAGTTCGCTCGGCGAGGTGACGCGCACGCGGGCCGTCTACGTCGTGGACGAGGCGAGCCGCGAGTCCGTCGACGACACGGCCATTGTGGAGCGCGAGGAACTCGAAGAGGTCGAGGACTCCGAGGACCTCCGGGACCTGCTCGCGGAGCGCGGGTCGCCCCAGGAAGCCTGATTTTGCACTCGCTGCCTGCCGTCCGCGAGTGACTATCGACGGGATTTCGCGGAAGCAGTTGGACAAACAGACGTTCTGTTTGGTTTCGTTTCACGCCGCAGTCTTGCGGTTGTTTCGTGCTTGTTACCAGACGACAGCACAATAGTCACGAAAGTTATATGTGCGAGTCTGCCGCACGGACGGTGTAGAATGCCGAGTACCACCGGCCGAACCATGTCAGAGGCACACGACACCGCATCCGCGGACCACCGACTCCCAATCAGTCAGACGTACGACTGGTCGCAGACCACGCCGACGACCGCCGTCGTCGAGACCGTCGCCGCCGCGGCGGGCCGCGACCCGACCGACCTCGACCTCCTCGGGGACGCAGTTGACCCCGACGCGCTCAACGCGCTCGTGGAACCAGCGATGCCCGCACCCCCGACGCAGTTACGCGTCACGTTCACGTACCACGACTACACGGTGACGGTAGCACAGGACGGGCGCGTCACGCTGTGCGCACGCGACCGCTGACGGCAGCACCGACCCACCACGCGACCCCCGTTTTTTCACCTGCGGAACGCGAGGCGGTCAGTGGCCACGCAGCGCGCCGAACGCGAACCAGAGACGACGCGCCGACCGGCAAAACCTGGACCAAAACCCTACCCGCCGTACGTCTCTTCCAGGTACGCCACGATGTCAGGTCGCCCACCTTTTCCCGGCCGGCGCACACCGCGCGCCGACCGGCAAAACCTGGACCAAAACCCTACCCGCCGTACGTCTCTTCCAGGTACGCCACGATGTCAGGTCGCCCACCTTTTCCCGGCCGGCGCACACCGCGCGCCGACCGGCAAAACCTGGACCAAAACCCTACCCGCCGTACGTCTCTTCCAGGTACGCCACGATGTCGTCGCTCTCGGCCATTCCGTCGACGCCGTGTTCCTCGTCGACGATGACGGGAACGCCGGTCTGACCGCTGACTGCCTCCACTTCGTCTCGCTGGCTGTGCGAACTCGGCACCTCGTGTTCGACGTAGTCGACGCCGAGTTCGTCGAGTTTCGTCTCGACTTTCGCGCAGTACGGACAGCCGGGGAGTTTGTACAGTTCGAGAGTCACGACCGGGTGTTGGGAAGCCCCGGTGAAGAACGTCGTGGTGGCGGTGCGCGCGGCCGCTACACCGCGGCCGAGAGCACGCCGCTCGTGCGGACGTAGAAGTAGAGCACGAACAGCGCAGCGAGCACCCACTGGCCGACGTGGACGTCGTCGACTTCGCCGACGGCGGCCTTCACGAGCGGGTAGGAGACGATGCCGGCGGCGAGGCCGTACGCGATGCTGAACGTGAACGGCATCACGAGCACGGTGAGCGCGGCGGGCACCGCGAACGTCACGTCGTCCCACGCGATTTCCGCGACGTTCGAGAGCATGATGACGCCGACCACGACGAGCACGAGGTGGCTCGCGTACGTCGGCACGGCGACGGCCAGCGGGACGACGGCGAGACTCGCGAAGAACAACACCGCGACGACGAGCGCGGTGAGACCGGTTCGACCGCCCTCCTCGACGCCCGTCGCGGACTCGATGTACGTGGTGACGGTGGAGGTGCCGAGCATCCCGCCGACGGTGGTGCCGACGGCGTCGGCCATCAGCGGCTTGTCCACGTCGGGGAGGTTGCCGTCCTCGTCGAGGAAGCCGCCGGCCTGTCCGACGCCGACGAGCGTGCCCGCGGTGTCGAAGAAGTCCACGAAGAAGAACGTGAACACGATGAGCGCGAAGGACACGCCCTCGACGTTCTGGAGACCCGTGATGAACGCGCCGGCCAGCGGCGAGATGTCGTAACTCGCGGCGTTGTACGTAATCGGCGCGTCGGGCGCGAGCGGCACCGGCGACTGGAGCGTGACGCCGTACAGTTCGGTGGCTTTCTCGGCGGCGTACGCGGTGTACCCCATCGCGCTGGCGGCGTACCCCATCAGGGAGGTGGCGACGATGCCGACGACGATGCTGCCGGGCACGTCGCGGGCGTACAGCGCGAGCGTGAGGAACAGGCCGACGACGCTAACGACGGCGACGGGGTCGCTGGCGAACACCGGACTGAACGTGAGGAAGGTGGCGGGGTCGCCGACGACGACCCGCATCTCTTCGAGGCCGATGATGGCGAGGAAGAGGCCGATACCGGCGCCGACGGAGAGTTTCACCGGTTCGGGGAACAGTTTGATGATGTACTCGCGGGCGCCGACGGCGGTGAGCACGATGAAGATGATACCCTCCACGACGACGGCGGCGAGCGCCGTCTGCCACGGGATGCCGAGGCCGAGGACGACCGTGAACGCGAAGAAGGCGTTGAGGCCGAGGCCGGGCGCCTGCGCGAACGGTCTATTGGCGTACAGCGCCATCACGAGCGTCGCCGTCCCGGCGGCGACGAGCGTGACGACCGCAATCATCTGGAAGGTGCGGTTCGCGCTGACGCCGTCTATCTGGATGGCGTTCGAGAGGATGGCCGGATTCACCACGACGATGTAAGACATCGTTAGGAACGTGGTGACGCCGGCGACGAGTTCCGTCCCGACGTCCGTGTCGTGTTCGTCGAGTGCGAAGTAGTCAGCGAGCCCCATGATGCACGTTCGAGCACATCGGGACGAGAATATTAAGCGTTGTTATGCACGTTCGACGTTCGTGCGTGCAAACACGTTCTCGACGGGGAGAGAACTGCACGTCAGTGCATAGAAGTAGGGGGTCGTGGGTCTCAGTCGAGGTTCGCGAGCGCGCCGACCGGGGCGTCGGTGAGGTCGCGGGCGCGCTCGACGCCCTCGTCGCCGGCCGCGATGAGCGCGAACACGCCGGTCACGTCGGCGTCCGCGGCGGCCGCGATGTCGAGGAGGAGTTCCTGAGTCTCGCCCGAGCGAATCAGGTCGTCCACGACGAGCACGGTGTCGCCCGCGTCGAGCGCCGACGCCGGGAGGTAGTAGGTCAGTTCGATGCCCGAATCGAGGCGCTGGCGGGCCTCGATGAACTCCTCGACGGCGGTCTCCTTGGACTTCTTCGCGTACGCACACCGGGCGCCGTAGTAGGAGGCGAGCGCCGCGGCGAGCGTGATGCCGTCGGTGGCGGCGGTGAGCACCACGTCGGGCTGGTCGAAGTCGAACGTCTCGGCGGCGACCGGCGCCACCAAGTCGAGGAACGACTGGTCGAAGACGACCTCGGAGTTGTCGACGTACCCCTCGTCGTCGAGGCGCACGCGGTCAGTGAGTTCCTCGCGCAGGAGGTCGGCGCCGGCGTCGCCGACGACCTCGCTGGCGCGGTCCTCGCTCGGGAGGACGTGGCCGTTCACGTAGCGGTTCAGGTCGCCCGCGGGGAGACCGGTCTCCGCGGAGAGTTCGTCGTAGGTGCGCGTCTCCTTGAGCGTCCGCAGGACGGCGACCGCCTGCAACTGCAGCGTGGCCTTCTCGGCTCGGTTCATGCAGATACACACGTTTCCACAAACTTGAATACCGCGAATCCGCGTTCGTGGGAACAAATCACAAACGCGCGCACTTCGCGGTGTGGGACGGCGCTCCGGCGCGAGTGGCCTCGTCACTCGGCGTCCGCGGGAGCGCCAGCGACCGCTGACTCGAATAACAGCGTTATTCGGCGTCCAGCAGGTCGCTGGCCGTCACGAGCGCCTCCATCTCGACGCCGTGCTCCGCGAGCAGTTCGCGCCCGCCCTCCTCGCGGTCCACCACGAGCAGCGCGCGGTTCACTTCCGCGCCCGCCTCGCGGAGCGCTTCGACGGCGTCCACGGCGGACTGGCCGGTCGTCGCGATGTCCTCCACGACGACGACCTCCTCGCCCTCGTCGAGGCGGCCCTCGATTCGGTTCCCGGTGCCGTACTCCTTGGCTTGCTTGCGCGCGATGACGTAGGGCACGCCCGCCTCGACGGCGGTCGCCGCGGCGAGCGGGACGCCGCCGAGCGCGACGCCGCCCAGTTTCGTGTCGTCGTCGATGCGCTCGGCGAACGCCGCGGCGATTGCGCGCAGGCACTCGGGGTCGGTCTCGAAGAGGTACTTGTCCACGTAGTAGTCCGACGTGCCGCCGTGCGAGAGTTCGAACTCGCCGTACTGCACGGCGTCCGCGTCGCGGAGGGACTGGATGAGGTCGTCGTTCGCCATCGGGTGAGAGGGCGGGCCGGGCGAGTAAAAACCGTCCGGTCGCCGCCGAAACCGGTATGTCAGACGCCGGCGAAGCGCTTCGCGTGCGACTGCGCGAAGCGACGCCGGACGACGCGACGGCGGTCCGCCGCGTCGCGGACGCGGCGTGGCACGACGCCCACGCCGATATCGTCGGCGCCGACGCCGTCGAGGAGTTCCTCGCGACGTACTACGACCCCGAGGACCTCCGCGAGCGATTCGGTACCGGCGACAGCGTGACGTTCGTCGCCGAGGACGACGATGTGGTCGCGTACGCCAGCGGCGTCCCGAGCGACGACGGCTACACGCTCGGGTCGCTGTACGTCCACCCCGACCGGCAGGGCGAGGGCGTCGGGAGCCGACTGCTCGCGCGCGTCGAGGACGCGGCCCGCGACGCCGGCTACGACGCACTCGACCTCGTGGTGATGGCCGAGAACGACGACACCATCGCGTTCTACGAGGCGAAGGGCTACGAGCGGGCCGGCGACCACCACGACGAACTGCTCGACGTGGACGGCTACGTGTACGAGAAACCACTCTGAGACCTCGAATTTCGGCTTTCCGCGTGTCTCGTAAAAGGTGAGATTCTATCGCGAGCATCCGCAAGCGAGCGGCTTGAAAAGCCCGAGCGAAGCAGTTCACTGCGCGAGCGTAGCGAGCGCAGGCGGCGAGGACCCCCGATAGGGGGTCCGATGCCGCTTTTTCCCCAAGTTTTTGCCGAATCGGGGGCGCTGTGCGCCCCCGATGCAGCGCAAAAAGTGGGCTAGTATGGCTCGTTTTTCAGGCCGAGGAGGTACGCAGCCACGTTGGTGGCGACGTGGAGGACGGGGGTGAGGACGAGGACGGCGAGGAGGACGTCGAGAGTGAAGGTGTCGCCGAACCACGCGGGGGCGGCGAGCGCGGCGAGCGTGAGGGAGACGACGACGAAGTCGAGTTGGTCGACGAGGGGGAAGGCGGCGCCGCGTTCGCGGCCCGTCCGTCGCTTCAGGAAGGACGCGAGGATGTCGCCGAGCATCGCGCCGAACGCGAGCGCGACCATGGCGGCGGGCGGGAACTCGGGGAGCGCGACGCCGAGTGCGTCGCTTGCGGCGGGTTCGACGGCGTTGAGGGCGACGGCGAGCGCGACGCCGGCGAGCGTGCCGACGAGCGTGCCGCGCCACGTCTTGCCGTCGCCGAGGACGCGTCGGCCGCCGAGCGTGCGGCCGCCGTCGATGGGGCGGCCGCCGCCGGCGAGCACCGCGGCGTTGTTCGGGACGTACGCGGGGAGCATCGCCCAGAACGCGACGGCGACGGTGGCTGCGAGGTTCATGGGCGTCGGTGCACGCGGGCGACGCAAATAAGCCGCGGATTCCCGGGAGCGGGTCGTTTAAGGGAAGTCGCACCTCAGTCTGAGGTATGATTCCCCCCATCGCGAGCCGGTTCGTGGCCGGCGAGTCGCCGGCGGAGGCCCTCGAACACGTCGAGGACTTGAACGACCGGGACGTGAACGCGATTCTGAATCTGCTCGGCGAGCACTACGAGCAGCGCCCGCCGGCCGACGACGACGCGAAGGCGTACCGCGACCTCGTGGCCGACATCGGGCACAGCGGTGTGGACGCCTGCATCTCGGTGAAGCCGTCCCAAATCGGGCTGGACGTGGGCGACGAGGTGTTCGCCGAGAACCTCGAAGGCATCGTGGAGGTCGCCGACGAGCACGGCGTGTTCACGTGGATAGACATGGAGGACCACGAGACGACGGACGCCACGCTGGACGCGTTCGAGGACCTCACGACGGAGTACGGGGGCGGCGTCGGCGTGTGCATTCAGGCGAATCTCAAGCGCACCGAGGACGACCTCGAACGCCTCGCGGACCTTCCGGGGAAGGTCCGCCTCGTGAAGGGCGCGTACGACGAACCGAAGGACATCGCGTACAAGCAAAAGGAGCGCGTGAACGAGGCGTACCGCGACTACCTCGAGTACATGTTCCGGGAGTTCGAGGACGGCGTGGCGGTGGGGAGTCACGACCCCGAGATGATTT
Organism: Halobacterium litoreum; assembly: GCF_021233415.1. Taxonomy (NCBI): domain Archaea; kingdom Methanobacteriati; phylum Methanobacteriota; class Halobacteria; order Halobacteriales; family Halobacteriaceae; genus Halobacterium; species Halobacterium litoreum. Next base: position 164,185 of record NZ_CP089466.1, on the reverse strand, counting down.
CGTACGCCGAGGAACTCCACGACGAGTACGGCACCGACTACGAGGTCCAGATGCTGATGGGGGTGCGCGACGACGCGCAGTACAACCTCGCGGCGGAGGGCGTGGAGGTCTGGCAGTACGTGCCCTACGGCGGGAAGTGGTTCTCGTACTTCTACCGGCGCGCGATGGAGCGAAAGGAGAACATGCTGTTCGCGCTGCGGGCGGTTCTCGGGCGGTAGCGCGAGACCTCGAAATCCCTATACGTTCTGCGTCAGTGGGTGAGCGTATGACTTCGTGGAAGCGGGACTTCGCGAGCGGGCTCGTCGTGCTCGTGCCGATTCTGGTCACGCTGTACGTCATCTACTGGCTGTTCGGGTTCGTCGCGGAGTTCGCGTTGCTCGCGACGAACATCGACGACCCCGCGGTCGCGGTCGCGCTGTCGCTTCTGGTGTTCGTGTTGCTGGTGTTCTCGGTGGGCTACCTGATGCGGACCGCGGTCGGCGGCATCGTCGAGGGCCTCATCGACGACCTCATCAACCGCCTGCCGATTCTGCGCGTCATCTACAACGCCTCGAAGATGGCCGTCGAGACCGTCCTGTCGAGTAGCACCGAGGAGTTCCAGAAGCCGGTGAAAATCGAGCCGTGGGAGGGGATGCGGATGACGGCGTTCAAGACCGGGAAGACGACCGACGACGGCCGCGAGGTCGTGTTCATGCCGACCGCGCCGAACATCACCACCGGGTTCGTCATCGAACTCGAACCCGAGGACATCGTCGACGAGGACGAGAGCGTGGAGAGCGCGCTCACGCGAGTGTTGAGCGCCGGGTTCGGGAAGGAGGAGACAGACATGGACGACATCGACGAGTACGTCGGCGACGAGTGAGGCGTCGGCACCGCGTGTCGTACGCGATTTCGTCGCCGTTCGCGCATCCCCCGTGGGCGCTGTGAAACCGCTCACGTCTCGTGTCGATTCGGCGAGACCGTGCCTATTACTAGTTCCAGCGGATAGTTCGGCTATGGACGTGACAGGGCACCGCGGCCGAACTGTCGGCTCGATTGCGACCGGGTTAGTGACGCGAGGCCGGGTGTCTGTCTCCGGCCAGAGTGTCGCCAGTGACGCTACGGAAACGCCCGACTCGGTGGGGGCGGACGCGTGATCGAGGACGACGACCGCCTCGCCTCGAGCGAGGCGCGCGAAACCGCACTCGCGTGCGTCGAAGCCGGCATCGAGGCGGGGCACCCTCGGACGGTGGTCCGGGACGCCGTCGCACTCGACGGGGACACGCTCCGAATCGACGGCGCGACCTACGACCTCGGGGAGTACGAGGAACTGGTCGTTCTCGGCGGCGGCAACGCCGCGGCGCACGTCGCCGCCGCGCTCGAGGGGGTCCTCGGCGACAGGCTCGACGGCGGCGTCGTCGTCACGGACGACCCCGCGGACACGGAGCGCGTGACGGTCCGCGAGGGGGACCATCCGGTGCCGAGCGAGCGCGGCGTCGACGGGACCCGAGCGTTGCTCGCGGCGGCGGACGCGGCGGACGAGAACACGCTCGTCCTCGCGGCGATTACCGGCGGCGGCAGCGCGCTCATGGCTGCGCCGGCGGGGGACGTCTCGCTCGCCGACCTCCAGGACGCGACCGACGCCTTGCTCGCGAGCGGGGCCGACATCCACGAAATCAACGCGGTCCGTAAACACCTCTCTGCGCTGAAGGGCGGCCAGTTGGCTCGTCGCGCCGCCCCCGCGACGGTCGTCTCCCTCGTCCTCAGCGACGTCGTCGGGAACGACCTGAGCGTAATCGCGAGCGGACCCGTCGCTCCCGACGAGTCGACGTTCGACGACGCCCTCGCGGTCCTCAGTCGCTATGGAATCGACGCGCCCGACGCCGTCACGGCCCGCCTCGAGCGCGGCGCCGCCGGCGAAATCGACGAGACGCCGAGCGCGGACGACGCGGCGCTCGCGGCCGCCTCGAACCACGTCGTCGCCGACGGGATGACCGTACTCGAGGCGGCGCGGGAGACGGCGGCCGAGCGCGGCTACGAGACGCTCGTGCTCTCCTCGCGGGTTCGCGGTGAGGCCCGCGAAGCGGCGACGACACACGTCGCCGTCGCGGAGGAAATGCGGGCGACCGGCACGCCGGTTTCGCCGCCGGCTGTACTGCTGTCCGGCGGTGAGACGACGGTGACGATTCGCGGGGACGGGTCGGGCGGCCCGAACCAGGAGTTCGCGACGAGCGCGGCGCTCGGTCTCCGTGACAGCGGCGAGGACAGCGACGTCGAAGTCACGGTCGCGGCCGTCGACACCGACGGAATCGACGGTGCGACCGACGCGGCGGGCGCACTGGTCGACGGGACGACCGTCGAGGACCCCGAGGTGGCACGGGATGCGCTCGCGGCGAACGACGTGTATCCGTACCTCGAATCTCGGGACGCGCTCGTGCTGACGGGCCCGACCGGCACGAATCTGAACGACCTGCGGGTGCTGGTCGTCGCCTAGAAGACCAGGCCCGCCGCGTTCCGGAGGACGACGATCCAGAGGATACTCGAGACGCCGAGCACCAGCGTCGCGAGCGTCCAGACCTGGTAGGCCGTCGCCGTCTCCATGTCGGAGAACTCCGTGATGATCCAGAAGTAGGAGTCGTTGGCGTGGCTGACGGTCATGCTACCCGCACCGATTGCGAGGACGGCGAACACTTGGCCGAGTTCGGTGTTCAGGCCGAGCGACCCGAGCAGCGGCGCGACGAGGCTGGCCGTGGTCAGAATCGCGACCGTCGAGGAGCCGAGTGCGGACTTCATCGCGGCGGCGATGACGAACGCGGCGAACAGCCCGATTCCGAGGCCGCCCAGCGTGTCGGTGATGAAACTCTCGAGTGGCAGCGCGGCGAGCACTTCGCCGAACGCGCCGCCCGCGCCGGTCACCGCGAGGATGACTGCGGCGTTCTCGATGCCGTCGGAGACCCACTCGTCCGTGACGCTGCTGTCGAAGTCGGGCACGATACCGAAGGCGACGAACGCGCCGACGAGCAGCGCGACCGCGGGGTCACCGAGGAACAGCAGCCAGCGCTGGAGCGTCCCGGTGATGATTTCGGGGTTCTGCGCTTCGGGGTAGGCGGCGACGGAGCCGAGCGCGATGAGCGCAATCGGGACGACCAGCGGAGCGAACGACGCGGCGCGCGACGGCATCGTCCCGTACTCGTCTTTGATTTCGTCGATCGTCATCTCCGGATTGGGGTCGATGTGGTAGTTCGACGCGACTCTGTCGGCCCAGATTGCGGCGACGAAGACGATCGGTGCGCTGACGATGATGCCCGCGAGCATGACGAGGCCGATGTCCGCGCCGATGATCCCGGCAGCGGCGATGGGACCGGGCGTCGGCGGGACGAACACGTGCGTGACGTAGAGTCCGCCGGCGAGCGCGACGGCGAGCGTCGACAGCGAGAGCCCGGAGCGCTCGGCGAGCGACCGGTTCAGTCCGGAGAGAATGACGAACCCGGAGTCACAGAACACCGGGATGGAGACGAAACTCCCCGTAATAGCCATCACTTTCGTCGTGTGCTCTTCGCCGACGTAGTCGAGAATCGTCTCCGCGATGACGATCGCGGCGCCGGAGCGTTCGAGACAGGTGCCGATGATCGTCCCGGCGATGATGACGATGCCGATGTAGCCGAGGATGCCGCCGAATCCGTCTGTCACCAGCGTGGCTGCCCGCGCCGGGTCGAGTCCCGCGGCGAGCCCGGTCACGTAGGCGGCGATGAGAAGTGCGAGAAATGCGTGCAGATCCAGTTTCGCAGTGGCGACGATGATGAACGCCACCGCTGCGACGAGTAGCAGTACTAGTGGGAGTCCTTGTAGCATGCAAACGGAACACAACCATGCCAGTAAATGGCCTTTACGGCACTGTCCAGTTCTGCGCCGTCTCGGCTGGCGTTTCCACCGAGAGCGCGGCGCGACTGGCAGAGAAGAACAGACCGCGAGAGCGAACAATCCGGAACTACCGGCCGGCGCTGAGCCGGCGTCGAGACCGCCGTCTCAGACGTAGTGGAACCACTCTTCGCGGTCGCCGGCTTCCACCATGTCGAAGAACGCGGACTGGAGTTCCTCGGTGACCGGGCCGCGGGTGCCGGAGCCGATTTCGACGTTGTCGACCTTGCGGATGGGCGTGACTTCGGCGGCGGAGCCGGTGAAGAACAGTTCGTCGGCGGTGTGGAGTTCGCCCCGCGAGATGGAGACGTCGTCGTGGACGGTGTAGCCGCGCTCCTCGGCGAGCGTGATGACGGTGTCGCGGGTGATGCCGTCGAGGATGCTCTCGGAGAGGCCGGGCGTGTAAATCTCGTCGTCGCGCACGAGGAAGATGTTCTCGCCGGGGCCTTCCGCGACGTTGCCTTCCTTGTTGAGGACGATGGCCTCGGTGAAGCCGTTGCGGCGGGCTTCCTCGCCGGCGAGCATGCTGTTGACGTAGAGGCCGGTGGTCTTGGCGTTCGTGGGAATCTGGCTGGAGGCGTGCTTGCGCCACGAGGACACCATCACTTCGACGCCGTTCTGGAGGGCGTCCTCGCCGAGGTAGGCGCCCCACGGCCACGCGGCGATGGTGACGTCGGTCGGGCAGTCGCCGGGGGAGACGCCGAGGCTCTCGTAGCCGTAGTACGCGATGGGGCGGATGTAACAGGACGCGAGGTCCTGGCGGTCGAGGAGTTCCTCGGTGGCCTCGGTGAGTTCCTCGGGCGTGTACTCGATTTCGAGGTCGTAGGGCTTGCAGGACTCGTAGAGGCGGTCGAGGTGTTCCTCCCAGCGGAAGATGGCGGGGCCGTTGTCGGTGTCGTACGCGCGGACGCCCTCGAAGACGCCGCTGCCGTAGTGGAGCGCGTGAGTGAGTACGTGGACTTGGGCGTCCTCCCAGTCGCGGAATTCGCCGTCCATCCAGATGGTGTCGACGTCCATCTCGCTGAAGCTAGCCATGTGGGGGGCAATGCGGGCCCGGTTAATCAGTTTTCCCAGTCCGACCCGAACACCGATGTGGTTAGACAGCCAACAGTAAACCGGTGTGTCCACCGATGGTCGAACGAACGGCACGAGCGACGTGGAACGGCGCGCTCCCGTCCGGCGACGGGAGTCTGGCACTCGGTAGCGGCGCGTTCGAGGGCCCCTACGACTTCCGGTCGCGGTTCGAGGAGGGCGAGGCGACGAACCCCGAGGAACTGTTGGGCGCGGCCCACGCGGGCTGTTTCTCGATGGCGCTGGCCGGGGAGTTGGACCGCGCGGACTACGACCCCGACTCGGTCGAGACGGAGGCGACGGTCCACCTCGAAGAGGGCGAGGACGGCTGGACGATTACGCGCAGTCACCTCGATACGGTCGTCGAGGTCGAGGGAATCGACGACGAGGAGTTCCAATCTCTCGCCGAGGAGGCCAAGGAGAACTGTCCGGTGTCGCGAGCGCTCGGCGTGGAGAAGACGCTGGACGCGGAACTGCGCTGAGCGCGCGCCGAAACTGGCGAGCGTCGCCGGTATCTCCAACACCCGGCGAAAATTCCCTGCGATAATCTAACCGAGTGGCTTAATTACTAGAGAGAATTAGCAGGCGTCGATGAGCGAGTTCACGCCTCTCACCTACGACGACATCGACGACGCCCACCGGCCGAGTCTGCGGGAAGCGCTCGCGCCGGTGCTCGCCGTCGTCGTCTTCCTCGGCGTCGGCTCCGGCTACCTCGGGCTGGCGCCCCACGGACCGCTGCTGTGGAGCATCGCGTTCGCCGGGCTGTTCGCGCGCTACCGCCTCGGCTACGACTGGGACTCGGTGTACGACGCCGCGGCCAGCGGCCTCCGCATGGGCTTACAGGCGATTCTCATCCTGTTCGTCATCTACGGCCTCATCGCGACGTGGACCAGCGCCGGCACCATCCCCGGCCTGATGTACTACGGCCTCGGCGCGCTCACGCCCGCCACCTTCCTCCCCGTCACCGCCGTCCTCTCCGCAATCGTCGCGTTCGCCATCGGCTCCTCGTGGACCACCGTCGGCACGCTCGGCGTCGCGTTCGTCGGCATCGGCAACGGCCTCGGCGTCCCGCTGGCGATGACCGCCGGCGCCATCGTCTCCGGCGCGTACGCCGGCGACAAACAGAGTCCGCTCTCGGACACCACGAACCTCGCGGCCGCCGTCACCAACGCCGACCTCTACGACCACATCAACGGCATGCGCCTCGGCACCGCCATCGCGTTCGGGCTCTCGGTCGTCGCGTACGCCGTCCTCGGCGTCCTCGCCGTCGACGGCGGCGCCACGAACGTCGCCGCCGTCAGCGGCCCGCTCGCCGACACGTACGCGCTCGGCCCGCTCGTGTTCCTGCCGCTGGTCGTCACGTTCGGCCTCGCAATCCGGGGCTACCCCGCGCTCCCCGCGCTCCTCGCCGGCGTCTTCGCCGGCGCGTTCACGTCCGTCCTCGCGCAGGGCGTCTCCTTCACCGCGTCGTGGAACGCCTTCCTCAACGGCACCAGCCCCGCGACCGGGAGCGAACTCGTCAACGGCCTCCTGACCACGGGCGGCGTCTCCGGCTCCGCGTGGACCATCGCCGTCGTCGTCGCCGCGCTCGCCCTCGGCGGCCTGCTCGAACGCACCGGCGTCCTCCCGACGCTCGCCCACCACCTCACCGAGGCCGTCTGGTCGCCCGGCTCGCTCGTCGCCGGCACCGGCCTCGCCGCCGTCACCACGAACGCCTTCTCCGCCCAGCAGTACATGAGCATCGTCGTCCCCGGCGTCAGCCTCCGGAACCTCTACGACGAGTACGGCCTCGACGAGCGCGACCTCTCGCGGGCCGTCGAAGCCGCCGGCACCCCCACCGGGCCGTTCTTCCCGTGGCACGCCGGCGCCGTCTTCATGACCGGCGTCCTCTACACCAGCCAGTCGGCCGCCATCTCGTGGTGGTGGGCGCCGTACTACTTCTTCGGCATTCTCTCCCCGCTCGTGCTGTTCGCGATGGCGCTGTCCGGCCACGGCTACAATCAGGACCGCCAGAGCGCCGACTCGGCAGTTGTCGCGGACGACTGACGGCTACACCGCCAGCATCCGCCACTCGCCGTTCTCGTTCTTCTGTAGGTCGACCACGGCCTCCTCGGTGTACCGACCGTTCACGCGAATCGTTATCCGGAACTTCGCGGTGTCCGCGCGGTCGGTCTCCACGCGCTCCAGAGAGACGATTTCGACGCTCGTCTCCCGGATGTTCGCGGCGTCGATGGACTCGCCGTCCTCGTGAATCAGTTCGCGGGCCCGCGCCACGTTACCGGCGTCGACGGCACCGTAGAACGCCCGGACCACGTCCGCGGGACCGTCGATGCCGGAGTCGAAAACCCGGTCGTAGACGAACCAGCCGCCCGCCGCGAGCGCCGCGACGCCGCCGAGTTTCAAGGCGTCCCGGCGCCCCCACTCGGCGTCTCGGTCGGTCACGTCGGTGGCAGCGCCCGCCGCGCGCTGCGCTCGCTCGCGGCCCGCGTCCGCTTCGCCGTCGCTCTCGTCGGTCCACTGGAAGCCGGCCTCGTCGCTGCTGTCGTCGGCCGTCCCGCCCGCGCCGGCGGTCGCGTCGTCCCCGGCAGCGTCGTCGCTCGAATCGGCGGCAGACGCCTCGACCGGCTCGAACGGGACGTCGTCGCGGTCGACGACCGGGACGCCGTACTCGTCGGCGAGCGCGGACGCGGCGTCCGTGAGTCCGGCGGGCGCCGTCACGAACACCTCGTCGGGCCGTCGGTCGCTCGCGGTCGAGAGCAGGTACTTCACGTGCGGTTCGGCGACTCGGGCGCCGTCGCCGGTGACGACGACGCCGAGGAGCGTGTCGGTGCCGTCCGCCGTCTCGCGGCGTCCGGTGACGACTACCGTGTCCTCGCGGACGCGACTCGTCGCGGCCTCCCAACCGCGGTCGGCGACGTACGTCGCGACTGCGTCCGGATACGCGTCCCCCATGACGTGAGGGACGAGTCACCAAACCTACTTATCAATTTCTCTGAAAATGGTGGCGGGCGGAGCCGTCACTCCGCGAGCGCCGCCACCAACTCGCTGCCTTCGACGTAGACGAGGTCGTGGCGGTCGGCGTACGCCTTCGCGTCGGCGACCGAGCGCGCGTCCCCGGTCTCGTCGTCGAGCATCTCGCAGACGACGGCGGCGGGCGCGACGCCGGCTTCGTCGGCGAGCGCGACGCCGAGTTCGGTGTGGCCGAGGCGGTCGGCGAGCGACGGCGCGGCGCGCAGGACGTGGACGTGGCCGGGCGCGCGGAACGTCTCCGCGAAGTCCACGCTGTCGGGGTCGGCGGCGGCGCGCCCGAGTTCGGAGATGGTGAGCGCGCGGTCGGCGTCCGTGATGCCGGTGAAGGTGTCGCGGTGGTTCACGGGCAGGGAGAACGACGACCGGTCGTCGTACCCGAGGTGGCCGTGGTCGGCGGCGGGGTGGTCGAGTTCGTCGGCGAGGAACGGGAGGTCGAAGGCGTCGGCGGCCTCGGACCCGAGCGCGACGCAGACGAGGCCGCCCGCGTCGTTGCGGAGGCGCGCCACGTCGTCGGGCGCGACGGCCTCGGCGGGGTAAATCAGGTCGACTTCGCCCTCGCGGTCGGCGGCGTCGTGGACGAGCACGGGGTCGCCGTCGGCGAACGCGTCGACGGCGCGCTCGACGCCGGTGGCGTTACTGCTCTTCGACACGGACAGTCACCTCGTCGTCGTCCAGGAGGCCGAGTTCGTCGCGGAGTTTCTCGGGCGCGATGAGTTCGATCTGGTCCTCGTCGTGGTGGGTACGGTCGGGGACGATGACGTGGACCGGCGAGAACTCGCCGTCGGCGGCGGCGACCGTACACGGGTAGCAGGTCGCGGAGCCGTAGGTGCGGTCCTCGTCCTCCCAGCCCTCGATGGGGACGCCGTCCATCGCGTCCATCGCGGCGCGGGCGCGCTTGCTCTCGCCGTCGAGTTCGACGTTCAGCGTGCCGGGGTAGGGGTCGTAGCCGAGTTTCTCGACGAACTGGCGGTTGTAGCCGGGGAGGCTGATGTAGTGGCGGCCCTCGCCCATGCCGGAGGTGACGACGCCGACGAGGTCGAGTTCGCCGGGGTCCTCGAAGATGCGGCGGTAGTCCTCGTACTCGCGTTCGAGCGCTCGCTCGCCGGCCTCGGTGGCGGCGACCCACTGGCCGTCGCTGACGAGGTCGCGTTCCACGAGCGCGGCGTCCTCCAGGGCTTGCAGGCGGCGCGAGGCCGTCTGATTGGAGGCGTCGAGTCGGTCGGCGAGGTCGCCACAGGAGACTTTGACCTCGCCGCGGAGCGCGCCGTCGAGCGCGAGGAGTTTCAGCACGGCGAGTTCGTCGTACCCGACCTCGCCCGCGCCGGTGGCTTGTGACATACCCGTTCGTTCACTCGCGCGCCGCATAAGAATACCGGATGTGGAACGCGTCTCGAAACTGTGGGCGTCAGTCGGCGGCGGTCGAGCCCTCGTCCCAGAACGCCGAGTCGTGTCGGAGTTTCGGCACCCACGTGTCCTCCTCGCGGGCCAACAGGGCGATTCGCGACGACTCGTCGGTCTTCAACACCGGCAAGTCGAGATGTTCCTGCACGTCCTCGGCGAACTCGGTGACGGCCTCGGGACTCGGCATCGCCGACCGGTCGAGGCGGTCCCGCGAGTTCCCGACGTGCATGTAGGCTTTCAGTTCCACGAAGTCCGGGTCGGCGCGCTCGAAGAAGCCCGCGTACCAGTCCGGATTCGCCATGTTCTCGCCCTCCACGAGCGTCGTCCGCAGGACGGTTCGCGTGTTGTCTTTCTCGTGGAGCACGTCCATCGTGTCCACGAGTTTCTCCCACGCGTCGTCCTCCGTCGCCCCCACCACGTCGTCGAACGTCGCGCGCTCCGGCGCGTCAACCGAGACGTACAGTTGCGTCGGGTCGCACTCCCGGAGCACCTCGGGGCGCGTCCCGTTCGACACGAGGAACGTCGTCAGCCCGCGGTCGTGGAACGCCTCGATGAGTTCCGGGAGGTGGGGGTAGAGGGTGGGTTCGCCGTCCAGCGAGATGGCGACGTGCCGGGGCTCCATCGCCTCCTCGAAGCGCTCTCTGGGGACCTCGTCGTTCCCGCCGAACCCCGACAGCAGGCGCTTCTGGAGGCGAATCGAGGCGTCCACCACGGCCTCCGGGTCGTCCCACTCCACGCCGTCGAGTTCGTACGTGTGCCCGGAGTGGTCCCGCCAGCAGAACACGCAGCGCTCGTTACACCGCACGACCGGCGTCATCTGGATGCACCGGTGCGAGCGGATGCCGTAGAACGCGTGCTTGTAACACGTCCCCTCGCCGCGCAGGGAGTTCGCGGTCCACCCGCAGGTCTGGGCCGCGGTATGGTTCTCGCTGTGATAGTCCGGGTCGCTCACCTGCTTGGGACCGTCGGACTCGCTCATTGGTCAACGCCAGACGGTCCAGACGTAAAACGTCACTCGCTTCGCTCGGTCAGTACGTCGTCTTCCGGTAGAAACTGCGCGCCGCCCGGAACGCCGGCCACCCGACCCGGGAGAGCCCCTTCTGCCACTGGCAGGTCGGAATCGCCTCGCCGCCGTAGCCGTCCTTGTGCCGGAACACGCCGTCCCGGTAGTCGGCGCCCGTCCCGCCGAAGTCGTAGTACCGGTAGCCCCGCGCTTGGGCCCACTGGATGGCGTGGGCGTGCAGCAGTTCGGAGGGGTTGTCCTCGAAGTGCGCCTCGTCGCCGATGGCGGCGAAGTAGTAGTGGACGGTGGACTGCTCGTCGTCCAGGAGGTAGAGGTAGCGTCCGACCTCCCGTCCGTCCACCGCGACGCCGAACACCTTCACGCGGTCGCCGAGTCGGTCGACCAGCCCCTCGAAGAAGTCGAAGTCGAACGTCTCGCCGCCCGCGCGCTCGATGTTCCGGCAGTACGCCTCGTAGGTCTCCCGGAGCGGTTCGGGTTCGAGGGGCACGTCGCGGTAGGTCACGTCGCGGTCGTCCATCTGCCGGAGCGCGCGGCGCCGGTCGGCGTCCATGTCCGCGCGGATGTCGTCCCAGTCGCGTTCTAGGTGGACGCGGAACCGACAGTTCACGTTGACGGGGCGGTAGCCGCGCTTCGCGAACGGCTTGCCGTACCGCACGTACCCGAGGTCGTTCGTCCGCACCGTGTGGTGGAGCGTCCCGAACCCGGAGATTCGCTCCAGGCCGTCGAACAGCGCGTCCAAGCAGTCGTCCTCGCTGCCCGTCACCACCGGCCCGCCGAACCCCGGGTCGACGGACACCAACTCTCGCACCGGGAGAGACGTCGACACCTTCGTCCACCCCGGCACGTAGATGGGCGAGACGAAGTTCGGGAACACCCCGACCGGATTCCCGCCCTTCTCCGCGACGACGTGTTTCGGCTCCAGGTCCAGCGTCGCCTCCGCGAGCGCCAGCCACTCGTGGCGCTGGAAGACGCTCCCGAGGGCGGACTGCTCGACGACGTTGTTCCACTGGTTCGGGTCGGCGTCGGTTATCGAATCGAGGACTGAGACGGCGATATCTGCCATGCGTCGGAATTGACGGGCCGAGAGTTGCACTCGGAGTTCGGCCGTGGAACGGCCGCGTGTTGCGAATTACACTACCCGTCCGGTAAGGTACACTTTCCCGACGACCCGCATTGTATTTCACAGCCTACTCGCGAGTAGGCGACGCGTACCGTCGGTTCGCGGGCCGACGGACACGCCGCCGCGTAGCCCATTCAGAACACCTTTTGCCGGCGACGCCCACCGCACGGGTATGTTCATCGCCTTCCGCCGGGAAGTCGAAGCGGCCCTCGAGGCCGCGCTCGACGACCTCGGCTACCCGACCGGGGACCTCGGCATCGAGGAACCGCCAGCGGACGTGCCCGCAGTGTTGGCGTCCAGCGCGGCGTTCCGCCTCGCGAGCGAAGCGGGCGCGCCGCCGCCGCAGGTCGCCGGCGAACTCGCCGACGCAATCGACCTCTCGGACGCCGAGTACGTCGCGGCCGCCACCCCGCAGGGCCCGTACGTGAACTTCTCGCCGAGCGACGCCTACTTCGAGGGGACGCTGGAAGCCGCCCAAACCGAGGACTGGGGACGGCTCCCCGACACCGGCGAGTCCGTCGTCGTCGAGCACACGAGCGCGAACCCGACCGGGCCCGTCCACGTCGGTCGCGCCCGCAACCCCATTCTCGGGGACGCCGTCGCGCGCGTCATGGACTACGCCGGCCACGACGTCACCCGCGAGTACTACGTGAACGACGCCGGCCGCCAGATGGCGGTGTTCACGTGGGCGTACGAGACGTTCGACGAGAGCGACCTCGACGAACCGCCGGAGCGCGACCGCATCGAGTACGACCTCGTGCGCTACTACCGGAAGGGCAACGAAGTCCTCGAAGACGGCGACCCCGAGGAAGTCGAGGCCGCCGAGGCCGAGGTGCAGGAGATTCTGCAGGGCCTAGAGGCGGGCGACGAGGCGACCTACGAGCGCGTCGAGGAGGTCGTCGACCAGGTGCTCGGCGGGATGCGTGAGTGCCTCGAACGCCTGCCCGCGGAGTTCGACCAGTTCGTCAAGGAGACGCGGTTCATGTTCGACGGCGCGACCGACGACGTGGCCGAGCGCCTGAAATCGATGGACAACGCGGTTCTCGAAGAGGGTGCGTGGCAACTCGACCTCGAAGAGTTCGAGAAGAAACTCGTCTTCCTGCGCTCGGACGGCACCAGCCTCTACACCACCCGCGACCTCGCGCACCACGAGTGGAAGTTCGCGGAGTTCGACCGCGCCGTCACCGTCCTCGGCGAGGACCACAAACTGCAGGCCGGCCAACTGCGCGCCGCCCTCGACCTGCTCGGGAACGACGTGAGCCAACTGGACGACCTCATCTACTCGTACGTGAACCTCCCCGAGGGGAAGATGAGCACGCGCGCCGGCACCGGCGTCGACCTCGACGACCTGCTCGACGAAGCCGTCGACCGCGCCGAGGACGCCGTTCGCTCCCGGCTGGACGACCGCATCCGCGACGACGACCTCACAGAGGAGGACGTCGACCGCATCGCCCGGCAGGTCGGCATCGGCGCTGTTCGCTACGACATCGTCTCGAAACAGCCGACGAAGGCGATTACGTTCAAGTGGGACGACGCGCTCGACTTCGAGGGGCAGAGCGCGCCGTACATCCAGTACGCGCACGCCCGGACCTGCGGGATTCTGGACGAAGCCGACGGCGCGGCCCACGCGCTCGACGCCAGCGAACTGGACACGAACGAGGAGCGCGCGCTGCTGAAAGCCATCGCGCGGTTCCCCGGCGTCGTCGAGGAGGCCGCGACCGACCTCGAACCCCACCAGGTCGCGACGTACGCCCGCGAGTTCGTGGACGCGTTCAACGCCTTCTACCGGTCGTGTCCCGTGCTCGCCGACGACGTGGACGACGACACCAAGGAAGCGCGCCTCGCGCTCGTCGCGGCGTCACAGCACACGCTCGCGAACGCACTCGACGTCCTCGGCATCGAAGCGCCCGACTCGATGTAGCCTAGATGGCGCCGACGAACGCCAGCGCGCCGTAGACGGTGCCGAGCGCCAACAGAACGTAGAAAATCAGCCAGCCGGTCGAAATCGAGTTGTCGGTGTCCATGTTCCACACTCGGACGTGCCGGTCGCTTATTTGTTCCCGTTCGAACCGAGCAAGCCGCCGGTCACGCGCGAGAGCAGCGACCGGCTGCCGCCGTCACCCGAATCGTCGACCATCTCGGAGAGCGCCGCGTTCGCCGCGGCCGACTCCTCGCCGTCCCCGTCCCGGAACGACACGGGCGGGGACTCCCCGAGCAGTTCGTAGCCGAGTTCCCGGTAGGACTGGCCGGCGGGGCTCTCGGGCGCGTACTCCAACAGCGGTTCGCCCGCCTCCTCGCTCGCCGCGACGGTGCTGTCCTCGGGCACCGTCCCGAGCACGTCCACGTCCATCGCGTCGACCGCCTCGTCGGTGTTCACGTCCGACGCGCCGACCCGCGTGAGCACGAGGCCCGCCACGCTCCCGCCGACGCGCTCGACGAGTTCGAGGGTCTTCTCCGTGTTCTCCAGCGCCGCGACCTGCGGTGTCGACACCAGTACGGTGTCGTCGGCGAGCCCCAGCGGCACCGTCGTGTCGTGGCTCAGACCGCCACCCGTGTCGACGATGACGACGTCGTACTTCTCGCGGAGTTCGCCCGCCACGTCCCGGAGTTTCGACGGGTCGGCGCGCCCGAAGTCCTCGATGTCCGTGCCGCCAACCATCACGTCGAAGCCGCCGGGCGCTTCCGCGACGGCGTCCATCGCGTCGGCCTCCCCCGCGAGCACGTCGTGGAGCGTCGCGTCGGCTTGCTCCACATCGAGGACGGCCCCCACGTTCGCCATCCCCAAGTCGTAGTCCACGAGCACCACCGACCGACCGGCTTCGGCCATCGCCGCCGCGGCGTTGACCGCGGTCGTCGTCTTGCCGACGCCGCCCTTCCCAGAAGCGACGGCGAACACGCGCCCTGTCATTGCCTACGCCTACGCACACTGCGACATAAAGCGTTTGGCGGGCGTCGACGAGCGCGCACGCAGGGAAGACACCGATAGAGCGCCCGCAACGCCACGCGAGTGGTCGTCTAGCAGGTCAAAGGTTACTTACCCGCTGGCCGGCTATTTCGCCGCAATGAGCGAACAGGACGAGGTACCGTCCGAGGACCGACGCAAGTACGAGTTCCAGAAAGTCATCGAGGAACTCAAAGACTACGAGGGGAGTGGCACGCAACTCGTCACCATCTACATCCCCCCGGACAAGCAGGTCTCGGACGTCGTCGCCCACGTCACCCAGGAACACTCCGAAGCCTCGAACATCAAGTCCAAGCAGACGCGGACGAACGTCCAGGACGCCCTCACGTCCATCAAGGACCGCCTCCGGTACTACGACACCTTCCCGCCGGACAACGGGATGGTCATCTTCTCCGGCGCGGTCGACTCCGGCGGCGGGCGCACCGACATGGTCACCGAAGTCCTCGAATCGCCGCCCCAGCCCATCGAGTCGTTCCGCTACCACTGCGACTCCGCGTTCCTCACGGAACCCCTCGAAGAGATGCTCGGGGACAAGGGCTTGTATGGCCTCATCGTCCTCGACCGCCGCGAAGCCAACGTCGGCTGGCTGAAGGGCAAACGCATCGAGGCCGTCAAGTCCGCGTCCAGCCTCGTCCCCGGCAAACAGCGGAAAGGTGGTCAGTCCGCACAGCGATTCGCCCGCCTCCGCCTCGAAGCCATCGACAACTTCTACCAGGAAATCGCGGAGATGGCAGACGACCTCTTCGTCGCCAAACGCCACGAACTCGACGGCATCCTCGTCGGCGGCCCCTCACCGACCAAAGACGAGTTCCTCGACGGCGACTACCTCCACCACGAACTCCAAGACAAAGTCCTCGGGAAGTTCGACGTCTCCTACACCGACGAATCCGGCCTGAAAGAACTCGTCGACCGCGCACAGGACACGCTCGCGGAAGCCGACCTGATGGACGACAAGGCGGACATGGAGGAGTTCTTCAAGGAACTCAACGGCGGCGACCTCGCCACCTACGGGTTCGAGCCGACGCGCAAGAACCTCGTCATGGGCTCCGTCGAAACGCTGCTCATCTCCGAGGACCTCCGGAAGGACGTCGTCACCTACGAGTGCCCCAACGAGCACGAAGAACGCGAACTCATCTCCCAGCGCAGCGACACCCCCGACCACGAGTGTAGCGACTGCGGCGAGGACGCCGAAGTCGTCGAACGCGAGGACGCCATCGACCACCTCATGGACATCGCCGACCAGCGCGGCACCGACACCCACTTCATCTCCACCGACTTCGAGAAAGGCGAACAACTGCTGACGGCGTTCGGCGGCTTTGCGGGTCTCCTGCGGTACGGCACGGGCGTCTAGAACCCACTTTTTGCGCTGCACGAGGGGCGCGCGGAGCGCGCCTCTCGTTCGGCAAAAACTTGGGGAAAAAGCGGCGTCAGACCCCCGTTGGGGGTCCTCGCCGCCAGCGCGCTTCGCGCGCTGTGAACCGCGAGCGCCGGTGGCGATCGCGGATGCTCGGCGTGTTTTTCGGGGTTGCGGCTTACCGCCCGATGGTCCCCTGTCGCGTGACGGGCGCGTCGGGGTCGATGGAGAACGCGACGAGCGTCGAGTCCTCGGTGGCGGTCACCGACACGTCGCCGTCGCCGGTGACGAGCGCGCTCTCCGTGTACCCGAGGCTGGTGTCTTCGAGTTCGACGGCGCCGTCGAACACGTAGAGGTAGGTGTCCCGGCCGGGTTTCGAGGGGAGCGAGACCGTCGCGTCCGCGTCGAGGCGGCAGTCGTAGAAGTCGACCTCGTTGCGGACGTACAGCGGCGCGTCGCCGCCCTCGGGGCCGAAGAGGTGGCGCCACGCGTTCGGCGTCGGGTCCGGAATCGGCTCGTGCTGGATGCCGGGTTCGAGACCGAGGCTGTGCGGGCGCACGAAAATCTGGAGCATGCGTAGCGGCGGGTCGTCGTCGAGCGTCTCCTCGGCGTGCCAGAACCCCTCGCCCGCGTTCATCACCATCAGGTGGTCGGGGTCGGTGACGAGTTCGTTGCCCTCGCCGTCGTCGTGGCGCATCACGCCCGCTGGCACCCACGAGATGATTTCCTCCTCGCGGTGCTGGTGCATGCGAATCAGCGTCCCCGGGTCCATGAACGACTCGACGACCGTCGCCAGCGGCCCGTAGCCGTGGTCGCCGTGGTCCGGGAGCGCGCGCCCGGGGAAGTTGAAGTGCGTCCGGAACTTCCCCTGGTTCCGAGAGACGTCGGTTCGCCCGAGGGCGTGGATTCGCGGTTTCGTTCGGCCCGACGCGGAATCCTCCATGCGTGAGGACTCGGGCCGAGCGAAGAAGTGGGTTCCGCGCGCGGCGAGACCGACCGCCTTCGCGGGAGTGGTCGGCGGCCGGTCAGTCGTCGGCGTGCGCGAGTTCGAAGGGGTACGGCGGCAGGCGGAGTTCGTCGAGCCCGGGGAGGTGTTTGACGTTGTAGACGACCTTCAGTTCGCCGGAGAGCGGGACGCCGTTACACGAGAGGCGGAAGTCCCGGTCGAGGAGGTCGTCGTCGAGGATGTGGTCGGTGGGCTGTGAGAGTTCGCCGTCGACGAGCGCGACGGCGCAGTTCGCACAGGCGCCGCCGCGACAGGCGTACGGCCACGCGTACCCGCGGCGCTCCGCGGCTTCCAGCAGCGACTCGCCGGGCTCCACGACGAACTCGCCGTGGTCGAGGGGGTCGAGGTCGGTGGTGTCGGCCTTCTCGAAGAGGTCGTCGTCGTCCAGCGTCCACTCGTAGTCCTCGATGGCGTCGTAGTTCAGGTACTCCACGGTGGTCTCGGCGGACGCCGGTTTCCGGTCGACGTTCTCGGGGTCGGTGTCCACAGCGGTCTCGTCGAACTCCCCGGTTTCGCCGGCCTCGATGGCGTCGTAGGCGGCGCGAACCAACTGGAACGCCTCGGTGGAGCCGCCCTGGTCGGGGTGGGTCTCCATCACCTTCCGGCGGTACGCCCGCTCGATCGCCTCGTCGTCCGCGTCGGGGGCGACGTCGAGAATCTCGTGCGGGGAGTCCACACCGGGGGTTACGGCCGAGACGGGATAAGTGCAACTGCCGCCTACGTCATCGCCGCGTCTCCGACCCCGGGGTGGTCGCGGGCGTACGCGACCAACGCATCGACGTAGGACTCGAAGGGCGGACAGGAGACGCCCGTGCCGGCGAGCGCGCGGGTGGCGTTCGGCGCGACGTACCGCGTCGGGTGCGTGAAGTAGTCCAGCGTCTCCGGCGGGATGCCCGCGACGCGCCGGCCCAATCCGGTACCGAGGACGCGCTTCGCGAGGGCGCGCGTCGTCGGCACCGGGAGGACGCGCGTGTCGGTCGCCTCGGCGAACAGGCGCGTGAGTTCGGGAATCGTCGGCGGGTTCGGGTCGCAGAGCTGGTAGACTGCGCACGCGTCGTCGCTCTCGCGCTCGCTGAGGCGGTCGATTGCGTCCACGACGTAGTTCCGCGGCACGACGTTGAGTTCGGTCGCGGCCATCCCCGGGAACGCCGGCAGTGGCGCGATTCCCGGGCACCGCTGGAGCCAGCGCAACACGAAGTACGGGCCGTCGTACTTCTGGGTCTCGCCGGTCTCGCTGTCCCCGACGGCGATGGCGGGCCGGTAGATAGTCGTCGGCAATTCCTCGCCCATCCGCTCCTGCACGTCGACTTCGGCTTCGAACTTCGTCGCCTCGTAGTGGTTGTTGAACGACTGGCCCACGTCGAGGTCGTCGGGGCCGAACACGCCGTCGTGGCGGCCGCTCACGTAACACGTGCTGACGTAGTGGAACCGTCGGAGGGCACAGCCCTCGGCGAAGTCGAGGACGTGACCGGTGCCGTCGACGTTGACGGCGTCGCCGACCGCGCGGTCGACGGCGAGGTCGTAGACGGCGGCGAGGTGGAACGCTTCGGTGACTTCCCGCTGGAGCGCGCCGTACTCGTCGCCGAGACCGAGGTCGGGGTCGGTGATGTCGCCGTCGTGGAGGACGATTCGGTTCCGCCAGTCGTCACCGGCCAGACTGCGGGCGCGCTCCTCGGCCGCGCCCCGGTACTTCGGTTGGACGAGACAGTGAACCGTCTCCGTTCGGTCGAGCAGGCGCTCGACGAGCGCGGACCCGAGGAACCCCGGGAAGCCGGTGAGGAAGACGCTCACCGCGCCCACCCCGGGAGCTTCGAGAGCAGGCGCGTGCCGGTCGTCATCGCGCGCGCCCACAGCCCGGTCGGGAGCGGCCCGGTGTCGATGCGGGGGCCGCGCTGGACCGCGACGGTCTGGGACTCGGTGTACTTCAGGAGGCCGTCGTCGCCGTGCCGTCGCCCGATGCCGGAGTCGCCGACGCCGCCCATCGGCGCGTCGAGCGACGCCCACGTCGCGACGTACCCCTCGTTGACGTTGACGGTGCCACACTGAACGCGGCGCGCGACGCGCTCCCCGCGGTCGGTGTCTTCGGTCCACACCGACGCGTTCAGGCCGTAGTCGGAGTCGTTCGCGCGCGCGACGGCCTCGTCCGCGCTTTCGACCCGGTAGAGACTCACCACCGGCCCGAACGTCTCCTCGTCGTGGACCGCCATCTCGGGGGTCACGTCCGCCAGAATCGTGGGTTCGTGGAAGTACGGCCCGAGGTCCGAGCGCTCCCGGCCGCCCGCCAGCACGGACGCGCCGCGCTCGACGGCGTCGGTGACGTGCCGGGCCGTCTTCCGGAGTTGCGCGGCGGACTGGAGCGACCCCACGTCGGCCGCGTAGTCGAACCCCGCGCCGAGTCGGCGGTCACGGACCTCGCCGACGAACGCGTCCCGGAAGTCCTCGTAGACGGCGTCGTGGACGTAGAGGCGTTCCGTACTGACGCAGAGCTGGCCGGCGTTCGCGAAGCACGCGCGGGCCGCACCCTCCGCGGCCGCCTCGGGGTCGGCGTCGTCCAGCACGAGCAGGGGGTTCTTCCCGCCGAGTTCCAGCGAGCAGTCCACGAGATTCCGCCCCGCCTGCGCCGCCACCTCTCGGCCCGCGGCGGTCGACCCCGTGAAGCAGACGTAGTCGGCGCGGTCCACGACGGCCGCCCCTGCGCGTGCACCCTCGCCGGGGACGACGCAGAGCAAGTCCGGGGGGAGGCCGGCGTCCACGAGCAGGCGGCGCGCGAGCAACGCGGTGTGCGTGGTCTGCTCGGCGGGCTTCAGGACGACGGCGTTCCCCGCCGCGAGCGCCGGGAGAGCGTCCGAGACGGCGAGCGTGATGGGGTAGTTCCACGGCGAGACGACGCCGACGACGCCCACCGGGTGACGGTGGACCGTCGTCTTCGTCAGGCCGGGGACCGCGCCGCCGCGGCGCTCGCTTTCGAGGAGGTCGGGCGCGACGTTCGCGTAGTGACTCGCCGTCGCCGCCACGTCCAACACCTCCTCGACGGCGTCACGGCGGGACTTCCCGGTCTCCAGTTGCGCGAGGTCCAGAAGCGAGTCTCGGGCGTCCAGCACGCGCTCGGCGTACCGGTCGAGGACGGCGACGCGCTCCGCGACCGGGCGCTCGGCCCACTCGGCTTGCGCGTCGCGAGCGCGCTCGTAGGCGGCGGCCGCGTCGGCCTCGGTGCCGTCGGGAATCGAGGCAATCTGCTCGCCCGTGTACGGCGCTTCGACGGCGACGCTCGCGCGGTCCCCCGCGACGACGAGCGCCTCGCGAAGGTCGGCCAACCGGTCGGCGTCCGCCCACTCCGTGTTCATACGTCGCGTTCGGACGCCGGCGTGTTAACTGCGTGGCTCAGATGAGCTGTTCGAGTTGCTCGCGGCGCCGGGTCACGTCCAGTTCGGGGTCCAGACCCGAGTCGGCGGCGAGCCGGTCGAGGAACAACAGCACGTCCACGCCCCGGCGCTCCGCGATGGCGGCGACGGCGTCCGCGTCCTCCCGGTGCAAGACGAGGCGGTCGAGCAGCGCGAGCAGGCACGCGAGCACCGCGCCCGTCTCGCCGTCCTCGGGGAACGCGTCGCTCACGGTCGAGAAGTCGGGGTAGTCGTCGGGCACGCTGTCGCTCGGGGAGACGCGGAGACACGTGTCACAGAGCGTCGCGCCCGCGCGGTCGTCCGGCAGGTGCTCGCGGACGGAATCGGGAACGCGAAAAGCGAGTTCGTCGCCGCCGCAGTTCGGACAACTCATGGCTCGACGTACGTCGGCGGCGACTTAGGCGACCCGGCTCAGTCGTCCGACGGCGTGCGCGTCTCCGCGCGGCCGGCCTCTTCGAGCGCCTGCTCTTCTTCCTCGTCTTCCTCCTCCTCTTTCTTCGCCTTCACCTTCTTCATGCGGAAGATCTCCTCGCGTTCCTGCTCTTCGAGTTTCTGCTCGATGTACTCCTGGCCCTCGTAGAGGTCCGGCAGGAGTTTGAACTCCAGGGCGTTCACGCGGCGCTTGGTCGTCTCGATTTCCGTCAGCATCTTCTTCATCGCCGTCTCGACCTCAGCCGCGAGCACGATGGATTCGAGCAGTTCCTCGTAGGCCTCGGCGGCCTCGTCGATGCGCGCGCTCGTGCCGAGAATGCCGTAGCCGCGCTCGTCGAGGCTCTTTTTCACCTTCGAGGACTCGATTTGCGGGACGACGACGCCCATGATGTTCCGGGATTCGACCGTGATTTCGGGGTGTTCTTCGAGCGCCGCGGCCGCGCCGCGCACCGCGATGTCGCCCTCCATCGCGCGCGCCATGTTGATCTTCTTCTGGGCGGTGTCGTAGTCCGATTCGAGGCCCTCGCGGACGTCCTGTGCCTGGTCGAGGATGTCCATGAACTCCATGATGAGGCCGTCTCGCTTCTGTTCGAGCGTGTCGTGGCCTCGCTCGGAGAGTTCGATGCGGTCCTCGATCTCCATCAAATTCTTCCGGGTCGGCTTGATGTCCTGAGCCATGCGGTCTCTTGGACGGGGCTAATTCCCGCGGGGAGGTAAACGTTTTCAGTCCCGTCCGCCGCTCACGCGCCCTGCGCGCGGTCCATCCACGTCACCACCGCGACGTGCGGGAGCGTGAGTATCGCGACGAACGCGAGGTAGAGGCCCGACCACCCCGAGAGCGTCGTCGGCGGGTCCGGAACGACGACGGCGAGACCACCTAGCAGGGCGAGCGCGGCCGCCGTGAGCGGCGCGGCTTCGACGGCGAACCGGCGGAGCGGCCCGAGGAGGTCGCCGCGCGCGAGCGCCGGCCGAGACCGGTCGTCGAGTTCGACGGCGCGCGCGACGTGGCGGACCGAGTGCCAGAGACAGAAGTAGACGCCCACCGCGAACACGGGCGGAGCGACGAGGAAGAACGCCCACAGGCCGAGGGTCTCGCCGGCGTCCACGCGCCACGCGCGCCGGTTCTCGGCGGCCAGTCGGCCCGCCGCGAGCGTCCCCACAGTGAGCGCGGCGAACGCGACGCCGAGCGCGAATCGGACTTCGGAGTCGAAGATGGCGAGGTCGCCGACGCGCCCGCCGAACGGCGCGGCGAACGCGGCCACCACGTCGCGGTACGTCTCGGGGTGGCCGAGCAGAGGAACGAGCATCGGGAGGCCGCCGCGCACGAGGAGCGTGCCGGCGCGCACGCCCCGCGAGTCGAGGTGGTCCGCGCCCGCGAACGCTCGCAGGGGGTAGATGTCGCCCTGCCCCCAGTGGAACCACGTCAGCGCGACGAACGCGAGCGCCGCCGGGACCGGCCACAGGAACCAGACCGCGGCGTACGCGCCGCCCAACAGGAGGTAGAGCGCGCCGACCACGGGGAGCCATCGGGCGGTGAATTTCCCGGTGACTGCCCGGGGAAGCGCCACCCAGTCGATGGCGCCGTGCGGGAGGCCGAAGACGACGACGCTCGCGGCGAGTGGCGCGTACCGCGCGGTCGGCGACAGCGAGACGCCGAGAATCGAGGGCAGCGCGGCCACCGCGACGCCAACCCAGCCGGCGGCGAGTGCGGGCGTCGCGAGCGCGCGCCGGGCGTCGGCTACCCCCATCTCGCGACCACCCAGTCGTACAGCACTAGGCCCTGCGCGACGAAGAGGTTGGTGACGAGGAAGAACGCGCCCTCCTCGACTGGGAGGCCGAGCACGCCGATTTCCGTCGTGTACCGGTTCGAGAGCGACCACACGTCGGCGGCGATGGCGATTCGGTCGACGCCGGCGAGGTAGAGCGTCGGCACGGCGACGGCGAGCGCGAACCGGCGACGGCGCGCCCACAGGTACCGCCAGCCGACGGCCCACTGGAGCGCGAACA
This sequence comes from Halobacterium litoreum, assembly GCF_021233415.1. Classification (NCBI taxonomy): domain Archaea; kingdom Methanobacteriati; phylum Methanobacteriota; class Halobacteria; order Halobacteriales; family Halobacteriaceae; genus Halobacterium; species Halobacterium litoreum. Next base: position 141,480 of record NZ_CP089466.1, on the reverse strand, counting down.
CGGGCGCCGCCCACGCGAGGATGGCGCCGAGGTAGAACGTCGCGTCCCGAGCGAGGAACGCGACGCCGACGACGCCGACGACGCCGCCCGCGAGCAGACCGGCTACAGCGTGGCGGAAGGACGGCAGGAACTCCGGGTCCGGCGTTCCGGCGAGCCGTTGCACCCAGAGCCCGGTCGCGACGGTCTGGAGCGCGATAAACGCGTACTCCTCGATTGGCGCGTGCCAGACGCGCGCGAGCACGGTGCCGTCGCCGTACCACCAGACGCCGCGCGCGACGAGGTAGTTGTCCCACGGCGTCGTGTACGCGAGCGCGAGGACGAGCAGGACGCCGACGCCGCCCGTACGAACCAGCGACTCGCGGCGGCGCGCGCGGCCGACCGCGAGCGCGGCGACGACGGGCGCGACGAAGACGACGAGAAACTGCGCGTACGTGAGACCGGTCACGGTCGCCTCCGAGCGCGGGGTCTGCCACCCGCGGCCAGCGAACGACTGCAGGCGGCGTGTCGTGTCACTGCACGGCGGTTGCGCGCGCACCTCGAAAAGCGTGGCGAGTGCGGCCGGACTCGCGGCGAATCGGCGCGGCCGCTGTCCGGCGAGAGCGACGGGAAAGAGAGCGGTTGTCGCTAGTCCGCCGCCGCGGCTTCCTCGGCCTCGGCGTCGTCCTCGACGTAGTGCTCCTCGATGAGTTCCTCGTCGATGCGGTTGAGCGCGTCCTTCGGGAAGATGGACAGCAGGTCCCAACCGAGGTCGAGGGTCTCCTCCACGGAGCGGTCCGTGTGGAAGCCCTGGTCGACGAACTCGTCCTCGAAGCGGTCCGCGAAGTCCAGATAGAGGTTGTCCCGCTCGCTGAGCGCCTCGCGACCGACGATGTTCACGAGGTCGCGGAGGTCCTCACCTTCCGCGTACGCCGCGTACAGCTGGTCGGAGACGTCGCCGTGGTCCTCGCGCGTGAGGCCCTCGCCGATACCGTCGTCCATCAGCCGCGACAGGCTCGGCAGGACGTTCACCGGCGGCGTGACGCCCTGGCTGTTCAGGTCGCGGTTCATCATGATCTGGCCCTCGGTGATGTACCCGGTGAGGTCCGGAATCGGGTGCGTGTCGTCGTCGCCCGGCATCGTCAGGATGGGAATCTGGGTGACAGACCCCTCCTGGCCCTCGATGCGGCCGGCGCGCTCGTAGAGCTGCGCCAGGTCCGTGTACATGTACCCGGGGTAGCCACGCCGACCCGGCACCTCCTCGCGAGCCGCGCCGATCTCGCGGAGCGCCTCGCAGTAGTTCGTCATGTCCGTCAGGATGACGAGGACGTGGTAGTCCTTGTCGAACGCGAGGTACTCCGCCGTGGTCAGCGCCATCCGCGGCGTGACCGTCCGCTCGACGGCGGGGTCGTCCGCGAGGTTCATGAAGACCACGGAGCGCTCCAGTGCGCCGGTGCGCTCGAAGTCCTCCATGAACTCGTTGGCTTCCTCGGCGGTGATACCCATCGCGCCGAAGACCACTGCGAACTCGCTCTCCTCGCCCTCGTCTTCTTCCTCCGGCACGGACGCCTGCCGCGCAATCTGGAGTGCGAGGTCGCTGTGGGGCAGACCGGACGCCGAGAAAATCGGCAGCTTCTGGCCGCGCACCAGCGTGTTCATCCCGTCGATGGCGGAGACGCCGGTCTGGATGAACTCCTCGGGGTACTCGCGGGCGTGAGGGTTGATTGCTTCGCCGACGATGTCGCGTCGTTCGTCGGGCACGATGTCCGGCCCCCCGTCGATGGGGTTGCCGGACCCGTCGAGCACGCGACCGAGGAGGTCCTCGGTCACCGGCATCTTCAGGGTCTCGCCGAGGAACCGCACCGAGGCGTCCTGCCCGATGCCCTCGGTGCCCTCGAAGATCTGGATGGCGACGAACTCGTCGCTGGACTCGAGCACCTGACCGCGCTTGATTTCGCCGTCAGGCGTCTCGACCTCGACCATCTCGTCGTACGCGACCGGCTCGTCGATCTCGACGTACACCAGCGGACCGCTGACTTCGGTGATTGTCTGGTACTCTTTCATTAGTAGAGGTCCCGTAGTTGCTCGGCCAGGTCGTCTTTCAGCTCCTCGATGTACGCGTCCCAGTCCTCCTGGACGCCCATCCGGTTGAGCTTCGGCGCCGCGTCGACGTCCTGAATCTCCTCGACCGGGACGCCGGCGTCGAGCGCGTCGAACGCCTCGTCGTTGAACGTCTTGATGGCCGTGAGCATCTTGTACGTCTTCTTCGGCTCACAGTTGGTGTCGACGTCGTGGAGCGCGTTCTGCTGGAGCCACGCCTCCCGGATGTAGCGAGCGACCTCGAGGGTCAGCTGCTGGTCCTCCGGGAGCGCGTCCTTGCCGACGAGCTGGACAATCTCTTCGAGTTCCGTCTCCTCGTCGAGGACGTCGACGGCCCACTGCCGGACCTCCGGGAAGTCCTCGGAGACGTTCTCGCGCCACCACGGGTCGAGCTGTTCCTTGTACAGGCTGTAGGACTCGTCCCAGTTGATGGCGGGGAAGTGCCGGCGCTCGGCGAGGTCCGCGTCCAGCGCCCAGAACGTCTTCACGATGCGCAGCGTGTTCTGGGTGACCGGCTCGGAGAAGTCGCCGCCCGGCGGGCTGACCGCACCGACCACGGACACCGACCCCTCTTCGTCGTTCAGGGTGGTGTAGAGACCGGCGCGCTCGTAGAACTGCGCGAGGCGAGCGGCGAGGTACGCGGGGTACCCCTCCTCGCCCGGCATCTCCTCCAGTCGGGAGGAAATCTCGCGCATGGCCTCGGCCCACCGCGAGGTGGAGTCGGCCATCAGCGCCACGTCGTACCCCATGTCGCGGTAGTACTCCGCGATGGTGATACCCGTGTAGATACAGGACTCGCGGGCCGCGACGGGCATGTTGGACGTGTTCGCGATGAGGCACGTCCGCGCCATCAGCGGGTTCCCGGTCTGCGGGTCCTCGAGTTCGGGGAAGTCCTCGATGACTTCCGTCATCTCGTTCCCGCGCTCGCCGCAACCGATGTACACGACGATGTCCGCGTCGGACCACTTCGCGAGCTGCTGCTGGGTGACGGTCTTCCCGGACCCGAACGGACCCGGAATCGCCGCCGTGCCACCCTTCGCGAGCGGGAACAGGCCGTCCTGAATGCGCTGGCCCGTGACGAGCGGCGTCCGCGGCGTGTGCTTGTCCTCGGTCGGACGCGCGCGGCGGACCGGCCACTCCTGTCGCATCGCGATTTCCTCGCCGGACTCGAGCACGACGACCGCTTCGTCGACCGTGTGCTCGCCGGCGTTCACCTCGGCGACCTCGCCGCCGTCGCTGCGCGGCGGGACGAGGACCTTGTGCTCGATGCTGACGGTCTCGGAGACCGTGCCCAGCACGTCGCCGGCCTCGACCTCGTCGCCCTCCTCGACGGACGGCTCGAAGTCCCACTCCTTCTCGAGGTCGATGCCGGGCGCGTCGACACCGCGGTCGAGGAACGCCCCCATCTCGTCCTCGAGGACGTCGAGCGGGCGCTGGACGCCGTCGTAGATGGAGTCCAGCATGCCCGGCCCGAGGTCCACGGTCAGGGGTTCGCCGGTGTTGTCGACGGGTTCGCCCGGCCCGATGCCGGACGTCTCCTCGTACACCTGGATGGTTGTTACGTCGTCTTCGATTTCGATGACCTCGCCCATCAGACCCTCGTCGCCCACGTAGACGACGTCGTTCATCTGGGCTTCGAGGCCCGTGGCGGTCACGACCGGACCGCTCACGCTCTCGATTTCGCCGGAGTCAGTGATTTCTTCTGCTTGGCTCATTCGTTCTCACTCTCACCTTCGTCCTCGGCCATCAGGTCGATACCGATGGCGCGCTTGATCTGGTCGCGGAGTCCACTGCCGCCGGCGGAGCCGCCGCCAATGGTGACGAACGTCGGTTCGACGCTCGTCTCCACCTGTTCGCGGACGCGCCGCGAGAGGTGGTCGAGGTCCTCGTCGTGCATCACCGCGATGCCGACGTCGCCGTCGCCGAGGACCGCTTCGACCGCGTCGTCGAGGTCCTCGTCTTTCTCGTCCTGGGGGACGTTCTCGAATTTTCGCACGCCGGCCAGCCGGAACCCGGTGGTGAACTCCGGGCTACCGATGACTGCGATTTCCTGGCTCATAGGATGACGAGTTCCTCCTCGATTTCGTCCTCGCTCAAGCCGGCCTCGCGGCCGCGAGCGATGGCACGGATGTTGTCCACTTCGCGTTCCTTCGCGAGCACGTACGCCAGCACCGGACAGACCGACAGCGGGTAGACGTGGGACAGGTGGTCGGAGAACTCGAGCAGCGCGCGGTCGAGTGCGTGCTCGAACCCGATGAGGCTGTCCGCCCGCTCCAGTTCGTCCAGCGCCGCCGACAGCTCGTCGCCGTACCGGCTCTCGCGGATGCGAGTGACGAGCTCCGAGCGGTTCCCGACGAGCTGCGCGAGTTCGGACGCCGAGAACAGCGTGCCGCCCTCGATGAAGTACTCCTCGGGGTCGACGTCCGCGCCGGAGCGCGCGAGACGGAGCGCGTTCCGGACGTTCCGGAAGTCGATTTCCGCGTGCAGGAACTCGGCGTACAGCGCCTGCGGGCTGTCCCTGTTCCCGACGGAGTCGGGGACGAGGTTCTCGTAGTACGCGCGGTCGACGGCGTTCTCGAGGGGGACGAGCGTACCGGTCTGCTCGTAGTCCTCGAACGCCGGTTCGAGGTACGCACCGAACATCGTGTCGTCGAGCAACTCGACGACCTGCTCGATGCTCTCGGCGGCGACGAGCCGGTCGAGGAGTTCCTCGTCCAGTTCGCCGGCGTCGATGAGGTCGGTGCGAATCTCGTCGGCCGTCGACTCCGAGTACAGCCCCCGGAGCACGGTCTTGACGTTCCACGCGTCGAACTTCCGCAGGTAGCGAGCGACCTGCTCGTAGAGCCGGCCCTCGCTCCAGCGCAACAGCGCGTCGAAGTCGGCGGCGAGCGTCTCGTTGAGCGCGTACTCCACGAGGTCGACGCCGCTGTACCGGGAGCCGAGGTTGTTGACCGCGTCCTCGTACTCCGTCTCCTCCATGAAGCGCGCGATTTCGCCGGTGCCCATGCGGAGGAGCTTGCGGTACTCGTCGTCGCTGAACAGGCTGGCGCGGCGGTGGCGAACGCGGGCGACCACGTACTCGTAGTTTGCCGTGCCGGACGCGCTCATTGCTCCTCGTCGAACAGTCGGGCGCTGATCGCTTTCAGGTTGTTCTCCCAGACGTCCTCGAGGACCGAGTCGAACGTGTTGTTCACGCGGACCCTGGACGTCTCGCTCTCGACAACGACGCCGCCGAGACAGTCGTACTCGCCGGCGTACTCGTAGCCGTCGTAGTCGTCGAGGATATCCGAGATGAGTGCTTCGTCGTCGGCGCGACCGTACACGCTGACGTCGGCGTCGCTCTCGAACTCGTCGGCGGCGGCGTCGAGGAGCTCGCGGGTGAGCTCCTCGCGCTCGTCGCCGTCGATGGCCGCGATGCGGTCGGCGACCTGCTCGCGGACGGATTCGAGGGCGTCGCGGCGCGCTTCGAGGCGCATCTGTTTCGCCTCGAGTTTCGCGCTGGAGAGCTTCTGCTCTCGCTCCCGCTCGACCTCTCGTTCGGCCTCGGCCTCGGCCGCCTCGATGGTGGCTTCGGCGTCGGCTTCGGCTTCCGCGACGAGGTCGTCGGCGCGCTCTTCGGCGTCTGCGCGAATCTCCTTCGCGCGCTCGCGGGCTTCGTCTCGGATGTCCTCAACTACTGTTTCCAGACTCATTGATGGGGGGAGAAGGGCGGTTTTCAGAACGCGGACGGGACGACGAAGACGACGACCAGCGCGAGGATGACCAGCGTCTCCGGGAGGACCGTCAGGATGAGGCCCGTACCGAAGAGGTCCTGGTCTTCCGCGATGGCACCGACTGCGGCGCTACCGATACCGCGTTCCGCGTAGCCTGCTGCGAGTGCGGCGAGACCGACGGCGAGCGCTGCCGCGGACTTCGGGGTGATTGCGGGGCTGCTGCTGCCAGCCGATTGCGTTGCGATCGTAGCGAACTCTGTGAGACTCTCAATCATTTTACTTAGTCCTCAGTGGTGTAGTTTCGCGTGTAACCGAACGGGTTGTACTTCGCTCCACCGCCCTCATAAAACTTGTTAAAGAACTCCACGTATTCGAGGCGTAGCGTCTGTAAGCCGGCGGATGTGACCCCGAGCGCCAGCACCAATAGGTGCCCGAGGACCAGCACGATGACGCCGGCGATGACGCCACCCCAGCCCATGTGAATGAGACCGGGGAACAGTGTCTCGTAGCCGTGTGAGCCACTGAACACCATGAAGTGGGTCTCGTGTTCGATGGTCGTCGAGAACAGCCCGAACATGTAGTCGATGGTCTCGGGCTCCTTGAGGTGGACCTCGTAGGCCCCGAACACGAGGAGGTTCACGACGTACGCCATGCCCGCCTTCGCGAGCAGGACGGCCGCAATCCGCGTGTACGAGACCGTGTTGACGAGGGCGTACGTCGGGCTCTCGAGGAACCCGGCGGCGCCTTCGCCGATGGTGACGAGGACGAGCCCGACCAGCGCGAGGCCGAGCCCGACGATACCCACGATCGGCGGGAGTTCGAGTGCGCGATACAGCAACTCGGGGCGCGGACCGCCGCCGGACTGCATGTGCGTGCTGAACAGCCACGCGGCGACGCCGGCCATCAACAGGAGCGGACCGCCGCTCTCGGTGACGGCCGCCTTCAGGCCGTGCGAACGGGACTCGTTGACGAGCCCGAACATGTAGCCGACCGCGAGGTGGGCGACGCCGAACAGGAGACTCGCTGCAAGCCAGAGTTCGGCGAACGCGCCGACGTGAAGCCCCTTCTTCAGGGGTGCGTCTGCGAGGCCGACGACCCCGTGCCACAGGTACTCCGTGACGAGGTGGAGGCCGAATATTTCGCCGTACAGGACGCCGAAGAGGGCCGTGAATCCGCCGGCCCACATCGCGACGCCGCCGAGCTTCGAAATCATCTCGCTCTCGAAGCCGGCGTAGAGCCAGTAGCCGAGCGCGGCGTACAGGATGCCGTACCCGAGGTCCCCGATCATGAACCCGTAGAACGCGGGGAACGTCAGGAACAACACGATACTCGGGTCGAGTTCCGTGTACTTCGGCCGGTTGATGACCTCGGTGAGCGCCTCGAACGGCTTCACCGGGCCGGGGTTGTCCTGGATGACCGGCGGACTGTCGTCCTCGTCGAACTCCGCGGACGTCCCGCCGTCGGTCGCGGCTTCCGCGCTCGCCTCGTCGGCGGGCGCGTGGTGGCCGTGACCGGACGGCTCGTAGTCCGCGACTTCCAGTTCCTCGACGGCGGCGTGCTCGCCGACCGCGTTCTGGACGTGCTCGACGAACGTGGAGTACTCGCCGCTCGGAATCCAGCCCTCGGCGACGAACGCGTGTTCGGTCGTCGCGAACTGGAGTGGCACTTCCGTCTTCTGGACGTCGATGGCGAGTTTCTCCTCGGCCGCGAGGAGGAAGCCGGCGTGTTCGAGTCGGAGGTTCTCGAGTTCGTTCTCGACGTTCTCCAACTTGGATTCGAGGGTCTGTCGCTCGTGGCGCAGCTCCTCGACGTAGGACTCCGGGCTCCCCTCCGCGTCGGGGATTTCGAGGCGCGCGAAGTCCACGCCGACGAGCGCGTCGTCGAGCGCCGCGGGGTCGTCGCCGCGCGGGCGAACGAACACGCCGACGGTCCCGTCGCCCGTGAACAGTTCGAAGGCCGCGACGGCCTCCGACTCCTGGAGCGCGGACCGAATCGCGTCGGCGTTCCCCTCACCGACTTCGACCTGCAGGCTGTCGTAGCCCGACAGCAAGTCGAGGTCGATGCCGAGGTCGGCGAACGGCTCCGCGGCGTCGATTCGCTCTTCGATGGCGCGGAGTTCGTCCTCGAGTTCGCTCTGCCGGTCGTCGAGTTCGTTGACCTCGACGCGAATCTCCTCCAGTTCCGTCTCCAGGGCCTCGTCGGTGACGATGCGCGTCGGGCCCGCGTCCTCCTCGGAGACGCCGAGGGTGGACTTGAGCGAGCGCACCGTGACGAGTTTGTCGGAGGCTTCGTCGGCGCCCTCCAGCGGGTCGCCGTTCTCGAAGCCCTCGATGGAGCCGTCGTAGTCCGAGAGGTGGACCAAGTCGAGGTCGTGAATCGCCTCGATGACGTCCCCCAGCACGCGCCGGGAGCCCGCCACCGAGACCTTGCTCATTCGCTCAGGTCTGAGCATGTACCGCCTCCTTGAACTGTTCGAGCGCGAACTCGACGGCGTCGTCCTCGTTGGACTCGGCCTGCGAGGCGAGTTCCTCGCGTTCCGCCTCGCCCTCCTCGAGGATGCGTTCGCGCTCGGATTCGATGTCGTCGCGTGCTTCTTCGAGCCGTTCGTCTTTCAGTTCGCGAGCCTCCTCCTCCGCTTCGGCACGGATTTCATCGGCTCGCGTCCGGGCCTCGGAGAGCCGCTGTTCGCGGTCCTCCTCGGCCTCGGCCACGATGTCGTCGGCGTCCGATTCTGCCGATTTGATTTCGTCGAGAACCTCTGGCCTTGGCATACGCTCTTACCGGGCGAATCTTGGAACACAGCCTATATGGTAGTTGCGAAGTCCTCGGGCGCAACGCAAGGTATAATGCCGATTCGGGCGCAAATTCGGTCAATGGGAGTCCTCGAGAACAAGGCGCGGGCCCGAACGTTCTACAAGTACCTCTCGAAGGTGTACGACCGCGTCAACACGTTCGTCTGGACCGAGGAGATGCGCGCGGAAGCCCTCGAAATGCTGGACGTGGACGCCGACGACCGCGTCCTCGACGTCGGCTGTGGCACCGGCTTCGGCACCGAGGGGCTGCTCCAGCACACCGATAACGTCTACGGCCTCGACCAGAGCCCCCACCAACTGGAGAAGGCGTGGGCGAAGTTCGGGAAACACGACCCCGTGCAGTTTCACTTCGGGGACGCCGAACGCCTCCCGTTCAAGGACGGGAGTTTCGACGCGGTGTGGTCCTCGGGCTCCATCGAGTACTGGCCGAACCCCGTGGAGGGCCTCCGAGAGATGCGCCGCGTCGTGAAACCCGGCGGGACGGTGCTCGTCGTCGGTCCGGACTACCCCGAGTCGACGGTGTTCCAGAAGCTCGCGGACGCCATCATGCTGTTCTACGACGCCGAGGAGGCCGACCGGATGTTCCACGAGGCCGGCTTCGAGGACGTCGAGCACGTCGTCCAGCAGGCCAAGCCCGGGAGTCCGAAGGCCATCGTGAGCGTGGCCCGAGCCCCCGAGCGAAGCGAGGGTGCGGACTGAAGAGACGGCGAGCACTGCGAACCGTCGACCGCGCGCCCGAGTCAGCGTCACGCCGTTCCTTCGGTTACCTCCGTTCGCGCAGTCGCGACGACGGTCCCGCGCACGACGAGTCGCACTTCGACGGCGTCGCCGGCTTCGACGGTCGGCGCGTTCGTCCCCGCGATGCGGACGCTCGCCGATTCGCCGACGCGCCACGTCGGGTCGTCTGCGACGTTGAACGGGCCGGTCGGCCCGCTCACGAACCCCGTCGCCGAGAAGAACGGCACCGGCGGCTGGTGGTCGAGCGCGGCGCCGTCGACGGAAATCGCCACGTCGACGTCGCGGACGTCCAGTTCGGGGCCGGCGACGAGCGTCAGCGTCACGCGGCCGTCCGCGGTCGCGTCGACGGCGACGCCGCGCTGGTCGGCTGGCGGGCGCTCCGTCACGGACGGCAGGATGGTAAGCACGCTCGCCGCGGCGACGACGGTGACTGCGAGCAGGAGGACGACCGCGACTGGTGCGTACCCACGGGCCACGTCGCGTGGTGGCCGCGGCTTCGGTGAAGAACCTTCGCGACGGTCAGGGCGCGGGGCGCGCCGTCACGTTCACGTCGAGCGATGTGCCGTCGTGAGTGACGGAGACGGGGTACTCGCTGGCGGGGCTGAGCGTCCACAGTTGGCCGTCCTCGCCGGTGCGTCCGACACCCGTCCCGTTCAACGCGACTGTCGCGTCGACCGGCGCGCCGGACGCGTTCTCGACGCGAATCTGGACCGGGCCGCCGGCGTACGTCCGGGAGACGAGCAGCGTCGTGTTATCCGCGGACGACCGCGCCTCGTACGGGGCGTCGACCTGCAGGAGCGACTTCCACTGGCGTTCGACGTACACCTGCTCGGTCGTCATGTCGACGAACGCCACGACACGACCCTGATTGTGGTCGGCGCTCCACTGGAACGCGTACCCTTCGAGGAGCGTCGTGGACGGGCCGCCCGAGTTGTTCCAGACCCACGGGTAGTGGGACGTGACGATGTCGCGAGTGGGCGGCACCTGACTCGTGACGTCCTCGTCGAGGTTGTCCGGTCGGAACGACTCCCGGACGTACTGGGACCCGCGGAGCGTCGACAGCATCACGCCGTTTCCGACCGAGACGTGGACGCGCGTCGCGGGACGGTCGCCGACGACGACGCCAGCGAGTTGTTCGCGGACCGGTCCCTGGAGGGTCGCGAGTTGGGCTCGCAGCCGGCTGATTCGGGACCGCGTGCCGCCGCCGGGTCGGGCGTACGTGTACAGCGTCCCTTCGCTCGACGGACGTCCGAGGTAGGTTTCGAGCGTCTCGGCTTCGGCGTGGAGCGTGCCGAGCGTCACGAGGTACTGTCGAGCGGTGAGTTGTCCGTTCGCGAATTCGGCGCGGGCGTCACGTTCCTGCTCGCGGAGTTGCGCCACGCGTCGGGCGACGTCGTCTGTCGCGTTCTCCAGGATTTCACCGCGTGCTTCGGGCGTGTCGGCCGCGTCGAGGCGCGCCTCGATGCGGTGTCGCTGGAAGGACGTGTCGAGGTTGGCGTGGCCGGCTTCGAGGGCGTTCGTGACTGTCGGTGTGGCGGTGTCGAACTGCGCCGCGTCTGCCCGCGTCAGCAGGAGGACCCGAGACGTGTTCTCACTGGTGCCGACGACGGGGTCGTCCGCGGGTTGAACGGGCGCCGTAACCGCGCCGCCGGCTGCGAGGCCGACGGCCACCGTGGCGACGGTGAGGAGGAGGACAGCGAGCGCGGGGCGGGCGCGAGACATGGAGCGTGCTTCGGGGGGCCGCGTAAAAAACGATGCGGAGATTCGCCCGCGCCGCGAGAACGTGTGTGGATGGAAAATACTTTGCCCGAGCGGGCTGGACGGAAGGATGTATGCGGCAGGCCGCCCTCCTCGTCGCCGTCTGTCTTGTCGTCGCGCCGCTGGCTGGAGCCGTCGGAGCCACCGATAGCACGGCGCAGTCGACACAGGACGCACTCGAGAAGGAGGGCGTCCACATCACGGTGGAACTCCAGCCGGACGGGGACGCACACTGGAACGTGTCCGCGCGGTACGCGCTGGAGGACGAGAACGACACGGCGGCGTTCGACGACCTCGCGCGCGAGTTCAAGTCCGGCGACCGGAACAGCGGCTTCTCGATCGACGTGTTCCGCGCCGTCGCGCCGGACGTGAGCGACGAGGTCGGCCGGGAGATGGCGATTCGAAACGAGGAGTACACGGCGACGACCGTCGAGAGCGCGAACAACTCCACGGGCGTGCTCTCACTGCGGTTCACGTGGACGAACTTCTCGCAGGTGACAAACGAGACGCTGACCGTCGACGGCTTCTCCGGGTCGTGGTTCGGCGACCTGAAGGCGGGACAGACGCTCACGGTGCGGCCGCCCGAGGGGTACGAGCAGAACACCATCAGCCCGGACACGAGCGTGACCGACGGCGCGTATCAGTGGCGTGGTCCGCAGGCGTTCGAGGAGGACGACCCGACGCTGGTGTTCACCGAGTCGGCGTCCGGGAGCGGACCGGGCGGCGTCGGTGCGGGCGTGTTGTTGGTCGTCGGACTGGGCGGTCTGGCGCTCGTGGTCGGTGGCGTGTTCGCGTGGATGTACGCCCGGAACGGGTCCGACGCGTGGTTCGAGCGCGACGGGAGCGACGAGTCGGCGGGCGGTGACGGACAGGCGGCGACCGACGGGAGTGTGGCGACTGCCGACGCCGGCGCGGCCGGTAGCGCGACCGCCGACGGGCCGAGCGACGCGGACTCTGGCGACGGCGGGGGCGGCGTCGACCCCGAGTTGTTGAGCGACGAGGAGCGCGTCGAGCGGTTGTTGCGCGAGCACGACGGCCGGATGAAGCAGTCGAAGATCGTGGAGGAGACGCGGTGGTCGACGGCGAAGGTCTCGCAACTGCTGTCCTCGATGGACGACGAGGGTCGCATCGAGAAGCTCCGCATCGGGCGCGAGAACCTCATCTCGCTGCCGGGCGAGGGCGTCGGCGACGAGTAGAAACTCCGCGCGTCGCTCCAGCGGTTCCGAAAACGTTTACCTCCGGCGCACGCGATTCACGGAGTGATGAAGGTTCTCGTCACCGTCAAGGAGGTGGCCACCGTCGAGGACGACTTCGAGATTTCCGGAACCGAAATCGAGGAGACGTATCTCGACTACGACCTCAACGAGTGGGACGACTACGCCGTCGAGGAGGGCGTCCAGTTGGCCGAGGCCGGCGACGACGTGGAAGTCGTCGCGGTCACCATCGGCCCGGAGCGCGCCGACGAGACGATTCGGATGGCGCTCGCGAAGGGCGCGGACCGCGCGGTCCGCGTGTGGGACGACGCCATCGAGGACGTCGAACTGCTCGACGTGGAGACGAAGGCCGAACTGCTCGGCGCGGTCGTGGAAGCCGAGGACCCCGACCTCGTGCTGTCGGGCGTGCAGGCCAACGACGACTCCTTCGGCGCGACGGGCGTCGCGCTCGCCGAGGAAATCGGCTTCCAGTGGGCGGCGGTCGTGAACGCGCTCGACACCGAGAAGGTGCTCGACGAGGGCGTCGCGTCCGTGCGCCGCGAACTGGAGGGCGGCGTCGAGGAACTCACCGACGTCGACCTCCCGGCGGTGCTCACCATCCAGACGGGTATCAACGAGCCGCGGTACGCGAGCCTGCGCGGTATCCGGCAGGCCCAGTCGAAGGAAATCAAGCCCCAGAGCCTCGACGACCTCGGGCTCGACGCGTCGGTCGTCGAGTCCAGTCTGGACGTGACCGCGATGTACGAGCCGGAGACCGAAAGCGACGCGCAGTTCCTCGACGGCGACGCCGACGAGCAGGCGTCGAAGTTGGCTGACGTGCTCCGCGAGAAGGGGGTGGTCGGCGAATGACGGTTCTCACGATCGCCGACCACCGGCGCGGCGACCTGCGGGACGTGTCCTTCGAGTTGCTGACCGCGGGCCGCGAACTCGCGGACGCCGTCGGCACCGACCTGCACGCGGCCGTCATCTCCGGGAACGTCGAGGAGTTCGCGGACGACCTGAACCGCGAGGGCGTCGACCAGATTCACACCGTCGAGTACGGCGAGGAGTTCAACCACGACGTGTACGCGCAGGCCGTCACCGCGCTCACCGAGGACCTCGGCGCGGAGTTCCTGCTCGTCCCGAACAGCGTGAACGGCCTCGACTACGCGCCCGCCGTGGCGACGCGACTCGGGCGCTCGTACGCTTCTGACGCGGTCGGTCTGGACTACGACGGCACGCTCGAAGTCACCCGCGAGATGTACGGGTCGAAGGTCGAGACGACCGTCGAGGTCACCGAGGGCCCGTTCGTGGCGTCCGTGCGCAGCGGCGAGTGGCCGGCCGCCGAAGGCGTCGGCGACGCCGACGTCTCGGCGTTCGACTTCGACGTCGACGAGGACGCAGTCGGCTCCACCGTGAAGGGCTTCGAGGAGGTCGGCGGCGGCGACGTCGACATCAGCGAGGCGAACTTCCTCGTGTCCATCGGTCGCGGCATCGAGGAAGAGGAGAACCTCGAACTCGTCGAGGCGCTCGTCGAGGCGACGGGCGCGACGCTCTCCTCGTCGCGACCCATCGTCGACAACGGCTGGCTCCCGAAGAACCGGCAGGTCGGCCAGTCCGGCAAACAGGTGACGCCGGACGTCTACCTCGCCATCGGTATCTCGGGCGCGGTCCAGCACGTCGCCGGGATGAAGGGCGCGGACACCATCATCGCGGTGAACACGGACCCGAACGCGCCCATCTTCGACATCGCGGACTACGGCGTCGTCGGCGACCTGTTCGACGTGGTGCCCGCGCTCATCGAGGAGTTCGGCGGCGAACCCCCGAGCGTCTAAACCGGTAACGTCCGCGGCCGCAGGCCGCGGTTCGCAGATTCGATTTTTGTTTTTCGCGCCGAACAGCGACGGCTACGAGACGGTCACGCGAATCGCTAATTCACCGTCATTCTCGGGGAGACGACGAACGTGACGTGGCCGTCGCCCTCCGCGATGTCGAAACCGGCCTCGATGGGCGCTTCCTCGCCGAATCGGAGGTCGACGTCGCGGTCGGACGGGAGCGCGTCGGCGACGGACGCGAGGTACTGGAGGGAGAACAGCGAGTGGGCGGGGCCGGGGTCGATGGCGGCGCAGTCCTCGCCGGGGAAGTCGACTTCGACCGAGTCGGTGTCGCCGTCGGCGCGGACGTAGAGGGCGTCGGCGTCGGTGCCGAGCGCGAGGTGGTCGGCGACCATGTCGGCGGCGTCGACGGCGCGCGCGAACCCGGCGCCGTCGAGGGTGGCCGAGGCGGTGTACTGTTCCGCGAGGTCGATGCGGTCCGGCGGGGAGCGGACGGCGTCGGGGTCGATGCAGGCGAGCGTGTACGCGAGTTCGCCGACGCGCACGTGGAGCATCCGGCTTTCGGCGTCGAACGCGAGGCGGACCGGTTGGCCGGCGTCGGCGATACCGACCACGTCCCGGAGGCGGTCGAGGGGGATGCCGAGGCGGAGGCCGGCGTCGGGGGCGTCGTAGGCGTCGAAGGCGTCGGCGCCGAGCGAGAGCGAGACCATGCCGACGGTGGCGGGGTCCATCGCGTCGACGGCGAGGCCGTCGGGTTCGACGCGCACGACGCACTCGTCGACGAGCACGGCGAGCGCGTCCAGGGCGGTGGCGAGCGTGTCGCTGTCGGCGATGGCGTCGAACGCGGGGTCGGTCGGTGACTGGGCGTCGGTCGCGGGGTGGGTCGTCTCTGTCATGGGTGGTGACGCGGCCGCCGCGAGCGCGAGCGAGCGCCGCGGCGGGGCGGCGCGTGTCACCGGACAGTTCCGACCGCTCCTTAAGCGTTGTTCAGGTAATCAGACACGAGACGCAGTAGATAATTCAGTTTAAGTTATTTTTATATCCATGTTCCGTTTTACGTAACTCGAAAGCGATTATGTCTGATTCGGACAAGCGGGACCGCGGCGTGCTCACCGAGGCCGACCGCGCGTTTCTCCGCGGCGACCGAGAACTGGGAAGCGTACAGTCCGAGCGGAACGCCCGCGCTCGCATCAGAGACCGCGTCTACGACGCGCTGCTCGACTTCGAGGTGCTCGTCGAACACCTCGAAGACCGGGACGCCGAGTTGGTGTTCGGGAAGCGCGCGAGCGAGAGCGACGGCACCGAGGCCTTCGACGCGTTCGTCTCCCACCTCGCCTTCCTCTACTCGGGGCTGGAGCACACGGACCTCGACTTCGAGACGGTGCTCCGCGAGGGCGTGAACCTCGCCGAGGCCGCCAACGACCGCGCGGCGGCCGTCGACTACGACGTGACGTTCCACGCGCTCGACGCCGACCACCTCCGCGAGAAAGTCGAAGACGGCGAGTCGCTGTCGCTGACGGAAATCGCGTTCCTCTACGAGAGCGACGACGTGAGCCGGGACGAACTCGCGGACCTGCTCGGGGAGTCCCGCGCGAGCGACGTGGACGACGGGCGCGTCCAGTCGAAGGTCACGGAGTTCTGACCCGAGAACGGCGCGCTGGCGGGCCGGCGGCGCCCCTCGCCGCGGAGTCCCGTCACATATATCCACGCGAATCCCCGAGTCGGGGGTAATGGAGTACGTGGAGGCGCGTCGCGCCGCAATCGAGGACCGCATCGCGGAGACCGTCGGCGCGGTCGAGCCCGCGGAACTCGGCGAGGAACTCGAACACGTCGTGCTCGCGGGCGGGAAGCGCGTGCGGCCGACGCTCACCGTCCTCGTCTGCGAGGCCGCCGGCGGCGACGTCTGGGAGACGCCGGCGGCGTCCACGGCCCGCCAGCAGGTGGCACTCTCCGAGGATGGTGAGGACGCCCTCGACTTCGCGGTCGGCGTCGAACTCGTACACAACGCCTCCCTCGTCGTCGACGACATCATCGACCAGTCGGAGGTGCGTCGGGGGACGCCGTCGGCGTGGGCGGAGTTCGACTACGGGCCCGCCATCGTCGCCTCGAACGGCCTGCTCGGCGAGGCGTTCGCGCTGTTCTCGCGGGAACCGCGGGCGATGGAGTGTGTCACCGACGCGCTCGTCGACCTCGGGGAGGGCGAGGCCATCGAGTTGGTCGACCGCCCCGAGACCGAAGCGGAGTACATGGAGTTGGCGCGCCGGAAGACGGGCGCGCTGTTCCGCGCGGCCGCCGAGCTCGGCGCGGTCGCGGCGGACGCCGACGGCCGCACCGTGGAGACGCTCGGCGAGTACGCCGAGCGCGTCGGCGTCGCGTTCCAGATTCGGGACGACGTGCTGGACGCCACCGCGGACAGCGAGGCGTTGGGGAAGCCGGCGGGCATCGACGAGGAGATGGACCGCCCGAGCATCGTGCGCGTCACCGACCAGTCGCCCGAGGAACTGAACGACCTCGCGGTCGCGGAGTCAGACCGGGCGCTGGAAGCGCTGGACAGCCTGAATCTCCCAGAGGGCGAGGCCCGGGACTACCTCGAATATCTCGCGGAGTTCGTCGTCTCGCGGGAGCGCTAGGCGGCCTCCGCCTGCCCGCGGTAGGACTCGACGACGGCGAACGTCAGCGTCGACAGCACGCTCACCAGCGTCCCGACTGTCAGCACCGCCGCGAGTTCGGTGAGCGTCACGTAGTCGAGGAAGAACCCCGAGAGCGTGTGGAGCACGGCGGCGATGGAGAGCACGTAGAACGGCGCGTTCAGGTACCGCCACCGGAACCGGTCGGCGAGATACTCGTCGGTCACCTGTCCGAGACTCGTCGTGAGGCCGGCGGCGGCGAACCACCGGACGGCGCCGAAGATGAGCGCCGCGACGACTGTCGACGGCGCGAGCGCGCCGTCGGTCGCGTCCCGCACCGCCTGGAGTTCGGTGACGCCCTCGACGCCGCCGATGACGAGCAGCGCGGCGGCGACGACGTACGTGATGAGCGTCACGCGGCCCGTGTAGAGACTGGAGCGCACGCGCTCGACGGTCTCGTCGACGACGCGTTCGAGGCCGAGCCCGCGGAACAGCGCGTACAGTCCGACCGCTGCGGAGGACACGCCCAGCACCGCGCCCGGCAGCCCGAAGAAGTCCGCGAGCACCGCCAGCGGGTAGATGAGCAGCAGAATCCCGAGTGGGACCAGAATCGTGCCCCGCGTCTCGGGGTCGTTCATCACCTGCTTGAGCGTGTAGTACATCGACTCGAGGTCCTGGGCCTGCCTGACGACGACGCGCTTGACGGCGTCGATGGGCACCCGCGACCGGATGACCGGGACGACGGACTCGTCCTGCGCGCCGTCGGTGACGACGACGGCGCGGACGGGGTCGTCGGTGCGAATGGACGCGAGCACCTCGTCGACCTCCCGGCCGACCTTGCGGTTCGCGGCGACGTCGCCGCGCTCGACCCCGGTGACGGCGGCGACCTCGACGTCCTCGTCGCTGCTGTACTTGTCGTGGAGGTGGACGCCCTCGAAGAGGACGTTCACGTCGCTGTCCTCGGGGTCGGCCTCCGCGAGCGAGACGGCGGCGTGTTCGACCTCGTTGCGGCCGACCACGGGCGTCGGGACGCCGGTCTTGCGCCCGAGGTCGTCGTCGAGGTCCACGCACAGCACCAGCAGCATCTACTCGACCTAGGCGGGCGGGCTATTTTTGTTTTCGGGCGCGGCGACGGAACCGGACGAACGCCCACCGCGACCGAATCACCTGACGTGGCCGGGGTCCGTGAGTCGGTAGTCGGCGTCGTCGCGGGCGAGGCGGCGCGTGATGGCGACGACGGGCAGGAGGGTGAGCGCGCCGAGCGCGAACGGCGCCCAGTAGCCGACGGTGGCGTACGCGCCGCCCATGACGACGGGCCCGACGGTACGGGCGAGACTGCCCGCCGACTGCGTGACGCCGAACGCGGAGCCCTGCAGGTCGGCGCTCGCGCGCCGGGAGACGAGCGCGACGAGCGTGACGTTCAACACGCCGTTGCCGAGCGCGAGCGCGACGAGCACGGCGAGCAGGGCGGCGAGTTCGGGGCCGAGCGCGCCGGCAGTGACGAACGGGAGGAGCGCACGCCCGAGTTCGGGGGCGACGGGAAGCGCGGCGACGGCGGCGACGAGGACGGACACCCCGAAGACGGTGGCGCGCGCCTCGCCGACGCGGTCGGTGAACCGCCCGACGAAGACGCCCTGTACGAGCACGGAGAGCACGCCGATGTACGCGAGCAACAGCGCGCTCTGCGTGGTGCCGTAGTCGTAGACGTCGGCGACGAACGGGATGAACATGATTTGGACGCCGGAGAACGCGAACGACAGCGCGAAGAAGGCGACGAGCAGGCCCCTGAGCGCGGGCGCACTCGCCGCGGCGCGGAGGTCCGCGAGCGGCGTCGTCTCGGCGACGCCGGCGGTGGCGACGCGGCGCGTCTCGGGGAGGTAGCGGTAGGCGAGCGCGAGGTTCGCGAGCGCGAGGACGGCGGCGCCGAACGCGGGCAGCGAGAACCGCGAAATCGGGAGCCAGTCGGGCGCGAGGCGGGCGACGGCGGCGACCACGGGGTCAAACGAGAGCACCGCGCCGAGCGACGGCCCGACGATGAAGCCGAGGCCGAACGCCGCGCCGACGAGGCCGAGCGCGCGCGTCCGGTCGTCCTCGGGCGTGATGTCGGCGACGTAGGCCTGCGCGGCGGCGACGTTCCCGCCCATCGCGCCGGCGAGCAGGCGGGACGCGAACAGCCACGCGAGGCCGGTGGCGAATCCGAACACCGTCCACGCGAGCGCGCTCCCGGCGACGGAGACGAGGATGACGGGGCGGCGGCCGCGGCGGTCCGACAGCGTGCCGAGGACGGGCGCGCCGACGAACTGCATCAGCGAGTACGACGCCGCGAGCAGGCCGATGACGAGTTCGTCGCCGCCGAAGAACCGCGTGTAAAAGGGGAGGACGGGGATGACGACGCCGAACCCGACGAGGTCCACGAACACGACCGCGAGCACGGCGAACAGCGCGCGGCGTCGGCTCGCGTCGTCCATACCGGTACGTCCACGCGCCGCCCGATAAAGGTCAGTCGCCAGTAGATGATACGCCCATAGTTCGAGGTGATGGAACTGTCACTACCACCTCGAAAGCCCCTGCTCGCTCGCGGTCGCTCGCTGGCATATCGCTCACTGCGTTCGCGATAGCGGCCACCGAGACGACCACACAAGCGCGAGCGAGCAGCCCCTTTCAGTCCCACCCGATGCCGGCTGACCAACCGGTCGAGGGTGGGACTGAAAGGGGCGAGGTGCTGCGGAAAGCCGGGCGACGCAAGCACGCGAACAAGGTGAGCGCGCGCAGCGAGCCCCGCGACCGCAGCACCTCGGGGCTTTCGAGGTGGTATCCGAAGCGGGACGCCACGAATCCGAACACTATCGACACGGACGCCGTTTCGCACGCTTTTTGAGGCTTCGAGCAGTACGAATTGGCCACGAATGATTTCCAAGGGCTGTGAGCAGTGCGCGAAAGGAGGGAAGATGGTCCTCTTCGTCTACGGTTACTGCGACCAGCGCGACTGCTTTTACTGCCCGCTCGGCGAGAACCGGAAGAACGTCCAGCAGGTGTACGCCAACGAGCGTCCGGTCGAGGAGGACTCGGACATCGTCGAGGAGGCGAAACTGATGGACGCGCTCGGCACCTCCATCACGGGCGGGGAGCCACAGGAAGTGATGGACAAGACCTGTCGGTACCTCCGCCTGCTCAAAGACGAGTTCGGCGAGGACCACCACACGCACCTCTACACCGGAATTACGGGCGGCCGCGAGAACATGCGCCGCCTGTCGGAGGCAGGTCTGGACGAGATTCGGTTCCACCCGCCCTACGAGCAGTGGGGCGACCTCCACGGCACCGAGTGGGAGGACATCCTCTACATCGCGCGAGAGGAGGGCCTGACGCCCGCCTTCGAGATTCCGGGCATCCGCGCCGAGCAGGAGTTCCTCGACTTCCTCGACGAGGGCGCCGCCGACTTCTGTAACGTCAACGAGTTCGAGATGAGTCAGGGGAACTACGAGCGCATGCAGGAGGCCGGCTACGAACTCCAGGAGAACCACATGAGCGCGGTGGACGGCTCGAAGGACGCGATTCTGGAAGAGATGGCCGACCACGAGAAGGTGTACTTCTGCACGTCCGTGTTCAAGGACGCCGCCCAGCACCGCTCCCGATTGAAGCGGATGGCGCGGAACGTCCGCCGGGAGTTCGACGAGGTCACGGACGACGGCACGCTCGTCTACGGGAAGACGACGGTCAGCCCCGAGCGCATCCGCGAACTCGGCGTCCCCGAGGAGTTCTACACCGTGAAGTCCGACCACGTCGAGGTCGCGTGGTGGCTCCTCGAAGAGATGATAGAGGACGGCGACGTGAGTCAGGGCGAAATCGTGGAGCAGTACCCGACCTACGACGGCCAAGTCGTCGAGCGAACGCCGCTGGCGTAGCTGTTTTTTAGCGTAGATTTTTGCGGCGCGAACGGCGAGCACCACGAGCCAGACCCCGAGCAGGCAGCCCTCACAGCGAGAGCAACAGCATCGCGAACGCGTACAGCCCCCCGGAGAGCAACAAAAGCGACACGAGGATGGCGAACCACTTGCGGCCGCTCCCCGGAATGCTGGGGGTGTTAGACGGGGAGAGCGCGGACAGCGGGTCGTCCGGGTCGGGTTCGCCGTCGGTCACGGTCGGAGCGTCGTCGTCGTGGTTCATCACGGTTGCGGGGGTTCGCAGGGCGCGCGACTACGCCTCTATCTTCCGGAGTATCTCCTCGGCCTGCTCGCGGGCCTTCGACTCGCCGACGTGCTTGTCGACGAGAATCGACTGGACGACCCAGTCGTCGCCGCGTCGCCCCATCCGGACTTCGCTCCCTTTCGAGACGGAGTCGGAGACGCGGTCGGCCCACTCCGGGGTGCGTATCTGGTCGAACTGGTCGGGGTCGCGAAAGCGCACGTGGATGTACTCGCCCTCGGTCTCGACAACGCTCGGGGACGGGAGGTTCGCCATGCGCGTTCGTACGCGAGCGACGGTGTTGGGCGTAGGGACAACGTAGTTCGGCGTACGGACAGCGTGGCCGCGGAGTGGTTACCGCGCTGTCAGTCGTCGTAGCAATCGAGGTCGGTGGCGGCGCAGGCCTCGTCGGCGTCGACGCGGTAGACGGTGACCGCGTCGTTCGCGTAGACCTCGCGGACGCCGGGGCCGCCGAACTCGGCGTCCGGGTAGCGCTCGCGCTCGACCGGCCCGTAGTAGACGTACTCGACGTCGTACTTGTCGTAGAGCAGCGCTCGCGTGGCGCGGTCGCCCCGGTAGATGAACTCGACGTCGGTCGCGCGGTCGCGGAACGCGTCGGTCCCCCGGTAGCCGGCCTCGTGTTCCCACCCGACGACGGTGGGGAGACCGGTGAACACCGACGGCGCGCTCACCCACTGGTAGATGGGGTCGCCGACGGCGGTGACCATCGTCGGCTGGCCGTCGGTGTTCGTTCGGAGCCACTGGAAGGCGTCGGCTTCCTCGGGGTGCCACGTCTCCACGAACTGGGTGGCGTCCGTCGTCGCGCGCTTCGGTTCGACCACGGGGTCGCCGAAGTGCCCGGTGAGCGCGACGGCGGGGAAGGTGAGGGAGGCGGTAACGACGAGGACGGCGACGAGCGCGCTCGCAGCGTCGGTGGTCGAGAAGCGCACGGCGCCGTCACCGACGAGCGCGCGCAGGCGCTCGCGGAGCGGTTCGAGGAGGCTGGCGGCAGCGACGCCAGCGCCGACGCCCCACAGCACACTCGCCTGCATCGACACCTTGTAGACGGTGTTCCACCGGATTGCGTCGGGGTCGTACGGCCACACCTTGGCGTACGCGAGTTCGACGGCGACGAGCAGGCCGGCGCCGGCGACGGCGAGCAGGGCGGCGAACCCGGCGCGGTTCCTGCGTCGCAGGTACCACCCGACGGCGATGACGGGCAACAGGAGCGCGAGCGACCCGGCGTCGAGGAGCGTGCTGGCGGCGAGCGCGACGCCCCACGCGAGCAGGACGCCGGCAGTCCGGAGGGCGCCGAGGCCGACTCTGCGAGCGAAGTGCGCGGCGAACGCGGCGACAAACCCACCCCAGACGAGGAGGTAGGCGGGGAACGGACTGCGCGGCGGGAGGAAGCCGACGCCGCCGTTGTCGGGCGCGTAGAACAGCACGAACGGCGCGGCAAAGGCGAGGCCGGCGAGCGCGACGAACGCGCCGACGGCGACTGCGAGGCCGTACCGGGAGAGTTCGCCGAGCGCGCCGCGTCTCGGGACGCGCCCCCGGAGTCGTTCGGGGAGCGAGGCGGCGGGGTGGGCGTCGGCGAGCGCGACGGCGAGGAAGCCGACGCCGGCGACGGTGGGGAGACTCCACGTGCTCGTGATGGCGAGCGCGCCGGCGACGACGGGGAGCGCGCCGAACAGGAGCGCGAGGCGGCGACGGCGGTCGGTCGCGCGGTACGCGGCGAACGCGACGCCGACGCCCGGCAGGAGGAGCGTCGGCGCGAGGACGTGGGCGTGCAGGTCGCCGTTCAGGTACGCCCAGAACGGCGTCACGGTGATGGTCGAGGGGACGACGTATCGGCCGATCCAGTACGGCCACTCCGAGAGCGTGGTGGCGTGCGCGAACGGGTCGCCGATGCGGATGCCGGCCCACGCCCACGCGAAGTGCTCGCGGGCGAACGCCTCGGGCAGGAATCCGAGGAGCAGGCGGAACGGCGTCGCGACGAACCCGCCGAGGCAGACGAACGCGACGACGAGGGCGCCCGCCAGCACCGGGGAGCGCCCGCGGTGGTCGGCGATGGCGGCGCCCAGCGAGTACGCGCCCGACGCGAGGCCGGCGTAGAACGTCGCCAGTCCGAGGTTGTAGGCGTGGGCCGGCGCGACGCCCGTGAGTTCGGTGAACGCGGCGACCGAGAGGATGCCGCCGTAGTAGTAGCGCACGGGCTCCCCGGCGAACCAGATGTCCTCGGGCGGGAGGCTGTGGTCGAGCGTGAGCGCGCGCAACAGCCCGAAGTCGAGGAACTTCTCGCCGCCGCCGGGGTGGGCGGCGGGGTCGACGGCGCGCACCGCGACGAAGAACGCGAACGCGGCGAGGAAGACGGCGGTCGGTCCCGCGAGCGCTCGCGCGTCCGGGAGGTCGGCGTCGCGGCCGGCGAACACGCCGACGGCAACGACGAGGAACGCGCTGGCGACGGCGACGCTCCACCCCCAGTGGAGGCGGCCGAGCCAGTACGCGGCGAGCGCGAGCGCGGCGAACGCGACGCCGGGCGCGAGGCCCGCGCCGCTGTCGGGGAACCCGCTGAAGAGGCGCGCACACAGGGGGACGACGGCGGCGGCGAACGCGAGCGTCGCCACGAGCCAGTACGCGGCGAGCAGGTACTCCATTCGGCCACGAGTCCGCCGCCGGGAGGTATGTGTTTTCTGCATCAGGTTGGTGGCACGGTAGCGGCGTCCGCGGCGGGAACCGTCCGCGTTCCGGTGTGAGCGTGCCGCAAGGGTTTAGACCGCCGGCCAGTAACGGCCCGTATGGCCGACTGTCCACTCGCCGACGACTGCCCCAGCTTTCAGGAACAGATAGAGGGGATGGGGTGTCAGCACTACGGCGACCGCGGCGGGATGGAGTGGTGTAACCACTACAATCAGCCCATCGAGGACCTGAAGACCGCGCCCGTGGTGCCCGGCGAGGAGGTCGTTCTGGAGGTCGACGACATGCACGAGAGCGGCGCGGGCGTCGGCCGACAGGAGGAGAGTGGCTTCATCGTGATGGTCGACGGCGTCCTGCCGCCGGCCCGCGTGAAAGCCGAAGTGACGAAGGTGAAACCGAACTACGCGCGCGCCGACCTCATCGAGAAGTTGCCGGAGGAACCCGACGACGAGGAGGCCGCGGACGACGACGAGGAAGACGAGGACGAGGAGCAGGAAAGCGAGGGCAGCGAGACGTCCGAGCGCCTCGGCAGCCGCGAGAACTTCTGGGGGAACTAGGAGAAGTCGCCGAGGTCGATTTCGTCGCTGAGTTTGAGTGTCCCGTCGACGAGTGTCGGGAGCGGTGGATTCTTGAGTTCGTTCTCGATTGATTCGAGGAGAATCTCCTGTCGGTCCACGGCCGCGGAGTAGAGGCGATTCCCCGCTTCCGTAGGGTTCGTCGTCCAGAATCCGCCGAGGTTTGCGTCGTTGTCGGGGTACTCGTGGACGGTCACGGGGACGGCGTCGTCGCCCGTCGCCTGCGACGTGTCGAACTCGTACAGTTGCGGGCTACCGGACACCGCGCGTCTGAGTGCGAGTGTCGGGTCACCGAGGAGCGTGTAGCGTTCGGTGTCGACGCCGCTGTACCGGAGAGAGTCGAGCGTCGCGTACATCGGGAAGCCCGCGTCAAGGAGCATCGCGGCGTAGTGCCCGACGGCGCTGGCCGTCGCGTCGGCCACGTCGTCGACGGTGACGATGCCGGCGGCGCTCCCGGCCGTGAGGAGCGCGTGTCCCTGTTCGTAGGAGCGACAGCCGTTGAGAAAGAACGCGCCGACGCCCGTGCTGGCGAGCGTGCGCAGGTCGAGCGTGCCGTCCGGGCAGACCATGCCGTAGTCGGTGACGTGGCCGACGAAGTGCAGGAAGTCGGTGTCCTCGTGGAGGACGTCCCGGAGTTCGGTCGTGGTGAGCGACCGGGAGACGGTGACGTCCGTCTCGGACATCGGGTGGGAGTCGTAGGGCGTCTCGTCCGGGTCGTCGATGCGGGTGTCGTTGTAGACGACGTGTACGTCCAGCGGGCCGTCGCCCTGCGGCCAGTCGGCGGCCCGTTGGAACGACCCGACGGTGGGGGAAGCGGCGTCGACGGCGAACCCGTCGGCGACCCACGCGTGCCCCGGCGTGTCGGCGGGCGACGGGACGACGACTTCGGTCGGCGCGGTCGACTGGCTGGCGGTCGCGGTCTGGGCCGCGGAGCGCGAGAGCGCGTCCGGTTCCGGCGAGCGCGTCGCCGGGCGGGGAGTCGGCGGCGGACTCCGAATCAACGCGAGTTCGTCCACGAGGTACGGGAGCGTCGGCGCCGTCTGGGGTTCGTCGGCGACGTCGGCGGTGAGGTGCCAGTCGACGAGGCCGTCGGTCGCGTACCGCGGCACGTCGAGGTACGCCGCGGTGCGTTCGTCCAGCGGCAGGTCGAAGAGGTGTTCGTAGTCGACCTCGGTGCGGTCGTCGAAGGTCTCGGCCTGCTCGTGGCGGAACGGGTAGACGCCGACCGAGCGCACGACGCCGTCGAGCGCGAACAGGTGTCCGAGACAGGTCCGGACGTCGGCGGCGAGCGCGTCGGGGTCGAACTCGCGGACGGCGCCGGCCGCGCGGAGACGTGGCTTGGGGCCGGGTTCGACGGTCGCGCCGAGGTAGTACGCGAGCGGCGCGACGGTGTAGACGGCGCCGTACTCCGGCGGTACCTCGACGGTGACGCCGGTGTCCGGTGGTGCGACGGCGTCCGGCACGTCGAGTTCGTCGCCGCGCCGAACCGTCGGCGGGTGGCCGCGGAGCGTCGGCCACGACCGGTCTGGCGTGTGGGACTTGAGCGCGGACCCGAACGTCGAGACGGCGGCCATCAGGTCGCGGGGGTCGTCGGTGACGGTGACCGTCGCCTCCGGGCTCTCGTGGTGAGAGCGCACGCCGACGACGAGGCGCGTCGAGGGGTCGGCGTCGATGTAGACGTGGTCGTCGGCGTACCGGGCGGCGACCGTGCCGTCACACACTTTCACGAACACCTTGGCGGCGGGCGGCGACACGTCGACTTCGTAGGTGCCACGCGACAGGCGCTCGCTCGACTCGGCGTCCTCGGTCTGGTGGACGACGTCGCCGCCCTCCATGAATATCGCCGGGAGGAGTCCCGGGAAGTGAATTTCCCCGGCTTCGACGGCGACGGCGCTGTCCACGGGCATCGCGAACTCGTCGGGGGACGCCGGCTCGGGGTCGAGGGCGCGGTCGGCGCGGAGTTCGAACTGCTCTCCTTCGGTGGTGTCCCGAACCCTGAGTCCGTCGTCGCCGTCGAGTGGTTCGAACTCGACGGTCACGTCCCACCGCCCCCGACAGCGGGCCGTCGGTGCATAGAAAACCGTTCCCGCGGGCGAGCAAAAACGTTCTGTCGTCGGGTCGCCGGGAGGTTTTTGCCGGCCGGTGGCGTGGTCGCTGGCATGAACGGCGACGCGCCGGACGCGGACGCGCTCCTCTCGAAGGTCGGGTTCGACGCGGCGGAGAGCGTGCTGACGCGCCGGCAGGCGGAGGTGTTGGCGCTCCGGGAGCGCGACGTGCCACAGGCCGACATCGCGGACCGCCTCGGGACGTCCCGCGCGAACATCTCGAAGGTGGAGTCGAGCGCGCGAGCGAACGTGCGGAAGGCCCGCGAGACGGTCGCGTTCGCCGACGCGCTGCGAGCGCCCGTGCACGTGACCGTCGAGGCGGGCACCGACCTCTACGACGTGCCCGACGCCGTCTACGACGCCGCGGACGACGCGAACGTCGCGGTGTCGCTGTCGGCGCCCGAGGTGATGAAACGCGTGAGCGAGGTCGGCGAGGACGCGGTGGCCGACCGCGAGGTGTCGACGCGCCTGTTGCTCACCGTGGACGCGGACGGCGACCTCCGGGTGCGGGCGGCGCCCGACGACGAATGATTGCGGTGTCGTGGAGCGGCGGGAAGGACTGCGCGGTGGCGCTCCGGGAACTCCGGGCCGACCCCGACCGGGAGGTCGCCGAACTCCTGACGACCGTCAGGGAGGACGTCCAGCGGTCGTCGATGCACGGCGTGCGACGCGAACACCACGAGGCCCAAGCCGACGCGCTCGGGCTCGCGCTCCGGGTCGTGGAACTGCCCGCTGACGTTGGCAACGACGCCTACGAGCGACGGATGCGGGAGGCACACGAGGCGATGGCGAGCGAAGGCATCGACACAGTGGCGTTCGCGGACCTGTTTCTGGAGGACATTCGCGCGTACCGCGAGGCGAACCTCGACGGGGGCGCGCTGTCGGGCGCGTTCCCGCTGTGGGGCCGAGACACCGAGGCGTTGGCCCGCGAGTTCGCCGCCGACTTCGACGCTGTGGTAGTGTGCGTCGACGACGACGCGCTCGACGCGTCGTTCGCGGGCCGCGCGTTCGACGAATCGTTCCTCGACGACCTGCCCGACGGCGTCGACCCCTGCGGCGAGCACGGGGAGTTCCACACGTTCGTCAGGGACGGCCCCGGGTTCGACCAGCGCGTGGCCGTCGAACCCGCAGAGCGCGTGACGAAGACGGTCGGCGGCGGAACGTTCCACTACTGCGAGTTAGAATAGGCCCTGCTCCCGCAACTCGGCCACGAGTTCGCGGACGCGCTGGGCGTCGTCTTTCGGGACGACGAGCACGCGGTCGTCGAACGCCGCGACGACGAGGTCGTTCGCGCCGACGACCGAGACGTGTTTGTCGTCGCTGGCGAGCACATTCCCCGACGCGTCGACGGTCGCGGCGTCGCCGAGGACCGCGTTCTCGCCGTCGAGCAGGCGTTCGAGCGCGTCCCACGCGCCCACGTCGTCCCAGTCGAAGCCGGCGGGCACGACGCGCACGTCGCCGGCGCGCTCTAACACCGCGTAGTCCACGCTCACGGGGTCGGCGCGCGCGAACGCATCTGCGACGCCCCCGGTTTCGAGTGCGGACACCACGGGCGCCAGTGGGCCGGCGCGGGCGGCGTCGAGGAAGGCCTCGGGCGTCCACGTGAACATCCCCGCGTTCCACAGGCAGTCGCGTGCGAGCAGGCGCTCGGCCTCGCTCTCGTCGGGTTTCTCGCGGAACTGCGCGACCTCGAAGTGGTCGCCGCGGTCGGCGCCCGGTTCGACGTAGCCGTAGCCGGTGGCCGGGCGGTCGGGTTCGACGCCGAGTGTCACCAGCGCGCCGGTGCGTTCGGCCACGTCGACGGCGGTCTCGGCGGTCTCGCGGAAGCCGTCGCCGACCACGTGGTCGCTCGGGAGACAGAGCATCGTCGCGTCCGGCGCGTCGTCGGCCACGCGACTCGCGGCGTAGGCGAGCGCGGGCCCCGTGTCCTTCCCCTCGGGTTCGACGAGGACAGTCGCTTCCGGGACTTCATCGCGCACGCGGTCGGCGTACGCGTCCCGGGTGACGACGAACAGATCGTCCGCGAAGCCGGCGCGGTCTGCGGTGCGCCGGAGGAGGCTGCGGTCGTCGTCGCCGAGCGCGAGGAACTGCTTCGGGCGGTCTTCGCGACTCGCGGGGTAGAGTCGGGTGCCGGTGCCGCCGGCGAGCAGGACGGCCGCGGTGCGGGTCACGCGCCGCCACCTCGGATTCGGGTCACGCCGGAGCGTTCGACGCGGGCGCTCGTAAGGCTGTCTCCGACGGCGCCCAGTTTCACTTTCACTCCGGACGCGACAATTTAAATACGGTAGCGCACCAATCCCGATACGTCTCCCATCGAAACACACGCGGAGACGGATACGACCATGAGCGACCTTTCAGACACTGCTCAGGAGGTACACGACGACCTCTCGGAGCACGTCGACGCATCTGTCGACGACGTTGAAGCACGGCTCGAGAAACTAGTTACTGAGTACAAGGTCCCGGTAGACGAGGCGCAGCGCAGCGTCGAGAATCACTACCTCGACGAAGCCGGCCTCGACCGCGAGGACCTCGGCGGCGGCGGGAACGAGACCGTCGAAGTCGAGGACGTGGACGAACCCGAACAGTGGGTCGACATCACTGCGAAGGTCGTCGAACTCTGGGAGCCGCGCTCGGACTCCGTCGGGCAGGTCGGCCTGCTCGGCGACCCGACCGGCACCATCAAGTTCACGAAGTGGGCCAAATCCGACCTCGAGAATCTGGAGGAAGGCAAGACCTACCGCCTCGGGAACGTCGTCACCGACGAGTACCAGGGCCGGTACTCCGTGAAACTCAACAAGACGACCACCATCGAGGAGGTCGACGAAGAGTTCGACGTCGGCGACAACGAGGACGAAGTCGAGGGCGCGCTCGTGGACATCCAGTCCGGGAGCGGGCTCATCAAGCGCTGTCCCGAGGAGGACTGCACGCGCGTCCTCCAGAACGGCCGCTGCTCCGAGCACGGCGAGGTAGAGGGCGAGTTCGACCTCCGCATCAAGGGCGTGCTCGACGACGGCGAGGACGTCCACGAGGTCATCTTCGACGAGGAAGCCACCGAAGCCCTCACCGGTATCGGCCTGGAGGAAGCCAAGCAGATGGCCAAGGACGCCCTCGACACCACCGTCGTCGCGGACGAGATGCGCGCGACGGTCCTCGGGCGCTACTACCACGTCACCGGCCCGACGTTCGGGCGGTACGTGCTCGCGAACGAGACCGAACAACTCGACAGTCCGGCCGACCCGGAAGCCGTCCTCATCAAAGCGAGGTCGATGTGAAATGAGCAACGCACCCACCCGCGAGGTCGCTCGCCGCGTCTTCGCCAGCGAGTTCAACGACGCCGAGTTCACGTTCAAGGAGTCAGACGACGAGCGCGCGCCGCTGTACGCGCTGTTGCCGACCGGCGAGTCCGCGAACCGCGTGTTCGTCGCCGGCACGCTCACCGAGACCGAGGACATCGGCGACGACTCCGAGTACTGGCGGGGTCGCGTGGTCGACCCGACCGGGACGTTCTTCGTGTACGCCGGACAGTACCAGCCGGACGCCGCGTCGGCGCTCCGGGACGCCGAGACGCCCCAGTACGTCTCCGTGGTCGGAAAGCCGCGGACCTTCGAGACCGACGACGGGTCCGTGAACGTCTCCCTGCGGCCGGAGTCCATCACCGAAGTCGACGAGGCGACCCGCGACCGCTGGGTCGTGGAGACGGCCGAGCGCACGATGGAGCGCCTCGAGGCCTTCGACGAGGAGGGCAACGAGTACGCCGAGCGCGCCCGCGCCGAGTACGGCGAGGACGTGTCCGCGTACCGGCGGGCAGTCCTCGAAGCCTTAGAGGACTTCGACGTGGCGGACGCGCCGGACGCGCCGGACGCGTGACCGTCTGACAAACCCTTAATATTCTGCGTTCACGAGGGGCTAGCGAGCAGATGGGGAACAAGAACAAGACCATCTCGTTCCGCGTGAACGAGGACACGTTCGACGCGCTCCGGGACATCGCCGAGGAGCGCGACCTCTCGCTGTCGGCCGTCTTCCGGGACTACGTCGACTCGCTGGTCGCCCACGACGGGCGGGTGCGGGTCGTCCCCGAGAACGAGCCCGAGGCGACCGACGGCGAGGAGTTCCCGCCGAAGGTCGAGGTGCCCAAGAGTTTCGTGCGCGAGCACGAGCGCCTCGAACTGGAGGCCCAGCACCTCCGCGACCAACTGGAGGAGCACAAGGCGTACATCGACCACCTGCGGGACCAACTGGACGAGGATGCGGACGTCGAGGAGGTCATCCACCTCGAAGAACTGGACGGCGACGACGAGGACGAACCGTACCAACTCGGGTAGGCGTGGGAGTCCGTCCCGCACCTCGGGAACGCTTTTGTCGGAGAACCAGAAACGGGAGCGCGTGATGGTTCAGTCACACCGAGGGTCCACGGCGGCCCGTGGACGGGTTCCGAGCGGCGAATAGGCTCTTCTCGCGGCGAGTGCGAGCGACGACCAGCGGCGGCGCCGCGAACGGGGGTGAGTGCCGTGCGGCGTAGCGAGGCGTTCCTGCCCGCGACCCGGGAGACGCCCGGCGCGGGGACGGACGCGGCGAAACTGCTGGCTCGCGCCGGCCTGGTTCGCGCGTTCGGGAGCGGCCTCTGGGGCTTTACGCCCGCCGGCCAGCGCGTCCGCGAGAAACTCACCGACCGCGTGACCGCGGCGATGGACGATATCGGCGGGCAGCGCGTCAGCCTCCCCGGCCTCCAGTACGGCGAGCGCTGGCGCGAGAGCGGGCGCTGGCGGGACTTCGAGGACGAGATGTTCACCCTCGAGAACCGCGACGGGCAGGCGATGTGTCTCGCGCCCAGCCACGAGGAGGGGATGGTCCACCTCGTGGACGGCCGCGCGCGCTCCCACGACGACCTCCCCCTCCTGCTGTATCAGGTCGAGTCGAAGTTCCGGGACGACCGGGCGCGAAACGGCCTCGTCCGCACGAAGGAGTTCGCGATGAAAGACGCGTACAGTTTCCACGCCGACCGCGAGAGCCTCCGGGAGACGTACCACGAGGTGCGCGCGGCCTACGAGCGCGTCTTCGACAGCGTCGGTCTCGACGTGGCGGTGGTGGACGCCGACAACACCGTGATGGGCGGGTCGCGCTCCGAGGAGTTCCTCGCGCCCGTCGCGGAGGGCAGCGACCGCCTCGTGTACTGCACCGCGGACGGCTGTCGGTTCGGTGTCACCGACGAACACGACGCGTTCGCCGACTTCGAGGCGGGCGACGCGTGCCCCGACTGCGGCGGCGACCTCAGGGCGAGCGACGGCATCGAGGTCGGGCACGTCTTCGACCTCGGGACGCGGTACTCCGAGGCGATGGGGCTCACCGTCGACACCGCCGACGGCGGCGAGCGCGCCGTCGAGATGGGGAGTTACGGCCTCGGAATCGACCGCTTGCTCCAGACGCTCGTCCAGCAACGCGGCGACGAGGAGTCCTGTGCGTGGCCCGTCACCGACTGGGGCTGTGTCGCGCCCTACCGCGCCGCCGTGATTCCCGTCGGCGACGGCGAGGTCGCGGACGTGGCCGAGCGCATCTACGACGACTGCGGGCGCGAGGACGTGCTATTCTACGACGAACTGAGCGTGGGCGAGCGGTTCGCGGAGAGCGGGCTGCTCGGACTCCCCGCGAAAGTCGTCGTCGGCAACGAGTACCGCGACAGCGGCGTCGTGGACGTGGAGATGGCCGAAGAAACGGTGCAGGTCGCGCCCGAGGAGGTGGCGGACGTCGTCTCGCGGTTCGCGGCGGGCGCTACCGAGTGAGTTCGCGCTTGCGCTGACTCGCCGTGTCGGCGGCGTCCTGCCGGCCGTCGACCTCGGCGAGGTCCTCGACGGCTTCCAGCGTGCGCACGGCGTCGTCGAGGAACGAGTAGAGGTCGCCCGGGTAGCAGTAGACCATGTAGTCGTCGGTCATCACGTCCACCATCGACTCCGGGTCGAGACCCTGCGCGCGCAGGTCGAGCAGGTACCGGATGAACTTCCGCTCGGGGTGCCCGCAGTAGGGGTTGGACTGGCAGTTGCAGTCCATGAAGTCCTGTGCGAAGTCCAGGACCTTGTCCCGGGTGGCGTCGTTCAGCGCCGAGAGGTCGCCGCTGAACAGCACGTCGAGGGTGGCGCCGCTGAACGCGCCCTTCGGGAACCGGGTGTCCAGTTGGGACGCGATCTGGCGGTGGTTCTTCACGTAAATCTTGTCCGTGATGGCCACAGTCGGACCGTAGTACGCCGCTGGCGGCCAAAAGCGTGTCGTCTACGCGAGTTCGTCGAAGAACTCCGAGACTCGGCTCCGAATCTCGTCGCGGATGCGTGCGACCTCGTGGTCGGGGCGGCCGTCCGGGTCGTCCAGGTCCCAGTCACGGTTCTCGCCCGCCCAACCGGCGGGACAGACGTCCTCGGCGGCACACCCCATCGTAATCACGTAGTCGGCGTCCCGCACCTCCTCGAAGGTGACCTCGCGTGGCTTCCGGCCGGTGAGGTCGAAGCCCGCCTCGGCCATCGCGTCCACGACTTCCCCGTGGACGTGGTCGGCGGGGTCGGTGCCCCCGGTGACGAGTTCGACGTCGAGGTCGCGGTCGGCGGCCTCGCGCTGAGCGAAGGCGTACGCCATCTGGGAGCGGCCCGCGTTCTGGACACAGACGAAGGCGACGGTGGTGGTCACGCGACCACCCCGAGCCGGGTGTCCAGAGCACGGCACACCCATTGTGTGCCGACGTTCTGGACACAGACGAAGGCGACGGTGGTGGAATCGGTCATGGGTTGGTGGTGTGTTTGCGGTGGTGGGTATCGGTGTGTCGGTCAGTCGGTGGTGGCGTAGCCCGCGGTCGCCGGCGTCTCGTCGAACAGTCGGTCCCGTGTGGCGAGCGCGACGCGGACGAGCGCGAGCATCACGGGCACCTCGATGAGCGGGCCGACGACGGTTGCGAGCGCGACGTTACTGGAGATGCCGAAGACGGCGACGGCGACGGCGATGGCGAGTTCGAAGTTGTTCGAGGACGCGGTGAACGCGAGGCTCACACTCTCGGCGTAGTCGAAGCCGAGGGCGGCGCTGACGCCGTACGCGACGGCCCAGAGGCCCGCGAAGAAAATCAGCAGCGGGACCGCGATGAGCACGATTTCCTCGGGGTTGGAGACGATGTAGTCGCCCTTCAGCGCGAACATCACGACGACGGTGAACAGCAATCCGAGCAGTCCGAACGGCCCGATTCGTGGAGTTACGCGGTCGTAGTACGTCTCGCGGCCGACGGTGCGGAAGGCGACGCGCTGGACGAGGTAGCCCAAAATCAGGGGGAGCCCGAGGAAGACGCCGACCATCTGGGCGACGAGACTCATCGAGACGTCGACAGTGGTGTCCCGGAGGACCGAGAGGAAGACGAACGCGTACGGGACGAACAACGCGATTTGGAGGAGGCTGTTGACGCCGACGCAGACGGCGCACATCTCCTGGTTGCCGGCGGCGAGTTCGTTCCAGACGAGCACCATCGCGATGCAGGGCGCGATGCCGACGAGAATCAGGCCGGTGACGAACTCGGGGCGGCCGGCGAGGAAGGTGGTGGCGAGGCCGTACATCAGAATCGGGGCGACGAGCCAGTTGAACGCGAGCGTGACGCCGATTTCGCGGCGCGCGTTCCGCGTGACGGCGGGGATGCGCTCGTAGTCGATTTCGGCCATGATGGGGAAAATCATCACGAACAGGCCGGCGGCGATGGGGAGGCTGGTGCCGTGCCACTGGACGGCGTTGAGCGCGTCGGTGACGCCGGGCGCGAACCGTCCGAGCGCGACGCCGCCGGCCATCGCGAGCGCAATCCAGACCGTGAGGTAGCGGTCCAGCACCGAGAGGTCGTCGCTCATTCGGCCGTTTCCTCCTCTGCGGCGGCGAACACGCCGTCCGCGAGGTCGGTGCTCTCGTAGTACCGCCAGTTCCCGTCCTTGCGGCGGGCGACGAGGCCGGCGTCCACGAGGTCCGAGAGCGCGTGGCTGACGGCGCTCTCGCTGACGTCGACGAGCGCTTCGAGTTCGCAGACGCAGCGCTCGTCGTCGGCGACGGAGAGCGCGCGGGCGAGCCGATACCGGGTGTCGTTCCCGAGGACGGCGAACACGGACTGGATGCCGTCGTCGGCGAACGCGTCGTCGGCGAGCGATTCGAGGTCGGTGAGTCTCCGCTCCACGTCCTCCTCGCAGCACTCCCCGAGTTCGTCGGCGAGCAGGCGCCGGAGGCGCGCGGTCGACTTGCTCATCGAGCGCTGATTGAAACAGCGTTCAGATAGTCGTTTCGATGTGAACGACAGTTCAGATGGTCGCGCGGCGCCCCCATGTCGTAACGTATTTGAATTCCAGTCCGCTACGGACTGATGCAGTGTCCGGGGTAGGGTAGTGGACTATCCTTCAGCCTTGTGGAGGCTGAGACGCGGGTTCGATTCTCGCCCCTGGACCTCTAATCTTCGTTTACTACCGCGACGAGCGACCGCTCCGCGTGTCGCTCGTCCGGTATCGAATTGTAGAGCGTCCAAGAGAATCGAACCCTGCCAGACGCAGCGCGAACGCAGTGAGCGACCGTCTGGCTCCGGTTCGATTCTCGCCCCTGGACCTCCAATCCTCACGCCGATAGCCAACGAACACCTTGTGCGCTCGTCGCTATCGCAGTAGTTGTGGAGCGTCTGGCGAGAGCGAACCCTGTGAGTCGCGCGCAGCGAAGCGAGCACGTCTCACAACGGTTCGGTCCACTTGCCGCGTCCGGAATCGGGGGTTATTCTGCCGGGTGTCTGTAGAATGACAAGCGATTTGCCAGTTCGTGTGGTCGCTCCGTGTATGCGACGTAGAGCCCTCCTTGCCGGTGTTGCGGCTGCGACCGCCGCGGTGTCTGGGTGTGTCGGTGGATTGTTCGGGAGTCGAGTCGAGGAGACCCGGGAGCGCGAGTTCGGTGCGCCGGACGGCCGGCCGGTGCGCGTGAGTACCGAGAACGGGAACATCGCGGTGGAGACACACGACGGCGGGCAGGTGGCCGTCGAGGCCGTCGTGGCGGTGCCGAGCGAGTCCCGGTTCGAGGACGTGACCGTGACCAGTTCGGAGATAGAGGACGCGCTCGCGGTGACTCCCGAGGTGGTCGGGAACGCGAGTCGCGTGAGCGTGGACCTGTCGGTTCGCGTTCCCGAGGGAGCGGCGATGGCGGTGGTGCAAAGCGAGAACGGGGACGTGACGGTTCGGGACACCGCGTCGGTGGAGGCGGCGCGGTCGTCGAACGGCGACGTGACCGTTCGGGACGCCGGCCCGGTCGAGTCGGTGTCGACGGAGAACGGCGACATCGCGGCTGACGTGCCGGCGCCGCTGCCCGGCGACGTGCTGTTGCACTCCGAGAACGGCGACGTCGACGCGGCGCTGTCCCCGGACGCGGACGCCGCGCTGGACGCGCAGACGACGAACGGCGACGTGACGGTCGACGGGCTCGACTTGCGGGACGCGTCGACGACCGACACGCACGTCACGGGGACGCTCGGTGACGGAACGCACGAGGTGACCGCGGCGACGACGAACGGCGACGTGACAGTCGAGGCGCTGGATTAGTCGTCGGTCCGGGTGACGTCGTCGAGTTCGAGGACGAAGTCCGCGCCGTAGGCCGTCGACGGGGTCTGGTAGCCCGGCGGCGCGTCGCCGTCGAGCGCGCGTTCGGCGGCGGTCGTCGCGGCGTCGACGGTGAGCGCGTACGTCTCCGGCGTGACGAGGCGGGAAACCGCCGATTCGCCCGTCTCCTCGTTTCTGACTTCGCCCCAGACGTAGGCGCGGCCGGCGTCGCGTTCGGCCTCGTCCGGGCCCGAGACGAACCGCCGGGCGAGCGACTGGAGCGCGTCGCTCACCGGGTCAGCCGAGAGGACGGGGCCGAGGTAGCGTGCGGCCCGCATCGCGCGCCGGGCGTTCTTCGGCATCGGGACGTAGGCGTCCACGTTCGGGATGCCCGTCGAGCGGTACGCCGTCGAGACGTCGCCCCACGGGATGGTGACGGCACTGCGCTCGCCGTTCCCGAAGTCGATGCGGCGCTGGCGGTGGCCGGGCGGCACCGAGACGAGGCGGCCGTCGCGCCGAATCGCGCCGCCGTCGCCGAGTTGCCCGAGGACGGTGGCGGCGGTGCCGGGGGAGAGGCCGCCG
This sequence comes from Halobacterium litoreum, assembly GCF_021233415.1. Lineage (NCBI taxonomy): Archaea > Methanobacteriati > Methanobacteriota > Halobacteria > Halobacteriales > Halobacteriaceae > Halobacterium > Halobacterium litoreum. Next base: position 105,020 of record NZ_CP089466.1, on the reverse strand, counting down.
TGCGGCTCGAACCCGAGCGAGAGGTGCGTGGCGTCCGGGAGGCGACCCGCGAGGTGTGCGGCGAGGCAGTCCGTCGGCACCACGTCGAAGCCGACGCCCGGGAGGACGGCGACGCCGGCCTCGGTGGCGTCGCCGTCGCGGCGCGCGAGCGACTCGAAGACCGGAATCTCGCCGGTCACGTCGAGGTAGTCCGCGCCAGCGTCGATGCACGCGTCGGCGAACGGTTCGGCCGTCTCCACGAACGGCCCGGCGCAGTTCAGAACGACGTCGACGTCGTCCAATTCACGGGCAGCGTCGGCCACCCGGAACGTCCGCGTCTCGCAGTCGAGTCGCGCGCCGACGCGGTCGAGTTTCGTCGCGTTCCGGCCGCCGAGCACGGGGTCGAGGCCGCGCTCGATTGCTTCCTCGGCGACCAGCTCGCCCGTGTAGCCGTACGCGCCGTAGACGAGTAGCGTCACACGACCGGGTACGGGCGGGGCGGTCTTACGCTTGCGTGTGTTCGACGTCCGGGCGTTCCGCGAGCGTCTCGAACAGCGCGGCGTACGTGTCCGCGCAACTGTCCTCGGGGTCGCGGTGGGTGGCTCGCGTCGTCAGCGTCTCCCGGTCGCCGACGAGCGCGAGGTGTTTGCGGGCGCGAGTGAGCGCGACGTTGAGGCGGCGCGGGCCCTCCTCGGGGTGTTCGAGGAAGCCGGCGTTCGCGGCGTCGTTGCTGCGCGCGAACGACACGACGATGGCGTCGCGCTCGCCGCCCTGGAAGGAGTCGACGGTGTCGACGGTGAGGCCGTGCGTCGAGCGGTCGAGGTCGCCGAGCCGGGACCGAATCTCACGGACCTGCCCGCTGTACGCCGCGATGACGCCCACGTCTGTCGGGTCGGCGCCCGCGTCGAGCAGGGCGTCGACGCGCTCGGCGACCGCGTCGGCTTCCGCGGCGTTGCGAACCGAGGAGCCGCGTTCCTCGCGGCGCTCGTCGCCCTCGACGTCGACGACCGAGACCGGCGGGAAGCCCGGAATCGTCCAGTCGGCGTTCGCGTCGGCGGTCTCCAGTCGCCCGCCGTAGAACGCCTCGTTCGGGAACGCCGCGATGGCGTCGTGCATCCGGTACTGGCGGCGCAGGAGGACGGCCACCTCGTCGCCGTAGCGGTCCACGAGCGTCTCGAACAGCGACGGGCGCATCTCCCCCTCGCCGGCCTCGGTGACGCTGTACGGCGGGAGTTGGCGGTGGTCGCCCGCCAGCACCAGTTTCTCGGCGGCGTTCAGCGCGATGGCGGTGGCGGCCCTGCTGGCCTGTGTCGCCTCGTCCACGACGGCCACGTCGAAGTCGTCCTGGTCGAAGGCGGCCGCACCGTTCGTCGTCGCCGCCACCACGTCGGCGTCGTCGATGGGCGTCTCGCGGTAGTGCTCGCCGACGACGCGATTCCGGGAGTGCCGGCCGTAGCGCGCGACTCGCACGTCCTCGCCGGCGACGGCGGCGTGCAGGGTGCCGTCCTCGCGCTCGTCGAGCGTGCTGTCGCCGACGAGGAGGTTGTCCACGGCCTGATTCGAGTGCGCGGTGACGAGCACGCGCTCCCCGCGGGCGACGGCGTGCGCGACGAACGCGGTGAGCGTCCGGGTCTTCCCGGTGCCGGGCGGTCCGTGGATGCACGCCACGTCGTCGGCGGCCACCGCCCACCCGAGCGCCCGGAGCTGGTAGTCGTTGAGTTCGACGCCGGAGCGCCGCGCGCTCGGGAGCGCGCCGAAGGAGAGGTCACGCTCCCCGGTGAGGAGGCGCCGTTTCGCGGGCGCCTCCCAGACGGCGTCGAGTGCCTCCCGCCGCCGGTCGTAGGGCACCGGATTCAGGAGCGTGCGGAGCCAGAACGGGTCCGCGTCCTCGGCGGCGTCCGCGACGCGGCTCGGGTCGTCGACGTTCTCCCACTCCGGCTGCAGTGTCACCACGGGGCCGTCGACGGACGCGATGCGCGCGGGCACCGGAAACGCCGAGTCGAACGCGTCCACCACGACGCGGTTGTCCGGGTAGAGGTCGAACCCCGCGACGAGGTCCACGTCCGCCGGCACGCCGTCGTCTGGCGCGTACTGCACGCGCAGTTCCGCCGGGCGCCCGGAGCCGTACGCGCCCTCGGTCGCCACCAGCACGAACGGCCCGTCCACGACACCCCGGCCGACCAAGCGCCCGAGGTCGGCGTCCGCGTGGTCGGCCCAGTTCGCGTCTCGCTCGGCGCGTCGCTCGTCCCTGACGACGCCGCGCAGGTCGTCGAAGAACGCCCGTCGGTCCGTCCCGGACAGGGGGTCACTCGCTTCGACCGCCGACGGCGGGTCGGCCACGTCCCCGAACGGGTCGTCGCCGGGCGCGTAGTCGGGGTGCCAGAAGCGCACTCGCCACGCCACCTCGGTCGCTATCACGTCGTCCACGTCGGCGTACCGGGCCGTGCCGCTGACGCCGAACTCCGGGTCGTGCCAGCCCACCGTCCCGGCATCGGGGTTCCAGCGCACGTACTCGACGGTCGGCGCGGCGTCGTCCTCGCGGTGGAGCGGGACGACGCGGCCGCGGCCGTCGGGCGCGTCCACGTCCACGACGCTCGCCGCGTGGTCCAGACACGCCCGGAGTTCGTCGGCGTCCGCGCCGTAGTACGCGCTCTTCGCGCGGAGCGCGTCCCCGGCCTCGGCGAACAAACTGGCGTCGTGGAGCGACCACTCCTCGTACAGGCGGGTCGTGTCGGGCGCGGACGCGTCGGGCATGGGGAGCGTTCGTAGCGCGCTTCCGGACAAATACTTGCTGTCTTCGGGAGAGAACCGCGGCCATCGACAGCCTGAAATCCGGAGAGAACGCCAGTGAGGGCTATGGAATCGGGAGCCGAGTTGGTGTCGTTCGACGGGGACGCGGCCGAGGGGACGGTTCGCGTCACCGACGAACTCGAATCCGTCGGTGTCACGCTCGGCGTGACCACCGGCGTGTCACTGCAGCCGGCCAACACGGCGCGGTTCGTCTTCCCCGTCGACGCCGCGGTGTCACTGACGACGACGCGACTCCGAATCGGCCCCGCGTCCGTGGTGTACGTGCGGGACGGCGACGGCGACCACCTCGGCGAACCCACCACGACCCCGCAGCGCTTCGACCGAGGAGACCACACCATCGACGTGCAGGGAGGCGTCCAGGCCTACATCCGAGTGGCGGACACCGCGTTCACGGTGGCCTACGAGTCCGAACCGATAGACGCGGCCGACGTCGTCGTCGAGTTCGACGACGAGGCGACGGTGTTCGTCGGCGCGCGGTCGCTGCACTCGCGCCCGCAGACGACCCTCGAAGTCCCCGACGACCCCGCCGCCGTCGCGGAAGCCGTCTCCTATCTCGGCTCCTCCATCAAGGAGTTCAGCAGCGAGCGCTCGTGGCCGACGCTCCGTGGCCACCCACCAGCGATTCGCCCCGGCGACGAACTCGATATTCCGTCGTGGCTCTCGGAACCCGACACCGGCATCACCGTCGAGGTGCCCGCCGAGTACGAGTACGTCTACCCCGTCGCACCGCTCGCGTTCTACCTCGGCGCGACCGTCGAAGTCGGCGACGACCCCGCGCTCCACCTCGACAACGGCTACAGCACGCCGCTCGAAACCCCCGCGCACTCCTTCGAGGAGCGCGTCGAGTCCGTACTGAGTCGAGCGCTGTTCCTCGATTCGCTCGTTCGGAACGACGGCTACTACTCGCTCCGACGCCGGGAGTACGACCTCGTCGCCGGCGACCTCCCGTTCTACCCGCCGAACCTCTACGGCGAACCGATTAGCGACCAACTCATCGAGTACCTCGAAGTCGAACCGGCCGTCCTCGACGGGCGGCGCCCGGCGTGGGCCGGTACGGCGACGCTCCGCCCGCGCGTCGAGGACGCCGCGTTGCTGTCGCCGCTGGCGCACGCGCTCGCGCCGATTCGCGTCACCGCCGACGGCGAGCCGACGGCCGAGACGGCGCCAATCGAGCCCGCGATTCCGGAGGTCGGAACCGCGACGACGGCCACCGACGTGCCGCCGGGCGCGACGCGGCTCGTCGGCGAGGCGTTCGCCGCGCAACGCGAGCGCGAGATGCCGACGCCAGCCGACGCCACGCTCGCGTTCGCTCTCGACGGCGAGGACCGGGCGGCCGCGCTCCGCGCGGCGCTCGAAGCCGCCAGCGAGTCCCGCGTCCACGAGGCGACGACTGTCGTCACCGGGTCGGCGGACGCACGCGAACGGGCGGTCGCCGCCGGCCCCAACTTCCTCTACTGCGAGGCGGCGCCGAGCGGCGACGAAAACCCCCTCTGGGACGCGAGCCCGACCGACTCGTGGCCGGCGGTCGTCGCGTTCGGGCGCCCGGTTTCGGCGGCCGTCCAGCGCTCGCTGGCCGACCGCGGGACGGTCGCGGGGTTGATTGCCGACGAACCGCTCGCGCCGACCGACCTCGCCCGCCTCGCGTCGCCGCTCCTCACCGGGCACACGCTCCCGTGGAGCGCGACGGTCGCCGAGGTCGACGCGACCCACCGGTTCTTCGGGAATCCGACGGCGACGCTCGTCACCCGCGCCGACGCGACCGGCGCCACCGTGACCGACGTGCAGTCGGTGTCGACAGACGAACACGTTCTCCACCGGCGCCTCCCCGCGACGGCGACCCACCGAATCGGGGGTGTCGGCCGCGTGAAAGACGAGTCCGTCGACAACGTCTACTACCTCCTCGGCACGAGCGCGCCCGAGGCGGGCGCCCACACCACCGGCGACGTGGTCGACGCCATCGCAGAGGACGGTCGCCACGTGCGACTCGACGGCGACACCTACCACGGCGACCCCGCGGACGCCGCGGGTGCCGTCCGGTGCGCCGCTCGCGAGTCACACGAGCGACGACAGGAGTGAGCGCGGCCGCGACGCGAAACCGGCGTCAGCGCCGGGACAGGTCGATGTTCGTCGAGGCCTCTCGGGGTCCCGTGGACTGGATGATGTTGAACGCGGTGACGAGGTCGGTGCGGGAGAGCAGACCGACCATCTCGCCGTTCGCGTCGACGACGAGCAGGCGACCGATGCCGTGCTGTTGAATCCTGTCGAGGGCGTCCATCGCGTCGCTGTACTGGGGGATGCTGTGGACCTCGTCGGTCATCACGTCGGCGACGCGGATGGCGTCGCGTTCGACGGGTTTCACGGAGCGCGCGTCGTCTAGCGTCACCATCCCGACGACGTCGCCGTTGCGCGTGACGGGGTAGCCGGTGTGGCGCTGTTCGAACATCCGGTCCATGAGGTCGGCGACCGAGGCGTCGGCGTCGACCGTGTGGACGTCCTCGGCGTGTGTCATCACGTCGGCGACGGTGACGCCCTCGAAGACCGCGTTCATGACGGTGCGCTGGGCTTCGCTGGACGCGCCGATGTAGATGAAGAAGGCGACGCCGATGAGGATGAGGTTGAACCCGAGCAGGCCGACGATGCCGAGGATGAGCGCGAACGCCTTCCCGACCTCCGCCGCGATCTGGGTGGCGCGGGCGAACGACCGGGTGCGAGCGAGGAGCGCGCGCAGGACGCGCCCGCCGTCCATCGGGAAGCCGGGGAGGAGGTTGAACGCGGCGAGCGCGAAGTTCATCAACGCGAGGTAGCCGAAGACGAACCGCGCGAGGTCCAGCGAACTCGGGAGGAACTGCATGGCGGCGTACGACCCGACGCCGAGTAAGATGCTCACAATCGGGCCGGCGATAGCGATGGAGAACTCCTGTTTCCACTCCTCGGGCTGTTCGGAGAGGCTGGCGATGCCGCCGAGAATCCAGAGCGTGATGGAGTCGATGGGGAAGCCGTACCGCATCGCGACCAGCGAGTGGCCGAGTTCGTGGAGGACGACGCCGACGAACAGCCCGATTGCGGCGATGGAGCCGAGATACCACTCGCGGTTCCCCTCGGTGAGCGTGGCGGCGTTCAGTCCGGCGTCGAACGGCGCGCCGTTCAGCGTGTTCACCCAGACGTCGACCTGCGTCCCGATGAGGTACGCGAACACCGGGAGAATCAACAGGAAGGTCACGTCCAGTTTGATGGGAATGCCGAACGCGCTCCCGACCTTGAAACTGCGCATGCTCCGGGATAGCGCGCGAACCCCGATAAAGGCGGGGGCGAGACCGGGTCCTCGCGGGGTTACGCGCTCTCGACGTTCGGGCCGGCGAAGTCGGGGAGCGCGGCCTCGATTTCGGCGCGTTCGCCCTCCAGCCACTCGGGGAGCGTCAGGCGCGACCCGAGTTCGTCGGCGTCCTCGTCGACGGTGAAGCCGGGGCCGTCGGTCGCGATTTCGAACAGCACGCCGCCGGGTTCGCGGCAGTACAGCGACTCGAAGTACTTGCGGTCGATTATCTCGCTGGGCGCGAGGCCGCGTTCGACGTACGCCTCCCGCCACGCTTTCTCCTGTTCGACGCTCTCGGCGACGAACGCGACGTGGTGGACGGTGCCGACGCCCATCCGGCCTCGCGGGGCGTCGGTCTCCACGAGGTCGAGGGCGGCGTGCGGCCCGCCGCCGTCGGCCTCGTAGCGCCGCCGGTCGTCGGATTCGGCGACCCGCTCGTAGCCGAGTACGTCCGTGAGGACGGCCTCGGTCGGGGCGTAGTCGGACACGGCGAGCGTGACGCTGTGGAACCCGCGGAGTTGGCGGTCGGCCGGCACCGGGCCGTCCGGCCACGGGACGGCGTCCGAGTCGGCGGCGCGGTCGCTCGCGACGAGTTCGAGGCCGATGCCGTCCGGGTCGGCAAAGCGGAGGACTGGCTCACCGAACCGCTCGGACTCGGTCACGTCGACGCCGCGTGATTCGAGGCGGTCGCGCCAGAAGTCAACGGCGTCGGGCGGAATCAGGTACGCGGTGTCCCGCGTCTGCCCGGCGCCGAACTCGCCGTCCCGCCCGCCGTCGGCCCACGGGAAGAACGTCACGTTCGTGCCCGGCGTCCCCTCGTTGTCCCCGAAGTAGAAGTGGTACGTCCCGGTGTCGTCGTGGTTCACGGTTCGCTTCACGAACCGCAGGCCCAGCGTCCCGACGTAGAAGTCGGCGTTCGCCTGCGGGTCGCCGGCGATGGCGGTGACGTGGTGGAGGCCGGGCGTCGTCGGTGGCATACCAGTCCGTAGGTACCCCACCACCCTATGTCTAGTCGGACGCCTCCGTCACCGGGTGACGGCCGGGTTACCGCCCGACGCGCGCGCCAGCGAATCGTTAACACGACCGGCGTCGAAGGAGCGGTATGACCTGCCCGCACCTGTCCTACCGGCGCGAGGCCGGCGACCAGTCCTTCGAGGAAGCGCGAGCGTACTGCGCCCTCGCCGACCAGTTCGTCCAGCCGATGCGGGCGGACGTCTGCAACGACCGGTACGACCTCCACCACGCCGAGCACTGCGAGATATTCCGCGAGCACGCCGAGGGAGAGTCGTGACGTACGCCGACTACCTCGCCGGCGAACCGGTCGTCGTGACGGCGGCGCTGACCGGCGGCGTCCACGGGAAGGAAGCGAACCCGAACCTCCCGGAGACCCCTGAAGAAATCGGGCGCGCGGCGGCCGCCGCCGAGGACGCGGGCGCCGCCGTCGTCCACGTCCACGCTCGGAAACCGAACGGCGAGCGGTCGTTCGCCACCGAGCGCTTCCAGGAGATAGACGACGCCATCCGCGAACACGCCGACAGCGTCGTCATCCAGCACTCGACGGGCGGCACCGGCGCGCCCGACGAGGCGCGCCACCGCCCGCTCCGCACCGACCCCGCGCCCGAGATGGCGAGCCTCGACATGGGGCCGCTGAACCGCTACGACCGCCTCACGAGCGAGAACACGCGCGCGCTCGTCGACTCGCTCTACGACGAGATGCGCGAGCGCGACATCAAGCCCGAACTGGAGGTGTTCAACGACGGCCACCTGAACGAAGTCCACCAGTTCCTCGACCGCCGCGACGTCGACGACCCGGTGTACGCGACGCTCGTCTTCGGGTCCGGGACGCTCACGCGCCCGACGCCAGAGAACTTCCTGAACGCCGTCTCGAATCTCCCCGAGGGCGCGGCGTTCAACACGCTCGGGTTCGGCCAGCACCAACTCCCGTTCGCGACGATGGGCGTGCTGTTCGGCGGGCACGTGCGCGTCGGCCTCGAAGACAACGTCTACTACGAGCGCGGCGAACTCGCCGAGAGCAACGCCCAACTGGTCGCACGCGTCGTCCGCGTCGCCGAGGAACTCGGCCGCCCGGTGGCGTCCCCTGACGAGGCCCGCGAGATACTGGGGTTGCGCGGGCGCGACGGCTAACCCTAAATCCCGGGCCGCCCAACGCTCGACCATGACCGAACACGTGGTGCGGGACGCCGAGAGCGCGACCTACGAGAGCGTGGACGCCGCCGACGGGATGCACAAGGGCGTCCTGCTGGACGAGTCGAGTGGCGCGCCGAACTTCGCGATGCGGCGGTTCGTCCTCGACCCCGGCGCGAGCGTCCCCGAGCACACCAACGAGGTCGAACACGAGCAGTACGTGCTCGCCGGCGAGTACACGGTCGGCATCGAGGGCGAGGAGTACACCGTCAGCGAGGGCGACAGCCTCCTGATTCCGGCAGGAGCCGTCCACTGGTACGAGAACGCCGGCGACGAGGAGGGGGCGTTCATCTGCGTCGTCCCCAACGGCGACGACGAGATTCGTCTCGTCGAATGAGTCGTCGCGAACGGCGTCCTCGCGAGGCGACGCCGAGCGAGCGCTCGACAGACGAGCACCGCGAGTCTGTCGGTGACGACGACATCCAGTTGGTGGAGTGAGTCGCGCAAGCGAACCGCTGAAATAGCGCGCTCTCCTACCCGGATTCGTGTCTGAGCAGGTACAGCGCGTGGACACCCTGTTCCTCCACGAGGCCGGCGACGACTACCTCGCCGTCGCCCAGCGTGGCGGGGACCGGCTGTTCCGCGCGAAACTCGAACTGATAGAGCGGGACGCCGGCCCCCGACCGGGGAAGTTCCGCATCAAGACCGGCGGCGGCGAGGAGCCGCGGAACCCCGACCAGTTCGTGGAGATAGCGCGGCGCGCCGACCGCATCCGCATCAGCCAGCAGACGACGCGAGCGGGCCGCGCGGAGCTGCGGGAGATGCTGGACGCCTACCAGCAGGACGCGAAGGTCGTGCGGACGTGCCGGTACTGCGCCGGCAAGGGCCGGTACTCGCCCATCACGGAGGACACCGCCATCGAGGCTGACGGCGAGCACATCTGCCGGGACTGCGCGGTGCGAGAACTGGAGCGCGAGCTATCCTTCAACGGGAACGTCTCCGGTGCGGCCCAAGAGCGACTGGAGGACCTCCTGTTCGAGGAACAGGACCTCGCGAAGATCACGGGCTTACTGGAGGGGAACCTCGATCCCGACCTCACGAAGTACGACGAGGTGTCCGCGACCACCGACGAAATCGAACCGGTGCCCGTCGACAGCCTCGACCTCCACCCCGACCTGCAGGGCTTACTGGAGGACCGCTTCGACGACCTCCTGCCCGTCCAGAGTCTCGCCGTGGAGAACGGCCTCGTGGACGGCGAGGACCAGCTCGTCGTCTCCGCGACGGCGACCGGGAAGACGCTCGTCGGCGAGATGGCGGGCCTGCACCGCCACCTCTCGGGCGACGGGAAGATGCTGTTCCTCGTCCCCCTCGTCGCGCTCGCGAACCAGAAACACGAGGACTTCGAGGACGAGTACGGCCACCTCGCGAACGTCACGATTCGCGTCGGCTCCTCCCGGATTCGGGACGACGGCCACGCCTTCGACCCCTCCGCGGACGTCATCGTCGGCACCTACGAGGGCATCGACCACGCGCTCCGCACGGGCAAGAACCTCGGCGACATCGGCACCGTCGTCATCGACGAGGTCCACACGCTCAAGGAAGACGAACGCGGCCACCGCCTCGACGGCCTGATTTCGCGTCTCAAGCACTACTGCGAGCAACGCGAGGAGCGCCGGAGCGACTACGGCGGCGCGCAGTGGATCTACCTCTCCGCGACGGTCGGCAACCCCGGCGAACTCGCCGACGGCATGCGCGCGAACCTCGTGGAGTTCGAGGAGCGCCCCGTCCCCATCGAGCGCCACGTCACGTTCGCCGACGGCAAGGAGAAGCCGGACATCGAGAACAAGCTCGTCAGGCGGGAGTTCGACCAGGAGTCCTCGAAAGGCTACCAGGGCCAGACCATCATCTTCACGAACTCCCGGCGGCGCTGCAACGAGATTTCCCGGAAACTCGACTACCCCTCGCGGCCCTACCACGCCGGCCTCGACTACGGCGAGCGCAAGTCCGTCGAGCGCAAATTCGGAAATCAGGACCTCGCGGCCGTCGTGACGACCGCCGCGCTCGCCGCCGGCGTCGACTTCCCCGCCTCGCAGGTCGTCTTCGACACGCTCGCGATGGGCATCGAGTGGCTCTCCGTCCAGGAGTTCGAGCAGATGCTCGGGCGCGCGGGCCGACCCGACTACCACGACCGCGGGAAGGTGTACATGCTCGTCGAACCGGACGCCTCCTACCACGGCTCGATGGAGGGCACCGAGGAGGAAATCGCGTTCAAACTCCTCAAAGGCGAGATGGAGGACGTCGTCACGCGCTACGACGAGACCGCCGCCATCGAGGAGACGCTCGCGAACGTCACCGTCGGCGGGAAGGCCGCCAAGCGCCTCAACGACCGCATGCTCGGCGACGTCCCCACCAAGCACGCGCTCGGCAAACTCATCGAGTACGAGTTCATCGACAGTTTCGACCCGACGCCGCTCGGGCGCGCCGTCACCACGCACTTCCTCGAACCCGGCGCCGCGTTCAAGATCCTCGACGGCGTCCGCAAGGGCACCGACCCCTACGACGTCGTCGCCGACCTCGAACTCCGCGGCGAAGACGACTAGACGAACAGGACGGCGGGCGCGAACGCCACCCCCGCGTACGCCAACAGAATCACCAACAGTGCGCCCGGGAACCCGCCGACGGCCACGATTAGCAACGCCAGCGGCGTCACCGCCACCTCCGCCCCGAAGAACTGCGCCACCAGAATCACCACCAGTCCCACGACGGCGTTCACCACGAACGGCTTCACCGCGCGAATCAACCGATACGCGCCGAACAGCGCCGCCAACACCGCCACCACGAGCGCGATTTCCAGTGTCGTCGCCATACGAGTGGGTCTGTCGTCCGCCGCGAAAACCGTTGTGGCAGGCCGAACGAAACCCTTACACGCGACGCCGCGGTACGTAGTTTTGCGGGACCGTAGGGTAGCTTGGTATCCTTCAGCGTTTGGGACGCTGTGACCCCGATTCAAATTCGGGCGGTCCCATACTATTTAAGCCAGAGGCGGCGTTCGCCGCCGTTTTTCGCCGCTTTCGAGTCGCCAGTCACCAGTTCGCCGAACCGCCGGTCGGCGCGAGGTCGGCCGCCGGTTCAACGCGTCTCGGCACGAACCGAGACGGGTGTAAACTACTTAAGTGTCCAGTGCAAGGAGTTTCCCGTCAACGAGGCCTAACAGACTGTGGAACAGCATTCACAGCGGTTCGACGCGCTCTTCGACGACCCCAATCTCCTCGTCGCGTTGCTCGACCCGGACGGGACGGTGCAACGGGTCAACGAGACGGCAGTCGCGTACGTCGACAAGTCTCACGACGAAATCGTCGGCATCCCGTTCTGGGAGGCACCGTGGTGGAGCGAGGACCACGAGGCCGACGTGAAGCAGTGGATTCGCGAGGCGACCGACGGGGACTACGTCGAGTACGAGGCCGAACACCCGGCCGGCGACGGGGAGACGGCCGTCGTCTCCGGCGTGTTCCGGCCGGTGACCGACGACAGCGGCGAGGTCACGACGGTGCTCGTCTCCGCGAAAGACATCACCGAGCGGCGCCAGCAGAAACGCGAACTCCAAGAGCAGAACAAGCGCTTCGACGAGTTCGCGAGTTTCATCTCACACGACCTCCAGAGCCCGATTTCCGCCGTCAACGGACGGCTCGAACTCGCGCTGGAGACCGGTGACGTGGAGCACGTGGAGCGCGCGAGCGAGGCGTTAGAACGAGTCGACGCCCTCCGCGAGGACTTGGTGACGACGCTCCGGTCGCGGGAAATCGTCACAAACCGCGAGTCAGTCGACGTCGCCGACGTCTTCGAGCGAGCGTGGCGGACCATCGACCCGCCCAGCACGACGACGTACACCGTAGTCGAGCCGGTGACCGTCGACGCGGACCGGGACGCCCTCCAGCGACTCCTAGAGAACCTCGTCGGGAACTCCGTGGAACACGGCTCCGAGCACGCCACGGTTCGCATCGGCGCACTCGGCGACGGGTTCTACTACGCGGACGACGGTCCGGGCATCGACCCGGACGCCCGCGGCCAAGTGTTCATCCCGGGGTTCTCCACGAAGCGCGGCGAGAAGGGCATCGGCATGGGGATGGCGAGCGTCCGCCAAATCGTCACCGCTCACGACTGGCGCATCGAAATCGACGACAGCGACGCACTCGGCGGCGTCCGCTTCGAACTCCACACCGAGTAGCGACACCTCGTTCTCGCGCGGCCCGCACCGGCTCTGTGCCCGCGACCGTACTCGTCATCGACGCCGCAGACCGACACCGACGAGGAGCGCGAGGAGCGCGCCGAGAACCCCGAACCCGGGCGTCTGCGTGTCGGTGGTGCGCGAAGTCGTCGGCGTCGATTCGGTGGGTTCGTCGGTCGTCTCCGTGGTCGTCGGCGTGGTCGTCTCGCGCTCGACGGCGTGTCGCCGGTAGCGCTCGTCGGCGTCCGTGAGCGTGCCGGAGTGGTCGGCGTCGTGGTAGAGGCGGACGGCACTCGCGTCGGCGCCCGCGGTCACGGAGAGCGTCACCGTCGAGTCGTTCGTGGCTTCGGGCGAGACGGAACGCGTGTCGAGGACGGTGCCGTTCGCGGCCGTCGTCGCGACGACGGTGGGGTGAGTAGCGTCAGACAGGTGGACCCAGAGTTCGTCCTCGTCCGGTTCGACGTGGAGCGTGGCAGTGGGGGCGGCGACGACGGCGGTGAGTCGGCTCTCGTCGAGGCGCGTGCCGCCGCGCTCGAAGGCCACCGAGAGCGTCGCACCGTCCGGGACGTCCGAGAGGTCGAGGGGTGCGACCACGACGTTCGCCGAGCCGTTGCGAGCGCGCACCGTGGCGTCGACGGTACGATTCGCGGCGCCGGAGACGCGGACAGTGACTTCAGTTCCCGCCGCGAGCGTCGTTCGCGCAACGAGACCGGCGTTCGCGGTCGGCGTCAGGGCGGTGCGGTCGCCGGCGGTCGCGGGCGTCGAGACCGTCGCGGCCACGAGTTCGAAGTCCGCGGCGACGGTGTCGGCGGGCCAGTCACCGTCAGCGCCCGACCCCTGCAACGAGAGGCGGGCGGCGAACCCCATGCCGTCCCGAGAGCCGACGTGGATGGTGCCGCCGTGAGTTCCGCCCCACTCCCCGCGGAGGTCGCGGGTGTCCACGACGAGGTAGTAGGTGTCGTTGGCGTGGTCGGGGAGGACGCGCGTCTCGGTGTTGTTCAACACGGGCGGCGTGAGCGGTTGCCGACTCGGGGGAGTACTCTCGGGCGTCTGGACGAGCGCGAAGTCGCCGCCGGTCTCGCGGAGCGCCGTCCGGAAGCGGGTTCGCGCGTCGCCGTCGGCGCCGGTCATCGCGCCCTCGATGCCGTCGGCGCGGAGCGCGACGACGAGCGTCTCGTTGGTGGCGACGGCGAGGGAGTCGCTGTCGTAGTCGTCGAGTCGGCGCCGGGAGTCCACCTGCGAGGCGGTGGCTCGCGACTCGCGGACGGCGGCGAGCGTCCGCAGGTCGGCGTCGGCGCCGAGCGGGGCGCGCCACAGCGTCACGTCGCGCGCGGTCGGCGCGTCGAGTTCGAAGGTGACCGTGTCGGCCACGTCGCCGCTCCCGTCGCGGACGGTGACGGTGTAGTTCCCGGGTTCGAACGCGCCGTCGCCGGTCGCGTTCATCGGTACGTCGTCGAGGGAGTCCGAGGTGACGCCGAAGGCGGCCGAGTCGTTCGCGTCGGTGTCGAGTTCGAGCGTCACGGTCCCCGACTTCTCGCCGTCGCCGAGCGTCACGTTCCCGGTGTAGCCGGGGCCGTCGACGGCGACCGACCCCTCGAAGCAGAGCAGCATCTCCAGTTCGACCGCGTCCCCGACGGCTTCGTCGCGCTCGACCGAGTCGACGCCGGGGAAACAGCCGTTCACCGCGCCGTTCGTTCGCGTCGGCGAGGCGGCTGCCGTCGCCGCTGTCGCTGCGCTAGCACAGACACAGAGTGCGACGAGGAGCGTCAGCGCTCTGCGACCGGGACGTGTGGAGGGCATCGACTACGTGTCACACTGTTCGCAGGTAAACGCTTTGTGGGGCGCCACGCGGCGCATCTCGGTCGGAGAGCGCGTCGCTACGCGTCTTCGAGCGAGAACTGCGCGGCGTACGCGACGATTGGTTCGTTGCCGGCGGGGTGGCCGCCAGCGTCGCCGTACGACCCCCAGACGTGGAACGCGTACATCCCCGGCGTGAGGCCACGGATGGTGGCCGTCGAGTCCCCCGACACGGCGTCGAGTGGCAGGTCCTCGGACGACCCCTGCGAGGGGAACGAGAGCGCCCACGTGTACGTGGTGCCGGGCGCGAGCGACGACGACTCGCCCATCGAGGAGCGCGTGGGGACGGCGAGACGCCACTCGCCGTCGACGCGCTTCTGCATCGTCCACGCGTGCGGGTCGATGTTGTAGTGTTCGTCGCGGCGGTTCGCGAACTCGAAGGTGACGGCGTCGCCCCCGAATGCCGTCGTTCGCGGCGTCGGCGCGAGTGCGCTCTCGTCGGTCGGCGCGTCGTCGCTCGCGGCGTCACAGACGACGCGCACGTCGCCGTCGTAGTCGGCGCGTTCGAAGCGCGGCACCGACTGCGGGCACGCTGGCGCGTCGTCGCCAGCGGACCCGGGACTGGACAGACAGCCGGCCGCGGCGGTAGAGAGGGCGACTCCGCTGGCGGCGAGGAATCGGCGGCGGTTCACGTCGTTTTCGTGACACGCGTTCCGCTTGGGCGTTGTGAATCGCGGCGACGACTATCACGAGCGATAGGCGGAGGGGTACGCATTTAACGCGGCCGCCGATACTGCCGGGTGATGCCACCGCTCCACGAGGACGAACGCGCCACGTCGCCCGTCGTGGGCGCCGTGTTGCTCCTCGTCGTCACTGTTCTCGTCGGGGCCGCGGTAGGCGCGGGCGTGTTCCTGAACAAGGACACGGTGAACGCGGACGTGGAAATCGCCGTGACGGGCGAAGAAGCGACCGTGCTGTGGACGGAGGAGGGGTCGGCCACCCACCTCGTGGTGTCCACCGGGAACTCGCTCAGCAACGCGACCATCGATTCGGTGAACGGCACCGTCAGGGTACCCGGCGACGTGGGGCAGGCGTCGGCGAACACGAAGATAATCGTGCGCGCCGTGAACAACGAGACGCGACGCATCATCGAGGAGCGGACCGTCGACCTCTCAGACCGGTAGTCAGGCGTCCGTCGCGACGGCCTCGTAGACGCCGGCGATGTCGGTCGCTTCGACGGTGGCGGTGAACTCCGCGCCCTCGGCGTAGTCGCGGTCCGTGACGACGGTCACGGCTTCGATGGGGCGCCGGCGGAGGAACGCGACGAGTCGCTCGACCCACGACGGCGACCCGCCCTTCCGGCAGACGACGACGTACCGGTCGTCGGCGAGGTCGCGGAGTTCGGGCTGGAGGTCGACGTCGTCGAGTTCGTCGGGCGGGACGACGTGGACGACTTCGGCGCGCAGCGTCTCGGTCACACCGGGAGGACGCGAGCGACGGGGATGAGTCTTGCCCGACGCGGCCGGGTGTCGTCCGGCCACGAGGACGACGAGCGTCCGGACCGCAACTCCGGTTCGGAGTGGTCGGCGCTCACCAGTCGGGCGCGTTCTCGACGACCTGCGGGGAGTCCCGGTAGAGGTGGCCGAGACACGACGACACGAACGTCGCGAGGTCGGACGCCGCCTCGGGGTCGAGACTCACGAGCGTCCCGACGCCCTCGCCCTGCGGGAAGTGAATGACGACGGCGCCGTCGTACAGGCGGACGGTGGCGTGGTGGTTCCCGACGTTCAGGAGGTGCGTACGCTCGACCTCGTCGAGTTCGGCGTGCCGGAACTGGTCGACGAACCGCTCCACGTCGGCCGTTTCGCTGGGCCCCCATCCGGCGTCCTCGCGTTCGTAGAGGAACCGGTAGTCGTCCTCGTGGTACCGCACTACGCCGCGGAGTCGGTCGGCGGCCGCGTCGCGAACGAACTCCACCAGGGCTTCGTCGTCGGTCATCCGATTCGAGGACGCGGCGTGCCGATATAAACGTACAGGCGCGTTCGACGACCAAGCGAACGTCTACTTCCACGTTTGCGAACCTTCATAGGCGAGCGCGCGTTACCCTATCTGGACAGAATGGCGCAGGCCGCAAATCAGGAGCTCGTCGACCGATTCGAGGAGTTCTACCGCCGGTACTACAGCGACGACGTCGCGGAACTCGCGCGCCAGTACCCGCGGGAGTCGAAGTCCCTCGACCTCGACTGGCGGGACCTCTACCAGATGGACCCGGACCTCGCCGACGACTTCATCAACCACCCCGACCAGCTCACCGAGGCCGCCGAGGAGGCGCTCCGCCTCTACGACCTCCCGGTGGACGTGAGCCTCGGGCAAGCCCACGTTCGCGTCCACGGCTTGGAGGAGTCGACCGAGATTCGGGACATCCGCGCGGAACACCTGAACACGCTCATCGGCGTGCAGGGGATGGTGCGGAAGGCGACGGACGTGATGCCGAAGATTCAGTCCGCGGTGTTCGTCTGCCAGCGCTGCGGCGCGGAGACCGAAGTCCCGCAGGGCGACGCGGGCTTCCAGGAGCCCTACCAGTGCGAGTCCTGCGAGCGACAGGGGCCGTTCAAACTCGACCCCGAGCGCTCGGAGTTCGTGGACTCCCAGAAACTCCGGATTCAGGAGTCCCCTGAGGGGCTCGCGGGCGGCGAGACGCCCCAGAGCATCGACATCCACATCGAGGACGACATCACGGGCGAAGTGAGCCCCGGCGACCACATCACCGCGACGGGCGTGCTCCGCCTCGACCAGAGCGAGGAGAGCACCGAGTCCCCCGTCTTCGACCTCTACATGGAGGGCTCCTCCATCGTCGTGGAGGACGAGGAGTTCGAGGAGATGGACATCACCGAGGAGGACAAGCAGAAAATCGTCGAAATCTCCGAGCGCGAGGACATCTACGAGCAGATGGTGGACTCCATGGCGCCCGCCATCTACGGCCACCGGCAGGCCAAGCTCGCGATGATGCTCCAGTTGTTCTCCGGCGTCACCAAACACCTCCCGGACGAGTCCCGCATCCGCGGCGACCTCCACATGCTCTTGATAGGTGATCCGGGTACGGGGAAGTGCGTCGACGGGGACACCCGTGTCACACTCGCGGACGGCACGGAGCGACCGATTCGAGACATCGTTGAGGAGAACCTTGACGACCCGAATCCCGTCGACGACGGCGTCTACGACGAGGTCGACATAGCGCTCCCGTCGATGGGCGAGGACGGCACGCTCACCGAGCGACGAGCGACAAAAGTGTGGAAACGCGAGGCGCCCGAGACGATGTACCGGATTCGCACGTCGAGCGGACGCGAACTCGAAGTGACGCCGAGCCATCCATTGTTCGTTCAACGCGACGGAGGCGTCACCGCCCGGCGTGCAGAGACACTCGACAGCGGCGAGTTCGTCGCGACACCGCGGACCCTCGACACTCGCGGTGACGACACCCTGAACGTCGAATACCGCCAATCCGAGTCGTGGAACGCAGTCTCGCTTGACCTCCCCGACGAGTGGACCACGTCGCTCGCGCGTCTCGTCGGGTACATCATCGCCGAAGGGCACGCCGTCCTCCGTGAGAACAACACCGGAGACGTTCGAGTAACGAACCAGGACGAGGAGATACTCAACGACGTCGCCGACGCGTTGGACGAACTCGGGCTCAACTACACCGTCGACGGTCCGCGAACCGGGACGTCCGCGAAGCGCGTTCGGTGTAACTCGGGCGAGTTCGCGAGTTTCCTCGCGAATCTCGAACCAGCGATTCTCGAACGGTCGGCGGAGCAACGCGTCCCTGACGCGATTCGCCGCGCGACGGTGGAGACGAAGCGAGCGTTCCTCCGGGCGTACGTCGACAGCGAGGGCCACGTCTCGGCGACACAGCGCGAGATTACGGTCGCCTCGATGAGTCGCGAACTCCTCGACGGCGTCCGTACGCTGTTGCTCGCGTTCGACATCACTGCGAGCATCGAATCCCGAGAAAACGGGAGTTACCGACTCCGAATCGGGGGTGACGACTTCGAACGGTACGTCGAACAGGTCGGGTTCGTTACCGAGCGAAAATCGACGGCGTCCCACGCGTTCGACGGCCAATCGTCGAACACGAACGTCGATGTCGTTCCCGGAATCGGGGCGGAACTTCATCGCGTCCGCGAGACGCTCGAACTCTCGCAGTCCGACTGCGGCGTCCCGAGGACTACGTACCAGCACTACGAGCGCGGCGACCGGAACCCGAGTCGAGACAGTCTCCGACAGGTCGTCGACGCATTCGAGAACCGCGTCGCGTGGCTCCGCGACGCGAAACAGAGCGTCGAGTCGGGAGATTGGAGCGACGTCACGTCGATTCGGAACGAATTGAACGTCTCGCAGTCAGCACTCGCGAGCGAGATGGGTGTCGAACAAACCGCGGTGAGTTACTACGAGCGAAACGACGTCGTTCCGGACGGCGGGAAGGTGATGGCGGCACAGAGTGGCCTCAAAGCGCACATCGACGAGGCACTCACCGCCGAGTTGGCCGTCGAACGCCTCCGCGAACTCGTCGGGAACGACGTTTCGTGGGACCGCATCGAGTCCATCGAGGCCGTGGAGCCCGCCGAAGAGTGGGTTTACGACCTCGAAGTCGAGGACACGCACACCTATCTCTCGAACGGTGTCGTCTCGCACAACTCCCAACTCATATCGTACGTCCAACATATAGCGCCGCGCTCCGTCTACACCTCCGGGAAGGGGTCGTCCTCGGCCGGTTTGACGGCGGCGGCTGTCAGAGACGACTTCGGCGACGGCCAGCAGTGGACGCTCGAAGCGGGCGCGCTCGTGCTCGCGGACCAGGGCGTCGCGGCGGTGGACGAACTGGACAAGATGGCGGCCGACGACCGGTCGGCGATGCACGAGGCCCTCGAACAGCAGAAGATTTCGGTGTCGAAGGCCGGCATCAACGCCACCCTCAAAGCGCGGTGTTCGCTGCTCGGGGCGGCGAACCCGAAGTACGGCCGGTTCGACCAGTACGAGCCCATCGGCGAGCAGATCGACCTGGAGCCGGCGCTCATCTCGCGGTTCGACCTCATCTTCACGGTGACCGACGAGCCGGACCCCGAGGAGGACGCCCAGCTCGCCCAGCACATCCTCCAGACGAACTACGCGGGCGAACTGAACACGCAAAACGAGCGGCTGGCGAACGCGAACCACGGCGAGGACGAAATCGCCGAGCAGACCGAGGACGTGGCGCCGGCCATCGAGGCGCCGCTGTTGCGGAAGTACATCGCGTACGCTCGCCGGAACTGCTTCCCGACGATGACGCCGGAGGCCAAGCAGGCCATCGAGGACTTCTACGTCGACCTCCGGTCGAAGGGGCAGGGCGAGGACTCGGCGATTCCGGTGACGGCGCGGCAACTGGAGGCCATCGTTCGGCTGGCGGAGGCGTCGGCGCGTCTGCGCCTCTCGGACACCGTCGAGGAGGAAGACGCGGAGCGCGTCATCACCATCGTGCGGTCGTGCCTGCAGGACATCGGCGTCGACCCGGAGACGGGCGAGTACGACGCCGACATGATAGAGACGGGGACGACGAAGACCCAGCGCGACCGAATCAAGAACGTCAAAGCCCTCATCAAGGACATCGAGGACGACTTCGACGAGGGCGCGCCCATCGAGGAGGTGCTCGACAGGGCCGAGGAGGTCGGAATGGACGCCCAGAAGGCCGAACACGAGATCGAGAAACTCAAGGAGAAGGGCGAACTCTACCAGCCGAACAAGGACCACCTCCGGAGCATCTGATGGACCGAATTTCCGCGCTCCGGAACGTCGAGGACGCGCTCGCGGACTTCGAGGACGGCGACGCCAGCCTCGGGGACGTGGAGGACCGCGTGCTCGGCGTGCTCCGGACGTACGCGACGGAGTTCGAGGGCGACGACGTGACGGCGTACCGCGCGACCGGCGACCCGGAAGTGGAAGGCGTCGTGGTCGTCGCGTCGTCGGCAGACGAAGCCGAGGAGCGCGTGGCGGCGCGCATCGACGGTGCCGTCCCGGAGTTCCGCGTCGAGCGCGCCGGTTGATTCCGTAGTTCGAAAGTAATTTTTAGCGCTACGATAACGCTCGATTAGTGCTGTTGGTCGTGACGTACTCGCGGGCGGCGAGACAGAGCCTGCGGAACGTCTGTCGAACCCACGAGGACTGCGTCGTGCGTCGGTTCGGGCGCGCCGCGTTGCTCGCCGAGACGGAGTTCGGGGCGTTCCACGCGCTCCGCCTGCGGGAGAAACACGCGGACGACGTGCAAGTCGAGCGCACGGCGCCGCTCAACGAGTTCGCGGACGTGCCCGACGGCGTGCGCGAGGCGGCGAGCGCGTACGAGAACCGGGACGCCGCGAGCACGCCGTACGCGAAGTTCGCAGCGGGCACCGACCATCCGGCGCCCGACGACCTGCGCGACGCCGAGTTATGAGAGTCGCGTTCGGGGCCGTCGACGCGACCGGCCAGTCCTTCGACCTGCGGAACACGGGGGTCGACGCCGGAACAGTTCTGGAAGCCGTCCGCGACCCGAGCGACGACCGCGTGGTGGGCGCGCCGCCCCGGGCCGTCCACGAGCGCGTCGGCTTCCTCCACCGCGGCGTCTCGGTTCGCGTCCCGGCGGCCGTCGCGGACGCCGCGCGGAGCAGGGGCGCGCGCACCGAGTACGACCGCGGTTTGGGGCGCGTGGAAGCAGAACTTGCGGCCCTCGACGCGCCGAGCGTGGACCTCGAAGCGGCGCGAGAGCGCGTCGCGGACGCGGCGGCGGACGTGGACGCGCTCCGCGAGCAGGTGGCGCGGGCGAGCGGGCGAGTCGAGGCGGCGCGGGACGCGGGACGCGACGCGTCCGGGGCCGAGGAGGCGCTTCGGGCGGTGAACCGCGAACTCGCGGACGCCGAGACCGACCACCACGCCGCTCTGGAGGCGCTGGCCGCGGCGCGCGACCGCGCCCGGAGCGCACGCGACACTCGGGAGCGCCGCCTCGCGCTCGAAGACCGCCGGGAGAATCTGCGGCGGGACGCGCGCCGCGCGCTCGTCGACGAGTACGGCGAGTCGTTCCGCCGTGCGTTGCGCGCGCTCCCCGTTCCCGGTTCTCCCGCCGCACCACGCGAGTTCGACGGGCCGGACGTGGCGGCGGCCTGTGCCGTCGCGCGACTCGCGCGACCCGGCGCGCCACTCGTCGTCGCCGGCGACGTGTTCGGCGACGCGTCCAGGGCGCGGGCCGCACTCGACGCGCCCGTGTTGCTGGTGGAGGTTTAAATCCGAGCGCGCGGCCACCTGGGGCCATGCGACTGGAGACGGAGGTCTACCGACGGGACGGCGTGACACTCGTCGCAGTGCTCGTCCACAACGACGACGACCACCCGGTCCGGGTGCGCGTCGCGAACCGGTGTGCTGGCGCGGTGTGGCCCCCGAGGGAGGGCGACCTGCCCGCGCCGGGGTGGGACGACGGCGGCTGGGAAGGGGTCGTCGAACCGGGCGGCCGCCGCGCGCTCGGGTACGCGACGCCCGGCGCGCCGGGGTCGCCTCCTGCCGAGGTTGCGTGGACGGAGCGCGCCGCCGACGGCGTGCCGACGACCGCCGAAGCCGTCGCCGACCTCGGCGACCCGCGTCCGCCCCGCGACGCGGTGACGCCGCCCGCCGAAGCGGTCCCCGAGGAGACGCGAGCGTGGCTGTCGGGCGTCTCCGAGCGCGCGACGGACGGCGACGCGACGGACGCCGACCGGGAGAGCGTGGCGGCGCTCGCGGCGCGCGCGACTCGGCTCCGGGAGGCGGTCGACGAGTGATTCTCGCGGTCTGCGGCGGGAAGGGCGGCGTCGGAAAGACGACGGTGTCGCTGAGCCTCGCGGGCGAACTCGGCGCCGTGCTCGTGGACGCCGACCTCGGAATGGCGGACGTGCCGGCGGGCCGCGGCCCGGACCTCCACGACGTGCTCGCTGGTCGCGCGAGCGCAGTCGAAGCCGTCCGCGAGACCGGTGCGGTGCGAATCCTCCCGTGCGGGCGGACGCTCGCCGGCGCCCGCGAGGGCGACCCGCGACGCCTCGTCGGTGCGCTCCGCGAGGCCGCCGACGCCTACGGCGACGTCGTCGTCGACTGTCCGGCGGGCCTGAGCGCTGACGTGGGCCTCCCCCTGCTGGCGGCGGACGCTGCGGTGGTTGTGACGACGCCGGACCGCGCGGCGCTCGCCGACGCGCTGCGGGCGCGGTCGCTCGCGGTCGAACTGGACGCGGGGCTGGCGGCGGTGGTGTTCAATCGCGCGAGCGACGCCGCGGACGCCGTGGCGGACGCGCTCGGCGCGCCGGTGGTCTCGGTGCCCGAGTCCGAGGCGCTGGCGGCGACGCTGGAGACCGGGCGGCCGGTTCGGGAAGCGGCGCCGGAGACGGCGGCGGCAGAACAGGTCGCTCGGCTCGCGGGTCGCGTTCAGTCCTGCAAGTCGTAGTACGTCGAGCGCAGCGTCACCGGCGTCACGTCGGCGACGGCGGCCGCATCGGCCTGCGTGACAGGCACGTCGGCGGCGTCGGCGGCGGTGTAGAGGCAGGCGGCGGCGACGCCGCTGGGGTTCTTCCCGGAGACGAGGTTGCGGTCCTCGGCGGTCTCGACGAGTTCGCGGGCGCGCCGTTCCACGTCGGTCGGGAGGTCGAGTTCGTCGGCGTACCGCGGGAGGTAGTCGCGGGGGTCGATGGGGCCGGTCGGCAGGCCGAGGTCGCGGTTCATCGCGTCGTAGGCGGCCGAGAGTTCGGCTTCGTCGCCGCGCGCGACGGCTTCGACTTCGGCGAGCGTGCGGGAGAGACCGTTCGTCCGGCAGACGGCGTAGACGGCGGCGGCGGCGAACCCCTCGATGGTGCGCCCGCGGAGCAGGTCCTCGCTCTGCGCGGAGTCGAACAGCGCGCAGGCCTGGTCGCGCACGCTCCGCGGGAGGCCGAGCGCGCCGACGAGGCGCCGAATCTCGGTGAAGCCGTACACCTGATTCCGTTCCGCCTTCGAGGAGATGTTCGCGCGCTTGTGCTGGCGGCGGAGGCGCGCGAACTTCCGTCGCTTGCGTCCCTTCAGCCGGGTGGAGCGACCGATTTCCGTGGAGAGGCCGCGGTCGTGTCGGGAGCGAGTGAGCGGCGAACCCATGCGGTTATGCGGGTTATGTTGCCGCTTCATGCAGATTAAACATCAAACGGAGCCTAATTATTACCAAGACTCACCCGTTACCGACGGGTACGGAATTGCTCCGTTGAGTACCCCAACCGATAGCCGTGACCATGACACCAGATGGCAAACACCCACGCCGCGAGAAACCAGACCGCGAATCGGCGCGCCTCACGGGCTTTGCAGAGTCAAACCATGTCGGACCTAAAGCCCATAGCGCCAGCAGAAGCGAAAGCCCAGTACCTTGAAGCAATCCGTACCGAGAAGGCCGAGAGTACGGTTCAAACCCGCGAGTACCAACTACGCCACTTCGTGCGGTGGTGCGGAGAGGAGGACATCGAGAACATGAACACCCTCGATGGCCGCGACTTGATGAACTATCGCAAGTGGCGGCGCGAGGACGGGGACTTGAATAACGTCACGCTCCGCTCGCAGATGTCCAACATCCGCCACTTCATCGACTTTTGCGGGCGGATTGATGCAGTCCCCTCGAACCTTCACGAGAAGGTCCTACTCCCGTCCCTCGATAAGTACGAGAATCGGCGGGATGAATCCCTCTCCGCCGAACGCGCCCGTTCCATCCTCGATTTCCTCGAACGGTTCGAGTACGCTTCACGCGACCACGTGGCGTTCCTCGTACTCTGGAAAACGGGGATGCGGACGGGCGGCCTCCGCGCCCTCGATGTTGAGGACTACTATCCACGGAAAGGAGCGTTAGAGTTGGTTCATCGGCCCGATACGGGGACCCCGCTCAAGAATAAGGAGGCGGGGGAGCGCATGATTGCCTTGGGTGATGCGGAGTGCGAGGTGATAGATGACTACCTCGAACGCAAGCGGGAGAACGCGACCGATGAGCATGGCCGCGACCCCCTCATCACGACCAAGAACGGACGGATGGGGAAGGTCACGATTCGGCGGACTGCATACCGCCTCACGCGGCCCTGCATCTACGCAGGGGAGTGCCCCCACGATAAGGACCCGATGGACTGCGAGGCGCGGACGGACTACGATAAGGCCTCTCAGTGCCCCGATGCGGTGAGCGCACACCCTATCCGTCGTGGGTCAATCACGCATCACCTGGATAACGACGTTCCGAAGGTCGCGGTGAGCGACCGCATGGACGTGTCCCCCGACGTGATTGATGCGCACTACGATGCCGCCTCAAAGGAGGGTAAAATGAACCGCCGTCGGGAGTACGTGGAGGACATCTAACCGCAGAAATCTCTCTCCTCACCGTTCAATTCCTCCGAAGGCTTATCGGATGCGGGACATTTTCGCAATACATGGGGCCGATTGAGAGAGCCATAGGCGTGGCGGGCGCTATTGGGGTCATCATAGCGGGCCTCATGCTTCTAACCTGCATCCCTCATCTTGGAGAGCCTGGATTCAATATGAAAGCGTGCGTCCTCCCCGTTATTCCGCAGATAGCCGTCCCCAACTTTCCCTTGATAATTCTACTCGCCCTGGTTTTCGGCGGGTTACTGGTTTGGTCGTGGGTTGATGACCAAGGATTCTGAGCCGCTATTTCACTCTAAACCAGTCCTCCAAGTGTCTCCGAGTGAAATAGCCGTCTCCAAGGTCTACTTCGAGCGTTGGGCTATTCACGATGAACTCGTTGACCCTGATGTCGCGTGCGAGTCGGTAATGAAGTTGGTCCTCATCGTCCAATAATGCGAGGTTGATGAGCACCGCTATACCCACCACTCCTATCGCGGGAAGGGAGCCGTCCCCGAGAATAGCAGAGAAAATCCACTCGATGTGAGGGTATAGAATAATCGCCCCAACGACGAGAGACGAATATAGGATATGTGATACTTGATAGTAGTCCCTACTGAGACTTTCCTGTTCCATGTAGTGGAGGAAACCCCAAGCCCCGAGGAGCAAACCAAGGTCAGCATATAGCCCAAGCCATAGCCCCGACTCTCCGACGGTCAGGAAATGAACGTTGAGGGCCAGCACGTTCGTGAAGCACGTCACACGGCTAACGTAGTGTTTCTCCACTACATACCCGATGAGGAGCAAGGAGAGTTCAGGAATGAGGGCCGCGAGCGACGTTGGGAGTAGGTCAATTAGCATACTGGGAACATTCACTATCCAAACACTACTAGATTACCCCCTGGATAGATTCGACTCACGTGGCGGGCGCGAATCCACCCCTACCCCACCCGCGTATGGGACCCGTCTGCTCACTAATCTTGACGGGGGGAGTAGGGTGGGGTGCGACCGAGTTCCGATGCAACTCGTTCGGTTACGCGGAGGATGTTGCCGCATCTGAGGCGTGTGCATTACCTTGAAGAATATCACCCACCTCGAATCGGCCCGTTCGTAGGTAGGTGAGTGAGCCGAACGCCACGCCGCTAATCGGGATTTTGGCCTTTTCGACCCCGCTAATCGAGATTCTGGCCCTTCATCGAGTATGCTATGCAACCACGTGATTTCGTTGGTCCTCTGCGGGGTTGATGTCGATGCCGAACACGTCTCGCAGTTGGTCGATGCCCTTCTTGGGGAGCGACACCACGCCCTCCCGTGCCGACGGGACGAAAAACGTCTCGCCGTCGCCCTCCGCGAGTCGCCCCGTCTGAATCCCGTAATCGTGAAAGAGCCGACGGAGGTGGTCCCCACTAACGCCCGTGTCCCTCGTATCGAGGTGGAGTGACGGGAGAATAGCGGAGCCGTGATAGCCGCCGTGGAACTCGATAAACCACGTCATGACGTTGGGGGTTAACTCCGTAACATCCTCCCCGCCCTCGTAGGCATCGAGGCGCGGATGCGGCATCGTGCGGAGCGCGTATAGGTCCGCACACTGCTCCGCCGTCACGTCCATGTCGGGGTACTTAGCCGCCAGGTGCTCCGCCTGCTCTGCCGCCGTCGCCTCAAGGCGGAGACTCGTAACCAGGTCCCCGAGACGGGCCGCCGCCGCTTTCAGAAACTCCACGTCGGTCGAGTAATGCGTAATCGAGTGGTGCGCGCCCTCCGTCTCGACCGTGGCCCCATCGAGGAGGAGAAACCGCACGGTATCGAGTTGGTCATCACTCAGGTCGGGGCGGTGGTCCTCGTTGAAAGCGTAGTGTTGCGCGATTCTCTCGTATTCCTCACCGCAGGTCGGGCATTTCGTCGTCATAGTTTGGTCAATAAGTGGGCTAAATCGCCGTTCTAACTGGGTATGAGAGTCGTTGCGGGCCGTTTTCGCCAGACGTTTGACCCCATCCGTCGTGCAACGAGTTTCGCCCGTCCCACCACGGACTGGGGAGTTGAATCTTGAGCGCGCCGATTTCGCTTATTCTCACGTGTAACGTCACGTCGATGACCACGGATAAGCGACTCAAGCCCGCATCAACGGTCCTCAGTCCCTCACACCGCCACGGCCCTATCTCCCCGCCGTCCCCAGGTATATGATATTACGTCAATTACCACACTTAAGCGAGTAAGGGGCGGCCCTCCCCGCCCGCCGTGCCGTCGCATCGAGGAACACGCGGGCGGCGGGCAAGTTTGATTGAACCTGGGGAAACCTGGCCGATTCTCTTTAAAAGGGACACTCTGACTACGCATTACGTGAAGGGAAAGCGTTGAACGCGAGTGGCATTAGGACCACTCCCCGAGACGCCCGAAATCGCCCGTCTCTCACTTTTATTACGCAGTAAGTGAGGAGACGCGGTGAACGCGCGTGGCACTTATAAGGCGTGTTCGACGTGACCCCAACTGAGAGGAGATTACTGCAAGTTATGACTCGTAAGAAGCGTGTCCGCCTTAGCGCAGATGAACTGGCGACGGCAAAGGCAACCCGTGATGCGGTTTTCGGGGATGAATCGGTAGCACTCGGCCACGTCATCGACGTGGCGTGCCGCAACCTCGTTGCGGAGGAGGTTGGCGAATCGCACGATGACGGCGGGGTGAATTTCTGATGAGTGAGATTCAGGCGGTCCCCATCGAGAACCCCGAGGAGGGCGACACGGTGGAACTCCCCAAGACGGTCGGGCGCGTTGACGCCTGGCACGACTATCGGGGGTCCGCGGGCGGTACTCGATTCGAGATGACCGTGGTCGGGAGTGGCGAACTCGCGGAGTACGTCCTACTGAGCACGGGCATCGGGGAAAGTGAAATCGAGGACGGCGCGCAGGTCCTTGCGACGGATGTGGAGCACGCGGCGGTTTGGTACGCCGTCCCACTCTCCGCATACGGAGGTGGAGCATGAAACGGAGTTTCTGGCCCGCGCAGAAAACGCACGTCACGATTCCGAAGGAAATCGAGGGCGTTGAAATCGTTGCACGGCGGTGGGGTGAGGACGGTGAGCCGCAAGAGGCTCGAATCGAGGTGCGCGGCTCCCGCCCCACCTCCGCCGTCGTGTACGAGGGGGAGCACGCCCCTGAGGACGCGCAGAAACTCCTCACGGACGATGAACGCGGCGTAACGTACCACGTCGTTTGGGACGGAGGTAACTGAGCATGACCACGCACATGGACACCACGGCAATCGAGGAGGCAAAGGCCAGCAATCGAGACGGCGGCCCGCGAGAGGACCGCCCCGAGGAGGTGGATGAGTTCCTTGAACCCGAGGAGGCGGTCGGATTCGAGGAGGGGCTACCCCTTCTTGACCGTCCGTATGAGGAGTACCCCGATGACCCCCTCACGCCCGATGCGGGGGCGGACGTGGCGGCCCTGGCGGGCCACGAACTCGTTGGGTCCGTGGAGGACCTTGCCGCGGAACTCGATACGACGGAGGGCAAGGTCCGCACCGCCCTCCACCTCCACGACGTGGAGGAACCGACCGCAGGCAGTTCGTTCGATTCGGTGGAGCGGGAGGGCGTCATCGAGGTGCCCCTTCACGGGGTCATCGACGTGGAGCACCTTCGGACCCCAGTGTACGCCGATGCGCGGCTCCTTGAGCACCTTTATATCCGATGCGGAGCGGGAATTTCCGAAATCAAGGAAATCCTTGAGGACGGCATGAACGCGGGACGGGGCGGGGATAAGCCCCGTTGGTCCGTCACGGAGGCGGAAATCCGTTCCGCGTTGGAGGATGTCGCCCTTATCAGTAGTGAGGACACCGAAGGGGGCGACTCCGAGAGGCTACGCCTGGGAGGGGCCACGCACGACTTTAGCGAGAGTGGCGATACCTCCCCGTCGAGTGGCCTCACGGTTTCGACTTCGGATTTCGAGTGAGGGTCTAACGACCACGGTATCGGTCGGGTGTGGCGGTGCGTCGCACGTCCCAAGCGCAACGCAATCAGCACCAACGCACTCAGACCATGAGTACGCAGACCCAACACACGAGCACCGAGGAGCATAGACTATCGAGGGACCCCGAGGACACCGACCGCGGTTGGTCGGATGGTCAGTGGGATGCGGAACGGTTCGACCTTCGAGCGGACGACCCCGAGGACGACGGATTAGGGGGTCAGATTGCCGCCAGCGATTGCGACTCCGCCAAGTGGGACCGTCTCCGCCGTCTCGATGAAGGCTGGATTTCCTACGACGGTCGGGAGTACGACCATGAGGAGGCACGAAAAATCCGCAATCGGGCGGTCGATTCGGACGGACGCACGGAGCACATTTTCAAGATGCACCGTGCGGACACCGTGTGCGACCGCCTCAACGTCCGTAGCGCAACCCGCAACGAGACACGGCAAATCGTTGCCCGAACGGATTGCACGGGCCACTCCCTGGAGAAGGTCATCACTGGCGCGGCAATCGTGGCCCGAGACGCACACGTGGCCACGCGGTTGGCGCAGGCGAGTGAGTCGGTCGATGAGCCGCTCAGTGGCGCGCTCCGCCGTCTCGATTCGCTCGATGACCGCGAGGGCGTGGGTCAAACGCTAGATAATCTGGCGGCCCTGGCGGACGATGACGGTCCCTTGGCGGCCCTCCTTGAGCGGCGGTTAGTCGATGACCCTGCCGTGGTCGAACTAGCGGAGGAGTACGGCTTTAGCATCGAGAACGCTCGCGCAGTCCACTGGGAAGGTGAGGACGATGCGTGAGCCATACACCAACGAGGACCACCACTGGAATATCCGCGTGGCTCACGATGAAATCCTCCGTCGCTTGGTGGAACTCGATAAGCCGTGGTGGGACCGCGGGGTGTTAGCGTTCCTCCACCACGAAAAGAAGATGTCGCAGGCGGAGATAGGTCGCGCCTTCGGAATTACTCAGCAATCGGTTCAGCAGGCGATGGATGAGTTAGAAATTACGGTGCGGACGGGCCGCGAGAAATCAACCGCCGTCGGGCGAAATCAGAAACTCCTTGCGGACTTCGAGGAGGAGGACCCCGCAGGACTTGAGGACTTCATCTGAGGGGCGGCCCGCCTCTTACTTCACTTAAGTATCATAGTAGACGTTAATTCATATACCTGGGGCGGCGGTGGAGTACGTCCGTGCGGAGGCGGAGCGGTGCGGGAGATTACTGCGGTGAGAGTGAGGGCCGTTGAAGGGCCACGAACGTGGCGGACTTTTTACGTATTCAAATCGGCATAGCCGTGGCTCCGTCGTGTTTGATGTACGAAAAACGAGTCGCAGAAAAGCGTGTGTGGGGCGGACGGAACCACCCAACTGCGGACTGCGGACGCAAACATGAGCGCAGGGACCCAACACCTGCGGATGCCGACCGACGGCATCGGACGGGGCGGTCATCGAGCACCAATCTCTCGCCCTCAGTGGTCAACACGTCGAGCACCACGTATAAACTGGGCCGCGCTTATTCGCCGTCCTCCTCCTCTAGGTACTCCCGATGTTCCTTGATTACCGATAAGAACTCCTCAGCCTCCTCCTCACCGAAATCAAATTCCCGCTCATCTACGTCGCCGCGGGGGTCAACGTAACTGGCGGAGAACCGATATTTACCCTTGAGTTGGTTGAAAACGTCGTATAGGTCAGGGTTCCCTATCCCCATGTCAACGAGGTCAGAATATCGGGCTTGCACGTCCCCATGTGTTTCCGCGGACCAACCCATGAAAATCACGTCAATCTTCATCATGCGCTCCGCCGCGTGGAAGGCGTTTTCCACGAATACCCGCCATTTCTCATTCTCCTTGGCGTATTCTGCCGTGTCGATAAACTCATCTGCGGCCTCAGTTAGCGGTCCCTGGTACGAGCGATTATATCTGAAATCGAAATTAAAGAACCACCCCAACTGACCCATGTCCGCGACGGTGACATGACCGTAGTCCTCTTGCTCCTCATCTAATATCACCTCCTCGAACCCCTCCACTTCGTATGCATAGATGGGGTCGCCCGCCTCGATGTCTCTATCCGTATCCAGTTCTGCTTGAACTCGCACCTCCGCATCATCGTTCACGTAAACCTCAACGTCTGAATCGTCCGCTTCTAAGTCCTCAAACTGAGAGAGGGCGAACGGGTTTTTCAAGAACACTTGACCCTTCTCGAAATCCTCACGCTCTAACCCTTTCTCCTCAAGCGCATCGTTAAACCAATACTCAAACACGTTATCGAGGAAATTCTCAACGAACTCATCTGAGAACTCGATTTCGTCGGACATGCCCGATTTTCATGTCCTATTCTTCATAAGATTATATGACTCATTAGTGTGTGAGTCGTTGGTGTGCCTACTGCTAATTGCCCCAGTTGCGATAGCACGGTGAATAAGACGCACCCTCATAGGGTGGATGTAGAAGGAATGGGAGAGGAAGCGCTATTGCTCATGTGTCCCGACTGCAACGCGGTACTCGGCGTTGGAGAAATGAATCCGTAGTTCTCGGTTCGGCCCCCAAGATATTTATCTAGCAGACTAGGATTAGTTATTGCAAAGCCCATGACGGCGCGCCCCCGCGTTCACGCCGCGACCGAACCCAGTTTTCCCGTTCGATACTTACCCGTATCTAGCGGTGAAAACTCCAAGACGGCGCGGCATCGGGGCGTGGTTACGAGCCGTTCTCTGCATGGTCGTATAAGCGGCGCGCCGGTTCGTTCGGGGTTGGTGCCGTCGTCGTCGGCGAAGGTGCGCCACTCGGGACCGCGGTCGATGCGGTCCTCGTCGACGACGAGCCCGCAGTCGGCGCAGACGCGTTCGGTGTTCTGTCGGCGGACGACGCCCTCGCATTCGGGGCAGTTCGCTGACTGACTCATCGTACTTCGAGATTGGCGCCGAAGTAGTATTTAAGCGTAGGACGAATCGAGGGAAATCGGCCGCCAGCCGCCGCGAGAGCGTACCGGTCACCGGTACGTTCGAGACGCGCGCGGCCGTCTATTCGCGTTTCGAGGTGGAAATTTTAAGTCGCGTACGCGAAAACGAACGCGCATGGGACTGTCGGACATCGCGGAGGGGGTGACGGTGACGACGCGCCAGCGCGACCGCGGGGTGGCGAGCGTCGACCGCACCGACGAACCGCTCGCGGACCGGCTCGCGGCGCTCGACGGCGACCTGCCGTGTGCGCCGTCGGCGGCGGCCGCAATCGCGGAGTCGTACACCAGCGGTGGGAGCGTCGGGGACGCCGCCGAAGCGGCCGGCGTCGCGCCGACGACGGCGACGAAGGCGCTCCATCGGCTCGGGTTCGCGGGCGTGACGCCGTTCTCGCCGCTCCAGCGGAACATCCTGAACGACTGGCTGGACGCGCGGCTGACGCGCGCCGAGGCAATCGAACTCACCGGCGCGTCGGAACGCGAGTTCGCACTCGCGGCGTACGTCGCGACCCACGACGAACTCGCGGGCGCGGCGGAGGCGGTGGAGAGCGCGCTGTCGTCGGCGTCGGACGCGATGGTCGACAAACGGGACGCGCTCGGGGCGACGCTCCCCGAGTCCGGTTAGGGGAGTTTCTCGCGGGCGGCGGCGACCAGCGACTCGTTCTCGAAGTCGGCGGCTATCTCGGCGACGAAGGCGGCTTCGGCGAGCGCCGCGACCGACGCCGCGAAGTCACCAGACTCCGATAGGGCGGCGGGGTCGTCGGGGACGCCGGTGTCGTCGTGTGCCGGAATCGCGAGGTCGGCGTCCGGCGGCGCCTCCGAGACGCGGTTGGCGACCGCGAGGTCGAACTCGGCGCCGACGTCGGCGAGGCGGCCGCGGGCGCGCTGGAGGCTGTCGACGCCGCGGTCGCCGGGCGGCGCGACGGCGAGGACGCGGTCGGAATCGGTGACAGCGGCGACGGCCTGGTTCGCGGCGACCGGCGGCGCGTCCACGAGCACGTAGTCGTGGGCGTCGGTCAGGTCGTCGAGCGCGCCGCCGAGGCGTTCGGCGGCGGCCGGCGTCTTCGCGTCGGCGAGGCGCGCGAACGGCGCGAACGCGGGGTACGCGGCGACCGTGCCGGGCGCGTCGGCGACGAGGTCGTGGCGCGCGTCGGCGGGGGCGGCGTCGCCCGCGAAGACGGCGGTGGCGTCGGTGTCGATGCGGCCGTCGACGTACTGGGAGAGACCTTGCGTGGCGAACGCGGCGTCGAAGACGCCGACGGACGCGCCGTCGCGGGCGAGCGCGGCGGCGGTCTCGACGGCGAGACGGGTGGTGCCGGCCCCGCCGGCGACGCCGACGAAGGCGGCAGTTCGTGGCTCCATGCCAGTAACTTCGCTCTGTTTTCGTACTAAAATTTAGTCGTTCGCGGTCGCGGGCTCGGCGACGGCGACGCCCCTGACTTCGAAGCGCGCGCCGCCGCCGTCGGCGTCGGTGACGCGAATCCGCCAGCCGTGAGCCTCGGCGATGCTCTTGACGATGGCGAGCCCGAACCCCGTGCCGTCCGGGTCGGTGGTGTGGCCCGCCTCGAAGACCGACTCCCGGTCGTCCTCGGGAACGCCGGGACCGTCGTCCGCGACGTAGAACCCGCCTGCGCCGTCGAGCGCGCCGACGGTGACGGTCACGTCCTCGCCGGCGTGTTCGACCGAATTCCGGAAGAGGTTCTCGAACAGTTGCCGGAGGCGGTCGGCGTCCGCCTCGAATCGGAGTTCGTCGGCGACGACGAGCGTCGCGTCGGGTGTCGCGACCGTCTCCCAGCTCTCCTCGGTGAGGGCGCGGAGGTCACAGGCGTCGGTGTCGCCGATGGTCTCGCCCTGTCGCGCGAGCGCGAGCACGTCGTCGATGAGCGCCTCCATGCGGTCGTGGGCGTTCGCGACGGCGTCGAGGTTCTCGTCGTCGCGTCCCTCGCGGGCGATTTCGAGGCGGCCCTTCGCGACGTTCAGGGGATTGCGGAGGTCGTGGCTGACGATGCTCGCGAACTGGCCGAGGCGTTCGTTCTGGCGTTCGAGTTCGCGGCGGTGGCGTTCGCTGCGCGTGACGTCCGAGAACAACAGCATCCGGCCGAGGCGCGTGGCGCCCACCGAGAACGGGTTCGCGGTGACGAGGAAGTACCGCGTGCGCCCGCCGTCTTCGAATTCGAGAACTTCGTCCTCGTCGCCGACGGCGTCCGCGACGGCGGGCGCCACCTCGGCGAGCGGTTCGCCGTCGGCGCCGTAGAGCGCCGGGAACAGTTCGCGGGCCTTCTCGTTGTAGTCCCTGATTCGGCCGTTCTCGTCGACGAAGACGACGGGGTCGTCGACTTCGCCGGCGAGCCGTATCGCCTGGAAGCGCTCCGTGAACACGTAGAGGACGCCGACCGCGAACGCCGCGACGCCGATGGGTTCGTACGTCATGTCGACGAGTCGCGGCGTGGCGTAGCCGACGACGTTGAACGCCACGGGGAGCGCGGTGAGCGCCGCGAGTCCCGTGAGCGGGCGGGTGTCGAGGCTCGTCTGGTCGAACAACTCGAACAGCATGAAGTAGCCGACGGCGGACAGCGCGTACGCCAGCCCCGACACCACCCAGTGGACGGCGTTGTTGTGGACGACGACGTGCGGGAACGGCGCGCTGGCGACCGAGGTGGTGAAGTAGACGTGGTGAACCGGGTTGGTGACTTTCACCGCGACGACGGCGAGGAACACCGCCATCGCGGCGCGCCGGTACCGCGGGTCGCGGTGGAGAGTACGACCGCTGTACGCCGAACAGAAGTAGAGCCACGCGCCGACGGTGCTGAAGCCGACGACGAGGCCGGCGATGTGGAACGCCGTCTTCGCCTCGGGGCCGGGCGCGAGCAGGAAGCCGACCTGTGCGATAGCCCAGCCGGCGCTCGTCAGGAGGAGCGCGACGAAGCCGCGCCGGGTGTCGGCGTGGTCGACGCGGCGGGCGCGCGGGACGCTGGCGACGCAGACGACGGCCGCGACGGTGAACGACGCGACGTACGCGGCCAGCAGCGGGTCGATACTCGACACGGATTAGGATGCCTCTGGTGGGATACCGGGCCGAGCCCTCTTGGATGTTCGGTCGGCGCGCGCGCCGTCGGGGCGACACCGGACGGCGCCCCGACCAGTCACTCGGCGTCGGCCGCGATGTCGTCGGCGATGGCGTCGAGTTCGTCGTCGGAGAGGTCGGGCCGGGAGCCGGCGACGGCGTGGACGGGGCGCCCGCCGTCGTCCTCGAACCGCGGGATGACGTGGCCGTGGACGTGCGGGACCTCCTGGCCGGCGGCCTCGCCGTTGTTGAACGCGACGTTGCTCCCGTCGGCGCCCACGGCGGCCTCGACGACGGGCGTGAGCCGGTGGAGCGCCGCGAACACGGCCTCGCCCTCGTCGGCGGGCAGGTCGCCGAGCGTCTCGTAGTGGTCCTTCGGGACGACGAGCGTGTGGCCGGGCGCGAGCGGGTTCGCGTCGAGGAACGCGAGCACGTCGTCGTCCTCGTAGACGACGCGCGCGGGGAGTTCGCCGTCGACGATGCGACAGAAGATACAGTCCTCGGACATGGGTCGGCAGACGGACCGGGCGACCAAAAGGTTACTCGCGTTGTCGCGCGACCTCGGCCCGGAACCGGTCGCGGTCGACCACCCGGAAGGTGAGGTCGCCGGTGGCGACGGCGGTACCGTCGTCGCGTTCGGCGCGGCACGCGAACGACAGGCCGGGGCGGTCGACGCCGACGAGCGTGGTGGAGAGTTCGACGCGGCCACCGACGGCGACCGGCGCGAGGTGGGAGACTGACGCGCCGCGCCCGACGACGCCCGTCCCCTCGGGGAGGCGACCGCGCAGGGACTCGCGGGCCGCGAACTCGAACCGGGAGAGAAGGTACGGCGTCCCGAGGACGCGCACGGCCTCCTCGGGGCTGGCGTCGGCTGCGGCGGGTTCGCCGGGCGGGTCGGTTTGCTCGCCGAACGCGACGGTGGCGTGGGCGTCGTCCACGACGAAGGCGTCGCTTCCGTGTACGTCGGCGTCGGCGAGCGCGTCGAACGCGTCGCTCATGCGGGGACGGACGCGGGAGGGCGTGTTAGTCCTGTCGGCGGCCCGGGAGCGGCGTCACTCGGTCAGCGGCATGAACACGCCGAACAGGAACGGGCACACCACCATTCCGACGACGCCCAGAATCTCGGCGTCGAGGAGGAGCGTGAGTTCCCAACCGGGGAGCGTGCCGGCGCCGAGGCGCGTGCCGAGGGCGCCGACAACGACGAGCGCGACGCTAGCGAGCGTTCCGTACTTCGCGAGTTTCGGGTAGTCGAGGTTCCCGTAACGGCCCATGGCGGGGGTCGCACGCAGGCCGTCGTAAATCTTCTGTGTGCAACAGAAGGACTACAAGCGCCGACTGGCTACCCCGGGTATGCTCGATTCACTGCCGGAACTGTTCGACGCGCTGGTGACACTCGGCTACGCCGTCCTCGGCGCGGGGCTGGTGGGCGGCGGCCTGCTCGCTGAACTGCGGAGCGTCGCGTCCGTCGGCGGCGGCGACCTAGTGTTCGGGACGTGGCTCGCGGGCATGGGCATCGTCGCCATCGCCGCCGGGACGATGCTGTACACGGACAAGGTACGGTCGCGGCTCGGCGCGTAAGCGGTCGACTCCCGGCCCGTCTCAGTGCGAGGACTGTACAACCGATTACCCTTTTAGGTGCGAGCGAGACGGCTACTCCATGAGTGGATTCGGCGACGTGCCCGACCAGTACGACCCCGAGGACGTCGAGGACCGGGTGTTCTCGTACTGGGACGACGTCGACGCGTACGAGAAAACGAAAGCGCACCGGGCGGACGGCGAGCCCTTCTTCTTCGTGGACGGCCCGCCGTACACGTCCGGCGCGGCCCACATGGGCCACGCGTGGAACAAGAGCCTGAAGGACGCCTACATCCGCTACCACCGGATGCAGGGCCACCGCGTCCCGGACCGGCCGGGCTACGACATGCACGGCCTCCCCATCGAGACGAAAGTCGAGGAGGAGATGGACTTCGCGAACAAGAAGGACATCGAGGCCTACGGCGTCCAGAATTTCCTCGACGCCTGCCGGGAGTTCGCGGAGGACAGCCTCCAGCAACTCCAGTCCGACTTCAAGTCCTTCGGCGTGTGGATGGACTGGGACGACCCCTACAAGACCGTCTCCCCGGAGTACATGGAGTCGACGTGGTGGGCGTTCAGCCAGGTGTACGACAACGACCTCGTGGAGCGCGGGAAGCGCTCCATCAGCCAGTGTCCGCGCTGCGAGACGGCCATCGCGAACAACGAGGTCGAGTACGAGGACGTCGAGGACCCCTCCATCTACGTCAAATTCGACCTCGACGACCGCGAGGGGAGTCTCGTCATCTGGACGACGACGCCGTGGACCATCCCCGCAAACGAGTTCGTCGCGGTGGACGAGGAGACCACCTACCAGAAGGTGCGCGCGACGAAGGACGGGAAAGAGGAAGTCCTCTACCTCGCGGAGGAGTGCGTCGACGACGTGCTGTCCGCCGGGCGCTACGACGACTACACCGTCGAGGAGGACTTGCTCGGCAGCGACCTAATCGGCTGGTCGTATACGCCGCCGCTCGCCGAGGAAGTCCCCGCGAACCCCGTGGACGCCGAGGGCACCCACGAGGTGTACCACGGAGACTGGGTGGAGGTCGACCGCACCGGCCTCGTCCACTCCGCGCCGGGGCACGGCGAGGAGGACTTCGAGCGCGGCGAGGAACTCGGCCTGCCCGTGTTCTGTCCGGTCGGCGAGGACGGCGTCTACACCAGCGAGGGCGGGAAGTACGAGGGCGAGTTCGTGCGCGACGCCAACGACGGCATCATCGCGGACCTCGAAGCCCACGGCGCGCTCCTCGCGGAGCAGACCGTCTCCCACAGCTACGGGCACTGCTGGCGGTGTGACACCGGCATCGTGCAAATCGTCACCGACCAGTGGTTCATCACCGTCACCGACGTCAAGGACGAACTGCTGGACAACATCGGCGACTCCCAGTGGTACCCCGAGTGGGCACAGGAGAGCCGGTTCCGTGACTTCGTGGAGGACGCGCCGGACTGGAACGTCAGCCGGCAGCGCTACTGGGGCATCCCCATCCCCATCTGGACGCCCGAGGACTGGAGCGGCGACGTCGACGACGTGGTCGTGGTCGGCGACCGCGAGGAACTCGCCGAGCGCGTCGACCAGGACGTCGACCCCGAGGCGGTCGACCTCCACAAGGACACGGTCGACGACCTCACCATCACCGAGGACGGCACGACGTACACGCGCGTCGCGGACGTCTTCGACGTGTGGATCGACTCCTCGGTGGCGTCGTGGGGCACCCTGAACTACCCGAGCGAGACCGAGGCCTACGACGAACTGTGGCCCGCCGACCTCATCATCGAGGCCCACGACCAGACCCGCGGGTGGTTCTGGTCTCAACTCGGGATGGGCACCGCGGCGGTCGGCGAATCGCCGTACAAGAACGTCCTGATGCACGGACACGCGCTGATGCCGGACGGCCGGTCGATGTCGAAGTCCCGAGACATCCGCATCGACCCCCACGAACTCATCGAGGAGTACGGCGCGGACCCGATGCGGATGTTCGTCCTGTCGGTGACGCCGCAGGGCGACGACATGCGCGTCTCGAAGGAGGAGGTCGCGAACATGCAAAGCGACCTCAACATCCTCTGGAACGTCTTCCGGTTCCCCCGGCCGTACATGGCCAAAGACGGCTTCGACGCGAACGTCCCCGAGGCCTTCGGCGGCGAGAACGCTGGCGTCGGCGTGGCGGACGCCGACCTCGAACGCGTCGACGAGTGGCTGCTCTCGACGCTCCAGCGCGTGAAGGCGGACGCCAACGAGTACTGGGAGGCCTACGAGCAGCACAAGGCCCTCGACGAACTGCTCGACTTCGTCGTGGAGGACCTCTCCCGGTACTACGTGCAGGTCGTCCGCGAGCGCATGTGGGAAGAGGAGGACTCGGCGTCGAAGACGGCGGCGTACGCGACGATGCAACGCGTCCTGCTGGAGGTCACCGCGCTGCTCGCGCCGTACGCGCCGTTCGTCTCCGAGCAACTCTACCAGCACCTCGCCGGCGACGCGGCCTACGAGACGGTCCACATGTGCGACTGGCCCGAGGTCGACGAGGCGTACCGGAACCCCGAACTGGAGGACGCCGTCGGCGTGCTCCGGCGCGTCGAGGAGGCGGGGAGTCACGCCCGCCAGCAGGCCGGCCGGAAACTCCGCTGGCCCGTCACGCGCATCGTCGTGGACGCCGACGACGAGGCCGTCGTGGACGCGCTCGACGCGCACGGCGACCTGC
This sequence comes from Halobacterium litoreum, assembly GCF_021233415.1. NCBI lineage: Archaea > Methanobacteriati > Methanobacteriota > Halobacteria > Halobacteriales > Halobacteriaceae > Halobacterium > Halobacterium litoreum. Next base: position 66,124 of record NZ_CP089466.1, on the reverse strand, counting down.
TCGCCGACCGCCTGAACGCCCGGTCTGTCGAAGTCGTTCAGCCGGGCGAGTCGTGGGGCGAACTCGCGTACAGCGCGCGCGCCGACATGAGCGAGCTCGGCCCGGCGTTCGGCGACGACGCGGGGCGCGTGATGAACGCGCTGAACGACGCCGAAGTCACGTCGAAGGACCTCGACGCGCTCGCCGACCAAGTGAGCGAAGCCCTCGGGATGGACGTGGAACTCACCGAGGAGATGGTGGAGTTCGTCGAGTCCACGCCCGAGCACGTCGCAGGCGCCGACTTCACAGGTGGCACCGTCTACGTCGACACCGAACTGAACGAGGACGTGGAGAGCGAGGGCTACGCCCGCGAGGTCATCCGGCGCGTCCAGGAGATGCGCAAGGACATGGACCTCGAGATGGACGCCGAGATTCGCCTCGACGTGCTCGTGTTCGACGAGCGCGTCGGCGAACTCGTCGCGCGCCACGAGGACCTCGTCAAGGAGGAGACCCGCGCCCGCGAACTCGCGGAAGTCGAGGACGGCTACCGCGAGGAGTGGGACGTCGACGGCACGAAGATAGCGCTCGAAGTCGAAGAACTGTAGGCGGAGTCGAGTCGGCCTCCTTTTTCGTCGGCGACGAGAACGCCGCGAGTCAGAGTTCCTCGGCGATGGCGGGCGCCGCGGACACCTCGGAGACGACGCGTTCGAGCGTGTCCGTGCCGTAGACCGCTTCCGCGCCGGCGTTCGCGAGTTTGAGACGGGCGTTCCCCGCGAGCAGGGGGTGGACGCAGGTGACGAACACGCGCGCCGGGTCGTCGAGCGCCGCGATGGCCTCGCTCATCGTGGAGCCAGTCGCGATGATGTCGTCGGTGACGACCACGTCGCGGCCAGACACGTCGATGTCGCTCGGGGTGACGGTCACGTCGCTCCCGGAGTGTCTGACTTTCTCGAAGTGGTCGGTGTCGCCCTCGCCGTAGGCGTCCCGCACCGACTCGGCGATGCCGATTGCGCCGTCGTCCGGCGCGAGAAACACCGGGTCGGCGAGCCCGTCGGGGAGCGGGTCCGCGAGCCGCGGCGCCGCGTCCACGCCCACCGCCGGCACGTCGAAGAAGTCCAGCACGGCGTCCTCGTGGGGGTTGACGGTGACCACGCGGTCGGCGCCCGTCGAGACGGCGCGCGCCACCGCCCGCGCCGACACCGGCTGCCCCGTCTCGAACGCCTCGTCCTGTCGCGCGTACCCCATGTACGGCAGCACGGTCACGACCTCGCTCGCGCCAGCCTCGCGCGCCGCGTCCTGCAACTGGAGCAGTTCCACGTGCGCGTCGCTGGAGACGGTCGACGCCACCACGACCGCCCGGCCCGCCACCTCGGGTACGGTCACCATCTGTTCGCCGTCCGGGAACGACTCGTAGTCGACCCGCCCGAGGTCGACCCCGAGGTCGGCGGCGAGCGACGCCGCCAGCGACTGCGTCGCGGACCCGCTGAGTATCATACGCGAGTCGAGTCGAGCCGACGGCTTACGCGTTTCCCTCGCTGTTTCGGGTGGGAGAGGGTCCCACGGCAGTTTCCGTCGTTTTCTCCTCGGAGTTCGCCACGGCGACCTGCATCAACACTTCGTCGAAAGCCCCCTCCCGCTCGCGCCGGCTGCGCGACATATCGCTCACTGCGTTCGCGATAGGGGTCGCGCACCGCGACGCGACCGGTCGTCCCCTTTCGAAGTCCCGGAAGACTCGCTTCGCTCGTCTTCCGACCCCCGCGGTCGCGCCGCGACCGCTCAGTCCACCCGGCACCGGGAAGTCAGTCGGCCGCCCGTTGTCAGGTGGTCGGTCGGCTGTGAGAACGTGAAACGCCGAGGGCTTACTCGCCGTCGTCGGCGACGACGGCGACTGCGCGCGCGTCGTGGAGGCCGAGGTTGCGGTGGCGGAAGCCGTCGCCCGCGTCGACGGCGAGCGTGCCGTCCTCGGTCAGCACGACGGGTGCGTCGGTGGCGTAGGCGACGTCGGCGACCACTTCTTCGACGGGGAGAGAGACGGTCGTCCAGTCGCCGTCGTCGTGGGCGTAGAGGGCCTCCGGGGTGGCGGCGTGGGCGCGCCCGAGTTCGCCCGGACTCGCGCTCACGGGGTCGCTGGCGACGACGCGGAAGTCGCCGTCGAGCGCGTCCATCCAGCCGTTTCCGAGCGCGTACAGGCCCGACGCGGTCGCGGCGTGCGGGACGCCCGCGGCCGCCACGTCCCGCGCGTCGTCGAGTCCGGCGGGCGCGAGACCGTCGTCGGTGACGCGGTGAACGCCGTCGCTCGCCGCGACGAGGTCCGCGTCCAGTGCGCGCACGTCGGCGTCGACGCTCCCGACGGTCGTCCAGTCGTCGCCGTCGTAGCGCGCGACGGTGCCGTCCGCGCCCGCCGCGAGCACGCCGTCGCCGACGCCCGCCACCGCGACCGCCGGCCCGAAGCCGGTTTCGGCGAAATCCTCGCCGTCGCCGAGCAGGACATCGTCGTCGGTCGCCGCCGCGACGCCGAGCGCGGTCGCCGCCACGTCGCGGGCGGTACAGCGCTCGACGAGGCTGAACTCCCCGATTTTGTCGCCGGAGACGCGCGCCACCGCGACGCCCAGTTCGGCGGCGACGTACGCCTCGACGGTCGCCGCGCGGTCGACGTAGACGCGTTTCTCTCGAATCTCGGGCATACGTGAATCCGCCGCGCGTGACGGCCAAAGTGTTGCGATTTCTCGAAAACCCTTTGGGATGGGGTTCGTACCACACCCCAATGCGACGACGGAGGGTACTCGCGTCGGTCGCCGCGCTGGCGGCGGGAAGCGGGTGTGCTCGCGTCCTCGGGAGCGACCCGGTCCGCGTTCGCGTGATGCGCGCGCCCGAGGACCGCGCCGACGGCGAGACTCGCCACTGCGCGCTCGAAGCCGACTTCGTCGCCGACCACCCGGTGCTCGAACGCGTCCTCGATTCGGCGTCGACGGCGCCCCGCGGCGAGTGGGTGACGACCGGCACGGCGCGGGACGTCGGCGACTCGCTCGCCGCGGACCTGCGCGCTCACTGCGACAACCCCGGCGGCCTCTATCACTTCGGCGAGGAGACGTACGCGGTTCGCGTCGAGGAAAACGGCGAGCGGCTCGTCGAACCGGCCTCGACCAGTTCGGAAGCGATTAGAGGGCGACAGCCGTCGGATTCGGTATGAAGGTGTTCGGGTCGAGTGGCACGCGGGGGGTGGCAAACGAGGAGTTGACGCCGGGGTTCGTCCAGCGCGTCGCGAAGGCCGCGGGGTCGGTGTGGCGCGCCGACCGCGTCGCCGTCGCGCGCGACACGCGGACGACGGGCCGGATGCTGGAGAACGCCGCGGTCGGCGGCCTCCAGAGCGTCGGCGCGGACGTGGACCGCCTCGGCGTGGTGCCAACGCCGGGGACCCAAGCGTACGCTGAACGCGAAGAGGTGCCCGCGGTGATGGTGACCGCGAGCCACAACCCCGGGGAGTACAACGGCGTGAAACTGGTCGGCGCGGACGGCGTGGAACTGTCCGTCGCCGACCTCGAGCGCATCGAGCGGAAGTTCTCCACCGAGCAGTTCGACGACGCGGCGTGGGACGAGGTGGGCGCGGACAGCGACGTCCCGTCGGCGCGCCGCCACTACGTCGAGCAGCTCCTCGAATCGGTGGACCGGGAGGCCATCGCGGACGCCGACCTGACGGTCGCACTCGACCCCGGACACGGCGCGGGCGCGCTCACCAGCCCCGAGTTCTACCGCGAGCTGGGCTGTGACGTAGTCACCGTGAACAGCCAGCCCGACGGCCACTTCCCGGGACGGGACCCCGAACCCGTGCGCGAGAACCTCGAAGACCTCGGCGGCCTCGTACGCGCCGCCGACGCCGACGTCGGCATCGCCCACGACGGCGACGCGGACCGCGCCATCTTCTTCGACGAGACCGGCGAGTACGTGGAGGGCGACGCGACGCTCGCCGCGCTCGCGGAGGCCGAACTCTCGGAGGGCGACACCACCGTCTCCGCGGTGAACGTCAGCCAGCGCCTCGTGGACGTCTGCGACCGCACCGGCGCGACGCTCGAACTCACGCCCATCGGCTCCACCCAAATCATGACTCGAATCCGAGAACTCACCGCCGAAGGCGAGTCAGTTCCGGTCGCGGGCGAGGGCAACGGCGGCATCATCTTCCCGAACTACCGGCTGACGCGGGACGGCGCGTACACCGGCGCGCGCTTCCTCGAACTGCTCGCCGACCGGCCAGCGAGCGAGGTCGTCGCGCCGTACGACGACTACCACAACGTCCGCATCAACGTCAGTTACGACGACGACGCCCAGCGCGAAGCCCTCTTGGGCGCCGCCGAGCAGCGCGCGCTCGACGCCGACGTGGACCGCACCACCATCGACGGCTACCGCCTCGACTACGGCGACGCGTGGGTGCTCGCGCGACCCTCGGGCACCGAGCCGGTCGTCCGCATCTACGCCGAGGCGGCCGACGAGGACCGCGCGTCCGAGCTCGCGGAGTCGTTCGCGGCCGCACTCCGCGCCGCGAAGGCCGACGTCTAGTACGTCTCCAGCGCGTCCCGCAGTTCGGCTTCCGCGTCGCGGGCGGCGGCCAACTCGGACTGGATACCGTCCTCGATGCGGCGTCGTTCCTCGTCCGTGAGTTCGTGTTCCGCAGCTGCGGCGGTGCGCAGGCGCTCGTAGTCGTCGGCGCGCACGCGCCGCCGGACCGCGTGGAGCGCTTCGAGGACGTCGTCGCCGGCGAACCGGTCGACGACGGAGACGAGTTCGTCGAGCCGGTACCGGAGTTCGTCGGCGCGCTCGGGCGGCCACCCGACAGTCAGCGGCGCGGCGTCGAGGCGGTCGAGGTACGTGCGGTTCCCGCCGACGACGCGCTTGAGCGTCCGGGGTTCGGCGACGAAGTGGTCGAGTTTCGACGGCGAGTAGTCGGCGTACTCCAGCAACTCGGGAATCGGCTCGTCGCCCGCGGGGTTGTCCGCGACGAAGTCGGCGAGGTCGTCGGGAACGGGGTCGAAGCCGACCAGCGGGTAGGATTCGGTCGTCTCCACGAACGCGAGTACGTCGCGGGCGGGCTCGTTCTCGCGGAAGTCGGCGAACGCCGAGCGCACCGCGTCGTCGTAGCGCTGGACGGGCTCGCGGAGTTCTTCCGTTGGCGCGTCGAGGTCGGCGTTCCCGAGGCGTTCGAGGCGTTCGAGGTCCTCGACCTCGGCGGCGTACTCGTCGGCGCGGGCCTGGACGCGCTTGCGAACCTCGCCGTACTCGGAGCGCGCGGCTTCGAGCGTGCCGAGGCGACCCGCGAGGTCGCGGGCGTCCGAGAGCCGCGAGCGCGCCTCCGCGAAGTCCGACTCGGAGAGGCGCTTCTTCTTGAACAACTCGAGCAGGGACTCGAAGGCGTCGCGCTCCGGGAGGTCGTCGTCGAACTCCTCGACGAGCGCCACGAGGTCGTCCTGGAACGAGATGTACGACTGGAAGTCGCCGGTGCCGGTGGCGTCGTCCTCGTACTGCGCGAACAGTCGGTCGAGGTCGTCGAGCGCGGCGTCGAGGGCGCGGAGTCGGGCCTCCCCCACGTCCTCGACGCTCGCTTCGGCGTCGGCGACGGCGTCGCTGGCGCGTTCGAGGTCGGCGACGAGGCCGTCGGGGGCGGCCTGCGCGTCGGGCATGACTGGAACGACGGCGGTCGCGCTGATAGGCTTTCTGTCACCCCGGGAGTGACGGCCGCGCAGTCAGTACGTCTCGTCGGGGTCGAACACTTTCTCGCCGACCACGTCGCCGTCGAGGGTGCGGTGGAAGCAGGACTCGTAGCCGGTGTGGCACGCGCCGCCCGTCTGGTCGACGACGTAGAGGAGGGCGTCGGCGTCGCAGTCGACGCGGACTTCCTCGATTTCCTGGGTGTGGCCGCTGGTCGCGCCCTTCTCCCAGAGTTCGTCGCGGGAGCGCGAGTAGTAGTGCGCGCGCCCCGTCTCGCGGGTGCGTTCGACGGCTTCGCGGTCGGCGTACGCGAGCATCAACACGTCGCCGGAGTCGGCGTCCTGCGCGACGACGGGGACGAGGCCGTCGTCGCCGAAGTCGAGGTCGACGTCCATATTCGAGCGTGGGCGCGCCGGCGGTTAGGGGTTGCGTCCGGGAGACGACGCGCGGGCGCCGACGGTCCGGTCCCGTCCGAGACGCCGGTTCGCGGGCCGTAGCCGCCACACATCGTATCCTTCATTATTGTTTACCTAGGTTTATGGTCGTCGCTGCCGACGTGACTAGTGGCGACAGACTCCGTTCGGGCGGAGGTACTCAACATGGATTTCAGTGGTTCATTCGAACTGGAGGGCGTTGCACCGGGCGATGCGTGGGTAATGTTATCAGACCCCGTGGCGGTACGGAACGCGCTGACGGGCTGTAAGTACATCACCCCCATCGAGGGAGACGACTTCGACTTCGACGCCTACGAACCCGAGGAGGGCCTGGAGACGCTCCCCGAAGCCGACCCGGAGGTGGTCGCAGCGCGCACCTTCGAGGAGGGACAGACGTACGCCGCCTTGCTGCAAATCGGCGTCGGCAGCGTCAAACCGAAATTCGAGTCCCGAATCACCATCGAGGAACGCGACGAGCAGGAACACCGAATGGTCGCGAGCGGGCGCGGGAACGCCAGCGACTCCACGTTCGAGATGGAGTCCTGGATGGACATCGACGAGACCGACGAGGGCTCCCGCATCGAGTGGGGCGCGGAGGCCGACGTGGCGGGCCGCATCGCGCAACTCGGCGGGCGCGTCATCAACCCCGTCGCCGAGCGCATCGTGAACAACTTCTTCGGGAACATCGAGGACCAGATGACCGAAGTCGAGGCCAGCGACGAGGGCGGCGTCACCGACCGACTCCGGAGGATGCTGGGGTCATGAAGGCCGCGCCGTTCGAACACCACGAGCCGTCGAGCGTCGAGGAGGCGGTGAGCCTCCTGGAGAGTCTGGACGAACCGCTCGTGCTCGCCGGCGGGCAGAGCCTCGTCCCGATGATGCGGTTCCGCCTCGCCGTCCCGGAGACGGTCGTCGACATCAACGCCATCGACGACCTCGACTACCTCCGAGAGACCGACGACCACCTCGAACTCGGAGCGCTCGCGCGCCACGCCGACGTGGAGCGCTCGGCGGCCGTCGCCGAGAACTACGGGAGTTTCGCGGACTGCGCGCCGCTCGTCGCGGACCCTCAGATTCGGAACCGCGGCACGGTCGCGGGTTCGATTGCGCAGTCGGACCCGAAGGGCGACTGGGGGTCGGTGCTGCTCGCCCACGACGGCGAAGTCGTCGCGCACGGTCCGGACGGGGAGCGCACGATTCCCGCAGAGGAGTTCTTCCTGCTGCCGTACGACAACAGCCTCGACGACGCCGAAATCATCACCGCGCTCCGCGTCCCCGCGTCGGGCGACGACGAGGGGAGCGCGTACCACAAACTCAAGCGCAAGGTCGGGGACTACGCGATGGTCGGCGTCGCCGCCCGCGTCCGACTGGACGGCGACGAAATCGCGGACGCCTCGCTCGCGTTGACCGCCGTGGACATCACGAACGTCTCGGTGCCGGACGCCGCCGACCACCTCGAAGGCGAAGTGCCGTCCGGGGACCTGTTCGAGCGCGCCGGCGAACTCGCCGCCGACCACTCGAACCCGGAGTCCGACGAGCACGGGAGCGCCGAGTACAAGGAGAACATGGTGCGGGTGCTCGCGCAGCGAGCGCTCGCCGACGCGGTGCGGCGCGCCCGCACCGACGACCCGGCGGGCGCCGTCGGAAGCGACCAGACCGCCGTAGGGGACGACTGACCGATGACCGAGAAAGAGATTACATTCACCGTCAACGGCACCGAGCGCGAACTACGGGTAGAGCCCCGGAAACTGCTCGTCCACGCCATCCGCGAGGACCTCGACTTGACCGGCACGCACATCGGCTGTGACACCGGGAACTGCGGCGCTTGTACCGTCTACAAGGACGGCGAGGCGGTGAAGTCGTGTCTCCAGTTCGCGCCGCAGGCCGACGGAAGCGAGATTACGACCGTCGAGGGGATGGAGGACCTCCCGGAGGCCGGCATGGGGGAGAGCGACCTCCACCCGGTCCAGGAGGGGTTCCACGAGATGCACGGCCTCCAGTGTGGCTTCTGCACGCCCGGCATGATGCTCGCTGGGAAGGCCCTGCTGGAGGAACACGACGACCCGAGCGAGACCGAAATCCGCCAGAACATCAGCGGGAACCTCTGTCGCTGCACGGGCTACCAGAACATCGTGAAGTCCATCGAGTACGCCGCCGACGTGCTGGCTGGCCGGGAACCGCCGGAGTCCCCGGTCGAGAACCCGAGTTCGGGCGTGGAAGCGACCGCCGACGGCGGGGAGCCGGACGGTGGGCGGACGGATGGGGGCAGGCCACTCGATTTGACGCGGGAGTACCCGCGGGGTGACGGCGATGAGTAGCGACCGCAGTCAGAAGCCCGACGAGCGGTTCCGGTTCGACGAGGACGGCGGCCCGGAACCCGAGAAGACGTGTGGACACGACCGCGGCGGGATGGGCGAGGACGTGCGCCGGAAGGAAGACCGCCGATTCGTGACGGGCGAGGGGACGTACGTCGACGACATCAAGAAAGACGGGATGCTCCACTGCGAAATCGTGCGGAGTCCGCACGGGCACGCTCGCGTGGTGGACATCGACGGCTCGCGGGCCGAATCGATGGACGACGTGGTCGCGGTCATCACCGCCGAGGACCTGGCGGCCCACGACCTCGCGACGATGCCGACGCTGATGGACGACACCCAAGAGGTGCTCGTCCGGGAGAAGGTGAAATTCCAGTCCCAAGAGGTCGCTGCCGTCATCGCGACCGACCGGTACGCCGCGAAGGACGGCGCCGAGCGCGTGGAAGTCGAGTACGACACGCTCGACGCCGTGGTGGACGCCGCGGACGCGAAGGCCGAGGACGCCCCCATCGTGCGCGAGGACTTGGAGGAGGACACGAACCACATCTTCACGTGGGAGGCCGGCGACGAGGAAGCGACCGAGCAGGCGTTCGCGGACGCCGACGTGACCGTCGAGCAGGACATGTACTACCAGCGGCTCCACCCCGCGCCCATCGAGACCTGCGGGTGTGTCGCCGACTGGGACGAGGACGACGAGCAGATGACCGTCCACATGACCTCGCAGGCGCCCCACGCCCACCGGACACTGTTCTCGATGGTGTCGGGCATCCCCGAGCACAAGGTCCGCATCGTGTCGCCGGACGTGGGCGGCGGGTTCGGGAACAAGGTCCCAATCTATCCGGGGTACGTCGTCGCGGCGGCAGCGTCGTACGTCCTCGAACAGCCCGTGAAGTGGGTCGAGGAGCGCTCCGAGAACGTGCAGACGACGTCGTTCGCGCGCGACTACGACATGACGGGTCGCATCGCGGCGACCGAGGACGGCGAGATTCTGGGCATCGACACCGAGGTGCTGGCGAACCACGGCGCGTACAACGCGGCGGCACAGCCCTCGAAGTTCCCGGCGGGGTTCTTCAAAATCTTCACCGGATCGTACGACGTGCCGGCGGCCCACGCGAGTCTGGACGCGTACTACACGAACACCGCGCCGGGCGGCATCGCGTACCGGTGTTCGTTCCGCGTGACCGAGGCCGTCTACCTCGTGGAGCGACTGGTGAAGGCGCTCGCGCAGGAACTCGACGCCGACCCCGCCGAGATTCGGCGGCAGAACTTCATCCCCGAGGACGCGTTCCCGTACGAGAGCGCGACCGGCTGGGAGTACGACTCCGGGAACTACGAGCGCGCGCTCGACAAGGCCCTCGAATCGGTGGACTACGACGGTCTCCGGGAGGAGCAGGCCGAGCGCATCGAGAACGACGACGACACACTGCTGGGCATCGGGCTGTCGACGTTCACGGAAATCGTGGGTGCCGGCCCGGGCAAGCAGTGCGACATCGCGGGCGTCGAGATGTTCGACTCCTGTGAGATTCGCGTCCACCCGACCGGCACGGCCACGGTCCGCATCGGCGTGCAGACCCAAGGGCAGGGCCACGAGACGACGTTCGCGCAAATCGTCGCGGAGGAACTCGGGCTCGACGTGGACAGCGTCGAGGTCGAACACGGCGACACGGACACCGAGCCCTACGGCCTCGGGACGTACGCGTCCCGGAGCACGCCGGTCGGCGGCGCGGCGACCGCGGTCGCGGCACGGAAGGTCCGCGAGAAGGCAAAGAGCGTCGCCGCGAACGAACTCGAAGCCGACGAGGAGGACGTGGTGTGGAGCCGGGAGAGCGGCGCGTTCAGCATCGAGGGCGCGCCAGAGCGCACCGTCACCATCGAGGAGGTGGCGGCCGCCTCCTACATGAACTCGCCAGCAGACGAGGAGCCCGGCCTGGAGGCCGTGGACTACTACGACCCGCCGAACATGACGTACCCGTTCGGCGCGTACGTCTGCGTCGTGGAGGTCGACCGGGAGACCGGCGAGGTGGACATCCGGCAGTTCTACGCGCTCGACGACTGCGGGAACCGCATCAACCCGATGATTATCGAGGGGCAGGTCCACGGCGGCGTCGCGCAGGGCATCGGCACGGCGATGCTCGAACACGTCACCTACGACGACGACGGCAACGTCACCGCCGGCGACTTCATGAACTACCTCCTGCCGACGGCGATGGAGATTCCGGAGATGGAGACGGACTACACCGTCACGCCGTCCCCGCACCACCCCATCGGCGCGAAGGGCGTCGGCGAGTCCCCGACGGTCGGGTCGCCGCCCGCCATCGTGAACGCCGTCGTGGACGCGATGGCCCACGCAGGCGTCCGGCACGTGGACATGCCGATGACCGCCGACCGCGTCTGGGAGGTGCTGGACGACGCCGGCCTCTCGAAGGAACCGTCGGAGCGCTTCGACTTCGATGCGGGCGCCGACGACGAGGCGGCCGCGGACGACGACTGACCGATGACCGAGGACACCTCCGGCGGCGGAGAAACGCAAAACGACGCGGCGGCGGAGCGCGCTGCCGCCGCGTCCGTCGAGCGCGTGGACGACCTCGCGGCGGACCTGCGAGCGGCGGGCGACCCGTTCGCGCTCGTGACCGTGGTGCGCCGGGAGCCGCCGGTCCCCGCGAACGTCGGCGACCGCGCCGTCGTCACGCCGGACGGCGACCTCGTCGGGTGGGTGGGTGGCGCGGCGTGCGCGCAGTCCGTCGCCGTGAAGGAGGCTCTTTCCGCCATCGAGTCCGGCGAGCCGCGCCTCGTCGGCCTCGCGCCCGACCCCGCCGACGTGGAGCGCGAGGGCCTGACGGCGTACCCGATGACGTGCCACAGCGGCGGCACGCTCGAACTGTTCGTCGAGCCCGTCGTACCGACGCCGCGTCTCGTCGTGGTGGGCGAATCCCCGATTGCACTGGCGCTCGCGCGCCTCGCCAGCGAGACGAGTTTCGACGTGACCGTCGTCGCCGCCGACGCCGACGGCGAGTTCGCGGGCGCGGACGACGTGGTCGCCGTCGACGACCCCGCCCTCGCGGACGCCGTCGCTGGCGCGGCCGCCGTGGTCGTCGCTTCGACCGGCGAGTACGACACCGAGGGCGTCGCCGCCGCGCTCGCCGCCGGCGCGCCCTACGTCGGACTGGTGTCCAGCAGGAAGCGCCGGGACGCGGTCGCCGAGGAGGTCGCCGACCGCCTCGGCACCGACGCCGAATCCGTGGTCGACGCCGTGACGACGCCCGCCGGCCTCGACATCGGCGCGGAGACGCCCGCCGAAATCGCCGTGAGCGTGCTCGCCGAACTCGTGGCCGTTCGACGCGGTGCGAGCGACCGGACGGCGACCGACGCCATCGACGTGGAAGTCGTCGACGACCTCTCGGACGACGAGGAGCGCGACGACGCGGCGCAGGCCGACGAGGAGACGGCCGTCGACCCGGTCTGCGGGATGACCGTCGACGTGGCGGACGCCGCGGCGACCGCCGACCACGGCGGCGAGACGTACCACTTCTGCGGGCAGGGGTGTGCCGACGCGTTCGCCGACGACCCCGAGCGCTACCTCGACGGCGTCGTCGAGGGTGGGTAGCGCGTGCCCGCCGGCGACTACCTCGCTCGAGTCGCGGACCACCTCGCCGAGCGGGCGAGCGAGGCGACCGACGCCCGCGTGACGGTCGGCGAGCGCGCGCTCCTCGCGGAACTCACACACCCCGAGTCGGGTCGGCTGGCGGGACTGGCGCACCGACCCGAGGGCGAGATGCGAGCGTGGCCGACCGAGCCGAGTGAACTGGCGGCGCTCGCCGCCGACGCGACCGACCCGCTTTCGCGCGCCGTCGGCGTCGCCGCGCTGAACGCGCTGTCCGCGCCGGAGATGGCGTGGCGCGAGGGCGACCCGATGGCGTCGCTCTCGGCGGACGTGGACGTGGTGGCAACGGTCGGCCTGTTCCGGCCCGCGCTCCGGAAGTTCGGGGCGGCGACGGTGCGCGTCGTGGAGCGCGACCCGCCCGAGTCGGTCGAAGCGCCCTCTGGCGCGACCGTCACGACCCACGCGCCCGGAGACTGCGCGGCGGCGTTCGCGGACGCCGACGTCTGCTTTCTCACCGGGTCGGCGCTCGTCTACGGCGGTTTCGACGACTACCTCGGCGCGCTCGAAACCGCGGGCGTGTCGACCGTCGTGCTCGTCGGCGCGACGGCGTCGCACTGGCCCGAACCCGCCTTCGAGCGCGGCGTGAGCGTCGTCGCGGGCGCTCGCGTGGTCGACCCGGAGCGAGTGCGCGAGCGCGTGCTGGCGGGCGACTGCGGCACCGACCTCCACGACAACGGCGTCCAGAAAGTGTACGTCGTCGGCCCCGAGGGAGCGCCCGGCCTCGCGTTCGACGCGTAGTCAGCGGGTCGCGCGCAGCGTCCACGCCATCCCGAGGAAGATGCCGCCGTACGCCGCGCCGAACACGAGTACGCCGAGGGCGGCGCGCCGGGCGACCGGAATCGTCGCCGGGAGGCCGATTAGCGCGGGCAGGGTGGCGAACGCCGGGAACGCCGCCTGCACCCAGTTGTGCTCGTCCTCGGGCCAGTCGTCGTAGACGTCCGCGAACGCCCACGCGCCGAAGGAGTACGCGACGAACACGCCGAACGCGAGTTCGTAACTTCGCCACAGGCCGACGTACGTCGCCGCCGCGAACGCCGCGCCGACGAGGACCGCGAAGACGACCGCGACGCGCCGGTTCACGCCGGCACCACGCCGAACGTCGACAGCAGGTAAAACAGGATGTCGCCGCCCGTGAGCGCGACCAGCAGCGCGACGAACAGCGGGAGGATAAACGGCACGCCCGGCGTCACCCACACGTCCTCGCTGTCCACGACGACGTCGAGGCCCTCGCGGAGTTCCGCGGGCGTCGTGCCGTACGCCGAACTGTCGATGTCGTCGAGGAACGCCGCCGCGCCCCACGGGTCGCCGCTCCCGTCGGTGACGACCGCGCCGTCCGTCGGGTCACCGGGCTCCTCGGGGAGCGTCGCCGGGTCGCGGAGTTCCGGGTCGACCCGGAGGTCCGCGAGCGACACGTCCCGCCACCGCAGGTACATCCGGAGCGCGTCCAAATCGAGGCCGTCCCGCGTGAACCCCGACCCGGTCTCCAGCAGGCTGCCGTGCATCGTCGCGAGGGCCTCGACGGGGACGCGGCGCCCGACGAACATCACCACGGAGAACTCGCCGTCGAGCGCGTTCCGCACGCCGAGCACGAGCGGGTACGCCAACCCCACGAGCACGGCGTTCGTCAGAATCGTCAGCGAGAACACGCCCAGATGAGTCTCCACCGCCGGCAGCGCGTAGCCCGCGACCTGATACGCGGGGTACGTCGGGAACAACACCGCCAGCACCATGAACGCGCGAGCGTCCGCGCCGCCGAATCCGCCGATGTACCAGAAGCCGTACGCGAGCGGGACGATGAACAGCACGCTGAACGCCGCGCGCACCGCGAACGGCTGGAAGCCGCCCGGTACCCCGAGTGCCATCAAGCCGTCCCAGAACAGCAGACCGATGCCGAGGAAGGCGAGTGGCGACCAGAGGTCGTTCGGCACGCGACGCGTGCGCCAGTCGCGGACCGCCGCCCACCCGAGCGCCGGCACGGCGACCAACCGCAGGAGGTCTGGTATCGAGGCGTACACTACCCGGAACACGTGGACGCCGGTCGCTTAGGTGTTACCCTTGGACGTCTCGGTGGCGCGCGACGTAGAGAGAAATCGGAGGGAGTTCGCGCGCTGTCCGCGTGCGGCGCGAACCGAAAAGCGGTGCGTCCGCGTCGACGGTGGCCGCCGCGCGGCCACGTCGCCGCTTAGATGACGCGGTTCTGGAGGTAGTCGAGGTGCTTGGCGTTGTAGACGATTTTCACGGTGTCCGCCGCCGGCGACCCGATGCAGGTCAGGCGGACGTTCTTCTCCTCGACCTCCTCGTCGGAGAGGATCTGTTGCATGTCCATGTCGATGTCGCCCTCCTTGACGATGGACGCGCAGTTCGCACACGCACCGGCGCGACACGAGAACGGCCAGTCGTACCCCTGGGCCTCGGCGGCCTCGAGGATGTACTCGCCTTCGGCGACGTCGAGGGAGCCGTAGTCCTCCTCGTCGAGGCCCGCGTCGGCGGCCTTCTCGAAGAGGTCGTCGTCGTCCATGTCCCAGCCCTGGTCATCCAGTACTTCGTAGTTCAGGTATTCAACCGTCGGCATCGTGCGCCGGTTCGCGTCCCGCCGGCATAGTAGTTATTGTTCGGGCCGGGAGCGTGCTGTCGGGCGTCCGGCACGCTCACGGGCTACGACGGGCGTTCGTCGCGTCTCTCCACGCGAGGCCTTTTATGGCGGGCGCGCCGATTGTGGGGCATGGCTTTCGACTCGTTTGCGGTGGTGCCCGCCGTCGACATGCAGGACGGCGAGGTCGTCCAACTAGTGCAGGGCGAACGCGGCACCGAGCGACGGTACGGCGACCCGGTGGACGCGGCGACCCGGTGGGTTGACGCGGGCGCCGACATCCTCCACCTCGTCGACCTCGACGGCGCGTTCGAGGGCGCTCGCGCGAACGCCGACGCGGTCGAGCGCATCCTCGACGCGACGGACGTGGACGTGCAGGTGGGCGGCGGCATCCGCACCGCAGCGGACGCAATCGACCTCCTCGACCGGGGCGTCGACCGCGTCATCCTCGGCACCGCGGCCGTCGAGAACCCCGACGTGGTCGGCGAAATCAGCGCCGAGTACCCCGGGAGCGTGATGGTGAGCCTCGACGCGAAGGACGGCGAAGTCGTCGTCGAGGGATGGACCGAGGGCACGGGCCTCGACCCCGTCGAGGCGGCCGAGCGCTACGCCGACCTCGGCGCCGGCTCCATCCTCTTCACGAACGTCGACGTCGAAGGGAAACAGGAGGGCGTTCGCACCGAACCGGTCCGCGACCTCGCCGACAGCGTCGACATCCCCGTCATCGCGAGCGGCGGCGTCGCCACCGTCGACGACGTGGTCGCGCTGAAGGACGCGGGCGCGGCGGGCGTCGTCGTCGGCACCGCGCTCTACGAGGGCAACTTCACGCTCGAAGAAGCCAAGGAAGCGGTTCGGTAGCGGGTAGGGAATCCGAAAGGGGCCGACCGGTCGCGGTCGCTTCGCGAAGCAAGCACGCGAGCGGAGCGAGCGCGCGCAGCGAGCGAACGGCCGCGAGCGGGAGAGCGGCAGAGCCGCTCTCCTATAACGTGGCGGCGAAGCCGCCACGCGGGAGGGGGCTTTCGAGGAGGCCTCGAAGGTCAGGCCAGTTCGAGTGTCAACTACCGTCCAGTCTAGCGCAACGACCTTGTGGACGCGCGCTAACATCGAAGCAATGACCGACCGAACGGCCGCCGTGACGCGGGCGACGGCGGAGACGGACATCGAGGTGACCGTGGACGTGGACGGGGACGGCGACAGCACCGTGGAGACGGGCGTGGGCTTCTTCGACCACATGCTGGAGTCGTTCGCGAAGCACGGCCTGTTCGACGTGACCGTGCGGTGTGACGGCGACCTCGACATCGACGACCACCACACCGTCGAGGACGTGGGTATCGCGCTCGGGTCGGCGTTCGCGGAGGCGCTCGGCGAGAAGCGCGGCATCGTGCGGTTCGCGGACCGCCGCGTGCCGCTGGACGAGGCGGTGGCGTCGGTGGTCGTGGACGTGTCGGGGCGGCCGCTGTACGAGTTCGACGGCGAGTTCAGCCAGCCCGCCGTGGGCGACCTGACGAGTCAGATGGGCGCGCACTTCTGGCGGTCGTTCGCGATGAACGCCGGGCTGACGCTGCACTGCGAGGTGTCCGGGGAGAACGCGCATCACGAAATCGAGGCGCTGTTCAAGGCCTGCGCGCGAGCACTGGACGACGCGACGCGCGTCGACGAGCGGCGGTCTGACACGCCGTCGACGAAGGGCGAACTCTAGTTCGGGAGCGCGACGCGGACGACGTTGCCGTCGTCGTAGTCGAAGGTCACGTCGCCGTCGAGCGCGGTGACACACCAGTTCACGACCCAGAGACCCATCCCCTGGCCGTGCTGGAGTTGGGTCTCGTCGCCCTCGTGGAGCGTCGCCGTCTCGATGTCGGGGATGCGCTCGTTGCCGTCGCGCACCTCGAAGACGGTGGCGTCGTCGACCGTCGAGACGCGAATCGACACCGCGGGCTCGGGGTCGTCGGCGTGCGCTATCGCGTTCTCCACGAGGTTCGAGAGCGCGAGCGCGAGCACGTCCGGGTCCGTGCGAACGGACCCCTCGACCCCGATTTCGGTGTCGATTTCGGCGTCCGGGTGGTCCTCGCGCACGTCGCCGCGGACCCGGTCGAGCAGCGACGCCGGGTCGACGGCCGTCCGCTGGACGTCCCGTTCCTGCAGGCGCTCGAAGTCCCGGGCGTTCTCGGCGACCGAGAGCAGGCGGTCGCCGGCGTCCGCGACCATCTCGGCCTGCGACGCGATGCCGTCGTCGTCGGTCTTCGACGCGATGGACTGGGCGTGGCCCGTGGCGACGGTGAGTTCGTTCCGGAGGTTGTGCCGGAGCACCCGATTGAGAACGGTGAGGCGTTGCTCGCGCTGGCGCTCCTCGGTGATGTCGTAGAGCGCGACGATACCCCCCACCGAGTCGTCCCGGGAGTCTTCGAGTGGCGTGTAGGAGACGGCGTAGACGCCGCCGCCCGGCCCCGACACGTCGAGTTCGCCGGCGTCGCGGAGGGCGGCCAACTCGGTGCCGGTAATCGCCGCGAACGGCGTCGGGAGCGCGTCCGGGTCGGCGCCGAACAGGTCGGCGGCGCGGTCGTTCAGTTTCACGACGCGGCCGTCCGTGTCCACGACGAACAGGGGGTCTTCGCGGTCGTCGAGCGCGCTCTGCTCGGCGGCGCGCTGGGTGGTCGGGTTCGTCCCGAACATGTGGGTGCCGACGAACGCGTACGCGTCGAGCGCGACGTGCGGGAGCAGGAGGGCGACGCCGAGGTTGAGCGCCGGCCACGGCCCCGTTTTCGTCAGCCAGACGAGGAGGCCGGCGGCGGGCGGCACCGTGCTCGCGGCGACGGCTATCGCCTCCCGGCGGTAGAGCGGACCGTACGCGAGCATCGCCTCGACGAGCAACAGGACGGCGACCGACACCGTCGCGACGTCGACGACGGCCGCGAGGTAGCCGGCGGGCTGAATCGCGTACAGGACCGTCGAGAGGTCGAAGACGGGCGCAGCGCGGAAGTTCCGCCACAGCAGGTCGTGGAACGGATGCGTCAGGGCGAGACCGGAGACGACCGCGGGGACGGCGAGCACCGCGCGGAACGCGTTCGACTGGACGACGTCGGTGCGGCCGGTGTACTCCAGGGCGAACCCGAGGAACAGCGGGCCGAGCCACACCAGACCGACCAGCGAGAGCGCTTCGAGGTACGCCCGGAGCGCGCGCTCGGAGACGAGCAGGCCGACGCCGTAGGAGAACGCCCACAGCGACTGCGCGGACAGCGTCGCCATGAACCAGGTCGCGCCGGCGCGCCCCCGGTACCGGTCGAGATACCAGACGAGCGCCAGCGTGCCGGCGCCCGCGGTGAACGTGGCGAGGACGACGGCGCCGCCGATGAGACCCAGCAATGCTATCCCGAAGAGGGGACGGGACGGTAATAACAGTTGACGCTCGCGCTACGTCGTGCGGAGGCCGCCCGCGGACTCCTCGACGTCGCCGTTGTCGATGGCGGCGTCGACGGCGTCCTCGAAGGTCTGTTCGCCGAGGTCGTAGGCGTTCGTCGCGAGCGCGCGCAGGTCCTCGCGGGGCATCGCGCCCTCGCGGTTCTGGAGGAGGCGAATCACTTGCGCGTAGCCGTCCGGCCGGCGCGCCGGCGCGCCGCCCGCCGTCCCCGAGTCCGCGCTGTCGTCGCCGGCGTCCGCGCTCGTCTCGTCGCCTCCAGTCTCGTCGTCGTCCTCGATTTCGATGGTGACGCCCGCGGCGTCGTCGGACGCCGGCGGAGAGGAGCGGGACGGCTCGTCGACGGTCGGTTCGGCTGCCAGTTCTTCGCTGGCCGGTTCGGCGGCCGACCCGCCCGTCGATTCGGCGGGCTCGCCGTCGGCGTCGAGGAGGGGGTCGACGACGGTCTGGAGGGTGGTCCGGCAGTCGGCACACAGCGCGAGGCGGACCGGACCGTCCGGGACGGTCGCGGGCACGACCTCGAAGACGCCCTCGGGGGCGTCGCCACAGAAGTCACACGCGTCGAGTTGGCGCATAGCGGGGGAACGGACGCCACCACTAAATGCTACTCGCCGCCGGGCGACGACCGCGGTAGTGTTGTCCGTGTCGTCCACTGCCGTCGCCTCGGTGACCGACTGTCCCGTCTCGCTCGTGTGAGGGAGTCCGGTGCGTCCCTCGGCGTTCCCAGCGCCCGAGAATCCCCGGTCGCCACTTATCCGCGAGTCGCCTACGTGCGTCCCACGACCACTCGCTGGGTTCCCACTCATGTGCAAAGACGACACCACCCACGACCAGTCGCCCGGGACCGCGTCGACGGACTGCACCGAACGCGGCGTCACGCGCCGTCGCGTCCTCCAGGGCGCGAGCGCCGCTGGCGTCGCGGGGCTCGCGGGCTGTCTCTCCAGTTCTGGCGGCGGCGACGACGCGCCCGAGCCGGTCACGCTCGGCGAATCCGCCACCTGTGACGTCTGCGGGATGGTGATTCCGAACCACCCCGGCCCGACGGCCGAGATTTTCTACGCGGACGAGCAGCCGAGCGGCCACGACAACCCCGCGCGCTTCGACAGCACGTGGGAGGCGTTCCAGTACGACTTCGAGCACGACGACTGGGACCGCGAGGCGTTCTACGTCACTGACTACTCGGCGGTCGACTACGAGATTCGCACGGACGGCGGCCAGAAGCTCATCTCTACGCACCCGACCGCCGAGGCGTTCGCGGACGCGGAAGACGTCACGTTCGTCGTCGGGTCCGACGTCGTCGGCGCGATGGGGCGGGACCTCGTCGCGTTCGGCGACGAGGCCGACGCCGAGGCGTTCGCGGACGAACACGGCGGCAAACTCGCGTCCTTCGGCGACGTGACGCCGACGATGATTGCCTCGCTCGGGATGTGAGATGGCGGCGCGAGAACTCCTCGCGGTGCTCGCCGTGGTGCTCGCGTTGCTGAGTTACTCGCTGGCGCTCCCCGTGAGCGGCGGCGAGCGAGAACCGGCGCCGTTCGACGACACGCTCCAACTCGGCCTCACGAGCGCCGCTGTGCAGGAAGCGCGAGAACGCGGGGTGTCCGTCCCGCGCGTCCAAGCGTACTACTCGGGGTTCGAGTACGCGGTCGGCTACTACGGCGTCGAGGCGTTCCTCGAGGAGCGGGCTCGAACCGGCCACGAGCGCCAGTTCGGGAGCGCGGTCGAACTGTTCGTCTCGGACTACGCCGGCACGAACGTCTCGCTTACGGACGCTGGCTACCTGAAGCCGACGCGGTTCGTCGGCTTCGAACCCGCGAGCGAGACGGTCGTGGTCGTCGGGAGTCGAGCGCGCAGTCCCGGCGGCCCCGTCGCCGTGCCGTTCAGCGACGAGTCGGCCGCGGCGGCGTTCGCCGACGAGTACGGCGGGAGCGTGGTGCCGTGGAGCGAGGTCGCCGAGCGCGTCGACGCGGAGCGCCGACTGACCACGGAGCGCTTCCGGTCGGCGGTGGCGAACGCGTCGGGGTGGGCCGACGAGCGCGTCGCCGACGCGCGAACGCTCCGGGACCGCCCGACGTCGGTGGTCGTCGGCGAGGACGCGCCGACCCTCGAAGCCGCCGTCGCGGCCGCCCCGCCGAACACCACCGTCGAACTGCCGGCGGGCACCTACGAGACCGGCGGCGTCACCGTGAACAAGTCGATAACCGTGTCCGGCGTCGGCCCCGAGACGCGTGTCGTCGGCGACGGGAACGGGACCGTGTTCGCGCTCGCCGCGCCGCGGGCCGGTCTCACCGACCTCCACGTCGCCGGCGTCGGCGACGTCGGGAGTCGCCGGAGCCAACTGAACGACTCGGAACTCGACGTGAACTGGTCACGGAGCATCGAACTCGCCTACGGACGCGGGGACGCGGCCGTCAAACTGTTCGACGCGAGCGAGTCGCTCGTCTCGGGAGTCACGGTTGAGACGGGCGCGAGCGGCGTCATCGTCCTCGAGAGCGCCGGCGCCGTCGTCCGGGACGTGCGCGTGAACGGCACCGACGACCCCCTGCAGGGGTTCATGGGCGTCGTCGCGATGTACGACCGAATCGTCGTCGAGGACAGCGAGTTCGTCGGCGGCCGCGACGGCGTCTACACGCACCGCGCCGACGGCGTCGTCGTGCGCGACAACGTGTTCCGCGGGCAGCGCTTCGGCGTCCACGAGATGTACACGTCGGACGCGCTCGTCCGGAACAACACCGCCAGCGGCGTGCGGACCGGCGTCATCGTGATGACGCGCCCGACCGGGAATCTCGTCGTGGACAACGTCGTGCGGGACGCGGAGGTCGGCATCTCCACCGCCGGGGCGACGTCCTACTACGCGGGGAACGTCCTCGCGGACAACGGCCACGGCATCGACGTGCTCGGCTACCGGTCGCTCGTCGAACGGAACACCATCGTCGGGAACGACGTCGGCCTCCGCGGCGAGGCGTCGCTCCCGACGAACCTCGTCACCGCGAACGACGTCGTCGACAACGAGAAACCCGTGGAGACGGACCTCGGCGCGCTGCGCGTGTGGACCGTCGACGGCGCCGGGAACTACTGGGGCGCGATGCCCGCCGACGACCGGGACGGCGACGGCTCCTACGACCGCGCGTTCCGCCCGACCGGCGGCGTCGACGCGCACATCCACGACGCGCCGGGCGCGTACACGCTCGCCCGGTCGCCCGCCGTCGCGGTCCTGCGCGAGGTCCAGAGCACCGTCCCCGGCCTGCGGGAGGCCGGCGTGGTCGACACCGCGCCGCGCGTGACGCCGGCGCGCCCGGACGTGCTGGCGGCCGTCCGCGGGAACGAGACGGAGGTGGCGGCGTGACCGACGCGACCCTCGCCGTCGACGGCGTCTCGTTCGGATTCGGGGACGTGTCCATCCTCGACGACGTGACCGCGACCCTCGACGCGGGCCACCTGACGGCGCTCGTCGGCCCGAACGGCGCCGGGAAGACGACGGCGCTGGAACTGCTCGCGGGCCTCCGAGCGCCCGACGCGGGAACCGTCACGCGCCCCGACGGCGGCGCGCGGAGCGTCGCGTACCTCCCCCAGTCCCCGCAGTTCCGGTCGGGGTTCACGGTCCGCGAGACCGTGGCGTTCTACGCCGACCTCGTGGACGCCGACACCGACCCCGCGGCGCTGCTCGACCGCGTCGGACTGGCGGGCGCCGCCGACCGCCGCGTCGAAGCGCTCTCCGGCGGGATGACCCGGCTGCTCGGGTTGGCGCAGGCGCTCGTCGGCGACCCGCCCGTGGTCGTCCTCGACGAACCCACGTCCGGCCTCGACCCGGACGTCGCGGACCACATCTTCGGCGTCGCGAGCGACCTCGCGACCGACGACCGGCTCGTCGTCCTCGCGAGCCACGACCTCGCCGCCGTCGAGGCGCGCGCGGACCGCGTGGTGTTGCTCGCGGACGGCGCCCTCGCGTTGGACGGCGCGCCCGCCGACCTGCTCGCCGAGACGGGCGCGGAGACGCTCCGCGACGCGTTCTCGCAGACGGTGCGCGCGACCGACCGGTCGTCGGTGGACGTGCGCGCGGTCCGGCCCGGGGGTGACGCGTGATGGGGCGACGCGAGCGCGTGCTCGTCGTCGTCGAACGCGAACTCCGCACGGTCGCCCGGAACCGCACGCTCGTCCTCGTCGCCGCCGCGTTCGCCGCGGTCATCGTCGGCCTCGGCGGCGCCGCGATGGGGTCACCGGGCGGCTACGTCTCGCTGACGTTCGACCTCCTGCTCCCGGTGGAGGTGTTGGTGCCGACGGTGGCGTTCGCGTTCGTCTACCAGTCCGTGCGCGGCGACGCCGACCGCGGCGAACTCGACGTGATTCGGACGTACCCGGTGACGCGCGCCGAGTACGTCCTCGGCGTGTTCCTCGGGCGTGCGGCCGCCGTACTCGCGGTCGTGCTCGTCGCGCTCGGCGCGGCGGGCGTCGCGTCGAGTCTCGGCGCGACCGAACCCGCGTCGTACTTCGCGACGCACGCCGCCGGCGACACCCCCGTCGTGTTCGTGCGGTTCGCGGTGTTCGTCGCGGCGTACGCGCTCGTCGCGGTGGCGCTCGCGCTCGCGGTGTCCGCCGCGACGCGCAGCCAGCGCGAAGCGCTCGGCGCGTCGGTCGGCGTGCTCGTCGCCGTCGCCGTCGGCCTCGACCTCGCGCTCGTCGCGCTCGCGTCCGGCGGCCTCGTCGACCCCGGGTCGATTGCGCCGCTTGCCGGCCTGAGCCCCGCGAGCGCGTTCCGCGGCCTCGTCTTCGAACTCGCAGTCGGGCCGGCGCTCGCGGAGACGCCGACTGTCGCCACGGCGTCGCCGGTCGCGAGCGCGCTCGGCCTGCTCGCGTGGGTCGCCGCGAGCCTCGGCGCCGCCGCCGTCGCCGTGTGGCCGGACACCGCCACCTGACCCGGGGACGCGAACGTTTTACGTGGGGGTTCCGTGGGTCGTCGTATGTTCCAGGACATCATGCAGAAGTTCGAGGGGAGCCCCGGCCAGCAGGCCGTCATCCGCCTGCTGCTCGAGCGGGGCTTCTCCGTGAACGACGACGGCCGGGTGGTGTCCGGCGACATCGAGATTCCGTACACGCAGGTCGCCGCGGAGGCGGGCGTCGACCGGCGCGTGGTGGACTCGACGACGGAGGCGATTCTCGCGGACGACGAACTACGGCGCATCTTCCAGAACATCTCCCAGATTCCGAGCCTGATGGACCTCGCGCCCGTGCTCGATTTGACGGTGGTCACGGTCGAGGTGCAGGACGCCGACGAGTCCGGTATCGTCGCCGAGGTCGCGGGTCTGCTCGCGGACCGCGGCATCAGCATCCGCCAGACGATAAGCGAGGACCCGGAGTTCACGGACGAGCCGCGGCTCTACCTCGTGACGGACGAGGACCTGCCCGGTGACGTGTTGACGGAACTGATGGCGCTGCCGTTCGTGCGGTCGGTGGAACTCTCCTAGTCGCGGCCGCGAGTCAGGACGCTCGCGATGATGAACAGGTAGCCGACGGTGGTGAACGCGTAGTTCACGGTGAGGAGAACGACGGCGTCCGCGAACTCCTGTTTGAACGCAGAGACGGTCGTGGAAATCGCGGCGGCGACGACGATGACGAAGCCGATGGCGAGCAGCAGCATCTCTCGGCGCTCGGTCTCGAGGTAGGCGTTGGCGGCAATCGACACCATCGCGAGTCCGGACAGCGAGAGGGCGACACTGGAGACGATGTAGAGGAGGTCGGGCGTCGACAGGTCGGCCATTCGGGGTAGACTAGCGAGAGCGCGGGCATAATCCTTTGGGCGGAACCGCAAGCGAGAACCCGTTGGGCGTCCGAGACGCGGACGTGACAGACGCGTACCGCACGCTCGCCGGGCGGGGCGACGCCAGATTCGAGGTGCAGGGCTCGGAGTTCATCGGGTACGCGAGTCCGGCGGCCACCGTCGACGAGGCCGAAGCGTTCGTCGCGGAGGTCCGGGAGCGCCACGCGGACGCGACGCACAACGTTCCCTGTTATCGGGTTCGCGTGGAGTCCGGCGGCCCCGGCTCCGGGCACATGCTTCGGGAGTACCAGAGCGACGACGGCGAGCCGACCGGCTCGGCGGGGAAGCCGGCGCTGAACGTCCTCCAGCAGCGCGACGTGGAGAACGCCGTGGTCGTCGTGACCCGGTACTACGGCGGTACGAACCTCGGTGTCGGCGGGCTGGCGCGGGCGTACTCGCGGGCCGTGAAGGACGCGTTGGACGCCGCCGGCGTCGTCGAGCAGCGCCCGCAGGAGCGCCTGACGGTCGCCGTGGACTACGACGACTCGGGGACGGTGCGGGGGATTCTGGAGAGCGCGGACTGCGAGTTCGACGCCGACTACGGCGAGAACGTCGCCTTCGAGGTGACGGTGGCCCGCGAGGACGCCGACGGCCTGCGGGAGCGCCTCGCGGACGCGACGAGCGGGCGCGCCGACCTCCAGTAGCGGCCGTTCCGCCGACACGGCGCCGTCTTTTGGCCGGCCTAAATCGGAACACGTATGTTTATTTAGGCGAGCCTAAAACCATGTTCGGAGAGTCAGACGACGACGGACTGACGCGGCGAACGTACCTCGCTGGCGGCGCGACGCTGCTCGGCGGCGCGCTCGCCGGTTGTACGTCCCCCGCCACGGACGACGAGACGACGCAGACGACCGGCGCTCCCACGACCGACGCGGAGACCGCCGGCTCCGGAGACACGGACGCGAGCGCGTCGTACGCGGTGTCGATGGAGCCGGTCGGCGCCGTCGAGTTCGACGGCGTCCCCGAGACGTGGGTCGCGAACAACGGGAGTTGGGCGGATATGGGCGTCGCGCTCGGCCTCGAACCGCCGGAAGCGCTGTGGCTCACGAGCCGCTACCACACCCAGTACTACGACGCGATAGACGGACTCTCGGTCGACAAGAGCGGGATGGTGTCGCTGTTCCAGGACGGCGTGAGCAAGGAGCGGTTCCTCGACCTCGACGCCGACATCCACGTGATGGACCCGAACTTCCTGATGAACCGCTTCGAGGGGTGGTCCGAGAAGGACGTGGCCGAAATCGAGGAGCGCGTCGCGCCGCTGTTCGGGAACTGCATCTACGCCCAGCACTACCCGTGGCACGACGACTACCGCTACTACACCCTGATGGAGGGGTTCGAGAAACTCGCACAGGTGTTCCAGCGAACCGACCGCTACGAGGCCTTCGAGTCGATTCACGACGACTTCCAGTCGAACCTCGCGCCGGTCGTCCCGAGCGCGGGCGACCGCCCCGAAGTCGCCGTCGTCTGGGGTATCGGCGACCAGCCGACGGAGTTCTACCCGTACGTAATCGGCGGCGGCACCGGCTTCAAACACCTCCGCGACCTGAACGTCCGGGACGCGCTCGCCGAGTCCGGCGTCAAGGACTTCCACGGCACGCGGGCCGCCATCGACGTGGAGACGCTGCTGAACGTCGACCCCGAGGTGTTGTTGCTGCGCGGCTACGAGGCCAAGACCGACGCCGAGTTCCGGAACACCGTCGTCGCGTCCCTCGAAGACCACGCCGCCGCGAGCAACCTCACCGCCGTCCAGAACGGCGACGTCTACCGCGCCGGCGGCCTCTACCAGGGCCCGATTACGAACCTCGTGCTGACGGAGCGCCTCGCCCGCGACCTCTACGGCGCAGAAGAGACGCTGTTCGACCGCGAGCGCGTCGTCGCGGCGGTGGAGGGCGATGTCTGAGGCGCCCGAGCCGACCGACGCCGACGTGGTGGTCGTCGGCGGCGGTCCGACCGGCTGTTCGGCGGGCGTGTTCACGGCGCGCTACGGCCTCGACACCGTCATCTTCGACCGCGGGAACGCGGCGCTCCAGCGGTGCGCGTTCGTCGAGAACTATCCGGGGTTCCCCGGGCGGTATCGACGTGGGGACGCTGTACGACCTGCTCCACGACCACGCCGAGCGCGCGGGCTGTGACCGCGTCGAGGACGGCGTCGTGCGCGTCACGGAGCGCGACGACGGCTTCGTCGTGGAGACACAGGACGGCCGCGAGGTGGACGCGGACTACGTCGTCACGGCGGCGTGGTACGACGGCTCCTACCTCAAGCCGATAATCGGCGACGACCCCTTCGAGACCCACGAGCACGGCGACGAGGAACACGAGCACCTCGACCCGGACTACGCCGACCCAGACGGCCGAACGCCCGTCGACGGCCTCTACGTCGCGGCGCCGGCGGGCGAGTGGAACGCCCAAGCCATCGTCGCGGCGGGCCACGGCGCGCACGTCGCGCGCCGCCTGCTCGCCGACCACAAGCGCGACCGGGGGTTCCCGGACGGCGTCGCCCCCCACTACGACTGGATGCGCCCCGAGTCCGAGTTCGCGGGCGAGTGGAGCGACCGCGACCGGTGGCGGGAGTGGTTCCACGGCGAAATCGAGGAGAGCGAGGTCGGCGACGAGCGACTCGCGGAACTCCGTGAGGCGTACATCGACCGCGCGTTCGACACGAAACTCACCGACGAGGAGATTGCGGCGCGAACCGAGCGTGCCCACCACCGCCTGCTCGACCACCTCGACGACGAACACGTCCGGTCGTACGTCGCGGAACTGGACGACTGACGCCGGGTAGCACAACGCCTTTGCGCGCACCGGACGACGCGGACTGCATGCAGACTGTCGAAGCCGAGGACTACCACGACTTCTCGCGGCTCTCTCATCCCGCGGTGTCGCCGGACGGCGACCGAGTGGCGTTCGTGAAACAGACACCCGACACCGACACCGAGTACGCGGCGACGGTGTACGTCGCGTCGGTCGGCGGCGACGAGGCGCGGCGGTTCACGGTCGCCGAGGGCGTGGACTCCGAACCGGCGTGGAGTCCGTCCGGCGACCGACTCGCGTTCGTCTCGACGCGGGGCGCGGACGACGACCGGCCCCAGTTGTGGGTGCTCCCCGTCGAAGGCGGGGAGGCCGAGCAGGTGACCGACGTGGTCGGCGGCGTCTCCTCCATCGCGTGGGGACCGGACGGCGACCGCATCGCGTTCCTCCAAGGGGTGCGCCCGGAGGAGCGAGACGACGACCTCGACTTGGCCTACGACGACGAGTACGAGCGCGAAGACCCCGACCCTCGGGTAATCGACCGGCACGTCTACCGGAGCCACGAGTCGTACGCCGACGGCGCGCGCTCGCACGTCTACCTCGCCGACCTCGACGCCGGTGAGGTAGAACGCGTCACCGAGGGCGTCGCGGACTGCCTCGGGCCGGCGTGGGGCGACAGCGACCTCTACTACCCGATTCGACGGGGCGTCGACGGCGACGACCGGCTCGCGTGGGAAATCGAGGCGTTCGACCCCGAGACCGGGGGCCGAGAGGTCGTGACGACCGTCGAGGGCTGGGGGCCGACGCTCGCCGTCTCGGGCTCTCGAATCGCGTACACGACGACGCCCGCCGACGACCCGACGCTCGCACAGACCGAGGTGGACGTGTTCGACCGCGCGACCGGCGAGACAGAGCGCCTGACCGCCGACCTCGACCGCACACTCGAACTGTGGAACGCGAGCCACGCGCCCGAGTGGGGGCCCGACGGCGACTACCTCTACGTCTGCACGCCCGACGAGGGGAGTTACGTCCTCCGGCGCCTCGGCCACGAGGGCGACGAACTCGTCTTGGGCGGCGACCGCCACGTCCACGGCTTCTCGGTCGCGCGGGACGCCGTCGGCGTCGTGCAGTCGGAGTGGGACCACCCCGGTGACGTGGTCGCGGCGACGCCCGCGGGCGGCGAGGAGAACCGCCTGACGCGCGCGAACAGCGACTACCTCGACGACCGCGCGGTCAGCCAGCCCGAGGAGATTAGCGTGGACGCGCCCGGCGGCGAGGTGCAGGGCTGGGTGTTGACGCCGCCGGACTTCGACCCGGACGAGGAGTACCCGCTGGTCGTGGAGGTCCACGGCGGCCCCCACCGGATGTGGTCGACGACCGGGTCGATGTGGCACGAGTTCCAGACGCTCGCGGCGCGGGGCTACGTCGTGTTCTGGTGTAACCCTCGGGGCTCCTCCGGGTACGGTCAGTCGTTCATGCGGAGCATCGAGCGCGACTGGGGCGACGTGACCTTCGAGGACGTGATGGCGGGCTCGCGACAGGTCGCCGACCGCGACTACGTGGACGCCGAGAACGCGTTCGTCACGGGCGGGAGTTTCGGCGGCTTCATGACCGCGTGGGCGGTCGGCCACACCGACTTCTTCGCGGGCGCGGTCGCCCAGCGCGGCGTCTACGACCTCTCCGGCTTCTACGGCTCCACGGACGCCTACAAGCTCGTGGAGGGCGACTTCGGGACGGTGCCGTGGGACGAACCGGAGTTCCTCTGGGAGCAGTCGCCGGTCGCGCACGTCGAAAACGTCGACACGCCGACGCTCGTCGTCCACGCGGAGAACGACTACCGGACGCCCGCGAACACCGCCGAGTTGTTCTACCTCTCGCTGCGCAAGCAGGGCGTCGACACCCGGATGGTGCGCTACCCCCGCGAGGGCCACGAACTCTCGCGCTCGGGCGAACCCGGACACGTCGTGGACCGCATCGAGCGCATCGCGCGCTGGTTCGACGGCTACTCCGCCCACCACGACGCCGAGCGCGCGCTCGACCGAGAGCGAAACGACGGGCTCTCGGCGGGCGAGAGCGGCGAGGACGAGAACCCGGAGCGGTAGGGAGAGACACGTAGCCGTCAAGGGAGCGGTTTCCGACCCCGGTAGCCGGCGCGAGAACCGCAGGACGACGGCGCTTCGTGGAGGTGAAAGGAAGGGGTTCGGAGAGGCAAAGCGCCCGCGACGACGCGGCTGCTGTCGGGGCGCGTCGGGAGTCGCTTCGACCGGTCAGTCGACGATGATGTCGGTGTCCTCGCTCGCCGGCTGCGGGCCGGAATCCTCCTCGTCTGCGTCGTCGGGCCGCATCTCGGCCTCGTAGCGCTCGATCCAGTTCGCGAAGCACTCGGGGCAGAGCCGCTGGCTGTCTATCTGGGAGCGGTCGACCGTCACGCGCGCGGTCCGCGACAGCGGGTCCGCGACCGCGTCCCCGCACCAGTCACACGGCTCGGTGTCCACGTCGTCGCTCATACGGTCGCCGAGGACGGGCAGCGCCTTGAACGTGGGGGTCCGGGACACACCGGCGTTCCGGCCGTCGAACGCCGCGAATCACGGCGTTTCACCGCGGGACAGGGGTCGTCGAGAACGAGACCGGCAGCGAAGCGTTCGTCGTCAGGTCGTGCGGAACGCGCGGTCGCCGGCGTCGCCGAGGCCGGGGACGATGAAGCCGTCGTCGTCGAGGTGGTCGTCGATGGAGACGGTGAGCAGGTCGGCCTCCGGGAACTGGTCGCTGACGCGGAGCAGGCCGTCGGGCGCGCTCACCGCCGACAGCACGAACAGGCCTTCGAGGTCGTCGGGGGCCTCTTCGGTGACGTGGTCGAGGACCGTACACATCGTGGAGCCGGTGGCGAGCATCGGGTCCGCGACGATGACGGTGTCCTCGGGCTTGATTTCGGGGAGTTTCACGTAGTCGATGGTGATGGGGAACTCGCCCTCGTCGTTCATCCCGGCTTCCTCGTCGCGGCCCGCGCTGATGACGCCCTGCTTCGCGCGCGGGAACGCCTTCAGCAGGCCCTCCACGAACGGCGTCGCGGCCCGCAGGACGTTGATGATGACGACGTCGTCGAGGCCCTTCACGCGCTCGCCGGTGGTCTCGGTGAGCGGCGTCTCCAGCGAGACGAACTCGGTGTCCATCGCGCCGTCGATGATTTCGTAGCCGGAGATGCGCCCGAGTTTCACGAGGCCCTTCCGGAAGCCGACCTGCTCGGTCTCCACGTCCCGAATCTTCGAGAGGGTGTCTTTCGCCAGCGCGTGCGTGACGACGTGCGCGTCGCCGCGGTCCTCGATGGTCATACTAGCACGCCGAGTCCGCGACGGCTTAAATCCCGCTATGCGGACCGAGAACCGGAGTGTCGGCGGTCCGCGTGATAGGTGTTACCGTGTCCCGTGGAAGCACGGGTGCGGCAAGAGGTTTATCCGCCAGCGCCCGAACGTAGATGGCATGGAAGAGAGCGTCGCCGGGTTCAAACAGCGCGGGTCGTGGGGCGACGTCGTCGAGCACGGCGAACGCATCACGCACGCGCTCCGGGAGGCCGGCGCCGACGAGGCGTACGCCGAGGAGTTCGCGGCGTGGGACGAGTGGCGGCCGAAGTCCCACGAGCGCATCGAGGACGAGGTCAGCGAGAAGACCGCCGAGCAGGCGAGCGTCGACGAGGGCGAAGGCGAGAAGGCGGGAAAATCCCCGGACGAGGACCTCCAGACGGCGGGCGAACACCTCTCGGAGTCCTACGAGAAACTCGAAAACGGCGAGGACGAGGACGCCGTCGAGAAGTGGCAGGACTCCCTCGGCCACGTCAAGCGCGCCGCCGACACCGCCGGGCGGAAGGCCCTCCGCAAAGTCGAGAACGTCGTCTACCAGAACGTGATGACGCAGGTCGCGCCGTACTACTTCGACAACGACGTCGTGTCCGCGAACATCCAGCGCGTGCGCAGCCAAGAGGAGTTCGTCTTCGAGGTGAACGTCAACGACGACGACCTCAAGGAGGCCGTCCGCGAGTACCTCCAGTCCTTCGAGGACATCGACCGGTGGCACGTCGACACGGAACGCGAGACGGAAATCGCGGAGGCCGTCGAGGGCGTCGAACCGCCCGAGCAAAACGACGACGCGAAATCCACGACGAACTAACGGCGACACGGACGCAGGCCGGTAGTCTCTTTGTGTCGCCTCCCCGAGTCCGCAAGCATGAGTGGCACCGCCCTCGCGACGCTCGTGGTGGCCGCACTGGCAAGTCTCTTCATGGCGTGGGCCATCGGCGCGGGGTCGTCGGGGTCGACGCCGTTCGCGCCCGCGGTCGGCGCGAACGCCATCACGGTGATGCGCGCGGGATTCGTCGTGGGCATCCTCGGCCTCGCCGGCGCGGTGTTCCAGGGCGCGAACGTCTCGGAGGCGGTCGGCCGCGAACTCGTCGTCGGGGTGACGCTGTCGCCGCTCGCGGCGACGACGGCGCTCATCGTCGCCGCCGTGCTGGTGGCGGTCGGCGTGTTCGCGGGCTACCCCATCGCGACGGCGTTCACCGTGACGGGCGCGGTCGTCGGCACCGGCCTCGCGATGGGCGGCGAGCCGGCGTGGCCGAAGTACCGGGAGATAGCGACGCTGTGGGTGCTCGTGCCGTTCGTCGGCGGCGGCATCGCGTACGCGACGGCGCGGGGCCTGCGGTCGCTGGACGCCGACGAGGTGACGACGCCGGTGCTCGCGGCGGTGGTCGGCGCCATCGTCGCGAACATCGAGTTCGTGTTCCTCGGACCGACGGGCACGAGTCGGTCGCTGGCGGCCGCCGTCGCCGCCGAGGTCGGGCGAAACGAGGTCGCGGTACAGGTCGCGGCGACCGTCGCGTTCGCGGCCGCCGTCGCGCTCGTCCTCCGCCGGGACGTGATGCGGGACGCCGAGCGCGGCCAGCGTCACTTCCTGCTCGCGCTCGGCGGCCTCGTCGCGTTCTCCGCCGGCGGGAGCCAGGTCGGGCTCGCGGTCGGGCCGCTGCTCCCGCTGGTCGGCGGGGACGTGCCGCTGACGTACGTCCTGCTCGGCGGCGGCATCGGCCTGCTCGCCGGGTCGTGGACGGGCGCCCCGCGGATGATAAAGGCGCTCTCCCAGGACTACTCCAGTCTGGGGCCGCGGCGCTCTATCGCCGCGCTCATCCCGAGTTTCGCCATCGCGCAGACCGCCGTCTTCCTCGGCATCCCCGTCTCGTTCAACGAAATCATCGTCTCCGGCATCGTCGGCTCCGGGTTCGCCGCGTCGACGGGGAGCGGCGTGAGCACGCGGAAGATGGTGTTCACCGTGCTGGCGTGGGTCGCGTCGCTCGCGCTCGCACTCGGCGTGAGTTACGGCGCGTTCACCGCGGTCGACGCGCTCGCCTAATCGCGGACCGACCGGACGACAGCGAGTGAGCACCCGACCCGGAGACGCCCGCGGCTCTGGACGGCGGCGACGGCGTGAGCGGACTCCGATGCAAAAAGACGGGTGTCGGTCTTCGGGGCGGCAGTCGGCGGGCTACGTGTCGTTGGTCTGCGTCTCGCCTTCGGCGGCCAGCGACTCGTGTTCGAGGTCGTCGGCCTCCTCGGGCGGCAGGCGCTTGACGCGCGCCTTCATGATGCGCGTGTTCTCGACGTGTTCGACGGTGAGTTCGACGTTCTCGAAGCGGAACGTCTCCCCCTCCTCGACGAGGCGGCCCGCGCGGTTGAAGATGAACCCCGCGATGGTCTCGAACTCCTCGCCCTCCGGCAGGTCGATTTCGAGGGCTTCGTTGACCTCCTCGATGTTCACTTCGCCGCGCACGCGGACGGTGTCGTCCTCCACGAAGTCGAGGGGGAGTTCCTCCTCGCCTTCGAGGATTTCGCCGACAATCTCCTCCGTGATGTCCTCGGTGGTGAGCAGGCCCTCGGTCGTCCCGAACTCGTCGATGACGACGACCAACTGGACGCGCTCGTCCTGCATCTCCTGGAGCAGGTCGTCGACGTTCTTCGACTCGGGGACGTGGAGCGTCGGCTCGATGAGGTCGTCGAGTTCGACGTCCTCGGACTCCCCGTAGAGGTACTCGCGGACGAGGTCTTCGAGGCTGACGACGCCGATGACGTTGTCGAGTTCGCCCTCGTAGACGGGGACGCGCTCGTGGCCGGACTGCGTACACGTCTGTATCGCCTCCTCGACGGTGGCGTCCTTCGAGACGGCGGTCATGTCCAGGCGGGGCGTCATCACCTCCTTCGCGATGGTGTTGTTGAACCGGAAGATGCGCTGGAGCATCTCGCGTTCCTCTTCCTCGATGACGCCCTCGCGCTCCCCGGTCTTGATCATGTCCTGAATCTCGGAGCGCGTGACGTAGCTCGTCTCGATGGCCGCGCGGCCGCCCGTGACGCGGTTCACGATGCGGGTGAGGTGGTCGAAGAGGACGACCAGTGGGTACAGGAGGCGCTCGGACCACTTCAGGGGGCGCGCGATGGAGAGCGCCCACGACTCCGAGTTCTCGACGGCGTAGGACTTCGGCGCGCTCTCGCCGAACAGCAACACGAGCGCGGTGACGCCGAACGTCGCCGCGACGACCGCCTGCCCCTGTGACATGTAGACGGCGAACAGAGCGGTACCGATAGAGGACATGGCGATGTTCACGAGGTTGTTCCCGACGAGAATCGTGATGAGGAGTCGGTGGGGGTCCTCTTTCAGGGCGGCGACCGTGTTCGCGCCCGGCCGTCCCTCCTCCTGGAGCGCGTCGATGCGGTGGCTCGCCAGCGAGAACATCGCCAGCTCAGAGGACGAGAAGAACGCGGAGAGCAACATCAACACGACCATGACCGAAGCACCGGCCACTGTGATGGCGGTCTCCCCGAGTTCGAAGCCGAGTACCGTCACTGCGAGTGGAGACAACAGTGAGCCCATTCCAGTACGACTTGTTTCCGGCCGCCCGGATTAATACCTTTCTCAACGAAGCCACCGCAAATGCCGCGGGCGAAGCGTTTACCCGGCGTTCGGGCCAATCGTCGCGTACATGAGCGCGCGAGACATCCCGCCGCGTCCCGACCACAGCGACGCCCACATCACGCTGTACCGACTGCAGGCGTGTCCGTTCTGCGAGCGCGTCGTGCGGCGACTCGACGAACTCGGCCTCGACTACCAGTCGCGGTTCGTCGAACCGCTGCACTCGGAGCGCAACGCCGTCAAGCGCATCGTCGGCGCGCGCACCGTGCCCGCCATCGTGGACGACGAGACGGGCGTGGCGATGGCCGAGAGCGCGAACATCGTGGACTACCTCGACGCGACCTACGGGGGTGACGCCTGATGGACCTCGGCTTCGACGTCGTCGACCTCCCCGACGCGGACCACGTCGCCGAGGGCGACGAGGCACCGGAGTTCACGCGCCCGCTCGTGAACGACGAGTACTGGGAGGACGTGGCGCTCTCGGATTTGCTCGGCGACGGGCCCGTCCTGCTGGTGTTCACGACGATGGACGGCGCGTTCCCCGCGACGTACGTCTGGAACGAGCTCCGCGACCGGAGCGTCGAGGAGTACGGCGTGCAGGTCGCGGGCGTCTCCATCTCGTCGCCCTACGAGCACAAGACCACCGTCGCTGACCGCGACATCGGGCACTTCGCGGGCCTGTTCAGCGACCCCCAGAACGGCGTCGCCGAAGCCTACGGCGTCAGTCACGACGTCGACGGGATGGCCGGCGTCAGCGAGCCGCGCCCCGCCGTCTTCCTCGTCGGCGCGGACCGCACCGTCGAGTACGCGTGGGTCGCCTCGGAGTGGCCGGAGTTCCCGGACTACGACGAGGTAGAGGCAGCGCTCGCGGACCTGTAACGCTCAGAGGTCGCCTTCGGCCGGCGCCACTCGACTGACACCCGCCACGTACGTCGCGTAGGCGCCTTCACAGAGCAGTGCGCCGGTCGCGACGCTCACAGTCAGCCACTCGTACGGCGAGACGACGGTCGGCGCGGGTTTGACGACGTGGAAGTAGAAGTGTGACAACTGGCGTTCGTAGACGACCGGAACGAGGAACGCGCCGAAGCCCGCAAAGCATGCGACAGCGACGAGGAGCCAGCGCGACGGGCCGGGCAACCGACGCCCGCGAGCGTCCCGCTCGACGGCGGCGGAGACGAGGGCCGCACCGACGACGCCGCAAAGCGCCATGGCGCTGAGGTAGGAGGTCGGCACACTCCCACACAGTCGAGTGGTGAGTGTAACACTTTCCCCGGTACTGCGACACTGACAACGTTTTTTCGCGGGCCGTCCAAGTTGCGGGCATGGATGTGAGTGACGCGGACCTCGACGCGGCCGCCCGCGCCGCCCGCGACGGCGGCTTGGTCGTCTACCCGACCGAGACGGTCTACGGCCTCGGCGCGGACGCGCTCAACGAGGACGCAATCGAGGCCGCCTTCGAGGCGAAAGAGCGACCCCGGAACAAACCGCTCTCGTTCGCGTTTCCGACGTACGAGGCCGCACTCGACCACGTTCGCGTCGGCGAGGCGGAACGCGAGTTTATGGCCGAGTTCCTGCCCGGCCCCGTCACCGTCGTCTGCGAGAAGCGCGACACGGTGCCCGAGGCGCTGACCGGCGGTCGCGACCGCGTCGGCGTCCGCGTTCCCGACCACGACGTCGCGCTGGCGCTCCTCGACCGGGTCGCGCCGCTCACGTCGACGAGCGCGAACATCTCGGGGCGTCCGAGCGTCACCCGTCCCGCCGACCTCGACCCCGAGTTCCGGGAGCGCGTCGATTTCGTGCTGGACGCCGGCGAGACCCCCGGCGGGACGGGGAGCACGGTCGTGGACGTGGCGCAGGGCGAAATTCTCCGCGAGGGCGCGAACGCCGCCGCCATCGAGGACTGGCTCGCCGCCCGCCGGTAGGGCCGCGCCGCTCCGTTCTCAGTCGTCGCCGAGCGACAGCAGCGAGCCGAGCGTCCGCGTCTTTGTCCCGCAGATCTCGCGGTAGTCGCAGGCGCCGCACTTCGCGTCGTCGTGGAGGCGCGGCGGCGGGCCGTCGAGGCCCCGGGCGGCCCGGAGCGCGCGCCGGTAGGCCGCCTTCTTCCGCGTCGTCACGTCCACCCGGCGGACGACGCCGTGGCGCGCGTACTCCACGTACGCGACGTCGACCGGCGCGTTCTCCCGCCACGCGAGCGCCTTCGTCGCGGCGACGGCGCGCACGGTCTGTGGCTCCCAGACGCCCTGCTCGGGCGGCGCTCCGGGCGTGACCACGGAGACGGCGAGCGGGTCGCGGTGGACTTTCGCGGCGCGCCCGTGGGCGTCCTTCCCGCGCAGGAACGCGTCCGTCTCCTCGGGGTCGGCGACCCGAGGGTGGCGGTCGAGACTCGATTCGAGGTTCGACCGGAACTTCGCGACGGGGACCGCGAGGTCGAAGGTGTCGAGCGCGGCGTCAGAAGCGACTGCGAGTTCGTCGTACGACCGGGCGAGTTCGCGGGCAGCGCGGTACTCGGGCGGCGGGTCGCCGTCGTCTCTGCGCGCGTAGTAGAGTTGGCGCGGGCAGTACGCGGCGCGAGCGAGGTCGCCGAACGCGAGGGTGTCGGGCACGCCACGGGGTGGTCCCGGTCTGGTACTTGAACGTCCGGGCTACAGTTGCATGTCCGTCTCCTGTCCCTCGGTGGCGTCGTCGAGGCCGTCCTCGTGGACGGTGGAGGTGAGGCGCTCGGAGAGCTCGCGGTCGCGGAGCGCGTTCTCGAACTCGGCGCGGTAGCGGTCGTTGACGCTGCGAATCTCGTCGCGCGCGTCGAGGACGCGCAGGCAGCGCTCGACGGCGTCCTCGTCGCCGTCGAGGTCGTCGGCGAGGTCGGCCGGGTCGGCGTCCTCGCCGCGGCGCTCGCGGAGCGCGTCGAGGTCGAAGTCGGCGTCGGTGTCGGCGTCGCGGAGGAGGTGGAGGTCGTAGCGGGTGTCGGCGACGGCGGCGGCGT
The DNA here is from genome assembly GCF_021233415.1 of Halobacterium litoreum. Taxonomy (NCBI): domain Archaea; kingdom Methanobacteriati; phylum Methanobacteriota; class Halobacteria; order Halobacteriales; family Halobacteriaceae; genus Halobacterium; species Halobacterium litoreum. Next base: position 29,548 of record NZ_CP089466.1, on the reverse strand, counting down.
CCACGTCGGCGTCGAGTTCGGCGGCGATTTCGGCGTCGCTCTCGCCGGCGTAGAACGTCTTGACGAGGTCAGTGAGGTCGTCGGTGGCGAGGTCGGTGTCGACGTCGAGGTTGTCGCGCATCTCCTCGACGGCGTTCCGGAGGCGCTCGTCGACCTCCGTCTCGGAACTGAGAGACCCGTGGGTTTCCGCTTGGGACTCCGTGACCTCCTCGTCGTCGGCGACGTCCATGAAGATGTCACGGAGTTCCTCGGTCTTCTCGTCCATGTAGTAGTGCGACACTGTGTTCCCGCGCCGCCAAATGTCTGACGCCTGACCGCGGCCCGGGACGTAAACCGAGGAATTGAAAGTGGTTGACGAGCGTGGTCGAGTCATGAGTGTCGAGACCGAGTCAGTCGACCTCGTCGGCGAGCGCGTCGTCGAGAACGTCGCGCGCGCCGCCGTGTTCGCCGCGCTCACCGGCGCGTTCGCGTACGTCGCGTTCCCGAACCCGGTGTCGCCGACGGACATCACGCTCCAAGTGCTGGGCGTCTTCCTCGCGGGCGTCTACCTCGGCCCGCTGTGGGGCGGCGTCTCCCTGACGCTGTACCTCGTCGCCGGCGCCGCCGGCGCCCCCGTCTTCGCGGGCGGCACCGCCGGTATCGGCGCGCTCACGGGCTACACCGGCGGCTACCTCCTGTCCTATCCGGTCGCCGCCGCGCTGACCGGCGGCATCGTCCACGGCACCGACGGCCTCGCCGACCCCCGAGACGTGAGCGTCGTTCGCCTCGTCGCCGGGATGGTCGCGGGCACCGTCGTCATCTACGCGATGGGCACCGTCGGCTTCGCGTACGTCCAGAACGTCACGCTCTCCGAGGCGTTCGCCGTCTCCGCGGTGGCGTTCATCCCCGCGGAAGCCATCAAAATCGCCGCCGCGGTCGGCGTCACCCGGAGCGAGGAACTGAACGCCGCCTGATGCTCTCGGTCCGGAACCTGACGCACCGCTACGGGGACGCGGTCGCCGTCGACGGCGTGAGCCTCGAAATCCCCGACGGCGAGTTCGTCGTGCTCGCGGGCGCGAACGGCTCCGGGAAGACCACGCTCGTCCGCCACTTCAACGGTCTGCTGGACCCCGACGACGGCGAAGTCTCCGTGAACGGAACACCCGTCGCAGACGACCTCGTGGCGGCGCGCGCGAGCGTCGCGATGGTGTTCCAGAACCCCCGGAACGGGTTCGTCGGCGCGACGGTCGGCGCGGACGTGGCGTTCGGCCCCGAGAACCTGGGGCTCTCCCGGGAGGCGGTCGACGAGCGCGTGACCGACGCCCTCGAAGCCGTCGAACTCGCGGGTCGCCACGACGAGCGCATCGACGAACTGTCGGGCGGCGAGCAGGCCCGCGTCGCCATCGCCAGCGCGCTCGCGATGCGCCCCGACCACCTCGTCCTCGACGAACCGTTTTCGGGCCTCGACTGGCCCGCCCGCCAGTCCGTCCTCGACCGCCTGCGCGCGCTCCGCGCCGACGGCACCAGCGTCGTCGTCGTCACCCACGACCTGCGAGACGTCTGGGACCTCGCGGACCGCATCGTCGCGCTCGCGGACGGCGCGATTGCGGCCGACGGCCCGCCCGAGGACGTCCGCGACGCGCTCCCCGAGTTGGGGGTGCGCGCGCCGTGACGCTCGCCTACCGGCCCGGCTCAGGCGTGTTCCACCGGCGCGACCCGCGCGCGAAACTCGCCCTACAGGCCGCCTTCGCGGTCACGGCGTTCGCGCACACCACGCCCGTCGGCCTCGCCCTGCTGACGCCGCTCGCCGCCGCCGCGCCCCGACTCGCCGGCGCGTCGGTTCGGGACGCGCTCGGCGAGTTCTGGCTGGCACTCCCCTTCCTCCTGCTCGGTCCCGCAGTCGCCGGCCTCACGCTCGGCCCGCCGTGGTTCGAGGTCGACCCCGCGTTCGCCGCCGCGCTCGCGTCCTACCGCGTCCTGCTCGTGTTGCTCGTGTCGGCGGCGTACGTCTACAGCACGCCCGTCCGCGACTCGCGAGCCGCGATTCGGTGGCTCCTCCCCGGCAAAGTGGGGGCGGCCACGGGCGTCGGCGTCGCGCTCGTGTTCCGCTTTCTCCCCGTCCTGCAGGGCGACCTCGCGGGCCGCCGGGACGCCGTCGACGCCCGGCTCGGGACCGAGCGCTCGCTCCGCGAACGCCTCCGCCTCGTCGCCGTCGGCGGTCTGAACCGGGCGTTCGAGCGCGCCGACCGCCTCGCCGTCGCGCTCCGCGCCCGGTGTTTCGCGTGGAACCCCACCCGGCCGCCGCTCGCGTACGACGACGCCGACTGGGCCGCGACCGCGGGCGCGCTCGCGCTCGCCGTCGCCGCGTTCGCGTGAGGAAACCGAGCGCGCGTGGTCTCGCGGTTGACAACCTTTATGCGGGTATCGGCCCGGGTTTCTCGTATGTATTCGTTCGCGCTGGCGCAGGCGGGGACCGAGACCCGCCCCACGTTCTGGCAGATAAGCCACGTCGGCGAGGCCCTGTTCTACTACCTCGCCGCCGTGGCCATCCTCATTCTCCTGTACGGGGTGTACCAGCGGTTCGCGACGTACGCGAAAGGCAGCGAAGACCCGACCGAACGGCTGACCGACCTCCCCGGTCGAATCGCCGAGGCCGCGAAACTCGTCGCGACCAACGAGAAGCAGTTCGACCGCGACCTCGTCGCGGGCCTGATGCACACGTTCATCCTCTGGGGATTCCTGACCCTGCTCATCGGCACCACCATCCTCGCCATCGACATGGACATCTGGACGAAGGCGCTCGGCCAGCCCTCGTTTTTCGTCGGTGACTTCTATCTCGCCTACTCGCTGGTGATGGACGCCATGGGCCTGCTGTTCGTGGTGGGCGTCGGCGTCGCGCTCTACCGCCGGTACTGGACGCGCAACGACCGCCTCTGGGGGAAACACACCAGCACCGAGGACGGCCTGTTCGTGTGGACGCTGTTCTTCCTCGGCGTCGGCGGCTACGTCACCGAGGGCGTCCGCATCCTCGGCACGGGCCGCCCCGACTTCGAGACCGTCTCGTTCGTCGGGTGGTTCACCGCCGACGTCTTCGAGTTCGTGGGCGTCACCGAGTCGATGGCGACGGCGGCCTACCCCGCCATCTGGTGGAGTCACGCGCTGCTCGCGCTCGCGTTCGTCGCGGCGATTCCGTACGCGAAGCCGTTCCACATGATTTCGAGTTACGCGAACCTCGTCACGCGCGACGAGAACGCTGGCGCCCGCCTCCCCCGCGTGCCGGAGGACGCCAGCCCCGAGGAAATCGGCCCCTCCGAAATCGAGGACTTCTCGTGGAAGCAACTGCTCGACCACGACGCCTGCACGAAGTGCGGCCGGTGTTCGTCGGTCTGCCCGGCGAAGGCGTCGGGCCGCCCGCTCGACCCGCGCGACGTGATTTTGGACCTGAAGACGTACCGCGAGGACCTCGAAGCCGGCGAGCGAGACGAGGTCGACATCGTCGCGGACGGCGGCACCTCCGTCATCGACGCGGAGACGATGGAGTCCTGCATGTCCTGTATGGCCTGCATGGACGCGTGCCCGGTGGACATCGAGCACGTCACGCAGTTCACGGAGATGAACCGCCGCCTCACCGAGTCCGGCCAGATGAACAAGAACGTCGAGGAGGCCGTGATGAACGTCTTCCAGAAGGGCAACACGTTCGGCGACCCGGACCGGAAGCGCCCCGACTGGACCGAGGAGTTGGACTTCGAGGTGCCGGACGCCCGCGACCAGGAAGTCGAGTACCTCTGGTACGTCGGCGACTACCCGTCCTACGACGAGCGCAACCAACACGTCGCGCGCTCGCTCGCGAAGGTCTTCGAGGAGGCCGGCGTCTCCTACGGCATCCTCTACGAGGACGAACAGAACGACGGCAACGACATCCGCAGAGTGGGCGAGGAGGGACTCTTCGAGATGGTCGCCGAGGACAACATCGAGGCGTTCCGGGAGTGCGAGTACGACAAAATCGTCTGCACCGACCCGCACTCGTACAACACGTTCACCAACGAGTACGACCAGTTCGGGTTCGAGAACGCCGACTCCGTGTTCCACTACACGCAGGTCGTCGAGAACCTCGTGAACGCGGGCGAACTCGGTCTCTCGGGCACCGAGCTCGACGACACCGTGACGTACCACGACCCGTGTCACCTCGGCCGGTACAACGGCGAGTTCGAGGCGCCCCGCGAGGTCATCCGCGCGACGGGCGTCACGCTCGACGAGATGCCCCGCAACCGCAGTGATTCGTTCTGCTGTGGGGGCGGCGGCGGCGGCCTCTGGATGGACTTCGAGGAGGACTCGAAGCCGAGCGAGGAACGCATCCGCGAAGCCCTGGAGGACACCGACGCCGGTGCGGGCGTCGACCGGTTCGTCGTCGCGTGCCCGATGTGCATGACGATGTACGAGGACGGCCGGAAGACCGGCGGCTTCGAGGACGACATCGAGGTGACGGACATCACGGAACTGCTCGTGGAAGCCATCGACGCGAAGGGCACCGCGACGGACGCCGGCACTACGTCCGCGGCGGCGGACTAGCGGTTTCAGTTCGTGTAACCGAGGCAAAATATTATCCCCGCGGGCTCCGATTCGTAGTTCGTGAGCTCCGCATCCGTGTCACCGTCGGCAGTCAAGGCGTACGTACAGGAGCGCGCACAGGACGGCCTCCGAGGGGTTGCCGTCTACCGCGGCGACGTGCTGGACGTGACGTACGTCAGGGGCGACCTCGGCGACGACCTCCGCGAGCGGTTCGCCGACCTCCACGCGTCGGTGCTCGCGGCCTGCGACGACGTGTCGGAGACGGACGAGCAGTGGGGGACGCTCGGTCTGGAGCGCGCGAGCATCCAGATTCGGGACGGCGCGGCGATGATGCACCTCAAGCCGTCGGCGTCGGCGGACGTCCGGTCGGGCGTGTTCGTGGAACTCGAAACCCACGTCGCGCGGTCGTGTGCCGAGTTCGTCGCGGACGTGCGCCGGGTCGCGTTCTCCGAGTGACTACCGCCGGCCGAGCAGGACGCCCGCGAGGAACGCCAGCAGGACGGCGACGACCAGTCGCTTCCGACTCTCGTAGCGCACGAACCGCGTACCGTCGTCCGTGATTTCGAGCGCGCCGGCGGGCGACGCCGAGACGCCGCCGCCCATCCCGTAGCCCTCACCGGCCGGTTCGTCTCCTTCGCCGTCCTCGCGCTCGGCGTCCGCGGGGCCGCTCCCGCCGCCGCCACCGAACCCCCACGCGACGCGCGCGACGGGAATCACGGTGCGGTCGTCGCGCTCCACGGGGTCGCCGTACACCGACCCGACACCGCCGGCTTCTGCGAGTCGTTCGACCACCGACGCCAGCACGCTGTCTACGTCCGTGTGCATGCGGGGTGCTACGACGACCACCGAGAAACGTCTTCTCCCGTCAGCCGTCCAACCACTCGTCGGCGAGCAGGCCGTACCGGTAGTTGTCCACCCACTCGCCGCCGCTGAACGACTCGCCGCGCAGCGTGCCCTCCCGGACGAAGCCGAGTTTCTCGAGGACGGCGGCCGACGCGTCGTTCGACTCGAGGACGAACGCGCTGATTTTGTGGAAGCCACACTCCCCGAAGAGGTAGTCGAGGAGGAGTTCGGTGGCTTCCGTGACGTAGCCGTTGCCCTGGTGGTCGGGCGCGACCCAGTACATCAGGAAGCCGGACTGCTGGTCGTCGAACACCCACGGGAGGCCGACGACGCCGACGCGTTCGCGGTCGTCCGCGTCGGCGCGCTCGGACTCCCCGGACGCCGCCACGTCGTCCACGCAGACGACGAACCGGTACTTGTCGTCCTCGACCATCTCGGCCACGTCGTCGACCGACCGGATGGTCGTCGACCCGAGCGGACGCCGCAGGTCGGGATGATTCTGGCCGTACTGGACGAACTCGTGGTCGTCGTCCTCGATGGGATGGAGGGAGACGGTGTCGCCTTCCGCGAACGCGGGACCTGGCATACAGCCACGTCCCGCGACCAGCGAATTATCTCTTTTCCCGGTGTGCGTGGGACTCTCTCTGTCAGGCGTCGAGCCACTCGTCAGCGAGCAGGCCGTACATGTGCATGTCCACCCACTCGCCGTCCACGACGCTCTCGGCTCGCCGCGTCCCCTCGCGCTCGAATCCGAGGTTCTCGAGGACGGACGCCGAGGCCCCGTTGTCCGCGTTCACGCGGGCGTTCACCTTGTGGAAGCCGCACTCGCCGAACGCGTAGTCGAGGAACAACTCGGTGGCTTCCGTGACGTAGCCGTTGCCCTGGTGGTCGGGCGCGACCCAGTACATCAGGCTCCCGACCTGCACCCCGTCGCGCACCCACGGAAACGCCACGACGCCCACGGCCTCGAGGTCGTCCGTATCCTCGGCCGCGCTCGCGGTTTCACCGCTCTCGTCGTTCGTGGACTCCCCGCCGTCGCCCACGCAGATGAGGAAGTGGTAGTCGGCGTCCTCGAACATCTCGGCCACGTCGTCCGACGACCGGATGGTCGTGTCCGTCAGCGGGACGCGGACGTCGGGGTGGTTGCGGCCGTACTGGACGAACTCGTAGTCCTCCTCCTCGACGGGGTGGAGGGAGACGCGGTCACCGCGAGCGAAGGCTGGACCTGGCATAGTCGAAGGAGACGCCCGCAACGGGTTATAGATTCGCTGAAACGAAGTTCACTCAGGTTTCCGACTGGTCGAGCCACTCGTCGGCGAGGACGCCGTACCGGTAGTTGTCCACGCGCTCGCCCGCGACGAATGACTCGCGCCGGTGGACACCCTCGCGCTCGAACCCGAGTCTCTCGAGGACGCGCTGGGAGCCGACGTTCGATTCGAGGACGACGGCGTACACCTTCGCGAGGCGGCGCTCCTCGAACGCGAAGTCTAGAATCAGTTCCGTCGCCTCGGTAACGTAGCCGTTCCCCTGGTACTCCGGGAGCACCCAGTACATCAACATCCCGGAGCCGTGTTTCGTGCGAACCCACGGGATGTGGACGGCGCCGACCGGCACCGGGTCGGCCTCGCTGTCGTCGTCCTCGCCGTCCGCGTCGTCGGATTCCTCCGGCGCGCAAATCAGGAAGCCGAACCCGTCGCCGTCGCCGGAGACACCGTTCTCGAAGTACTCCCGAATCTGCTCGCCGTTCTGCGGGTCGACGTCCGTCAGCGGGCGGCGAATCTCGGGATGGTTCCGGCCGCGCTGGAGGAACTCGAGGTCTTCTTCCTCGATTGTTCGCAGCGTCACGGACTCGCCCTCGGCGAACACGGGACCAGGCATCACCGACCACCCCACTCGGCCGCGAGCAGGCCGTAGCGATGCACGTCCTCGTAGTCGCCGCCGACGAACTTCTCCTCGCGGAGCGTCCCCTCGCGCTCGAAACCGACCGACTCCAGCACGCCGCGGGACGCGTCGTTGGAGACGAGCACGTCCGCGCGGAGTTTGTTGAGGCGGCGGTCGTCGAACGCGTGCTCGCAGAGCAGTTCGGCGGCCTCGGTGGCGTAGCCGTTCCCCCAGTGGTCGGGCGCAATCCAGTACGAGATTGTCGCCGTCCCCGCGACGTCGTCCTCGTCGAACAGCGCGAGCGCGCCGACCGCCTCGGGGTCGTCCCCGTCGGCCTCGCACGCGAGCAGACTGACGCTGTCGTCGTCGCAGACGGCGTTCTCGAAGAACGTGCGAATCTGCTCGCCGTTCGCCGGTCGGTTCAGCGTGAGCGGGCGGCGGACGGCGGGGTCGTTGCGGGCGGTCTGCACGAAGTCGAGGTCGTCCTCCTCGACGGTGCGGAGGGCGACCGAATCGCCCTCCGCAAACGTGGCTCCGGGCATAGTCGAACCACGAGACTGCACGGAGTTAGGTGTTCGCAGAAGAGACCTACACTAAGAATCCCGACAGGTCTACCACTCGGTGAGCGCGTTCGCGCCGTGGTAGTAACTCAGCACGCCGAGGAAGGTGCCGACGCCCGTGAGCGCCGCGGCGCCGCCGACGAAGAAGACGGACTCGACGCCGAGCGACGCGGTGAGCGCGCCGCCCGCGAGCGGTGCGAGCACGCTTCCCGGTCGCCACACCAACTCGCGGATGCCGAAGGAGGACGCGACGCCGTCGCCGTCGCTCCCCTCGTCGGCGAACAGCGCCATGCTCGCGGGCTCGCGGAACGAGTCGGCGACGCCGAGCAGGCCGTTGACGGCGACCAGCGGGAGGAACGCCGGGGACACCGCGCCGAGAACGGGCACCGAGGCGGGCGCGCCGAGCGCCCGCCCGATTTCGGGCGTGAACGGCACGAGGAACGCGACGAGGCCGTAGGCCGCGCCGCCCGCGGCGACGAACAACGACCGGCCGTAACTGTCCGAGAGCCGGCCGGTGTGGGGCTGGCAGAGCATGTTCGTGAACTTCTCCGCGCTGAGCACGACGGCGAGCACGACGCCCGTGTACGCGAGGCCGCCGCGCGCGGCTTCGAGGCCGGCGAAGACGGCGACCCACGACCGCACGAGCGTCACCGCGACGGCGTACTGCGCGCGGAAACTGGTGAGCGTGAGGATGCGGCGGTTCACCGCGAGGTCCGTGAACGGGAACCCGCGGATGCGGGTGTCGTCGGCGTCGAGGAGGAACCACACGGCGACGAACGCGACGACGAACTGCGCGCCGAGCAGGTAGAACACGGGGTCGAAGCCGTAGAGATCGTAGAGGAGGCCCGCGGCGCCGAACCCGCAGAGGGAGGCCGCAAAGCGCCACGAGTTCGCCTTCCCGATGTGGTTCGCGCGCGTCCCCTTCGTCGCGAGTTCGCCGACGAGCGCGAGGCTCAACAGGCCCATCCCGGTGGCGATGATGCCTTGGCCGCCGCGCACGAGGACGAGTTCCCACGACGAGTCCACGAGCACGAAGCCGCCCGCGACGACGACGCCGAACGCGAGCAGGCCCGCGAGCAGTTTCTGCTTGTCGTAGCGGTCGCCCGCCCACGCGAGCGGCACGACGACGAGCGCCTGGGTCGCGGTGAACCCCGTGTAGAAGAGGCCGATCATCAGGTCGGAGGCGACCAGTTCGTTGGCGTACTTCGGGAGGAGCAACGCGAGCGCGCTGAAGCCGAAGCCGCCCGCGAACCGGGTGACATAAAGCGAGTAGAACTGGAGCCGGTCGCGGTTCACACTCGCGGATAGCGGGGGCGGATAAAGGCGGTTGTGAAAGCCGACGATTTCGCAGTGGGAGGACAGCGACCGCCACGGCCGCCACGCGACAGCGAATTAGCCGACCACCCCGCGACGGCTCGCCACACGACCCAGCGGGGAGGACATCGAAAGGGGCGGCCGTCTCGGCGAACCCGGCCGACGCAAGCACGCGAACGAAGTGAGCGCGCACAGCGAGGCCCGGGAGTCGAGACGGCCGGGGCTTTCGGTGGTATGAGAAACGGACGAGAAGCAGACAGAAGAACAAACGAAGACAAACGACCGGTTCCGCGAACCCTTTTGGCGCGCGTCCCCGAGGTTCGGCTATGGACTTGACGGACCGACCGCGGCGACTGCGGCGGGACGGCGTGCGCGGCCTCGTCTCGGAGACGAGTCTGTCGCCGTCGGACTTCGTGGCGCCGGTGTTCGTGGACGCGACGACCGAGGAGCGCGTGCCTATCGAGTCGATGCCGGGCCACGAGCGCGTGCCGGTCGACGAGGCGGTGGCTCGCGTCGAGGAGGTGTTGGCGACGGGCGTCGAGGCGGTGATGCTGTTCGGCATCCCCGAGAGCAAGGACGAGGTGGGGAGTCGGGCGTACGCCGAGGACGGCGTCGTGCAGGAGGCGACGCGTCGAATCACCGAGGAGACGGACGCCTACGTCATCACGGACGTCTGTCTCTGTGAGTACACGAGCCACGGGCACTGCGGCATCGTTGAGGACGACGCCGCGGACGACCCGGCCCTCACGGTGGAGAACGACGAGACGCTCGACCTGCTCGCGGAGACCGCCGTCTCGCAGGCCGAGGCGGGCGCGGAGATGGTGGCGCCGTCGTCGATGACCGACGGGATGGTCGCCGCCATCCGGGCGGCGCTGGACGACGCGGGCTTCGAGGACGTGCCCATCATGTCCTACGCCGCGAAGTACGAATCGGCGTTCTACGGCCCGTTCCGGGACGCGGCGGACGGCGCGCCCGCGTTCGGCGACCGGCGACACTACCAGATGGACCCCGCGAACCGCCGGGAAGCCCGCCGGGAGGTCGCGCTCGACGCCGAGCAGGGCGCGGACGTGTTGATGGTGAAGCCGGCGCTCCCGTACCTCGACATCGTCTCGGACGTGCGCCGGGAGTTCGACCGGCCGGTGGCGGCGTACAACGTCTCGGGCGAGTACGCGATTCTCCACGCCGCCGGCGAGCAGGGGTGGCTGGACGTCGAGGCGACGGCCCGCGAGAGCCTGCTCTCCATCAAGCGCGCGGGCGCCGACCTGATTGTCACGTACTTCGCCGAGCGCGTCGCAGAAGGCCTCTAGGGAGGGCTCGTTCGCTCGCAGACCGGCTCGATTCCCAGCCGTTCGCGGGTTGTCGTTCGTCCAATCGAAGTGGTCGAACGGTCGGCTTTCTGGACGGTTTACGTCCTTATACGTACGGCAGACGAATTAATATCTGCCGAGCGTCCGGAAGAGCGTTGATGAAATGGACGTTCGTAGTGCTAACCTTTAGGTAGTGGTACGCCCTCACACTGAATCGACGATGCGACCCACGAACGTCGCCACGGACGGCGCGAACGCACGCGAACGCCCAGTCGGTGTGGGCGTCGTCGAGGAGGTGGTCGACGCGTAGGTACGACTGCGTGACGGTGCCACTGTCCTGTCGGACTGTGCTCCCGGGCGCCGACCGCAGTCGGCGCCCGGCCACGTCTCGCGGGCCTCGGGGTCCCGCAGGGCCCTCGGACAGCCCGAATCCGCCCCGCCTGTTGCCGCGGCCGCCCGCGGAGCGCGCGGGCGACCCACATCCTCCGTCGTCGACCGCCGAGTGGCGAGACCGGCGTTCGGCCCGCCCGCTGACGCCCGACCCGACACCTATTTTCCGAGACCACCCCAACTGCCGGGCATGAACCGGGAGACCTCGCGGGACCTCTACGACCGCGCGCTCGACGTGCTCGTCGGCGGCGTGAACTCCTCCGTGCGGGCCGCCCCCCAGCCCTACCCGACGTTCGTGCGGAAGGGCGACGGCGGCCACGTCGTCGACGCCGACGGCAACCGCTACGTGGACTGGGTGATGGGCCTCGGCCCCCTGCTGTTGGGCCACGACCTCCCCGAGTCCGTGCAGGCCGCGGTCCAGCGCCGCGCGAGCGAGGGCCCGATGTACGGGATGCCCACCGAACTCGAAGTCGAGCACGCGGAGTTCGTCGCGCGCCACGTCCCGAGCGTGGAGATGGTACGGTTCGTGAACTCCGGCACCGAGGCCACCGTCTCCGCGGTGCGCCTCGCGCGCGGCGTCACCGGCCGAAACAAGGTCGTCGTGATGCAGGGCGGCTACCACGGCGCGCAGGAATCGACGCTGGTCGAGGGCGACGCCGACGAGCGCGGCCCCTCGTCGGCGGGCATCCCCCGCGAGTTCGCGAAGCACACGATTCCGGTGCCGTTCAACGACGCCGACGAGGCCACCCGCGTCTTCGAGGAGCACGGCGACGACATCGCGTGCGTCCTCGTCGAACCGATGCTCGCGAACAAGGGCATCGTCGAACCCGTCGACGGCTTCCACGAGACGCTCCGCGACCTCACCGACGACCACGGCGCGCTCCTCATCTGGGACGAGGTTATCACCGGCTTCCGCGTCGGCGGCCTCGGCTGCGCGCAGTCGAAGTACGACGTGACGCCCGACCTCACGACGTTCGGGAAGATTATCGGCGGCGGCTTCCCGGTCGGCGCCATCGGCGGCCGCACGGACCTGATGGAGGAGTTCACGCCGGTCGGCGACGTGTTCCAGGCCGGCACCTTCTCCGGCCACCCCGTCACGATGGCCGCCGGCCTCGAAACCCTCCAGTACGCCGCCGAGAACGACGTCTACGAGCACGTCAACGACCTCGGGAGCCGACTCCGCGACGGCCTGCGCGAAATCGTCTCGACGCAGGCGCCCGACTACTCGGTGGTCGGCACCGACTCGCTTTTCAAGGTCGTGTTCACGCGCGACGGCCCGCCCCGGAACGGCGGCGACGTGGACGACGCGGCGGTCGACCGCTGGAACCGCGTGTTCCGCCCGCAGGTCCTCGACGACGGCGTGATGCTCTCCCAGAACCAGTTCGAGTCCCAGTTCGTCTCCTACGCCCACACCGCCGAGGACGTGGAGCGCACGCTCGACGCCTACCGCGACGCGCTCTGACCGGCGCTCGCCGGACGGGTCTCGAACAGGGCTTTTTCTCGGTGGCCGGCGTACCGCCGGTATGGTCTCCGAATCCGCGGATTCGTCCGACTCCTCGCCGTCCGACGAGCCACGGAGCGACGCGCCGTCCGCAGTCGACGCGCCGCCCGTCGGCGGCCGGTGGTGGTACTGGGTCGCCGCGGTCCCGCTGTACTACGTCGCCGCGACCGTGCTGGGCTTCCTGCTCGGCGTGGTCGCGTTCGCGCTCGCCGTCGGCGGCGTGTTCACCGCGAGCGCCGGCGACGTGACCGCGCCGCTGAGCGTCGGTCTCGGGTTCGCCCTCGTCGTGCTCGGCGCGCTCCTGCTCGCCGCCGTCGGCCTGCTCGTCTCCGTCGCGTTCCCGCTGGCGGTCTACCGGGACGCCACCGCGCTCGCGGACGCGGACGTCGACTGGGACCCCGACCCCGCGCTGTACGCCGCGCTCGGGGTCGCGGGAATCCTCCTCCAGCCGCTACAGGTCCCCGTCGCCGTATACTACCTCTTCAAGAGGCACGAGTCCGTAGGGCGACCGTGAGCGAACTCCGAGTCGACTCCCGGTGGTGGTACTGGGTCGCCGCCGTCCCCGTCGTCACCGCGTTCTGGCTGGTGAGCGCGCTGTGGGTCGCCGCGGTCGTGTTACTCGTGCCCGAGGCCGCCGCCACGTCCATGAACGCGGTCGTCTCGATTCCCGCCGTCGCGCTCGGCGTCCCCGCCGTCGTCGTGTTCCTCCTGTTGCCGCTCGCGCTCCTCCAGGACTCGCGGGCCGTCGAGCGCGCGGGCGGCGACTGGTCCGAGTTGGGCGCACGCGCCCCCCAGATTGCGGGCGCACTCGACCTCGTGCTCCTCGCCGGCGTCTACCAGTTCTTCGAGGGGAACGAGAGCGTGCTCCGACCGGACCCGCTGGGCACGCTGCTCATCGGCGTCGCCGTCGTCGCCGGGACGTGGCTCTGCGTGCGCTACCTCCGCGAGCGCAAGTCCCTGGTGGCGATGCCCGGCAGCCTGCGCGAGTGGCGCACCGAACTCCGGCCCGAGGAGCAGTTGCGGTAGCGAGCGACGGAACGCAGGGGGTTTCAATGCCGAACGCCGAGTGTCTGGTATGAACGACGACCCGATTCGCCTCGCGACCCGTGGGTCGGACCTCGCCCTCCGCCAGGCCGGCGAGGTGAAGTCCACGCTCGAAGACCACCGCCACGACGTGGAACTCGTGGAGGTGGAGACGAAGGGGGACCGCGTCTCCGACGCGCTCATCAGCGACCTCGGGAAGACCGGGGCGTTCGTGCGCGCGCTGGACGAAGAAGTGCTCGACGGGAACGTCGACGCGGCCGTCCACTCGATGAAGGACGTGCCGACGGACGTACCCGACGACCTCGTGGTGGCGGCCGTCCCGCACCGCGAGAACCCCGCGGACGTGCTCGTGACGAACGACGGCACCGACCTCGAAGACCTCGATTCGGGGAGCGTCGTCGGCACGGCGAGCCTGCGCCGCGGCGCGCAGGTGAAGGCCCACCGCCCCGACCTCACCGTGGAGCCGATTCGCGGGAACGTCGACACCCGCGTGGAGAAACTGCTCGCGCCCGGCCTGCACGCCGAACACGAGCGCCGCACGGAAGCCGAGAAGGAAAAGCAGTCCGCGGACGCCCGCGAGCAGCGACGCGGCGACTACAGCGACGACGTGGAAGCCGGCGTCGAGAATCTGGACAACGAGAGCGCCGGGGAAAGCGACGGCGGGAGCCGCCAGAACGCCGAGTTCGATCAGACGGTCGAGGAGTGGTTCGCGTCGCTGTCGCCGCTCCAGCAGTCCGCACTCGAACGCGACCCGGACGAGGACTACGACGCGCTCGTGTTGGCGCGCGTCGGCCTCGAGCGCACCGGCCTGATTCACCACGTCGAGACCGAAGAGCTGCCGACGAACACGCACGTCCCGTCGGCGGGGCAGGGCGCGCTCTGCATCACGGCGCGCCGCGACAGCGACGTGGCGACCGACCTCCGAGACGCCCTCGACCACGTGCGCTCGCGGGTCGAGACGACCACCGAGCGCGTCGTCCTCGAGGAACTCGGCGGCGGCTGCATCGCCCCCATCGGCATCCACGCGCTCGTGCAAGGCGAGATGGTGCGCACGGACGTCCAGGTGTTCAGCCGAGACGGCACCGAGCAGGTCGGCGAGACCCGGGAACTCGACGCGGAGAACTACGCGAACGAGGCCCGAGCGCTCGCGAACGACCTGCGGGAGCGCGGCGCCGCGGAACTCATCGCGGCGGCGCGCCGGGAGGAGTAGCGATGCCGGGCACCGTCTACCTCGTAGGGAGCGGGCCGGGCGACCCCGACCTGTTGACGGTGAAGGCCCGCCGCCTGCTCGACGACGCCGACGTGGTGCTCCACGACAAACTCCCCGGCCCCGAGATTCTGGACACCATCCCCGAGGCCAAACGCGAGGACGTCGGGAAGCGCGCGGGCGGCGAGCGCACCCCCCAATCCGAAATCAACGCCCGGCTGGTGGAACTCGCCGAGGCGGGCGAGGACGTGGTGCGCCTGAAGGGCGGCGACCCGTTCGTGTTCGGGCGCGGCGGCGAGGAGATGCAGTACCTCGCCGAGCACGGCGTCGAGTTCGAGGTGGTGCCCGGCATCACGTCGGCAATCGCGGCGCCGGCGGCCGCCGACATCCCCGTCACGCACCGCGACCACGCCTCCTCGGTGTCGTTCGTCACGGGCCACGAGGACCCCACGAAAGAGGAGTCCGCGGTGGACTGGGACGCGCTCGCGGCGACCGGCGGCACCATCGTCGTGCTGATGGGCGTCGGTCGGCTCCCCGACTACACCCGCGAACTCCTGAACGCGGGGATGGACGCCGAGACGCCCGTGGCGCTGATAGAGAAGGGGACGCGACCGGGCCAGCAGGTCGCCACCGGCACCCTCGACACCATCGTCGACGTGCGCGACGAGGTGGGCATCGAACCGCCCGCCGTCACCGTCATCGGCGGCGTCGCGGGCCTCTGGAGGGACGCATGAACGTCGCCGTCTTCCGCCCCGCCGACGAGCGCCTCGACCGCGCCGTCGACCTGCTCGAAGCGCTCGGCGCGACGCCCGTCCCGGACCCGATGCTGGAAGTCGCGCCGACCGGCGACGCCCCGCGGAGCGACGGCGACTTCGCGATTCTGACGAGCAAGACCGGCGTCGAACTCGCCGACGACGCCGGCTGGACGCCCGGCGACGCCGCGCTCTGTGCCATCGGCGACGCCACCGCGAGTGCGTGCCGGGACGCCGGCTGGACGGTCGCTCGGGTGCCCGACGAGTACACGAGCGCCGGCCTCGTCGCCGAACTCGACGGGGACGTCGAGGGGGCGCGCGTCGAAGTCGCACGCTCGGACCACGGCTCCGCGGTGCTCACGGACGGCCTGAACGACGCCGGCGCGTACGTCCACGAGACCATCCTCTACGAACTCACGACCCCCGAGGGCGCCGGCGACTCCGCCGAACTCGCGGCCGACGGCGACCTCGACGCCGCGCTGTTCACGTCCTCGCTCACGGTCGAACACTGGCTCGACGCCGCCAGCGACCGCGGCATCCGGGAGGACGCGCTCGCCGGCCTGAACGACGCCACGGTCGGCTGTATCGGCCCGCCGACCCGCGAGACGGCTGAAGCCGCGGGCGTCGACGTGGACGTGGTGCCAGACGACGCCGACTTCGAGCAGTTGGCGCGCGCCGTGCTCGACTAGTCGGCGGGCGTCACTCGATGGCGGCGCGAATCTCGTCGACGAGGTCTCGGAACGCCGGGTTCGACGGGTCGCGGGGCCGTGGCAGGTCGATTTCGACGGTCGCCGCGACGCGACCGGGGTCCGCGGCGAGGACGACGACGCGGTCCGCGAGCGTCACCGCCTCCGCGATTTCGTGGGTGACGAACAGCACGGTCTTCTCGGTCTCACGCCAGACGTCGAGCAGTTCGGACTGGAGACGGTCGCGGGTCTGGGCGTCGATGCTCCCGAACGGCTCGTCCAACAGGAGGATGCCGGGGTCGACGGCGAGCGCGCGAGCGACCGCGACGCGCTGTTTCATGCCGCCCGAGAGTTCCTTCGGGTAGGCGTCCTCGAACCCCGAGAGCCCGACGAGGTCGACGAGGTGGGCGACGCGCGCGGCGCAGTCGGCGCAGTCACAGGCCGGTTGGTCGAGGCCGAACCGGACGTTCTCCTCGACGGTGAGCCACGGGAAGAGGTTGTACGACTGGAACACCATCCCGCGGTCGACGCCCGGCCCCGTGACCGGCGACCCGCCGACTTCGACGGCCCCCGAGGTCGGGGCTTCGAGGCCCGCGAGCACGCGGAACAGCGTCGTCTTCCCGCACCCGGAGGCGCCGACCAGACAGACGAACTCGCCGTCGGCGACCGACAGCGACACGTCCCGGAGCGCCTCCACGGACTGCCGGCCGTCGTAGCGCTTCGTCACGCCGTCCACCTCGATAGCCGGCGGGTCGTCCGGCGGCGCGTCATCGCCGCCTCGGCGGTCGTCCCCGCGGACCGTCTCGCCGCCCGTCGCGTTCACTGGCGCCACGCGAACCACCTCGCTTCGGCGGCCGCGTACGCCACGTCGACGCAGATGTAGACGGCGCTGACCAGCAGCATGTACGCCATGCTGCGTGCCATGTCGAGGTTGTTCGAGGCGTTGATAATCTCGTAGCCGACGCCCGGCGCGCCGAACAGTTCGGCGCCCACGACAATCATGAGACAGCGCCCGACGCTCGTGCGGAACCCCGCGAACATCGCGGGCGACGCGGCGGGCAGGACGACGTGCCGGACCATCCCGCTGTGCGTGTCGACGCCGAGGCTCGCGGCGACCTCCTTGTAGCCGTCGCGGACGCCGCGAACGCCCGAGTACGCGCCGTAGTAGTTTATCCAGAGCGCGCCGATGGCGACGATGAACGCGGCGCCGGCGTGCCCGATGCCGAACCAGACGATGGCGAACGTAATCCACGCCAGTTCGGGGACGGGCCGGAGGACGCGGACGACGGGCGTGGCGACTGCGTCGGCGCGTTCGGAGTACCCGACCGCGAGGCCGAGCGCGTTCCCCGCGACGGCGCCGACGAGGAGTCCGGGGACGAGGTGGAACGACGACTGGGCGAGCCGGGTCACGGCCCGCGGCAGGTCGACGGTGCCGCCGACCACCGGGAGTGCGAGCGGCGCGTCGGTGGTGAACTCGGCGGCGAGTGCGCGCGCCACGGGGAGCGGTCCGGGGAGGAAGTAGTCGGGCGTGACGAGCGCGGCCGCGGCCGCCCAGACGCCGACGAAGCCGAGGACGCCGGCCGCACCCGCGGCGAACCGCCACCCGCGATTCTCGGCGTCGCCGGCGCCGAACGCGTCGCGTGTCGCGTGGCTCATGCGACGTCGTCGTAGACGGCGAAGTCGAACAGTTCGTCGGCGTCCATCGGCGCGCCGATGTTCCCCACGTCGGCGACGAACGTCGACATCGCCTCGGCCTGCTCGGCGATGTCGCGGGGGTTCGAGAGGAAGTCGGCGGCCCGCGACCGCACCGCCCGCTCCGCGAGCGCCGCGTCGATGTCGAGGACGGCAGCGGCGTCGCTGGCGGCGGCCGCGGGGTCGTCGCGCACCGCCTCGGTCGCGCGGACGTGCTGTTCGACGAAACCGCGGCGCAAGTCGTCCGGGACGCCGTCGGCGACGAACGCGACCGTCACCGGATGGTCGGGGAGCACGTTCCCGGACCACTCGATTCGCCGGTAACCGTCCAGGTCGGCGACGAGCGTGGCGTAGGGTTCCTGTACCGTCGTCCCCGTGACGTCGCCGCCGCCGGCGGCCTGCGGGGCGTTCGCCGGCGGGAGTTTCGGCTTCGCGATTACGTCCTCGGTGTCGCCGGCGTCGAGGTGGCGTTCGAGCCAGTACCGCGTGAGCGTGTCCGGGACGGAGCCGTCGGGCGCGGTTCCCCACGTCGGTTTGGAACCGGTCGCGTCGGCGTGCGCCGCGAACGCGTCCGCGCCCTCGTCGTCGTATCTGTCGGCGAACGCGGTCGACGCCACCATCTCGAAGCCGTTCCGGGAGTTCGCGGCGAGCACGTCGGCGCCGACGCCCTTGTCCGTGAGCACCATCGCGGGCGTCACGCCGAAGAAGCCGACGTCGAGGTCGCCGGCCGCGAATGCCTTGACCGCGGCCGGGCCCGAGGAGAACTCGGTCGTCGAGAGCGACGCGTCGAGTTCGTCGTAGTAGCCGCGCTCGCTCATCACGAAGTGCTGGACGTTCGGGAGTATCGGCACCCAGCCGACGTGGAGCGAGTTCGTTCCACCGCCGGAACCGAGGACGCCGGTGCAGCCCGCGAGCGACGCCATGCCGGTACCGACCGCCGCTATCGTACCGCGTCGTGACAGGTCGACCATCTCGTTGTTAACTCTAGCACTAGAGTTAATAGTAGTTGTTATTCTCTCCTCTTTTCTTAATATTCGCCGGGAGTGGGCCCGAGAGCCGCGAGAGCCCGCAGTTTATACGCGAAGCCGCGCAAGAACACGCCAATGGACGCGCCGGTCCCGGAACTCGAAGCGCGCGCGGACGCCTGTGCCGACGCCTTACACGACGCCGACTCGGTGTTGCTCGCGTCGCACATCGACGCCGACGGCCTGACGAGCGCGGGCGTCGCGTCGACGGCGCTGGAACGCGCCGAGATTCCCCACGACGTGGTGTTCTCGAAGCAACTCGACGAGGAGGAACTCGCGGGCATCGCCGCCCACGACCACGACACCGTGCTGTTCACGGACTTCGGGAGCGGGCAGTTGGATATCATCACCGAACACGAGGCCGCGGGCGACTTCACGCCCGTCATCGCCGACCACCACCAGCCCGCCGACGCCGACACCGAGTACCACCTGAACCCCCTGCTGGAGGGCGTCGACGGCGGGAAGGAACTGTCCGGTGCGGGCGCGAGTTACGTCCTCGCGCGCGCCCTGCTCGGCGAGGACGCGACTGACCTCGCGGCGCTCGCGGTGGTGGGCGCCGTCGGCGACATGCAGACCGTGAACGGCGAACTCGTCGGCGCGAACACCGAAATCGCCGCGGAGGGCGTCGAAGCCGGCGTCCTCGACACGGCGAAGGACCTCGCGCTGTACGGCACGCAGACGCGTCCGCTCCCCAAACTCTTGGAGTACGCCAGCGAGGTGTACGTCCCCGGCATCACGAACGACGAGCAGGGCGCGATTCGGTTCCTCGACGGCCTCGACGTCGACCTCCACGACGGCGGCGACTGGCGGACGTGGGCCGACCTCGCCCACGACGAGCGCCAGACCGTCGTGAGCGCGCTCGTCAAGCGCGCCGTCCGGAACGGCGTCTCCGGCGACGAAGTCGAGAACTTGGTCGGCACGACGTACACGCTCGCCGACGAGGAACCCGGCACCGAGTTGCGGGACGCAAGCGAGTTCTCCACGCTGCTGAACGCGACGGCGCGCTACGAGCGCGCCGACGTGGGGCTCGCGGTCTGTCTCGGCGAGCGCGGCGACCCCCTCGACGCCGCCCGCGACCTCTTGTCCCAGCACCGCCGGAACCTCTCTGAGGGCCTCGACTGGGTGAAACGCGAGGGCGTCACCGTCGAGGACGAGATTCAGTGGTTCCACGCCGAGGACCGCATCCGGGAGACCATCGTCGGCATCGTCGCGGGGATGGCCCTCGGCGCCGAGGAGACCGCGAGCGACCGCCCAATCGTCGGCTTCGGGAACAAGAACGACGAGGAGGTGAAGGTGTCGGCGCGCGCCACGCCAGCGCTCGTCGACGACGGCGTCGACCTCTCGGTCGTGATGCGCGAGGCGTCCCAAGCAGTGGGCGGCGACGGCGGCGGGCACACCGTCGCCGCCGGTGCGACCGTCCCCAAGGGCGAGGAGCGCGCGTTCCTCGACACCGCGAGCGACGAACTCGCCGCGCAGCGGGACTGACGGAACGCCTATCTAGAGGGGCGGCGAAGCCGGTGGCGTGCTCCCGAGTTTCGACGCCGTGCGCGCCCGCCTCTACCGCCTCGGCTTCTCCTACTTCCCCGCGTACTGGACGACCGGCGCGAAAATCGTCGCGCTCGCCCCGGACTTCTCGTACGCTCGCGTGAAACTCCCGCTGAACTGGCGCACCAAGAACGTCGTCGGCACGACGTTCGGCGGGAGCATCTACGGCGCCGTCGACCCCGTCTACATGGTGTTGCTCCGGCAGCGCCTCGGCGACGACTTCACCGTCTGGGACTCTGCCGCGACCATCGACTACCGCGAACCAGGCGAGTCGACGCTGTACGCGAAGTTCGAGGTCAGCGACGCGGATGTCCGGCGGTTCCGCGAACTCGCGCCCGGCGAATCCACCGAGCGCACGTACGACGTGCCGGTCGTGGACGCCGACGGCACCGTCCACGCCGACGTGGAGAAGACGCTGTACGTGCGCCGGGACGCCTGACTACCACGTCGCCGACAGGACCCGGAGCCAGTTCCCGTGGGCGATTTTCTCGATGTCGCGCTCGGAGTACCCCGCCTCGCGGAGCGCCCGGAGCAGGTCCGGGAGCGCCGTCGCGTCGCCGAGCGGTGCGAGAGTCGTCGCGCCGTCGAAGTCCGACCCGAGCGCGACGTGATCGATTCCCATCCGGTCCACGAGGTAGTCGACGTGCTCGACGGCCACAGAGAGCGGCGCGTCCGGGTCGCGCCCGCCGTCCGGCCGGAGCGCGCTCGCGCCGAACGTCAACCCCACGAGTCCGCCGGTGTCCGCGACGGCGTCGAGTTGCTCGTCGGTGAGATTCCGGGACAGCGGGCACACCTCGTGGGCGCCGCTGTGGGACACCACCGTCGGCGCCGACGAGACTTCGTGGACGTCCCAGAATCCCGCCGCCGTGAGGTGCGCGCAGTCCACGAGCACGCCGCGGTCGTTGCACCGACGGACGAGCCGGCGGCCCGCGTCGGTGAGCCCGCCGCCCACGTCGGGCGAACTCGGGTAGCGGAACGGCACGCCGTCCGCGAACGCGGTCGGGCGACTCCACGCCAACCCGAGCGAGCGCAGGCCGCGGTCGTAGTAGTCGCCGAAATTCGAGCAGTCGGGGCGAATCGCCTCCGCGCCCTCGAAGTGGACGACGACGCCGAGTTCGTCGCCCGAGATGCACGCCCGCACGTCGTCGACATCCCGACAGACGCGCACCCGGTCGTCCGTCGCGAGTTCGTCGACCGCGTCCAACATCTCGCCGACGACCGAGCGCGCGTACGGCCCCGCGAGCGGCGGCGGGCGCTCGATTCGGTAGCCGTCGTCGGTCTCCGTGCGGTTCGCGTCGTCGCTCGCGGAGAACTCGGGGCCGGACGGCACGAATAGCGCGAAGAAGCCCGCGGCGAGTCCGCCTTCGCGCGCTCGCGGGAGGTCGAGGTCACCGGTGTCCCGGCCGGCGAGGAAATCTGAAACCGTCTCGTCCTCGCGCCGGAGCGCCAGCAGCGCGTCGTTGTGGCCGTCGAAAATCGGCGGCGTGTCGGGCATCCGGTGAGAGCGAGGCGGCGAACGCCAAGAAAGTTCCCCACATTCTTTGGACGTTTTTAAGGCTACAAACGAGCCATGAACTACCGAAGTTTGTATCTGGGTTGTTCAGGGCGGAATGAAGGTGACTGTAATCTCGATACTGGGGCGCGTCGATTACAGGGATGTTATTAGCGAAAGAAAGGAGTGGTGGACAGCGCTACCGCTCAGCGTTTGCGACCCCAGCTGTGGGAATGAGCCCTAGTCAACCTCCCTGAGGAATTCACCAAGCGCCCGCACGAATGTCTTTGCCGTCAACACTGGCGGTGAGCGAATCTCCTTGTCCAACGCCACCTTGATCAGGTAGTCCGTCAATCGCCAGAGGTTGTAAATCAGTGACGCGAACACGAAGTTACACAGTCGAACCCGGTAGTCCTTCGAGGACGTCTTCGCCAGGAAGCTTTTCACGGACTTATACTGGTTCTCAATATCCCATCTTCGCCGGTATCCGTTACAGACACTCTTGACCTCCTCCGGCCCAACGCGATCTCGGTTCGTTACGAAGACGGCGTACTTCCCGTTAGCGTCATCACTCTGGCTTGGAACGTACATGAATTCCGCATGGTGATGGACCTCCCCATCATGGCCAAACGGAACATCGTGTTTCACAGCTGCATCAGCCGTGTCGTGGGCCTCAATATCCTCGATTGCCTCGTAATCATCCTTGTACATCGGGACCGGTGACGTGTAGATAAGGTCACGGTCATGCACCCTCGCGTACACCTCGTTGCTGTAGAATCCCCGGTCAAACAGAACCTCATCGAGGTCAACGAATCGTTCGGCCTTATCAAGAAGCCGGTCCACGAGGTCGGCCTTCGAGAACGACGGAGAACCATCCGGCTCCCACTTCGAGTTCTCTTTCACCGGCTCCACACCAAGAATAATCGGCGCGTGATCTCCCACGAGCGTGATAGTGGCGTATTTGAATCCGCGCTTGTACTCTCCGTCCTTCTTGTACCCGCTCACCATCGGGGGAAAATCTTCCTTGACAATTCCCTTGTCCTTGTCCTCCCACGGCGAGGCGTGGAACTGCTCGTGGGTTATGTCGATAGCAGCGATAGTTTTCCGTCCCTGATCGAATGGATTCTCTCCCCGAATCGAGTTGATGATGTTGTCTGTCGCCGCATCGAATGACTCCATGATGCTGTCCCGAATCCGGCTGATCCGCGGCATCGCGTCTTCGTCCGCAAAATCAGAGAGTGTAAACTGCGCATCCATCTCCTCCGGTGTCGCAATTTTCTTGATCGCGCGAAGGAGCGTGGAGCCGGCGCACGTCTGGTCATCATCAATCAGCCACCCGTACTCACCTTCAGAATGGGCGCTCCCTTTCCGCTCACAGGCCCGAACAAGCATGTCATGAAGCTCTTCGTCTGAATAAATCCGGTGAGGCGCTCGTCCAGTCTTAAATTCAGGAAGCATATGGCTTCGAGCAAGCCGAATCGTCCTTGTGGAGTGTTCTCTCTTGTACTCCCGCTGACTCTGCCCGCTCTGATCAATATCGTCGGACGGGCGTGACGGGACGAGCCCTTCGGAAATAACACCGTGTTCAACAGCAACATCAGCAATCGATGTGGCAGCCGCCTCGATGATCTCCTTTGTATCCCCGCTAAACTCCCCCCACGCGTACGAAAGGTCCTGCTGTGAGGGCGATTTTCCTAAATCCTTGATGTTGAACCCACAGCTCTTCACCAGGCTGGAACTCGTTCCTAACTCCTCCGCTAAGCCAGACTGCGAAAACCCACGGATTTCTTTGTATAAAAACGCGCGAACCATCTCCTCGGTTTCGAACACCGCCTTGCTCTGGTCACGGTGATCAGTGAGGAGATCGAGTGGTATCGAAAGCTGGTTGATGACGTCCCACAGGTGGTCCTCGCGCTCACAGAGCGTCTCTGCGTGCACGACGATGGACTCAGCGACTGCGGGGTCATCACGCTCCATCGACGACTACTCCTGAGTGTGGAGGCTCCCGAACTGTCGCTTGGACTGGACAAAGGCGACAAACTGGGTAAACGAAAGCGCCTTCCCAACTTCGAGATCCTCAGTAATACCAGCGAGAACCATACGGGCAAGCTGGTAGGCATTCACCTCCGTAGCAGCCACCCAGAACTCCCGTACCGGCAGCTTCCTAGCAGGTTCGACCTTGTCTACCAGTTGCTTCCGGAACAGTCTAGTGTGGTGTGCTGCCTGCCAGCGCTGGTTGAAACGGTCTAGGAGACATTCCGGGTCGTTGAGTACAGCGTCAAGGTTCGAGAGAAACGGCGTGAACTCACCCCGTTCACTTTCTGCGTCGGTCGGGATATAGACGAAGGCAGCCGATGCGGACTCATGGTCCTCACCACAAACCGTAACATCAGTGTCGGCTGTGGCCTTCGTAACACCAGACTGGTCCAGGCGGTTGATCTCCGCTATTATCTCTGGTGTTTTTCGCGCTGGAACGAGATACTCGATTCCTCGCTCCTCGAATTCCGTGATGCAATCCGCCGAGTTGAACGCCCGTGAGGCGAGAACGGTACCCACCTCCACGTATTGGGTTGCTTGATAGAGTAGCTCCTGGACAACTTCGCTATAGAACTCTTTCTGGTCCGTGGTCCTACCTCTAAGCGGGATAATGGCCACGGTGACCGGGACTGAAGAATTGATAACGGTCGCGGTCGCAACGCGCAGTTTGCCTGTGTACCCCTCTCCTTCTTGGTTGGTGTCAACCAGTTCGTGCGTTTCTGGATTAGTCCAGCACTCGGAATCGAGTACCTTCACATCTAGTGCGATCGTTACCGGTGAAATCTGGTCGTATTGGGTGAGGATGTTGGTGAGGTGTTCGGCCGAAGCGTCGAACGCTGTTTCCGCGCACTTGCGTTGGAGTTCCTTCGACGGTCGAGTTCGCTGAGACACCTCGCCTGCCTTCTGTGAGCGAGGGATCTCACCGAAACCTACATTGTTGATGTCCTCTCCAATGGAATCCTCATCAATTCGAGTTACTGCGGTGCTTATAGCTCTCTTCGCTTGCTCACGGGTTGGCCCCGTTGTCTGTGAATCGTCGTTATTTGCTGGTTGCATGGTTTGCTGTGGCGCAACCCAGAGTGGTTCAGAGTGAACCATATTCGCCGGGGTGGCGTTTCCGAATCGCACCACCTGCAAGTATGTAATACGGGCTAATGAAGGGTTGAGAACGGTGTGAATGCTACTTCTGGTGGATTCCGAATCGGCGATTCAGGGGAGAATAGTGGTTTAGTCTAAACTACTGGTTTATGTTGTACCGGGCGTTTCTTATTGGGGGGCTTGCAAGTAATTGGAGAAGCGTGGTTGATAGCAACGAGTCTGGAGAAGGAGCGGGTCCATCCTCCCTGGAAGCGTTTAGCGATGAGGAAGCCGAACGGATTGCAGACTTCCTCTCGAAGAAGGGCGGAGTCAGGGTTTTAGACGAGTTACAGGACGGTCCAAAGCGGTTCGTTGTGCTACAGGAGAAACTGGAGGTTAGCCGTGCAACGATTACTGACCGGATTGAAGATGCCAAAGACTTGGAACTGATCTCAGAAAAGCCGGATTATACCGGTGGTGGAGGCTATAAGCGCCATCCGCTGACTGCAAAAGGACAGATAGTCGCGGATGAGTTGGAACGGACTGATTTAGCTCGTATACGGAAAGAGATTCGGGAGCTTGAAGCAGAGTTCAAAGACCATATTGGCGAGTTTGAGACGTCTCTGGAACAGCGGAGCTCGGAACTCAACGAGGAGCTTGCTGAACGGGTCAGAAAGGAGTACTGACAGTTGAGTTCTCTCTGGTCTCATCACTCAAAATCAAGTATCGGATTGCCGTCGAAACCTACTAGTTGTCTTTCACAATAGCCAATCGACGTTCTGATCTTCAACAGGGATTTCAGCCGTTCACTCTCCTGGAGCTGTTAGTTGGTCTTCGGGTTCTGGACCTGCTATCGTGACCATCTCGCCGGCCTTGAGGCAGCTTGGACAGTACGGTGGGTCGGTTGAGTCCGTCTCCCAGTCGATGTTCTTCCAGTCGAAGGTTTCGCCACAAGATGGGCAAGCCCAGTCGTAGACACCGTACTCGTCAGCGAGCCGGGGGAATTTATGCGCTAGTGTGGGTGTGAGACGGGCGTCACGCTCCGCGTGCGCATTCAAGTACGCTTTCAGGTTCTCGGTGTCGTAGTTATCGAACAGCGGCAGGAGGCCATCATGGCCGATGTCACTGTACGGAGTGTCCGCCTCGCCACATCGATGCTTGAACGAGCAGTACGAACATTCCCAGTCACGCTCTGGTGAAGCTGGCGGCAGCTCACCCGCCTGCTCGTAGGTCGTGAGTGCGGCCATCCACTCGGTCACCGCCTCCCAGAACGCCTCGTCGAAGGCCACCTCGAACACCTCGACGTCGAGGGTCGTCCGGCTCGCATACACGAGGAGGCCAGTCGAGATCTCGTGGTCGTAGTCGGCGTTGAGCGCCGCGAGGTACGCGTGGAGTTGGGCTTTGTGCGCCTCCTTCGGGCCGGAGAGATGGTCGAGTGAAGACGTGGTCTTGATCTCGGTGACCAGCAGCGGGTCGTCGTCAGGCGTGACGATCGCGGGGTCAGTCGCACCCCGGAGTTGTACGGTGACGCCATCAACGGTGAGTTCGTGGTCGATCCACACCGAGTTGGTTACGTAGGTATCGGGCGGCGTCACATCCTGGAGGAACGGGACGGCCAAGCGTTCTTCGAATTCGGTGCCGATCCAAAACAGCCCCTCTGGTGGGGTGTCTTCTTTGGGGGCGTTCTGGCGTTTGTAGCTCGCTTTCCGGTGGCACTCCAAGAGCGTACTCGGGCTATGGCGAGCCGGCGGTTTCGGGTCTGCGGGCCCGTTGAAGTAAGCCTGTCCCTCCAGGATGTTCTCGGCGAACTGCTGTTCCGCGTACCACGCGCTGAACCGGTCCTTTGTGACCTGCGCACGCAGTTGAGCTAGGACGGATGTTGTTTGGACGACCTGTGTTGATTCGGGACTAGGGCCCTGGCTGTCCAACTCTGAATCGGATGATGTCACAGGCGAACTGAAGGGGAGACACTTGTTAGGCAAGCGAGTGTCTCTTCCGATTTCCAAAACTGGTGATCGCCAAGACAGTTTCATTATTCCGCGTTGGGGGTAAAACACTCGGTACAGTATGGGACACTGACCGAATATTATATCTGCTCGAATGAAGGAGGGTTGAAATATATGATGAGGACGTTTATAATTTTCAACGACGATCCGATTTCGAACGTTACCCAACGGCCACGGCAGAAGGCCAGACAGAAGGTGGAGGATGCGTCTTCGGATGAGATTCTAAGGACCAGCTCGGATGACTTTGCGGACTATGTCGTTCAAGATTTTGAGTTAGACCCTCTGGAGCTTGATTTGGACAATCCCCAGGTTACGATTGACGATTGGGATGATGAAGAACCAGCCCTCCGGTTCCAGTACGCTGGCAATGAACGGATTCTGCGGCTTAAGCCTTCACCCAGTAAGGCAAACGGGTACCGGGCTGAGGTGAATGAAGAGGAAGGCTACGTGGACGTATATTTCCCCAGGCGAAACGATGGGTACTCCGATAGTGAACTCCAGAAGTTCCAAAAAGAAATCCAGAATTACATCAAAAAACAATATTCCCGAGTTGACAATAATCTTGATGAGTTCTACACCCGGGTTCGAGAGGAAGCCAAGAGCCTTCACGAAGAAAAGAAAGAGAAGATTCAACAACAGCAGCAACGGTTTGAAAATCTCGGAATAGAGGTTGTACGGCGAGACAATGTAAATGAGGCGCTGAAAATTGACGAACCCCAGCGCCGGAAAGAGATCACCATCGACGAAATCAGCAAAGAACAGCCTGGTCCGGGCATCTCTGATGAGATCTATTATGAAATCATTGAGGCAGTAGATGCGGTTGGACACGGCTTTGAGAAGTCACCGGAGACATACTCCGACTTCGGTGAGGAGGATTACCGGAATGTCATGCTCACGTTCCTGGAGATGAACTTCGAAGGTTCGGCAACTGGTGAAACGTTCAATAAGGACGGTAAATCTGACATTCTCCTTCGTCACGACGGAGACAACATCTTCATCGCAGAGTGCGGGATGTGGGCCGGCCCGCAAACACTTTCGGGAGAGGACCAAGATGGTGGGAAGATATCACAGCTGCTTGAACGCTACCTTACGTGGAGAGATACAAAGGCAGCAGTGATCCTCTTCGTGGACCGTGATTCGTTCTCCAGCATCCTAGAGAAGATTCCGGATGCTGTTGAGGAACATCCCCTCTGTGTAGGCTTGAAGGAGAAAAAACAGGAGAATTGGTGGCAGTACTCGTTTGATAGACCGGATGACAGTGGTAATCAGGTAGACGTAGCGCTTCTCGCCTTCGACGTAGCCACAGACGGTTAGTACTGGTTGAATCCGATTCTGCTGGGTTCAACAAGTTCGTATCCCCACTTACCAATCAGGACTCGTCTATTCACAGAAATTCCCAGCCAACCCCTGGTACGTTTTGACTGGACGACGCTCGCTGTAGACGTTAAAGGTGACCGAGGAGGCCTAGAACGCCAATCATCGTCATGATGATGCCGAACAGTAAGAGGAGGAGGCTCCGAGATTGGGGGGTGGTGTCCATGGTTTTGTTTGCTACGGAGATTTGTTTCACGCTAGTGCAGCGTCGGTGAGAGTCCGATACCGACGGCCTTTGGTTTGGCCGTCGGCCGCGATGAGGTTGTACTGCTCCAGTTTGGCGAGATAATTCCGGACCGTGCGTTTCGTCTTCGAGTTGTCCACGCGGTCTCGGTAGGCTTCGTAGAGATCACCGGGCGTGATTTCACCTGCTTCGTTGATGATGGTGTATATGACTTCCTGGTGGTGGGTGAGGCGTTCGACGGCATTGCGGCGGATTTCGGTACGTGCTGCTGGAGCTACCTCTTCAGCGATGCTGTCGGTGAGCATGTCGTGGGAGTTGGTGTGGACGGTGTGGGCGGCTTGGCGAAGAATCCCGATTGCAGTACGAGCGTCGCCGGCCGCTAGCTCTGCGATCGTCGGTAAGACGCCGTCTTGGAGGTAGTCGGCGTTGAGGCCCCAGCGGACGCGGTCGTGGAGAATTGCGGTAAGTTCGCTCTTGGGGTAGGTGTCGAAATGGACTCGGGTGCAGGCGTTGAGGCGGCTGTTGAGGCGGTCGTCGAGGCCAGCGAACAGTTGTGCTTCGTCGTTGACGATGAGCACCATCGTGAGCTCGGGGATGCGATAGAGGTCGTAGAGGAGGCTCTTGTCTTCGAGTTGATCGACCTCGTCGAGAATAACGATGTAGGGCGGGCCGTCGTAGTCACGGAGCCGGTCGAGGAGGACGTCGGTCGGCGTGGACTGGCGATGAATGTCGATGGTGGATGCGACGCCGTCCAGGATCTGGTAGAGGGTTTTGAAGCGGCTGTACTCCTCCCAGCAATTCACGTACTGATGATTCAACGCGACTGAGGCTTCGCGGAGCCGTTCGACCGTGAACCGCGCAATACACGTCTTCCCTACCCCCGGTGGCCCGTCGATGAGGACGGGGTCAGTGGGGTCACCGTCGATGAGGGGACGGAGTGCGGCCGAGAGGTGGTTGACTTCGGCGTCGCGGTGTTGGACTTCGCCGGGCACGAACTCGGGCTGAAGGACGCGGGCGTCGGTGATCATTCTGCGTCGACGCGTCGCTGTAGGCTAATAAATGGAAGTGGGTGATTTCCGAATC